>NZ_JBFAME010000014.1:0-145300 GCF_040660275.1 Nocardiopsis sp. NPDC049922 | reverse complement strand
TTTCGCGTGTCCGGGTTCGGTCATCCCTGCCCGACCTGCTCGAATCCGGCGTTCGTGTCTTCTCCGGCGTAGCGCGAGAACTCCGGGGCCCTGGGCGGTCAATGAGGGAAACGTCATCGAAGAATCCGGACTCTACCGCGTGAAGGAACAGGTCGTAAGGGAGGACGGAGAAATCTTCCTCGGCCCGCTCAAGCATCGCAAACCGGGCGACTTCCGGAACATCCCCCTCCCGGACTGGACACGTGAGGCCATCACCGAGGCTGCCCAGCGGGAGACCCACAGTGGCGGCTACCTGGTGAAGGCGCGCCGCAAGGGCGGGTACGTGCACAACAACAACATCCGGGACGCCTGGAAGAGTGCGGTGAAGAAGGTTGAGAGCCTGCCAGAGGACTTCAACCCCCACGGCCTACGCCACTACTACGCCACGACCCTTCTGGCCGCTGGCGTGCCCCTCACGGACGTGTCATCCTGGCTGGGCCACAGGGATGTGAACGTGACCTACCGGACCTACCGGCACTACATCCCCGCCTCTGGCGAGCGGGCACGTACGACCCTCAACGCCGTGTTCGGCAAGCCTTCCGGAGAAGCGGAAGAGTCATCACTTCTGGGACCGTGCTGACTTCGTGCTGACCCCAGCGGGGGTCATGACGGTTCCACCCCAGGTAGAGACCCTGGTTTTGCTCCCCCACACGACATCGCGCAGATGAACCGGGACTTGCGAACCTCGGTCTCGTGCTCGCCGCCGCGTCTGATGGTTCGCATGTCGCCTGTTCAGCAGGGGTCGTGGGTCGGCTCCAGTCTGCCACCCCGCGCCGGGTCGGGCGGCGGACGCAGAATGGACGTATGGACCACGCCTCGATCGACGCCGCCCACGCCCTCGCCGACCCCGTGCGGCGCCGACTGTACGAGTACGTCGCCGCCTCGGACGACGACGTCAGCCGGGGCCGGGCCGCCGACGCGCTCGGACTCCAGCGCACCCTGGCCGCCCACCACCTCGACCGGCTGGTGGACGCGGGCCTGCTGGAGGTGACGCGGCGCAAGGTGAGCGGGCGCGAGGGCCCGGGCTCGGGCCGCCCCGCCAAGCTCTACCGGCGCTCGGAGAGGGAGCTGTCCCTGAACCTGCCGCCCCGCGACTACGAGCTGGCCGCGCGCCTGTTCGCGGAGGCGGTCGAGCGGCACGGGGCGGAGGAGGCCCTGCACGGCGCGGCCAGGGCGGAGGGGCGGCGGATCGGGGCGGCGAGCGGCGCCGCTCCGCTGCCCGAGTTCCTGCGGGAGCGCGGCTACGAGCCCGAGGACACCGGGGACGGTCTCCGGTTGCGGAACTGCCCGTTCCACACCCTCGCCCGGGAGTTCCCTCCCCTGGCCTGCGGGCTCAACCTGGAGCTGCTGCGCGGAGCGCTGGAGGCCCGGGGCGAGGACGGCGGGCGCGCCCGGATGGATCCGACTCCGGGCCGGTGCTGCGTGGTGGTTTCCAAAAACAATGAAGATTGACATAGAAGCGCCCGCCATGGTGTCCTGTCCCCCATGGACACCTCCACCCCCGCATCCGCGTACCACCTCGCCCAGATGAACATCGCCACCCTCCGCGCGCCGCTCGACGACCCCTCGATGAAGGACTTCGCCGACGCCCTCGACCCGATCAACGCGCTCGCGGACGCCTCCCCCGGCTTCGTCTGGCGGTTCGTCGAGGACGGCGAGAAGGACGCCACCGCCGTGCGGCCCTTCGGCGAGGACCTGCTGCTGAACTTCTCCGTGTGGGAGGACGTCGACGCCCTGTGGAACTTCACCTACCGCACCGATCACCTGGACTACCTCCGACGGCGGCGCGAGTGGTTCGAGCACATGCGGGAGGCGTACGTGGTGCTGTGGTGGATTCCTGCCGGTACGATCCCCTCCGTCGAGGAGGGCGGGCGCCGACTCGACCTGCTGCGCGACAACGGCCCCTCCCCCGAGGCCTTCGATCTCAGGTCCCCCTTCCCGTCCCCGACGCACCACGATTCGCACGTTGAGTCGTCCCCGTGACACCTTGGGTAACGTTGCGGTGGACCACTGCGACCACACCGGGAGTCCCGTCATGCGCACGACCTCGCTCACCGTCGGTCTGGTACTGACCGCGCTCATCGCCACCGGATGCGCCGACGACGGCACGGACACCGAGGGGAACGACACCGCCGCCACCGACGCGCCGACCCTGCGCCCGACGGCCTCCCCGAGTGTGACCGCGTCCATCTTCATGCCGCCCGGCCAGAGCGAGGCCGCCATCACCTACGACGAGACCGCCGTCCCGGAGGGGGCCACCTCCGACATCCAGGTCCGCGTCGAGAACGGCGAGACGTACGTGCAGTTCACGGGGACGGGCCTGGAGGCCGACCGCGACTTCGGCGCGCACGTGCACACCCAGCCCTGCGGCGAGGACCCCGCGGACGCGGGCCCGCACTACCAGGACGAGGCGGACCCGGCGGCGGGCGGGGGCGAGCCGTCGACCGACCCCGCCTACGCCAACCCCGAGAACGAGGTGTGGCTGGACTTCACCAGCGACGAGGACGGCAACGGCTTCGCCGCCACCACCGTCCCGTGGGAGTTCCGCGACGGCGAGGCCAACGCGTTCGTCCTCCACGACCACCACACCATGACCGAACCGGGCGAGGCGGGCACCGCCGGAGACCGCCTCGCCTGCGTCACCGTGGAGTTCTGACCCCGGCGGTGTGCCGTCCTGGCACGTTCGCTGGCCGCGGAGCGCGGTCCGCCCCCACCATGGGCGGGCCGATACTCCCGGACCCGTGAGGCGAACCGTGACCGCGACCAGCCACTCCTCCCAGCCCGCCCTCAGCGTGCGCAGACGATGGACGGTCCTGGCCGTCTGCTGCCTCAGCATGTTCCTGGTCGGGCTGGACACCACCATCGTCAACGTGGGCCTGCCCGCGATCGGGCACGGCCTGGGGGTGGGCGTCCGCGGCCTCGAATGGACGGTCGACGCCTACACCCTCGTCCTGGCCGGTCTCCTGATCTCCTCCGGCGCCCTGGCGGACCGGTTCGGCCGCCGACGGGTGTTCCAGATCGGTCTGGCGGTCTTCGGCGCGGCCTCGCTCGCCTGCGCGCTCGCCCCGTCGGCGGGCGCGTTGATCGCGGCCCGCGCCGTGCAGGGGATCGGCGCCTCGATGCTCAGCCCCGTGGCCCTGGCGATCGTGGTGAACGCGATGCCCGACCCCAGGGAGCGGGCGCGGGCGATCGGTGTGTGGGCCTCGGTCTTCGGGCTCAGCATGGCCGCCGGTCCGCTCGTGGGCGGAGCGCTCGTCGAGGGGCTCGGCTGGCGGTCGCTGTTCTGGATCAACGCCCCCGTCATCGTGGCCGCCCTCGTGCTCACCGCCGTGTTCGTCCCCGAATCCCGCGCGCGGCGACCGCGGCGGCTCGACATCCCCGGTCAGGTCCTGCTGATCGCGGTCGTCGCGGTCTCGGTCGGCGTCCTCATCGAGGGGCCGCATCTGGGGTGGACCTCGCCCGTGGCGCTGGCCGGGTACGCGCTGGCCGCGGTGGCGACGGTCGCCTTCGTGTGGATCGAGTCCCGCCGACGCGAACCGCTGATCGATCCGCGCCTCCTCCGGCGCCCGGCCTTCGGCGGAGCGGTCCTGGGCGCCGTGGCCGTCTTCGTCGCCCTGAACGCGGCCCTGCTGCTCAACACCCTCTACCTGCAACAGGGCCGGGGCTGGACACCGCTGGACGCCGGGCTGACGGTCCTGCCGATGGCCGTCGGGGCGACCGTCTGCGCGCCGCTGTCCGGCTACCTGGTCGGCCGCGTCGGACCCCGGCCACCGCTCCTGCTGGCCGGGGCCTTCATCGCGGCGGGCGGACTCTGCCTGGTCGGGCTCGACCAGGACACGGGGGTGCCGCTGCTGCTGACGGCCTACGCGCTCATCGGCGTCGGATTCGGCTTCGCCAACGCCCCGATCACCGACACCGCGGTCAGCGGGCTTCCCGCCGAACGCGCGGGCGTGGCCGGAGCGATCACTTCCACCGCGCGCCAGCTGGGCGCCGCGCTCGGTATCGCCGTCGCGGGCGGCCTGGTCGCCGGGGCCGCCCCGGAGGGACTCGCGCACGCGTCCCGTCCGGGGTGGGTCCTGGTCGCCGCCTGCGGGCTGTTCCTGCTCGCCGTGGCCCGCCTGGCCCGGCCGGGGGGCTCCGCGAGGTGACGGCCCCCGTCAGGACAGCAGGCGGCGCAGCAGCAGACGCTCCCCCAGCGTCCAGGCCGTCGTGGTCGCCAGGTACAGCCCGGCGGCCAGCGGCACGAAGGCCGCCATCACGACGGGCGTGAACCCGATCCACGACACCGCCCCCGCCACGGGTGACCGGGCGTCCCCCATGGCGGGCAGCGTGAGGTAGCGGCGGTTGGCCCACGCCACCAGGGCGAGCAGCGCCAGGAGCAGCGCGAACACCGGGGCGACCAGGGTCCCGTCCGCGCCCGCGCCCAGGGTCGCCCCCAGCTCGACGCCGCCGAACGTGTGCGCGAGCAGCGGCTCGTCCGCCACCGCCGCACCCGTGAACAGCCCGTACACGCAGATGAGCACCGGCGTCTGGGCCAGGCTCGGCAGGCAGCCCGCCAGCGGCGAGGTTCCCGCCTCGGCGTAGACCCGCCGCTGTTCGTCGACCAGCCTGGCCGGGTCGTTCCGGTACTCGGCGGTGAGTTCGGCCAGTCGGGGTGCGAGGCGGGCCCGGGCCTTCTCCGCCCGCACCTGGGCGACGCCCAGCGGGAGGAGGAGCAGGCGGACGAGGATCGTGAGGGTGACGACGGCGGCTCCGGCGGCGATCCCTCCGACGAGTGGTGTGAGGAACGCGGTCAGGGCGGCGAGCACCGCCGACAGCAGGGACACGGCGGCCGCGATCGGCCCGAATCCGTACAAGGGTGAGGCCCTTCGTCTGGGTGGGGTGGTTCAGACGTCTGGCCGCTCGGAGAACGGGCGCGCGGAACGCGCGGGAGGGGTCAGAGAGCGGCCGGAAGGGCCGGTCCCGGGGCTCTGGGGCGGGGTCTGCCCGCCGCGTCCGGGTCGCACAGGGTGAGCACGGGCAGGCGCTCGGACCTGCGGCGCATCGCGCGCGCCACCGTGCTCGCGGAGTCGGCGGCGGGCCAGGGGGCGAGGGCGCCCAGGAAGTGCAGGGCCAGGACCGCGCCGACGGCGGCCAGCAGGGCGAAGGAGCCCGGCAGGGGCACGAGTTCGGTCGGGAACAGGCCCAGGAGGAGCGCCTCGACCACGGCGAGCAGGAGGGTCACGGTGGGCGCCTCCTCTTCCGCTCGGTCGGCCCGAGCCTATCAATCGCCCGACACTCCGTCGGAGTTCCCGCCCTTTCATCTGATCCTGTAGCTGAATGACACAGAGTAACCACCCCCGTGCCCGTGCCGGCACGGCCGAAGAGGGGAACCCCGTGCCGATCCGCCCAGCCAACCTCGCCACCATGTCCGCCACCATCGCCGGAGCGGTGTCCGGGCTGACCAACAGGGAGGACGACTCCTCCACGGTGCGGGTCACGTTCGAGTCGGGGTTCGAGCAGACGGTCCGCAACGGCGGCTGCCGGACCCTCAAGACCGGTCAGGGCGGCGTCGTGGAGGTCGACTCCGAGGCGGGCGTCCGGTTCGCGCTCTTCTCCGGGACCAGCTGCCAGGGCAGCCGGGCGCTCGCCTCCGGACACGGGGCCGTGCGGTTCGGCGACCCGGTCCTGGCGGGCGCCATCGTCATCGGCTGACGCCCCCGCGCACGGACCGGCCCGGCAGGCGGTCGGTCCGGCGGCCGTCCCGGACGGTGAACTCCCCGCCGACGAGGACGTGTTCGATCCCCACCGGGGCGCGACGGGGCTCCTCGTACGTGGCTCCGGCCGCGACGGTGTCGGGGTCGAACACCACCAGGTCCGCGACGGCCCCGACGTGCACCACGCCCCGGTCGGCGAGGCCGAGCCTGCGGGCGGCCCTCGAGGTGAGGTGGCGGACGCACTCCTCCAGCGTGAACACCTCCAGGTCGCGCGCGTAGTGGCCGAGGTAGCGGGGGAACGTGCCCCAGCCGCGCGGGTGCGGCCGGTCCCCGACGAGGATCCCGTCACTGCCCCCGGTGTGGGAGCTGTGCCGCATGATGGTGCGGATGTTCTCCTCGTTGCCGACGTCCATCAGGCAGCCGGAGCGCAGCTCGTCGGCGACGAGGAGGTCGAGGTAGAGCTCGCCGGGCTTCCCGCCGCGCCGGTCGGCGAGGTCGGCGACGGACGAGCCGACCGCCCAGGACAGCGCGGGGTCGCCGACCCCCGTGACGACCAGGGTGGACCAGTCCAGGGGGACGCCGTGGTTGCCGTCGGTGCCCTCGACCTCGATCTCGTGCAGGACGCGGGCGCGGATCCCGTCGTCGCGCAGGCGCGCCACGGTGGCCGCCGCACCGCCCTCCTGGGCCCAGCTGGGCAGCGGCGCGGCGAGGTGGGTGGCGCTGGCCGTGTAGGGGTAGCTGTCCAGGGTGACGTCGAGCCCGTAGCGGACGGTGGCCTCGTCGATGGCGTCGAGGACCTCGGGGGCGCGACCGCGGTTGCGCGGGAAGTTGACGTGGCAGTGCGCGAGGTGGAGGGGCACGTGGGCCCGGCGGGCGACGTCGAGGCACTCCTGGTAGGACTCGACGGCGCGGGAGCCGTAGTTGCGGTGGTGGGGGCAGTAGTAGCCGTGCGCCGCGCGGACGGGTTCGAGGAGGTCGACGAGCTCGTCGTCGGTGGCGTACATGGCGGGTGTGTAGGTCAGGCCGGTGGAGAGGCCCTGCGCGCCCTCGTCCAGGCCCCGCGCGACGATCGCGCGCATCCGCTCGGTCTCGTCGGGTGTGGGCGGGCGGTCCCCGTCTCCGACGACGGCCATGCGGACGTTGCCGTGCGGCACGAGGCAGGCGACGTTGACGGGGGCGCCGCGGTCGACGAGGTCCAGGTACTCGCCGACCCCGCGCCAGGTGTGGTCGAGGTCGGGGGTGCCGTTCCACCCGGCGATGCGGCCGCGGATCTCGTCGGCGGTGGCGTCGGTGACGGGCGCGTAGCCGAGGCCGTCCTGTCCGACGACCTCCAGGGTGACGCCCTGGAGGACCTTGGCCTCGTGGGCGGGGTCGGCGAGCACGGCGAGGTCGGAGTGGGCGTGCATGTCGATGAAGCCCGGAGCGACGACGAGCCCGCCGACGTCGACGACCTCACCCGTGGTCCGAGCGGTCCCGGACGGGGCGATGTGGCGGATGCGGCCGCGCGCCAGGACGACGTCCGCCGCGCGGGCGGGGACGCCGGTCCCGTCGACCACGCGTCCGCCGGTGAGAACGGTCTCGGACTGCACTGTTCCTCCGTTCGCGGTGCGCGCAGCACCCGTTCGGCGAGCCTCCGGCCGTGTTCCGGTGTGACCACGATACGCCGTACCCACCAGAATCGTTAAGTTTGTTTCCTATTGCTTCCTCGACAACCGCTCGTGGCACTGCACGAGCACCGTCTCAGGCAGATGCACGTGCCGACAAGCCCCGGACCCGCGAAACGCGCCCGTTCCGGGTCAGCCCCCGTCGGCCTCGAACTCCTCCAGGCACAGGTCCAACAGGGCCTGGACCCGGTCGGTGAGCCGCTCCCGGTCGTGCGCCCGCAGCGCCGTCGCCCCCTCGATCAGCCGCACCCGGGTCAACCCCAGGAGCACGGCCGCCACCAGCGAGGCGTGCACGGGCGCGTGCTCTCCGCCGAGGTAGGCGGAGAGGGGTTCGAGCATGGCGGACTTGAGCCGCCCCTGGTACACGGCCTGGAGGTCGGGGTCCCCCGAGGAGTGGTCGAGCGCGCGCTGCAACGGCGTGCCCTCGCCGTGCAGACGGCCGACGGCGTGCTCGGCGAGGCGGCGGGTGAGGGTGTCGGGATCGCCCTCGATCAGGCCGGGGAAGACGCCGTCCTCGCGCAGGATCTCGGTCAGGAGTCCGCGCTTGGCACCGAAGTAGCGGTTGATCAGGGCGACGTTGACCCCCGCGTGCGCGGCGATCATCCGCGACGAGACCGCGCCGTACCCCTCGCTGGTGAACAGCTCCCGGGCGCTCTCCAGGATGCGGGCGCGCGTCGCCTCACGACCGCGCGCCGGCGCGGAGCCGCCTCCGGTTTCCTCCGGACGGACCATGTGCACACCCTTCGGCGGACGCGGACTGACTCTGAGATATCCAGGTTGACACCTTCACCGACCGCTCGCATACCGATTCGGCGGCACAGATACTGATTTGACAGGTCAACAGCGTTTACCTATACCGGATCACGGACGCCCCGCCCCCGGCACTCAGCCGCGGGGCTTCGCCGCGTCCGGATTCGGGGGACCCATGGAACAGTCGGTACGGCACGAGCGCGAACCCGGAGGCGGACTCCCCGTCACGGAACCCGGGACCCGACCCGCCCCCGCCCCCGCCCCGACCGTCGACGCCGCGGCGACGCCCCCGCCGGCCCCACCCGACGCCGCGGCGTCCCGGCGGACCGTGCGCCGCGTCATGGTCGGACTGGTCCTGGCCATGCTCACCTCGATGCTCACCAACTCGATCATCGGGACCGCGTTGCCGACGATCATGGGCGAACTCGGCGGCCAGGACCGCCTGGCCTGGGTCGCCACCGCCGCCCTGCTGACGATGACCGCGTCCACGCCCGTCTGGGGCAAGCTCTCGGACGTGTGGGGCCGCAAGCTCCTCTTCCAGATCGCGCTGGGCGTCTTCATCGTCGCCTCGCTCGCCGCCGGGACGGCCCAGGACGTCAACGCGCTGATCGCGGCCCGCGCGCTCCAGGGGTTGGGCGTCGGCGGCCTGGCCACGCTGCCCAACATCATCCTCGCCGACGTCGTGCCGCCCCGCGAGCGCGGCCGCTACAGCGGTCTGATCGGGATGGTCTTCGGCGTCTCCACCGTCCTGGGTCCGCTGGTGGGCGGATTCCTCGTGGACAGCCCGCTGGGCTGGCGGTGGTGCTTCCTCATCACCGTGCCCCTGGCCGTCGTGGCCTTCGCCGTCATCCAGGTCATGCTCAACCTGCCCGCCCGGCCCCGCCGGAGCGCCCCCGTCGACTGGACCGGCGCCGGGCTGGTGTTCAGCGCGGCCAGCACGCTGATCGTCCTGCTCAGCCTGGGCGGCACGCAGATCCCCTGGACCTCGCCCACCGCCGTCGCCCTGGGTGCGGGGGCGCTGCTGCTCACCGTCGCCGCCGTCCTCGTCGAACGGCGCGCCGCCGACCCCATCGTCCCCGCCCGCCTGTTCCGCGACCGCACGTTCGTCCTGGCCTCGACCGGTTCGGTCTGCGTCGGCGTGATGATGTTCGGCCTGATCATCTACCTGCCGCAGTACCTCCAGATGGTGCACGGCATGTCCCCGACGGTCTCCGGGCTGATGACCCTGCCCCTGGTGGTCTCGTTCCTCGTCACGTCGATCGGCTCGGGCTTCGCGGTGAGCGGGAACGGCCGGTGGAAGGGCTACACGGTCGTGGGCATGGCCCTGGCCGTCACCGGCTTCGCCGTCCTCAGCGCCAGCCCCGCGCTACCGGGACTGGCCACGGTCGTCGCGGGGCAGGCGCTGGTCGGCCTCGGGATCGGGCTCAACCTCCAGCTCCTGCTGCTCGCCGCCCAGAGCGCCCTGCCCACCGCCGACCTGGCGTCGGGGACGGCCACCCTCACCTTCTTCCGCAACCTCGGCGGCTCGACGGGCGTGGCCGCGCTGGGCGCCGTGATGGTGGCCCGGCTCAACGCGGAGCTGGGCGCGGCGGCGGCCTCGGCGCCCTCGGACGAGGCGGCCCAGGACTGGGCGGGCGCGGCCGAGGCGGCGCAGGGGTCGCCGGAGCTGGTGCACTCGCTGCCGGAACCCGTCCGGGCGGCGATCGTGGGCGCGTTCGACCACGCCATGCAGGGCGTGTTCGTCGCGGGCGTCCCGGTCGCCGTACTCGGACTGCTCGCGGTGCTGTGCATGCGGGGGGTGCCGCTGCGCGGCGGCGACACACCCCAGCCGGACGGTCGGAGGTAGCGGCGGTGTCGCTTGACCCTGACGCGGCGTCAGGCCCTAGCGTGACGGCATGACACGGAGAAGGATGAGGTCACCGCTCTCGGCCGAGGACAAGCGCGAGGTCTGGGGTGGTTTCGCGGACCGCGAGGAGGAGTACCTCGACGAGGTCGAACACCGGTGGGGCGACTCCGAGGCCTACGCCGACTCCGCCCGGCGCGTCGCGGAGTACGGCAGGGCCGAGTGGGAGCGGATCAACCGGGACAACGCCGCGATCGAGGCGAGGATCCGCGAACTGATGGCCGTCGGGGCGGACCCGCGCGGCACGGCGGCGATGGACGTCGCGGAGGCGTCCCGGCTCCACGTGTCGCGGTGGTTCTACGCGATGGACCACGAGTTCCACGTGCGCAAGAGCGAACTCTACGTCCAGGACGAGAGGTTCCGGCAGGGCATCGAGGAGAACACCGCGCCCGGTGCCGCCGAGTGGCTGCGGGCCGCGATCATCGCCAACGCGGAGCGGGCGCGGGCGCGCGGCTGAGAGATGTCGGGTCAGGCGGTGATCGAGTGCCGGGCCGCGTTCACCGACGAGCGGCCAGCACTGCCGCGAGACCTTCTCGCAGATCTTCGACGAAGTACTCGGGAACCTCCAGCGACGGGAAATGTCCCCCGCGCTCGGGCGACCTCCATCGGACGATCCGCCGGTACCGTTCCCGCGCCCAGGGGCGCGGACACTTCTCGATGTCCCGGGGATACATACTGATCGCCGACGGGACGTCGACCCGAAGTTCGGGATCGAGCGAGTTATGGCTCTCGTAGTAGATCCGGGCCGCCGACGCGCCGGTCCGCGTCAGCCAATAGAGGGTGACATCGTCAAGAATCCTATCTCTGGACATCGTCTCGAACGGGCTGTCCTCGGTGTCTGACCACTCAGCGAACTTGTCAAGGATCCAGGCGAGGAGCCCGACCGGCGAGTCGACGAGCGAGTAGCCGATGGTCTGCGGTCGGGTCGCCTGCTGCTTCGCGTACGCCGCGCGGTGTCGCCAGAAATCTCGGGTTTCCTCGGTCCACTCGCGCTCGATCGCCGTCAGCCCGTCCGTCGTCAACCCGGGCGGCGCCTCGGCGAACGTCGTGTGGATGCCGAGAACGTGCTCCGGGAACCTGCCGCCGAGAACCGTGGTGATATTGCCTCCCCAGTCGCCGCCATGGGCTACGAACTCGCTGTAGCCGAGCCTTCCCATCAGTTCCACCCATGCGGCCGCGATCTTCTCGGTTCCCCACCCGGTGGCGGCGGGCTTGTCGCTGTAACCAAAGCCTGGCAGCGACGGGACCACGACGTGGAACGCTGGCGCGTCCGCATTCTTCGGATCCGCCAGATCGTCCACCACATCGATGAACTCAGCGATGCTGCCGGGCCAGCCGTGCGTCAGGATCACCGGAGTGGCGTCCGCGCGCACGGATCGGCGGTGCAGGAAATGGATTCCCAGGCCATCGATGATCGTGCGGAACTGGCCGATCCGGTTGAGGCGCGCTTCGAACGACCGCCAGTCGTACCCGGTGCGCCAGTAGTTCACGACATCGACGAGGTCGGCGAGGGGAACGCCCTGTTCCCATCGGCGGGGGTCGGGCGCGGCGCGAGGGACCGTCTCGGCCTCCGGCAGTCGCGCCGCGGCCAGTCGCGCGCGCAGATCGTCGAGGTCAGCGTCGGTCGCGTGGGCTTCACATGCTCGCACGTCACTGGTTGGGCGGGGCATGAGACCTCCTGGCCATCGCGGAACCGTCTAAGCCGGTTCTAGCATGGCGTCATGTCAGCGTGCAACCAGCTAAGGTGGTTCCATGCGTGCTGGGTTCCCTGACTTCCGCCTCGGCAACGTGCTGGCGACCAGCTTCACGGCGACTCTGACGGAGCGTCAGGGCAACGCCGTGGAGCGCATTCCCACGCCGCACCGGCTCGTCGACTGGCTGGCGGTCAACGGCCTCGCCGTGGACTCCTGCACCACCGCCCAGCTCGACCTCGCTCGGGAACTGAGGGAGTCGATTCACGCCGCCGCGACGGCGGTCGCGATCCAGGACGCTCTCCCCGCATCCGCCGTCCACGTCATCAATGACCGCAGCGCCGGAGGTCGGGCCGCCGCGATCCTGACCCCCGAGGGCAAGCGGCGATGGCGGCTCAGTTCGACCTCCCGTGTGGAAGACGCCCTCAGCGTGATCGCCGCCGACGCGATCAGCGTCATCGCGGGCGAACGAGACGGAAAACTGGCCTTGTGCGCATCACCGAGCTGCCGAGCCGCCTTCTTCGACACCAGCCAAAGCCGCACCCGCAAATGGTGTGACATGAACACGTGCGGGAATCGTCAGAAGAAAGCACGCTTCAATGCCAACAAGCGCAAAAACACCGGATCAGCGGAGTGACCAGCCCCCTCGCCCGTCCCGCGAGGGGATTCCCTGTTCGCGAAACCCTGACGCCGACCGGCGGAGAGGCGTATGCTTCCGGGTGAGACGTACAAGAGAACCGCCGACACCCCGGAGGGGCGATCACTCACCGGAACACTTCACGTGACACGAGGCAGTGATGTTCGAGGAGCTTGACGACAGTTTCCCAGAAATCGTCGTAGGGGTCCGCGCCGTCGTCGCGCGGGCTCCCCTGGCCTGCGGGAACTGTGGGATGAAATGTGGGTAGGCTGTGGGTTCCGGTGCGCCAGGCCGAGGACCACAACCCGCACACCAGAGCCGCGCAAATCCTGGAAATGCTCCACATGTACAAGCTCATCGAAACCGCCTGGATGGAAGAAGACGGTTTCGTCGTCGATGGCGGCGGCCAACGTTACCTGACCTCTGAACAGGTGTGCGATGAGTATGGCGGCAAGATCGCCGCGATGGCCGAAAGCATCGCCTCCGAAACGCCGGACGAAGAGCTGATCACCACGACCGTGTCGGTGGCTGTCGGCGCCCCCGGACCCGTCCCGTACGTCGAGAACTTCGACGCCCGGGACCGGGTGTACCGCGACCACTGGCCCACGGCCTGAACGACTCTCCGGACCACGGCGGTGACACGCCCTAGAGATAGCGGCGGAACCCCTCGTGGGAGGCGTCGAAACCGAGCGCGGCGGAGAACCCCGAGGCACGGTCGCGGCTCTCGTGCGCGAGCAGCTCCACCTTGTAGCAGCCGGCCCTGGTCGCGCGGTCCAGGGCGTCCTCCATCAGCGCCCGACCGATGCCGCCGCCGCGCCGCGGCGGGTCGACCACGAGGTTGTCGACCACGGCCCAGGGCTGGGCGTCGTGCGTCAGGTTCGCCACGATCAGCAGGTCCAGGGTGCCGATGATCTGCCCGCGCTCCTCGGCGACGAGCACCGTGCGGTCCGGGTCGCTCTCCATGCGCGTCCAGGCGCGCACGGCCGCGGAGGACATGCGGACGTGTGCGCTCTGCGTGTCGCCGGGGTCGCCGAGTTCCCTGAGCAGACGCAGAATCGCCCCGAGGTCGGACCGGATGGCCGCGCGTATCATCATGGCTGACGGCATCGTAGCCGACAGCCTGCGACAAGGCGGACTTCGGCCTACAACTGGCCACAAAACACCAAAGGGCGGGACCGCTGGTCCCGCCCCCTGTACCCGGTGACCGGTCCGGGTGCGGACGTGGCCGCTACTCCCTGCGGAAGATCCGCACGCCCTCGTCGCCCTTCGGCGGCTGGGGGGGCTCCGGACGGTTGTAGACGCCGGTGATGTCCGTGTCGGCGGCCCCGCCGGGCGGCGTGATCGGCTGCTGCGGTCCGCTCGGCGCACCGGGGCCACCCGGAGCCGGAGCGCCAGGAGCCGGGACACCGGGCACCGGGGCGCCGGTGGGCGGAGCAGCGGCCTGCGGCGGACGCGGAGCCGCGTCGGAACCCTTGGCGCCCTCCTGCGCGCCCGGGCCGGGCAGGGACACCGGCGTGATCCGGACGGTCGCCTCGTCCGACTCGGGCTGGACCGGGGTCAGCTTCGTGGTCGCCTCGTCACCGAACCCCGGCTTCGCGGCCGGGGTCGGCTTCGGGGCGTCGGTGGGCTTGGCCGCCTCCGCGGGCTTCACGGCCGGAGCGGGCTTGGCAGCCGGAACGGGCTTGGCCGCCGGGGCCGCCTTGGCGGCGCCCGCGGGCCTGACGTCCTTCGGCTCCTTGGCGGCGCCGACGGCGGGCTTGGCCGCCTTGGGGTCGGGCGCCGCAGTGACGCTCTCCTCACGGCTCAGACCCGTCTCCAGCGCGCCCGCCTTGTCCTCGGCGGCGACCAGGTCGGCCAGCGTCGAGTGCATGTCCTTCAGGCGGCGGAGCGCCTCGGCGTGCGTCGCGGTCAGGGTCGCGAGCCTGCGGTCCGCGGTGTCGTGGATCTTCTTGGCCCGCGCCTCGGCCTCGTTCAGACGGCGGTCGCCCTCCGTCTTGGCCTGCTCGCGCAGCTGGTCGGCCTCCTTCTTCGCGCTGGAGACCATCTCGTTGGCCTCGGTGCGCGCGGAGGACACGATCCGCTCGGCCTCCCGCTCGGAGTCCTTGCGCCGCTTGGTGATCTCCTCCTCGGCCTTCTGCCGGGTCTCCTCGACCTCGGCCGCGACCTTGGCTCGGCGGTCCGCGGCCTCCTCCTCGGTGATCCTCAGGATCTCGGCCATCCGCTCGCTTATCTGCTCGTGCTCAGGCTTGACCTGGGCCTTCTCCCGAGCGATCGCGAGGTCGCGCTTGTACTGCTCCAGCTCGTCGTCCATCCGCTGCAAGCGCTCGCGGAGGTCCTTGAACTGGTTGTCCATCCGTACGAAGTAGTCGTCGACGTGCGCCTTGTCGTAGCCGCCCTTGCGCACCGTCGGAAACCTGTCTTGCTGCAGTCCGCCGCCCGGCAACATTTCGCTCATGTGCCCTTCATGTCCTTAACACCGTCCGACTGCACGTCGCAGAAGGTGAGTTGCCCCGTACCCAGTTGTCGGCGAGACACCCGCCGGACCCGTGAACCGGGTCGCGCCCGCGGGAGGTCTCGCCTCGCCGCGCCGACCGGATGGGGGAACCGGCCACGCACGGAACGTCACGTCGTGGACACCGTCCAGGCGACCACGGTAGACCCAGGTGACACGACCGCGTCAATATCCCTGACGGGTACATCACCGTGTGGCCGCTGGTCACGTTCTTACTAAGGTAAGCGCGATCATCCCCGGGCGGGGGCTGAGCGGTCAACTCCTCCCCCACCTTTCACGAAAATCACGCATACACCAGCAGCCCGAATGCCAACAGCACGTATGGAGGACCTGAAATGGACACCACGGCGAACGGTCGCCCGGGCGGCGCGGGACCGATGATCGGCGGGGCTCCGTTCGGCGAGCCGGAGATCGACCCCACCGCGTGGGTCGCCCCCGGCGCGGTCGTCGTCGGCCGCGTCCGGCTCGGCGCCGAGAGCAGTGTCTGGTACGGATCGGTCCTGCGCGCCGACACCGAGGACATCGTGGTCGGCCGAAGGGTGAACATCCAGGACCAGTGCGGGATGCACTCCGACCCCGGCCAGCCCGCGATCCTGCACGACGACGTCAGCCTGGGCCACAGGGCGATGGTGCACGGGGCGGTCGTCGAGGAGGGCGCGCTCATCGGGATCGGCGCGATCGTCCTCGGCGGCGCGCGTGTCGGCAGGGGCGCGCTCGTCGCCGCCGGCTCCCTGGTTCCCCCCGGCAAGACGGTGCCCCCGGACACGCTGTGGGCGGGCGTGCCGGGCAGGGCCGTCCGGGAGCTGAACGACGACGACCGGAGCGTCCTGGCGCACACCCCGACCGCGTACGCGGGCTACGCCGTCCAGCACCGGGACGTCACCTGGCGCTGACCGCCCGAACCGACGAAAGTACCGGTCGGTGGCACGGGAGGGGCGGATGCCGTTCCGCCCCTGACTAGACCGGGTGACCCGGACACTGGTCCGCACGGGTCATGCGCGGCCGACCGCGCCCCGCGTAGCCTGGGGGATCCCACGCCCCGTGGCCAGGGTCCGTCGCGCCCGCGCCACGCCGGACCGGAAGCGGGCGTCCCCTCACCCACCCCGCGGCACCGCTGTCATCCGGGAGGTGTGCGCACGTGGACCACGACCCCGGCGCCCGCCCGCGCGACGCCCTCCACCTCCACGACCACGTCGCGCTGGACGAGATCGAGCTGTACGCCGAGGTGCTCATCGCCGTGGCCGACGCGGACGGACCGCTCAGTCCGGTCGAGATCGACCGCGCGCTCGGCGTGGTCCGCCCCACCGGATCCCCGGCCGCACCCGACCCCGCCCGACCGTCGCCGCCCGCCGGTCCGGTCGAGGCGCGGCCACCGGACACGAACGCTCCCCCACCACCCGGTTCCCGCCCCGGCGACGGTCGGCCGCCGCCGGCCACGGACCCCCTCCTCCCGGGGCCGCGTCTGCTGCCCGACTCACCGCAGCCGCCCGCGCCGACCCCCGTGTCCGGAGCGGTGACGCTCCCCCATCCCTTCGTGCCGCCGCGCACCGGCCCGTTCACGCCGCGCGGATCCCGGACGGCGCTCCAGCGCCTCTGGTCGGGCTGACCGGGGCCGGGACCGGTGCACCCGTCGCGGCGGAGCGGGACACGCTCACCGGGGCAGGACGGCCCGCAGCAGGAAGCCCCCGTCTCCGGTCCGCGACGCCGACAGGGAGCCGCCGCCCGCCGCGACCCGCTCGGACAGCCCGGCCAGACCGTTGCCCGAGGCCGCCTCCCGCCGCTCGCCGGACCGCGCGCGGTCGTTGGCCACCTCCACCACCAGCGCCTCCGGTCCCACGCTGGCGTCCGTGGTCCGGGTGAACACGATCCGGCACCGGGTGGCGTCGCTGTGCCGCAGCACGTTGGTCGCGCCCTCGCGCACCACCCACGCGGCCAGCGCCGCCGACCCGGGTGAGGGGTCCACGCCGTCCAGTCCCGTGACCGTGACCTCGGTCCGGTTGGCGCGCAGGACCGCGCTCACGGACTCCACCTCCTCGGCCAGGCTGATCTCCCGGTAACCGCTGACCGCCGCGCGCACCTGCGCGAGCGACGTGCGCGCCAGCGCCCGCACCTCGGCGATCTCCGTGGCCGCCCGTTCGCGGTCCCGCTCGGCGAGCCGCGAGGCCAGCTCCGCCTTGACCGCGAGCGCCGACAGGCTGTGCCCCAGCAGGTCGTGCATGTCCCGGGAGAACCGCAACCGCTCCTCCGTCACCGCCAACCGGGCCCGCGCCCGCTGTCCGGCCACCGCGTCGTTCACGATCTCCCAGAGCCACACGCAGGTCAGCATCCCGACGCACAGCATGAGCGCGTACGCGATCCCCAGCACCCACGTCACGAGGAACGGGACGATCTGGACGTCCGCCTGGGTGAACGGGATGAGCAGCCACGGGAGGGCCAGGGCCAGCGCACTGACCGCCAGCCCCCTGCGGCGCGAGGCGACGAACACGGCGATCGACCACCACAGCGCGAGCAGGATCACGCGGTGGAGGGGCGACTGGACCGCCGCGCAGCACAGCACGATCAGGACCACCGCCCCCCAGTACGGGCCGGGGGCGGGCACGCGTCTCCCGTCCAGCCTGCCCAGGAAGAGGACGTGGAGCAGGGCGACCGCCCCGGTCGCGAGGGGCAGGGCGAGGAGGGAGGGCCACAGGGCGACCCCCGCCACGGACGCCGACGCCAGGTCCATGAGCGCGAAGGAGACGAACATGGCGTCGACGATGAACATCGACGCCACGAGTGCCCGCCGGGCGACCCGGACCCTCCGGTCGGCTCCCGTGTCCTCGGCGTCCTCGCCCCGGCCCGTGTCGAGTCCGTCGGTCACCGCGGTCCCCTCTCCGTCAGGGCGGTCTCCCCGGCCTCCGCCGCCCGCCTCCCCACGGGCAGCACCGCCCGTACCAGGAAACCCCCGTCCCCGGTCCGCGACGCCGACAGGGAGCCGCCGCCCGCCGCGACCCGCTCGGACAGCCCGGCCAGGCCGTTGCCGAAGACCGTCCGGTCCCTGGACGCGCCTCCCGCCCGGTCGTTGGCCACCTCCACCACGAGCGTCTCCGCCCCCGCGCCGGGGTCGCTGGTCGACGTGAAGCCGATCCGGCACCGGGTGGCGTCGCTGTGCCGCAGCACGTTGGTCACCGACTCGCGCACCACCCACGCGGCCAGCGTCTGCGTGTCCCGGGGCAGGCTCAGCCCGTCCAGTCCGGTGACGACGGTCTCGGTGCGGTCGGCGCGCAACAGGGCGGTCGCCGACTCCACCTCGTCCGCCAGGCGCACCTCGCGGTACCCGCTCACGGCGGACCGCACCTGCTGGAGGGAGGTGCGGGCCAGCGCCTGGACCTCCGCCATCTCGGCCGCGGCCCGCTCCGGGGCGGCCTCCAGCAGGCGCCCGGCCAGTTCGGACTTGACCGCGAGCGCCGACAGGCTGTGCCCCAGCAGATCGTGCATGTCCCGGGAGAACCGCAACCGCTCCTCCGTCACCGCCAACCGGGCCCGCGCCCGCTGGCCCTCCACCGCGTCGCTGGTGGCGTCCCACAGCCACACGCAGGCGGCGGAGGCGCCCGCCAACAGCAGCGCCTGGCCGAACGCGACGACCCACATCACCGCGAACCACGGTACGGAGAGCTCCTCGGGGGACAGGGGCAGGTACAGCCAGGTCACGACGACCAGGGCGGCGGACACCCAGGCCGTGCGCCGGGTCGGGGCGGTGAACACGGCCAGCCCCCACCAGATGGCGACCGTGAGCAGGGCGAACAGCGCGGTCGCCATCAGCGCGTACGAGGCCAGGGTCAGCCCGAGCGACCCCCAGTAGAGCCACGGGTCCGCGTTCCGCCGCGTGTTGATCCGCCGCCAGACGATGACGCAGAGGATCGCGGCCGCGGGCACGGCGGGGACCAGGCACAGAGCGGGCGGCCAGGGGGGCGGGTGCTCCAGCTCGGCACGGATCACGAGATCGAGCATCGGCCAGATGAGCACTCCGGACACACCGCTGAGGACCATCACCAGGATGACGAGCCGCGCCGCCCTGAGCTTGAACCCGTAGTGCCCGTCCGCGCCGTGGGCTCCCCTCACGTCGCCGCCCACCCTGCCTCCCCACCTCCGGTGACGGCCCGACACCCGCCGGGCCCCTTCGAGTATCGGGGGTCCGCACCGCCCCCTCCGCACACGCGCGAGGGCGCGGAGGAGGGGGTGCCCCCACCGCGCCGCCCCGCTCGCGGACCGGACTCACGGCTGGCGGGGGTCCCAGCGGAACACTCGCGTGACCAACAGGGACAGCAGCACCATCCAGGCCAGCATCACGCCCACCTCGGGCAGCGCCCCCGCCCACAGACCGAGGTAGCCCGGAACCTCGGCGCCCGCGTATCCACCGAACACGTCGTACCCGGTGTAGGCGGCCTGGGCGAGCTGAACCGTGGGGGCCACCGGCAGCAGCTCGACCACCTGGCGCACGCCCTCGGGCAGGAAGTCCATCGGGAAGTACACGCCGCCCACGAGCAGGAGGCCCATCATCGGCAGGACCGACACCATCTGGGCGCTCTCGGCGTTGCGCACGTACGGCGTGAGGAGCAGGCCGACCAGGGTCATCACGGCCGCGTTCAGCGCCACGGCCACCGCCAGCATGAGCGGGTCGTCCGGGGTCTCGCCGAGCATGAGGGCGATCAGGCCCACCATGACGACCGCGACGACCAGCGAGAAGAAGACGATGATCGCGGTCGTCGCGCCGAAGATCACCAGCGGGGGCACGCCGCTCACCCGCAGCCGCTTGAGCACGAGGGACTCGCGGCGGGCGGTGAAGACGTTGGAGGCGTGGCCGACGCCGACGAACACACCGGTGATGCCCATCACTCCGGCCATGGACAGTTCGGCCGAGCTGACGCCGTCCAGCACCTCGGACGCGGGCATCTGGGAGGTGAGGAACAGGAACAGCAGCGGCATCGACAGGATCCACCAGGCGGTCTTGTACCGCACGAACAGGGTGAACTCGGTGCGACTCAGCCTCAGCGTCCGCCGGGCCCAGCTGAGAGAGGGTCGGGTGGTCGACGCCGACGCGGTGGTCGCGGTGGTGGGGCTCACGGTGGCTCCTCGGGTGGAAGGCGCCGGGGGCGGCGCGGGGTTCGTCAGGGATGGGGCGGGGTCAGACCAGGTCGGCGGCGCCGTCGGCGACACTGAGGAAGACGTCCTCCAGGGAGGCGCCCCGGACCTGGAGGTGGCGCAGGGTCGTCCCGCGCCCACCGGCCCAGGCGAGCAGGGCCGCGACCGCGTGGTGGGCCCGGTCCGCCACGTCGCCGCCGCGCACCGTGTACGTCGCCCAGAGAGCCTGGCCCCGGGTCTCCACGGCCAGGTCGGCGCCCTCCAGTTCGGGCAGGTCGTCGGTGCTGACGTCCTCCGGGACGGCGAAGGCCACCCGGTCGCCCCAGCCCTCCAGCACACCCGCCAACGTGCCCTCGACGCGCACCTCGCCGCGGTGCATGATCGCCAACCGGTCGGCGAGCCGCTCGGCCTCCTCCAGATAGTGCGTGGTCAGCAGGATCGCCACGCCGTCCTTCTTCAGCTCGGAGACGATCCGCCAGGTCTCGATCCGCGCCTCGGGGTCCATGCCCGTCGTCGGCTCGTCGAGGTAGAGCACCTCGGGGGTGGTCACCAGGGCCAGGGCGAGGTCCAAGCGCCGCTTCTGGCCGCCGGACAGTTGGCGGACGGCGACCGCGCGCTTGTCGGTGAGGCTCACCATGTCCAGGACCTCCTCGGTGCCGCGCGGCTGGGCGGCGAGGTCACGGGCGAGGTCGACGGTCTCCCGGACGGTCAGGTCCTCCATCAGTCCGCTGCCCTGGAGGACGGCGTTGGTGCGCTCGCGGATCGCGGCGGGCTGGCCGTAGGGGTCCTCGCCGAACACCCGGACGGTTCCGGAGCTGGGGCGGCGGAAGCCCTCCAGCGTCTCGATGGTCGTGGTCTTGCCCGCGCCGTTGGTTCCGAGGAGGGCGAACAGCTCGCCGGGGTGGATCTCGAAGGAGACGCCCCTGACCGCCTCGAAGTCGCCGTAGCGCTGCCGGAGGTCGCGGACCGCCACGACGGGTCCGTCAGCGGTCGACCGGGCTTCGGTGGCTGCGATGTGCGCTGTCGTCGTCATGTCCACCATGCTCGCGAAACGCCTTCACACCGACCAGACACCGTTGTCACCGCCTCGCCGTGCCGAACCACCCGGCGGCGGCACTGACAAATGTCATGCCGACGTCGCGTTCCGGGGCTCGCGTCCCTCCCAGAACGGGACCACGACGGGGCACGGCCGGTCTACGGGTCGGCCAGGCGGGCCTGCTCCGCGAGCAGGTGGTCCAGATCGTCCCAGCTGGGGGCCTCGATCCGGTTCACCATGCCGCGCGAACGCTGGTCGTCGGTGAGCTCGGGCAGACACAACTGACGCTGGGCCACCAGGCCGCCGTCGTGCGCGCTGATGACCCACCGTCCACGGATGGCCGCGGCGACGCGTGCCTTGGCTCCGGAGCGCTGGTGTCGCGTCACGGCGCCTCCCGTCGCGGTCCGGGGATCATGGCCGAGCACAGCATGTCGGTGGCGGCCTCCACGTCGCCGGACTCCAGCGCTGCCTCGATCGCGATCGCCACGGCGACCGCGTTCGCCTGGGTGATCACCATGCGGACCGCCCCGGCTTCGGGCGTCGTCCCGCCCGGCACCACAAGCGCGGACCGGATGGTGTCGAGGAAGTCCTCGACGGCGAAGTCCATCACCGGTCCCACCTCCCCCACCCGGGGGTGTGGCCGCCATCGTGACCGTAGGGCTTCCCACAGGGGTGCCCGCCCGGGCGGGCGTCACAGGTGTGGGAGGCGACCCAGCGGACGGCGTCGGCGCCGACTCCCTGTCCAGGAGCGCCAGCATCGATCTGATCAAGAGCATGATCACCGACTAGAGGTAGGCCGTCGTGTATTCATCCCGTGAGTTCCACAAGTCCAGCCACAGCGCTAACGAAGCCGCGTGCGTCGAGGTGTCGGAGGGCGCCGAAACGCTCATCCGCGACACCCAGAACAGGGCGGCCGGGCACCTTGGGTTCCCCAACGGGGAGTGGAGGGCAGTCCTCCAGGTGCTCCGCCGGGCGAGCTAGCCCGAACACGCGGAGGCCTCCGACCGTGCGGTCGGAGGCCTCCGCATGTTCATCCCGCGCCGAGTCCACCGAGCGGGAGGGGTCGCGACCAGCGTCCGAACGGCTACGGACGCGCCACCTCGTTCTGCGGATCGTCCAGCCACACGTGCTGTCCGTCCGGCGTGACCGTGAGGCCGAACCGCGTGTGCGCGGGACTCCCGAGTCCCCTCCACCACGCGTAGGCGGCCGCCAACTCGTCGAACAGTCGCCGTGGGCCGTGCTGGCGCACCGTGTACTCGCGCGGGCCCGGCTCTATCCGCCACGACGCCCAGGATGCGGCGTGGGGATCCATCAGATACACCGTGTACGAACCGCACTCGGGATCGTCGTCGTCGAACACCACGACGGAGGTCATCGCCGGAACACGCAGGCCCACGGCGAAGCTGGCGTCGAAACCGCCGACCGGTTCGTAGGGGTGCAGACCGGTGGTCAGCTCATCGCATTCGTGCTCGGGCAGCACCCGGTCCTCGACGGCTCCGTGCGGGGCACGTTGGGCACGGGTCCACATGAACGCCGCGTCCCCTCCGAAGTTCCCCTGAGCCGTCGTCCCATCGGAGCCGACGCGGAGACGGAGCAGGGTCCCGCTGTGGAAGGCCGTTCCGAACGGGGTGAGGACGATCCCGTCCGGACGTGTCTGTTCGACCCACGCGTAGGGGACGGTCCGCACGGCCGCGGTGGCCACGACACGATCGAACGGCGCGTTCTCCGGACACCCCTTCTCACCGTCGCCATGGACGACCTCCACCGGCCAACCGGCGCGCTCCAGGGCGGCGGCGGATCGCTCGGCCAGCACGGCGTCGATCTCGACCGTGGTGACGTTCTCGACGCCCACGACGGAGGCCAGCAGCGCCGCGTTGTACCCGGTCCCCGTACCGATCTCCAGCGTGCGCAGACCGGGCGAGAGATCCGCCGCGTCGAGCATCTGGGCGACGACCGTGGGCATGGAGGCCGTCGACGACACGTACCCGGATCCGGTGTCGTGCCCGTCGTCGAGTTGGACCGCGACCGGGGCGTCGGAGTAGCAGACCTCCAGCCACCGAACGGGATCGTCCTCGCGTCGGAAGGGGCGGGGGCGGCCGTCGGTGTCCCTGATCCAGACGGTGTCCGGGATGAACGCGTGGCGGGGCACCCTCTGGAAGGAGTCCCGCCACGCCGTGGGCATGCCCTGCGCGAGACGGGACCGGAGGGTCTGGGCGTCGGTCACTCGTCGTCCCGCTCGTGCTTTCCGCCGCCGCTCCCACCGTCGTTGGGAGTGGGCGGGGGCGGTGGCTTGTCCTTCTGACCGTCCCAGCGGGAGGGATCGTCGTGCTTCCCCACAGGCACCTCCAGGGGATGGGGAACAGGTCACGGCAACGGTAACCCCGGGCATCCGCCCTGTCACAGGAATGGCCGCATGCGGACTGGAGGGCGTCGGGTAACGACACGCGGGGCCGGTGCCGACCCGCTGGTCGGCACCGGCCCCGCGCTGGGTCCGGAGGGGATCAGGCCTCCGCGGGCGCCTTCTCACCCTCGGCCGGGCTCTCGCCCTTGACCGAGCGCAGCAGCAGCTGGGAGACGTCCACGACCTCCAGCGACTCCTTGGCCTCGCCCTGCGACTTCTTCTCGTTGATCGCGTCGCCGAGCATGACCTGGCAGAACGGGCACGCGGTGGAGACGGTGTCGGGGTTGGTCGTCAGCGCCTCGTCCACCCGCTCGGTGTTGATGCGCTTGCCGATCCGCTCCTCCATCCACATGCGGGCGCCGCCGGCGCCGCAGCAGAAGCCCCGCTCCTTGTGGCGGTGCATCTCCTGCGTCTTGACGCCCGGGACCTTCGCCATGATGTCGCGCGGCGGCGTGTAGACCTTGTTGTGGCGGCCGAGGAAGCAGGGGTCGTGGTACGTGATGTTCTCGTCCACGCTCTGGACCGGCGTCAGCCTGCCCTCGTCCACCAGCTTGGCCAGGAGCTGGCTGTGGTGGACGACCTCGTACGTGCCGCCGAGCTGCGGGTACTCGTTGGCGAGCGTGTTGAAGCAGTGCGGGCAGCTGGCCACGATCTTGGTGACGCCCGCCTCGTTCAGCGTCTCCACGTTCTGCTGGGCGAGCATCTGGAAGACGTACTCCATGCCCAGGCGGCGCGCGGGGTCACCGGTGCACGCCTCCATCCCGCCGAGCACGGCGAACTTGACGCCCGCGATGTCCAGCAGTTCGGCGATGGCCTTGGTGGTCTTCTTGGCGCGGTCCTCCAGGGCGCCGGCGCAGCCGACCCAGAACAGGTACTCGGTGTCCGGCGACAGCTTGTCGTCGACGACCTCTACCTCGACCGGGTTCTCCCGCTCGGCGAGCTCCTGGATCCAGTCCATCCTCCGGTCCTCGGCCATGCCCCACGGGTTGGCCTTGTTCTCGAGGTTCTTCAGGAGGGTGTTGGCCTCGGACGGGAAGTTGGACTCGACCATGACCTGGTAGCGGCGCATGTCGAGGATGTGGTCGATGTGCTCGATGTCGACCGGGCACTGCTCGACGCAGGCGCCGCAGTTGGTGCAGGCCCACAGCTCGTCGGGGTGGATGACGCCACCCTCCTCCTCGGTGCCGACCAGCGGCTTGTTGAGGAGCGCGAGGACGTCGACGCCCGCGTGGCTCTCGTCGGGCTTCTCGGCGAGCGTCTCCGCCGTGATGCCCTGGAGCAGGTACGGGGCCTTCTCGTAGGCGTGCTGCTGGAGGTCGAGGATGACCTTCTTCGGCGACAGCGGCTTGCCGGTGTTCCAGGCGGGGCACTGGGACTGGCACCGGCCGCACTCGGTGCAGCTGGAGAAGTCGAGCAGGCCCTTCCAGGTGAAGTCCTCGATCTTGCCCGCGCCGAACGGGTCCTCGTCGGGGTCGGCCTCCTCGAAGTCGAGGGGCTTGACGCCGCTCTTGTCCATCATCTGCTTGGCGGCGCCGTGCGACGGCGAGCCGTCGGCCTTGCGCTTGAAGTAGATGTTGACCGGCGCGAGGAAACGGTGCCAGCCGACGCCCATGGTGAGGTTGACCGCCAGGACGACGAAGAACGCGTAGCTGATGATCAGCTTGAACGCGGCCACGAGGGCGATGGCGGGATCGGCGACGGCGGCCTCACCGGGCAGGACGGCGCCGACCGCGTGCGAGATCGGGGTGGCCCAGACCGGGAACGGGAAGTCGCCCGCGGCGACCTTGAAGCCGCGGATCGCGAAGATCGCCAGCAGCAGGCCGATGATGTAGGCCTCGACGTAGTACGCCGTCCAGTGCTTGGAGTTCATGAAGCGGGACTCGCGGCCGATCCGCTTCGGGCTGTACAGCAGGCGGTAGCCGGTCAGGCCGAGGATCCCGACGAGGCTCGCGCCCGCGATGATCTCGATGGCCAGGCCGTAGACCGTCCAGTCGTGGATGAGCGGCAGGTGGAAGTGCGGATCGAAGACCTCGCCCTGGGCCTCGATGACGGTGAACACCAGCAGCGGGAAGGAGACCATCACGAACCAGTGGGCCACACCGACCCACGGCCGTTTGAGCATCCTCGTGTGCCCGACGATCTCGATGAGCGTCATCGTGAGCCGCTGCCCGAACGGCCCCTTGCGCTCCGGCTCCACCGGACGGCCGATGCCCACGGTCCGCACGATCTGGCGAAGGGCCAGGGCGAACACGGTGAACGCGACCACGGCGAAGACCGAGGTGATGATGCCCAGTGTCAGGTACAGCATCGCCCGTGGCCTCCCATCCTGCTGTGTCGTCCGGTGCGCCACACACCGGCGGTCGAGACTTATGTTACTAGCGAGTAATAGCCCGGCCGCCACCGACCCGCCCCCGCCACGGGGGCCGTCGGCGGCATCCGCGCCACCTCCCGGGTTCGGGGCCGGGCTGCGGGACCCGAACCCCTTCCGCACTCCGACGCCGCTGGGCGCCGACACCACGGAACCACGTGGACGCGCCGCGGACGACCGCGAACACACCACGCACACCTTTATGTGTAGCTGACATCCACCACAGGAGGCCACGGCGGGGCATCCGTGACGCGACCCGTTCTCCCGTGCGCCGCCCTCAGGGGTTCCCCTGGGTCGGAGTCAAGGATCCCCCCGACTTGGCCCGGGTTTGCGCCATTTCCTCCGTGAAGTCCCCCCATCCGGGAACACCAGGCCTGGGTCGGCCGTTGTCCGTGCGTAGGCATCACCTTGAGTCGGGTCCACTCAACTGATTTGACAGCGAACACCTGACGAAGCAAACTTACGTCTGAACGACTCAATCTTGACGGAGGTAGCAACCATGGCTCGTGCGGTCGGAATCGACCTCGGTACGACGAACTCGTGCGTCGCTGTCCTGGAGGGCGGCGAGCCCACGGTCATCGCCAACGCCGAGGGCTCCCGCACCACCCCCTCCGTCGTCGCCTTCGCCAAGAACGGTGAGGTCCTCGTCGGTGAGGTGGCCAAGCGCCAGGCGGTCACCAACGTCGACCGCACCATCCGCTCGGTCAAGCGCCACATCGGCACCGACTGGACGGTGAAGATCGACGACAAGACCTTCAACCCGCAGCAGATCAGCGCCTTCATCCTCCAGAAGCTCAAGCGCGACGCCGAGGCCTACCTCGGCGAGGACGTCACCGACGCGGTCATCACCGTGCCCGCCTACTTCAGCGACGCCCAGCGCCAGGCCACCAAGGAGGCCGGCACGATCGCGGGCCTGAACGTCCTGCGGATCATCAACGAGCCGACCTCGGCCGCCCTCGCCTACCACCTGGAGAAGGAGGACGAGGCGACGATCCTCGTCTACGACCTCGGTGGCGGCACCTTCGACGTCTCCCTCCTGGAGGTCGGTGACGGCGTCGTGGAGGTCAAGGCGACCAACGGCGACAACCACCTCGGCGGCGACGACTGGGACCAGGCGGTCGTCGACTGGCTGGTCGAGCGGTTCAAGAACGCCAACGGCGTGGACCTGTCCAAGGACAAGATGGCCCTCCAGCGCCTGCGCGAGGCCGCGGAGAAGGCCAAGATCGAGCTCTCCAGCTCCAGCGAGTCGGTCATCAACCTGCCCTACATCACGGCCTCGGCCGAGGGCCCGCTGCACCTGGACGAGAAGCTCAGCCGCGCCGAGTTCCAGCGCCTGACCTCCGACCTGGTCGAGCGGACCAAGACGCCGTTCCAGCAGGTCATGAAGGACGCCGGGATCCAGCTCAGCGGCATCGACCACGTGGTCCTGGTCGGCGGCTCCACCCGTATGCCCGCCATCGCGGACCTGGTCAAGGAGATGACCGGCGGCAAGGAGCCCAACAAGGGCGTCAACCCGGACGAGGTCGTGGCCGTCGGCGCCGCGCTCCAGGCCGGTGTGCTCAAGGGCGAGGTCAAGGACGTCCTGCTGCTGGACGTCACCCCGCTGTCGCTGGGCATCGAGACCAAGGGCGGCGTGTTCACCAAGCTCATCGAGCGCAACACGACCATCCCGACCAAGCGCTCGGAGATCTTCACGACGGCCGACGACAACCAGCCGTCCGTGCAGATCCAGGTCTACCAGGGCGAGCGCGACATCGCCCAGTACAACAAGAAGCTGGGCGTCTTCGACCTGACCGGTCTGCCCCCGGCGCCGCGCGGCGTCCCGCAGATCGAGGTCGCCTTCGACATCGACGCCAACGGCATCGTCAGCGTCACCGCGAAGGACCTGGGCACCGGCAAGGAGCAGTCGGTCACCATCTCCGGCGGTTCGGCGATGTCCAAGGACGACATCGACAAGATGGTCCGCGAGGCCGAGCAGTACGCCGAGGAGGACCGCAAGCGCCGCGAGGAGGCCGAGGTCCGCAACAACGCCGAGTCCCTCGTCTACCAGACCGAGAAGGTCATCAAGGACAACGAGGACAAGATCCCGGCGGACGTGCGCTCCGAGACCGAGTCGGCCGTCGCCGAGCTGAAGACCGCCCTGGAGGGCACGGACGTCGAGGCGATCCGCTCCGCGAGCGAGAAGGTCGCCCTGGCCAGCCAGAAGATCGGTTCCGCGATCTACAGCCAGAGCCAGGAGGGCGCCCCGGCCGACGCCGGGCAGACCTCGTCCGACGCCGACGACGCCGACGTCGTGGACGCCGAGATCGTCGACGAGGACAACGGCAAGGGCACCCAGTCCTGACGCCGAGGCCGACGGACGAGTCGAGGAAGGAGGGCGCGTCACAGATGGCGCAGTCGGACAAGACCAACGGCTCCGGCGACGGTGAGGAGCACCAGGGACCGGTGATCCGCGACAACCGCCGGATCGACCCGGAGACCGGCGAGGTCCGCGACCCCAAGGCGGCCGAGACCGCCGCGGAGGCGGACGGGACCGCCGGGGCCGAGGAGACCATCGAGGTTCCCGACACCCCGGAGACCGTGGTGACCGAGGCGATCAACGCGGACGAGCGGGTCGTCGAGCTCACCAACGACATCAAGCGGGTGCAGGCCGAGTACGCGAACTACCGCAAGCGCGTCGAGCGCGACCGCGTGGCCGTCCGCGAGGTGGCCACCGCCCAGGTCGTCGGCGAACTGCTGCCGATCCTGGACGACATCGGGCGCGCCCGTGAGCACGACGAGCTCACGGGGGGCTTCAAGGCGGTCGGCGAGGCCCTGGAGTCCGTGGCGACCAAGCTCGGCCTGGAGCGCTACGCCGAGGCGGGCGAGGAGTTCGACCCGAACCTCCACGAGGCGCTCACCCTGGTCCCGGCACCCGACGTCTCCGTCCAGACGGTGATCGAGGTGTTCCAACCGGGGTACCGCATCGGTGAGAGGATCCTCCGACCGGCCCGCGTGGTCGTCGGGGACCCCGTCGAGGGCGCCGCGGCCGGGTCGGACGAGACCGGCGGCTCCGCGAACGGCGACGCCGCCGCCTCCTCCGACGGGGGCGAGGAGACGGACGGCGGGTAACGGGTTCGCCCGTGGTTCCGCTCCGGTCGTGTCCGCCGTGTGGACGGTGGGCATGACCGGAGGAACCGGGGGCGCGGTCCGTGGACGCTGCTCGTCGCGCTGCGGAGCACGTGTCCGCGGACCACGCCCCGACCCCGGTTCCGCCCGGAGGCGGGGCACGTGTAAGCATCGGACGCAACCGGCACCAGCGGGAGAAGGCACCAGTCGATGAGCACCAAGGACTACCTGGAGAAGGACTACTACAAGGTCCTCGGAGTCTCAAAGACCGCCTCGAAGGACGAGATCAAGCAGTCCTACCGCAAGCTCGCCCGGGAGAACCACCCCGACGCGAACACGGGCGACGCCAAGGCCGAGGAACGCTTCAAGGAGATCTCCGAGGCGTACAACGTCCTGTCGGACGAGAAGCGGCGCAAGGAGTACGACGAGGCGCGCTCGCTGTTCGGCGGGTCCTACCGCCCCGGCGGCGGCACCGGGCCCGGCGGGTTCGACATGGGCGACCTGTTCGGCCAGGGGCCCGGGCCCGGCGGAGCATCCGGCGGCGAACGGCTGAGCGACCTGTTCGGCGGCCTGTTCGGCGGCCGGGGACGCGGCGGCGCGGGCGGGCGCAGCAGGCGCGGCGCCGACGTCGAGACCGAGACCACACTGAGCTTCCGCGAGGCGGCCGAGGGCGTGACCCGCTCCTTCCGCCTGTCCAGCGACGCCCCGTGCCCCGCGTGCCGGGGCACGGGCGCCAAGGCGGGCACGGCCCCGCGGATGTGCCCGAAGTGCTCCGGCACCGGGCACGAGAACACCAACCTGGGCGGCTTCTCGCTGTCCGAGCCGTGCGGCGAGTGCAAGGGGCGCGGCCTGGTCGTCGACGACCCCTGCGACGAGTGCCACGGCAGCGGACGCGGCAAGAGCACCCGCACCATCCAGACGCGGATCCCCGGCGGCGTGACCGACGGCCAGCGGATCCGGATCAAGGGCAAGGGCGCCCCGGGCGAGCACGGCGGCCCGGCGGGCGACCTGTACGTCGTCGTCCACGTGAAGGAGCACGCGGTGTTCGGTAGGAGCGGCGACAACATCACCATCACCGTGCCGGTGACCTTCCCCGAGGCCGTCCTCGGCGCGGAGGTGCGCGTCCCGACGCTCAACGGGTTCCCGGTGACCGTGAAGGTCCCGCCGGGCACCCCGAACGGGCGCACCCTGCGCGTCCGCGGCAAGGGGGCCAAGCGCAAGGACGGCACCACGGGCGACCTGCTCGTGACCATCGAGGTCACCGTTCCGACGAACGTCAGCGGCGACGCGCGTGAGGCGCTGGAGAAGTTCCGTGCCGCGACGACCGACCACGACCCGCGCGAGGGACTCGAGGCGCGGGCGAAGGGTGCGTGAACGACGTGAACGACTCCTTCGGCGCCTTCGGCGCTGACGCTCCGGTCTACGTGATCTCGGTGGCCGCGGAGCTGGCCGGGATGCACCCGCAGACCCTGCGGCAGTACGACCGGCTGGGGATCGTGTCACCGGGACGGGCCTCCGGTCGGGGACGGCGTTACTCCATGCGCGACGTGCAGCTCCTGCGCGAGGTGCAGCGCCTGTCGCAGGAGGAGGGCATCAACCTCGCCGGGATCAAGCGGATCCTGGAGCTCGAACACGAGGTCGAGCAGCTGCGCGAGCAGGTGTTCCACCTGGCCAACGAGCTGGAGGCGGCGCGGCGGGCGGTGGCCCGGCGCGGCCGCCCCGCCGAGGGCGGGGGCGCGCGCGGTGAGCTGGTGCGCCGCACGCGCGTGACGATCTTCAACACGGCCGAACGGCCGGAGGACGACAGGACCCGGGACTCCGGTTCCGGGCAGGGCGGTTCCCGACGGGACCGCGACGACGAGGAAGAGGACTGACGGGGCTCCGGAACGGCTGCACGGGGGCACGGTCGGCCATGGCAAGTCACCCTGGGTGACGCGACTGGTGAAAGGAGTCACCGGACGATGAACTACAAGCTCACGAAGAAGAGCCAGGAGGCCCTGTCGGTGGCCGTCCGGCGCGCGACCGCGGACGGAAGTCCGGAGGTGGATCCGCTCCACCTGTTGGCCGCGCTCCTGGACCAGGCCGAGGGGGTGACCCGCCCGCTGCTCAAGGAGGTGGGCGCCAACCCCGACACGCTCAAGGACCGGGTGGAGGCGGCGATCGACGCGCTGCCGAAGGCCGCCGGGTCGACGGTCAGCTCCCCGAACTCCTCCCGCCAGCTCATCGTGTCGATCAACACCGCGGCCAAGCGCGCCCAGCAGCTGGAGGACGAGTACGTCTCCACCGAGCACCTGCTGGTGGGGCTGGCCGCCGACGGCGGCGAGGCCAAGCGGCTGCTCACCGAGGTCGGCGCCACGCCGGAGGCGCTCCTGGACGCGTTCGAGCGGGTGCGCGGGTCGGCGAAGGTGACGTCGGAGAACCCCGAGGACACCTACCAGGCGCTGGAGAAGTTCGGCGTCGACCTGACCGAGCGGGCCCGCGAGGGCAAGGTGGACCCGGTGATCGGCCGCGACGGCGAGATCCGGCGGGTCATCCAGGTGCTCAGCCGCCGGACGAAGAACAACCCCGTCCTCATCGGCGAGCCCGGCGTGGGCAAGACCGCGGTCGTGGAGGGGCTGGCCCAGCGGATCGTGGCCGGTGACGTGCCGCAGTCGCTCGTGGGCAAGCGCCTGGTGAGCCTGGACCTGTCCGCGATGGTGGCCGGCGCCAAGTACCGGGGCGAGTTCGAGGAGCGGCTCAAGGCGGTGCTCTCGGAGATCAAGGAGTCCGAGGGCCAGATCATCACGTTCATCGACGAACTGCACACGATGGTCGGCGCCGGCGCGGCCGAGGGTGCCATGGACGCGGGCAACATGCTCAAGCCGATGTTGGCGCGCGGCGAGCTGCGGATGGTCGGCGCCACCACGCTGGACGAGTACCGGGAGCGGATCGAGAAGGACCCCGCCCTGGAGCGTCGGTTCCAGCAGGTCATGGTGGGTGAGCCGTCGGCGGCCGACACCATCGCGATCCTGCGCGGGCTCAAGGGCCGGTACGAGGCGCACCACAAGGTGCAGATCGCGGACGCCGCCCTGGTGGCCGCCGCGACCCTGTCCGACCGGTACATCACCGCGCGGTTCCTGCCCGACAAGGCGATCGACCTCATCGACGAGGCCGCCTCACGGCTGCGGATGGAGATCGACTCCAGCCCGGTGGAGATCGACGAGCTCCAGCGCACCGTCGACCGCCTCAAGATGGAGGAGTTGGCGCTGGCCAAGGAGTCGGACCAGGCGAGCATCCAGCGCCTGGAACGGCTGCGCGCGGACCTCGCCGACCGGCAGGAGCAGCTCAACGCGCTCGTCGCCCGGTGGGAGCAGGAGAAGGCGGGCCTCAACCGGGTCGGCGAGCTCAAGGGGCAGCTGGACGACCTGCGCACGCGCGCCGAGCTGGCCGAGCGCGAGGGCGACTTCGCCCAGGCGTCCCGGCTGATGTACGGGGACATCCCGGAGTTGGAGAAGCAGATCGAGGAGGCCTCCAGCGCGGAGGAGGAGGCCGCGAGCTCGGGCGTCGACACGATGGTCAAGGACGAGGTGGGCGCCGACGAGGTCGCCGACGTCGTCTCCTCGTGGACCGGCATCCCCGTCGGGCGGCTGATGGAGGGGGAGACCTCCAAGCTGCTGCGCATGGAGGAGGAGCTGGGTCGGCGTCTGATCGGGCAGAAGGACGCCGTGGCCGCGGTGTCGGACGCGGTGCGGCGCGCCCGCGCCGGGATCTCCGACCCGGACCGGCCCACGGGTTCGTTCCTGTTCCTCGGCCCGACCGGCGTCGGCAAGACCGAGCTGGCCAAGGCGCTGGCGGAGTTCCTGTTCGACGACGAGCGCGCGATCGTGCGCATCGACATGAGCGAGTACTCCGAGAAGCACTCGGTGTCGCGCCTGGTGGGCGCGCCCCCCGGGTACGTGGGGTACGAGGAGGGCGGTCAGCTGACCGAGGCGGTGCGCCGCCGCCCCTACACCGTGGTGCTGCTCGACGAGGTGGAGAAGGCGCACCTGGAGGTGTTCGACACGCTGCTCCAGGTGCTGGACGACGGTCGGCTGACCGACGGCCAGGGCCGTCACGTCGACTTCCGCAACACCATCCTCATCCTCACCTCGAACCTCGGGTCGCAGTTCCTCGTCGACCAGTCGCTGCCGGAGGAGCAGCGCAGGGACCGCGTGATGAGCGTGGTGCGGTCGACCTTCAAGCCGGAGTTCCTCAACCGGCTGGACGACGTGATCATGTTCGACGCGCTGTCCACGGAGGATCTGGCGCGGATCGTCGACCTCCAGGTGGACAAGCTGCGGCGGCGCCTGGCCGACCGCCGGGTGGAGCTGGACGTGACCGCCGGGGCCGGTGAGTGGCTCGCGCTGACGGGCTACGACCCGAACTACGGCGCGCGTCCGCTGCGCCGCCTGGTGCAGTCCTCGATCGGCGACCCGCTCGCCCGGGAGCTGCTGTCGGGCGGGCTGGCCGAGGGGGACAGGGTCGTCGTGGACGTCGACGACGGCGCGGACAAACTGCTCGTGACCCCGGTGCGGGCGGAGGAGCCCGTGGTCTGACCGACGCGGCGCGACCGACGCGGGGCCCGTCCTCCCGGGAGGGGGAGAAGGGGCCCCGCGTCGTGCTGACTTCCCTGGCGGGAGGCACGGTGATGGCATCGTTGTCGACGCACACATGACATCGAGGAGGGGAGCCAGGCGATGTCAAGGACGGTCATCGACGACGACGCCCTGTCGGCCGCTGCCGAGGAGTCCGGCACCAAGAGCACGGTGGAGACCGTGAACGAAGCACGTCGCGAGGTCGCCGCCCGGAGACGGTCGCACGAGTTCCTCGACCTCGTCGAGGGCATGGATCTCGACCTGGCCGAGCGGACGATGAAGGAAGCCTGGCGTTGACCCTCGGCCTCGTGGACACGTCGGCCTACGAGCTGGTGAAGCGGAGCCCGGAGGCCAAGGACGCGCCCCGGCGCCGGCGGCCGTGCGTACGGATCGGCCGACGTCAGAGCCCGAGCAGCTTCGCCTCCACCTCCGGGTCCAGGCCGACCGAGGGACGGTCGGGCCGCCGCGGCGCCTCCCCGCCCAGGGAGCGCAGCCAGTCCCAGGTGTCGGCGACGGTCTCCCCGACCGGGCGGCAGCGCAGGCCGGTGGCGAGGGCGCGCGACACGTCGCCCCGGTGCAGGGTGTCGTACAGCTCGCCGCGCGGCAGCCAGATCGGCAGGTCCGTCCACGGCTGGACGCCCGCGTCGAGGATCCGCCGGGGATCGGTCCAGACCAGCTCGGCGTCGGCACCCGTGGCCGCCGCGCACGCCTCCAGCAGCGCGCCCATCGTGGTGTGACCGGGCGGGCTCACCAGGTTGTACGGGCCGCCCAGCCCGGACTCGACGGCGTCGAGGGTCCAGACGGCGAGGTCGCGGCCGTCGACGTACTGGAGCGGAAGGTCGCGCGGTCCGGGGGCCAGGACCCGGCCGCCCCTGGCGATCCGGCCGAGCCACCAGGGCAGGCGCCCGACGTTCTCGTGCGGGCCGAGAATGAGTCCGGCGCGCGCGAACAGTGCCCGGTCCCCGAAGACCGCCTCCGCCGCGAGCTCGCCGCCCCGCTTGGCGCGCGCGTAGTCGCTCGCGTCGTCGTCATCGGGCGAGCCCTCCACGACCGGCCCGTCCTCGTCCAGCCCGGCGGCGGCCGGGTAGGCGTAGACGGACCGGCTGGAGACGTAGGCGTAGCGGCCGACCCGTCCGTCGAGGAGGCGCGCCGCCGCCGCGACCGCCGAGGGGGCGCCCGTCCAGGTGTCGACGACCGCGTCCCACTCCCCCGTCTCCAGTGCCGCGAGCCCGCCCGTCTCGGTCCGGTCGCCGCGCAGGTCGGCGACGCCGGCGGGGGCCGGGTGGCGGCCGCGGTGGAAGACCGTGACGTCCCATCCCCTGCCCAGGGCCTCCTCGACGACGGACCTGCCCACGAACTCGGTGCCACCGAGCATCAGAAGTCTCATACCGGAAGTCTGGCGGCCCGTCGGAGGGACGCGCCAGGGGTTCCTGCCGTCGGCAGAATCCCGACGGCGCGGGCACTCGGGGAACAGCGTTTGCCCGCGCTTACACCAACCGGGAGGAAGCCCGGTCTACCGTGGCCACAACGCCGCCGGGGGGAGGGGCGATGAGTCGGACCGTCGTGGACGTGGAGTCCCTGTGGGAGGCCGTCGACCGGCACACGGCGGCGATCGGGTCGAAGCTCGTCGGCTGGCGTCACCACCTGCACGCGCACCCCGAACTGCCCAACCGGGAGCGGGACACCGCCGCCCTCATCACCCGCCACCTGTGCTCGCTGAACCTGGACGAGGTCCGGACCGGAGTGGCCGGGTACGGCGTCGTCGGCGTCCTCAGGTGCGGCCTGCCCGGCGACCCGGTCGTCGCACTGCGCGCCGACATCGACGCCCTCCCCGTCAGGGAGGACAGCGGTGTCGACTTCGCCTCCACCGTCGTCGACGAGGACTACCCCGGCGGGCCCTTCCCCGTGGCGCACGCCTGCGGCCACGACTGCCACACCGCGATGCTCATGGGCGCCGCCGAGGTCCTGTCCGACCTGCGCTCGGAGCTTCCGGGCACGGTCCTCTTCGTCTTCCAGCCCGCCGAGGAGGGCCCTCCGGTCGACGAGGACGGCGGGGCGCGCGCCATGGTCGCCTCCCCGGCACTGCTCGACCCCGCCCCGACCATGGTGTTCGGCCTGCACGTGGTCCCGCTGCCCACGGGCATCGTCGGCTACCGGGTCGGCCACCTCCTGGCCGCGTCCTGCCTGGTGAAGATCACCGTCCGGGGCCAGCAGACGCACGGGTCGATGCCGTGGCTGGGGGTGGATCCGATGCCTCCCGCCGCCGAGATCGTCTCCGCCTGCGGCCAGCTCTACCGGCAGGTCCCGGCGACCTCCCCGATCACCGTGTCCATCGGGCACGTGGAGGACGCGGGCCGGTTCAACGTCATCGGCGCCTCGGTGGTCCTGTGGGGCACCGTCCGGTGCCTCGACACGGCCGACATGGACTCCGTGCGCGACCGTCTGCGCCGCGCCGCCGAGCACATCGCGCTGGCCCACGGGTGCACGGCCGCGGTCGAGTACCTCCAGGACGTGCCCCCGGTGGAGAACACGCCCAGCTGGACGTCGGCGGTCCTGCCCACACTGAGGCGGGTGGTCGGGGAGTCCCGGGTCAAGCGGACCGAGGCGGTCCTCGGCTACGACGACGTGTCGGAGCTCATCGACGCCTTCGGCGGGGTCTTCGTCCTGCTCGGCTGCCAGGACACCGAGTACGTCGGGGGCGCGCTGCGCGCGATCCCCGGGCAGCGGGGGGCGGCGACCAACCACGACCCCGCCTTCTACGCGGACGACTCGGTCCTGGCCACGGGGGTGCGGCTGTACTCCCACGTCGCCGTCGACCACGTGACCGGACGCCTGGACCCGGCCCTGGTGGAACAGCCCGGCCCGCCCGCGTTCTGATCCGGACGCCCCTCAGACCGAGCGGGCGCGCTCCAGCAGCAGGGCACGCTCGCGCTCGTTGCGGGTGAGCCCGGCGGCGCGCTCGAACTCCGCGCGCGCCTCCTCCGCCCGACCCAACCGCGAGAGCAGGTCGCCCCGGACCGCCGACCACGGGTGGTACCCCTCCAGTGAGGGCTCGTCGCGCAGGCGGTCGACGAGCGTGAGCGCCGGGCCAGGGCCCACCGCCATCGACACCGCCACCGCGTGGTTGAGCGCCACCACCGGGGAGGCGGTCACCTTGACCAGAGCCGCGTACAGCACGGCGATCGCCATCCAGTCGGTGTCCTCCGGCGTGACCGCCCGCGCGTGCTCGGCGGCGATCCCGGCCTGGAGCGAGTAGGGACCCCGAACGTCGTCGGGCCCCGCGGGCAGCGACCGGTCCAGCGCCGCCAGTCCCCGGTTGACGAGCAGCCGGTCCCAACGGGAGCGGTCCTGTTCCAGCAGCGGCACGGGCACGCCGTCGCGGCCCACCCTGGCGCGGAACCGCGACGCCTGGAGTTCCATCAACGCGACCAGCCCGTGGGCCTCGCGCTCCTTGGGCAGCAGCCCGACGAGCACCCGGCCCAGACGCATGGCCTCCTCGCACAGGTCGGTGCGCATCCAGCTCGTCCCGGACGTGGCGGTGTAGCCCTCGTTGAAGACGAGGTAGAGGACCTCCAGGACGGAGGAGAGCCGGGCGTCGCGGTCCTCGCCGACCGGTACCTCGAAGGGCACCTTCTTCTTCGCGAGCGTCCGCTTGGCCCGGACGATGCGCTGGGCGACGGTCGGCTCGGGCACCAGGAACGCGCGGGCGATCTCGTCGGTGGTCAGGCCGCCGAGCAGGCGCAGGGTCAGGGCGACCCGGGCCTCGGTGGACAGCACCGGGTGGCAGCACACGAACATGAGCCGGAGCAGGTCGTCGCCGTAGTCCTCCTCCAGGACCGCGTCGAACTCCGCCTGCCCGTCGTTCTCCTCGATCTCCCGGCCGAGGTCGGTCATGCGCAGCTTGAACCGCTCGTCGCGGCGCCAGCGGTCGAGGATCCGGCGCTTGGCGACCGTCGTCAGCCACGCGCCCGGGGTGTCGGGGACGCCCTCCGCCGGCCACTTCTCCAGGGCGCTGACCAGCGCGTCCTGCGCGAACTCCTCGGCGAGGCCGACGTCGCCGACCATCCGCGTCAGCGCGGCGACGAGGCGGGCCGACTCGATCCGCCAGACCGCCTCCACCGCACGGGTCGCGTCAGTGTGGCTCACTCCCCCATCTCAGCAGGGTGAGCCGCACTGACGCAACCGTCCCGGGACGCCTCAGCGAGGAGGTCAGCCGTTCTCGTACCCCTGGGCGCGCAGCTCCTGCTCGCGCTCCTTGACGTGCTCGGGGATGTCGTCGCCGAAGTCCTCCATCTCGAAGATGCGCCGCAGCCGCAGGTTGAGGACGGTGTCGTCGCCCTCCGGCGGGTGGGGGCAGCGCTTGGCCCACTCGATCGCCTCCTCGCGGGAGGACACCTGGAGGATCCAGTACCCGGCGATGACCTCCTTGGCCTCGGCGAACGGACCGTCGGTGACGGTCGCCGCCCCGTTCCGGAAGCTGACGACCGCCCCCTCGGAGGTCGGCGCCAGGCCCTCGCCCGCGAGCAGGACACCCGCCTTGACCAGCTCCTCGTTGTAGGCCGCCATCGCCTCGAAGACCTCCGCCGGCGGGACCTTCCCGGCCTCGGCGTTCTCGTCCGACATGATCGCCATCAGGTAGCGCATGGTGTTCACCTTCCGTGGTGCGCGGGGGCCGTTCTCCCCGCTCTCATCCACACGTCGAACGGGACCGACGCGGATCGACACGTCCCCCGGATTTTTCTCGCGGTTTTTCGAGGGCGTGGCCACAAGCGGACAAACCAGACCCTTGGGGGCGTTCTGGACCGGGGGTTCGGTAGAGTCCGGGGCGGTTCGGCGTTCACGGCCGCCCCCACGGGCCACCGTCGCGAACCCCGGCAGCAGAGTTCACGGTGGAGGAGGGCGACCGATGGGGCTTTTCCTGAGCACCGCCTTCGGCTTCCCCACCGCCCTGTTCACCCCGCTGCTGATCGTCGCCGCCCTCTACTGGGTGTTCGTGGTGGTCGGCGCGGCCGACACCGAACTCCTCGACGGCGTGGACGCCGACGGCGAGGCCACCGGACTCAGCGCGCTCATGACCCGGGCCGGGCTCCTGGGGAACGCGGAGCGGTCGTCCGCGCGCGGGCGCGACGCCGAGCGGTCGGGGCGCGCCCCGGTCACGGTCTCGCTCACCCTCATGGTGTGCGTCGCCTGGTTCGTGAGCATGATGGGCGGCATCATGACCAGCCTTCTCGAAACCACGTCCACCCCCCTGCTGCTCGCCCTCGGCGCCGTGGTCCTCGTGATCGCGCTGGTCGCCGCGTGGGCGGTCACCAGCGGACTGGTGATGGCCGTCGCCCGGTTCCTGCCCGGAGGGCGGAACGACTCCAAACACGACCTGGTCGGCCGCACGTGCGTGATCCGCATCGGCGAGGCCACCGGGGACTTCGGCCGGGCCGAGATCACCACCGACTCCGGAGCCGAGATCTCCGTCGACGTCCGCACCACCGGCGGCGAGGTCCTCCCCCCGGGCAGCACCGGCCTGATCTTCGACCACGACCAGGACGGCGACGTCTTCCTGATCACCGGCTTCGACGCGGCACTCGATCCCGGTCGGGACTGACTCCCGGGCGGGCTCGCGGAACCGTTCCACCGACCGCCACGTCAGACACACACGAGCGCCCCGGACACGGTCCCCACCGCGTGCCCCTCCCCCGGTGCTCGTCCCAGCCACCGCACGTCATGTGAACAAGGAGACCCCCACGTGTTGTCGAGCGCCACGACCACCGGACAGGAGGCGACCAGCGCGGCCTTCCTGACCGTCGGTGTCGCCCTGGCCATCGGAATCGTCGTCCTCCTCGCCCTGATCCTCATGGTCACGCGGCTCTTCCGGAAGGTCGAGCAGGGCAAGGCCCTCATCATCTCCAAGCTCCGCGACGTCCACGTCACCTTCACCGGCGCGATCGTCCTCCCGGTCCTCCACAAGGCCGAGATCATGGACATCTCGCTGAAGACGCTGACCCTGGACAGACGCGGCCGTGAGGGCCTGACCTGCAAGGACAATATTCGCGCGGACATCCGGGTCTACTTCTACGTCCGGGTGAACGAGACCGCCGAGGACGTCAAGAAGGTCGCCAAGTCCATCGGCACCGAGCGCGCCAGCGACCAGGACACCCTCCAGGAGCTGTTCAACTCCAAGTTCTCCGAGGCACTCAAGACCGTCGGCAAGCAGTTCGACTTCGAGGAGCTGTTCACCCAGCGCGAGCAGTTCCGCCACGCGATCGTCTCGCTCATCGGCACCGACCTCAACGGCTACAGCCTGGAGGACGTGGCCATCGACGAGCTGGAGCAGACCCCGCTGCACCAGCACGACGCCAACAACATCCTCGACGCGCAGGGCATCAGCAAGATCACCGAGCGCACGTCGAAGGAGCACAAGCGCACCAACGAGTTCGAGAACGACCGCAAGAAGGAGATCGACCGGCAGAACACCGAGACCGCCGAGACCCTCGCCGAGCTGGAGAAGCGCCGCGAGGAGGCCGCCGCCAAGGCCAAGCGCGAGATCGAGATCATCCGCGCCCGCGAGGAGGCCGAGACCGAGCGCGTCCAGGCCGAGGAGCGGCTCAAGGCCGAGACCGCCAACATCCGCACCAGCGAGGCGCTGGGCGTCCAGCACCAGAACCAGCAGCGTGAGATCGCGGTCGCCGAGAAGAACCGCGAGCGCGTCATCGCCATCGAGTCCGAGCGGATCGAGAAGGACCGCCTGCTGGAGGTCATCGGCCGCGAGCGCGAGACCGAGCTGTCACGCATCGCCAAGGACAAGGAGGTCGAGGGCCAACGGCGCGAGGTCGCCGACGTCGTCCGCGAGCGCGTCGCCGTCGACCGCACCGTCGCCGAGCAGGAGGAGGCGATCAAGCGGCTGCGCGCGGTCGAGGAGGCCGAGCGCACGCGCCAGGCGATCATCATCCAGGCCGAGGCCGAGGCCCAGGAGAACCTGGTCAAGGACATCAAGGCCGCCGAGGCCGCGGAGTCGGCCGCCAAGCACCGCGCCGCCGAGGAGCTGACCCTCGCCGAGGCCCGCCAGCAGGCCGCCGAGCTGGACACCCGCGCCAAGATCCGTCTCGCCGAGGGACTCCAGGCCGAGGCCGCCGCGGCCGGTCTGGCCGAGGTCCGGGTCCGCGAGCAGGACGCCGAGGCGATCGAGAAGGTCGGCCGCGCCGAGGCCGTCGTGGCCCGCGAGAAGGCGGAGGCCGAGGCCGAGGCGATCGAGAAGAAGCTGCGCGCCGAGGCCGCGGGTCTCAACGACAAGGCCGGGGCCATGGCCGCCCTGGACCAGGTCAGCCGCGAGCACGAGGAGTACCGCCTGCGTCTGGAGGCCGAGAAGGAGGTCCGCCTGGCCGGGATCGACGTGCACCGCCAGGTCGCCGAGGCCCAGGCCACCGTTCTGGCCTCCGGGCTGGAGAGCGCCGACATCAACATCGTCGGCGGCGACGGCGCCTTCTTCGACCGGATGGTCAACTCGATCGGCCTGGGCAAGGCCGTGGACGGCTTCGTCGGCAACTCCGAGACCGTCCAGGCCCTCGGCAACGGCTTCCTCAACGGCGAGGCCGACCTCAGCGCCGAGCTGGGCCGGTTCCTGTCGTCCGTCGACACCGAGGACGTCAAGAACCTCACCGTCTCCGCCCTGCTGGTCAAGCTGATCGGCGCGGGCGGCCCGCAGGCCGGCAAGCTCGACCAGCTGCTCGGCAAGGCCCGTGAACTCGGTGTGGACACGCTCCCCGTGACCGCGCTCGCCCCCGTGAAGCAGTGAGGCAGTCCTCCGTGACCGAGGCCCAGTCCCAGGAGACCGCAAGCCCCGGACCGGACGCCGAGGACGCGCGGACGCTGGACGCGGGCACCTACGAGGTGCTCCGCGCCCGGCTCCGCGAGCAGACCGGCGAGCTGGCCCGGCGAACCGAGGCGCTCAACGCCCGCCGCCTGGAGGTGTTCGGCGGGTCGGACATGACCCTGCTGGGCACCGAACGCATCCGTACCGAGCACAACTGCGTGCCCCGGGACATCATCAGCGTCGGCCGTTCCGTCGGCGACGGCGCCGACGGGGACCTGATCCTGTTCGGCTACAACGTCTTCATCGGCCTGCAACGGGAGACGCGCGTCTGCGACGTGTTCTCCGTGCACCGGTACGAGCACGGGGACGACGCCTTCGCGTTCGTCCACGCGCCCGAGGACGCCGTCCCCGGACTGCTGGCCGACGAGGTGTTCCAGCAGGACTTCGCGCAGCTGTACCGCTACTACCGGGACACCCGGCTGCTGCAGCTGCGCCGCGTGGAGGACCGCCTGCTGGCGGTGTTCCAGACCGGGCCGAACACGGAGGACGTGCGCGTGCTCCGGTGGGCGGTCTCACCCACCGGCACGCTGTCCTACCTCGACAGTCGCGGCGAGCGCGACCACGTGCGCCCGCCGTCGCACGACTTCACGTGGGTGGAGACCACCCGCGAGGACCACGTGCCGGGCCGCCACCCGCACATCTCGATCCTCGACGAGCTGTTCGTGGAGACGGTCAACGGCGACCTCACCATCAAGGTGGAGAACAACACCGAGGTCGGCGAGGGGATCTACGGCGAGCCGGTCGACGAGCCGCTCCAGAGCCTGGCCGACGCCTCGGTCCACTACGCGCGGGTCGGCGCGCTCGTCCTCCTGCGCGTCCTGCCCTACAACGAGACCGAATGGCGCCACCTGGTCTTCAACACCCGCACCAAGGAGGTCGTGCGGCTCGACGGGATCGGCCAGGCGTGCCAGCGCCTGCCCGACGACCAGGGCCTCATCTTCCCCGGCGGGTACCACCTGACCACCGGCGCCGCCCGCACGTTCGACACCGACGTCACCGACCTGGAGTTCGAGCGGGTCGTCCGCTCGCCCAACGGCGAGGACGTGCTGTACGTCTTCCACTCCCCGGCGGACGGCCGCAGCCTGCTGCTGTCGTACAACACCATCCGCAAGGAGGTCGCCAACCCGATCGTCTGCCACGGGTACTCCCTGTTCGACGACGGCACGATGACCGTCTTCCGGGAGACCTCGGACGGGCCCACCCGCGTGCACCCGATGCAGGTGTGGCGGACGCCGTACGTGTCCGACGTGTACGCGGCGGCCCAGCCGGCGGGCACGGGCCCGCTGGAGCGGATCGGCAACGCAGAGCTGGTGCGCGGCGTGTCCGAGTGCCTGTCCGTCGCCCGGATGGCCAGCGACATGAGCCCGTCCACCGGGGTCTTCGAGGCGATCATCGCGTCGTGCCGCCGCGTGGCCGACCGGTTCCACTGGCTGGGCGAGGAGGAGCTGGGCGACCTGGCCTCGCCGCTGGCGGAGGTGCGCGCCACCGCCGAGCGGGTGCTGGAGGAGTTCGAGACCGTCCAGGCCCTGACCCGGCAGGCCGCCGACGCCCTCGCGCGGACCGAGGAGCGGGTGACGACGCTCATCCGCACCTCCCGGGGGGAGACCCCGCGGTCGGCGGAGGGCTGGGTGACCCGGCTGACCGAGCTGCGCCGCGCGCAGGGGCAGGCGGCCACGCTCGGCGAGACACGCTACGTCGACACCGAACGACTGGCCGAGCTGGACGCGCGGCTGACCGAGGAGATCGACGCGGCCGGTCGGCGCACGGTGGCCTTCCTCGAACAGGACGACGCGTTCGACGGCTACCACGCCGAGGTCGAACGGCTGGTCGAGGAGGCCGAGGGCATCGACGCGGTCAGCGCCGCGACGGCCGTCGGCGAGCGGATCGAGGAGCGCGCCGAGGGCCTCCAGGTGGTCACCGAGGTCGTCGGGTCCCTCGACATCGGCGACGCGCGCGTGCGGACCCGCATCCTGGAGCGGATCAGCGAGGTCCTGGCCGGGATCAACCGGGCACGGGCCACCCTGGAGTCGCGCCGCGGGGAGCTGCTGGCCAGGGAGGGCCGGGCCGAGTTCGCCGCCGAATTCGCCCTGCTGGGCCAGGCGATCACCGGGGCGCTGGCCGCCGCCGACACCCCGGACCGGTGCGACGAACAGCTCGGGCGGATCATGCTCCAGGTCGAGAACCTGGAGTCGCGGTTCGCCGAGTTCGACGACTTCCTCGCGGAGCTGTCGGACAAACGCGAGGACGTCTACGAGACGTTCTCCACCCGCAAGCAGTCGCTCGTGGACGAGCGCGCCCGCCGGGCCGACCGGTTGGCCTCGTCCGCGGCCCGGGTCCTGGAGGGCGTGCACCGCAGGGTCGCCACGCTCTCCACCCTGGAGGACGTCAACACCTACTTCGCCTCCGACGCGATGGTCACGCGGCTGCGGCGCACCGCCGAGGAGATGCGCGAGCTCGGCGACAGCGTGCGCGCCGAGGAGCTGGAGGGGCGGATCCTGTCGGCCCGCCAGGAGGCCGGGCGGGCGCTGCGGGACCGGACCGACCTGTTCGAGGGCGGGCCGGGCGGCGAGACCATCCGGCTGGGTCGGCACCGGTTCGCGGTCAACACCCAGCCGATCGACCTCACGCTCACCCCGCACGGCGGGGAGATGGCGGTCGCGCTCACCGGCACCGACTACCGCGAGCCGGTCACGGACGCGGCCTTCGGCCAGACCCGCCACCTGTGGGACCGGCTGCTGGTCTCCGAGAGCGACGACGTCTACCGGGCGGAGTACCTGGCGACGTCGATCCTGGCCGCGGCCGAGGAGGGCGCGGACGGCGTGAGCCTCGACGCCCTGGCCGAGGCGGGCGTGCACGCCGAGAACGGGTCCCTGCTGGAGCTGGTGCGCGGCGTCGCCGAGACCCGCTACGACGAGGGCTACGAGCGCGGCGTGCACGACCACGACGCCGCCCTGATCCTGTCCGCGCTGCTCAGACTGCGCGCCGGGGCCGGACTCCTGCGGTACCCGGGCCCCGCGCGCGCGGTGGCGCAGCTGTTCTGGGCCTACGGAACGAGCAAGGAGGACCGGTCGGCGTGGCGCACGCGCGCGGGGTCGCTGGCCCGGGCCCGCGCGGTGTTCGGGGCGCGGCGCTCGGCGGCGGTCGACGCGCTGCGCACGGAGCTGGCCGAGGGCGTGGACGCCTTCCTCACCGAGACCGGGCTGTTCCAGGACACCGACCTGGAGCTGGTGGGCGAGTACCTGTTCGAGGAACTGGCCGAGGGGTCGCGGGCGGCGGCGGGCTTCGTCACCGGCGCGGGCGCGCGGACGCTGCTCGACCGGTTCCACCGGGCGCTGGGCAGTACGCGGGAGACCACGCGCAAGGCGTTCGAGGACGACCTGCGGGCGTTGGACGGCGACCTGTCGGCGCGGCACCAGCTGGTGACCGCGTGGCTGGAGGCGTTCGCGACCACGCTCGACGAGGTGGATCCGGGCGACCTGCCCGAGGCGGCGGCGATCGAGCTGACCGGCTCCGCCGTGGACCGGTACGAGTCGTCAGCGGCCGTGCACGAGACGGTGACGGGCCTGCTCGGCGCGCATCGGCGGGTGCGCGACCGGTCCCTGGACGTGCGGTTGGACGAGATCCTGCCGCGCACGCGGGCGTTCCGTACCCGGGACGTGCCCGCCTTCCGGGACTTCCAGCGGCGCCGGAACGCGCTGGTGGCCGCCGAGCGCGAGCGGCTGCGGCTGGAGGAGTACCGACCGAAGGTGATGAGCGGGTTCGTCCGGAACCGGCTGCTCGACGAGGCGTACCTGCCGCTGATCGGCGACAACCTGGCCAAGCAGCTGGGCGCGGCCGGGGACGACAAGCGGACCGACCAGAGCGGACTGCTGCTGCTCATCTCGCCGCCCGGGTACGGCAAGACCACGCTGATGGAGTACGTGGCGAGCCGCCTGGGGCTGGTGTTCGTCAAGGTCAACGGGCCCGCGCTGGGGCACGGCGTGACCTCGCTCGATCCGGACGAGGCGCCCGACGCCACGTCGCGGCAGGAGGTCGAGAAGATCTCCTTCGCGCTGGAGATGGGCAACAACGCGCTGCTGTACCTGGACGACATCCAGCACACCAACCCCGAGCTGCTCCAGAAGTTCATCTCGCTCTGCGACGGCCAGCGCCGGATGGAGGGCGTGTGGAACGGGCGGACGCGCACCTACGACCTGCGCGGGAAGCGGTTCGCGGTGTGCATGGCCGGCAACCCGTACACGGAGCAGGGCAAGCGGTTCCGGATCCCGGACATGCTGGCCAACCGCGCGGACGTGTACAACCTGGGCGACGTGCTGTCCGGCAAGGAGGAGATGTTCGCGCTCAGCTACATCGAGAACGCGCTCACCTCCAACGCCACTCTGTCCCCGCTGTCCACGCGCGACCGGGAGGACGTGTACACGTTCGTGCGCATGGCCGAGGGCGACGCGTCGGTGGGCACGGACCAGCTGCGGCATCCGTACTCGGCGGCCGAGGTGGACCGGATCGTGTCGGTGCTGCGCAAGATGCTGCGCGTGCGTGAGGTGGTGCTGGCCAACAACCAGGCCTACATCGCCTCGGCGGGGCAGTCGGAGGACGCGCGCACGGAGCCGCCGTTCCAGCTCCAGGGGTCGTACCGGAACATGAACCGGTTGGCGGAGAAGATCGTGCCGGTGATGAACGACGCCGAGGTGGAGGCCGCGATCGACGACCACTACCTGGGCGAGGCGCAGACCCTGACGTCGGGCGCGGAGGCCAATCTGCTCAAGCTCGCGGAGCTGCGCGGGGTGATGACGCCCGAGCAGGAGGCCCGGTGGGCCGAGGTCAAGGAGGCGTTCCGGCGGGGCCGCGCGCTGGGCGGGGCCGAGGACGACCCCATGACGCGGGCGATCGGCGCGATGGGGCTGCTCGCCGACCGGGTGGGGTCGATCGGCACGGCCATCGACCGCGCGGCCGGGAGGTAGGACTGCGCGGACGGGTCGTCGCCCCGCCGGGGGCGGCGACCCGGCGGCGTCGGGGCGGTCAGAGGCGGACCGGCTCGCGCCCGGGGTCCGTGAGCAGTCTCGGGTCGCGGTCGCGCAGGAGCGCGACGAGCGGGGCGGCCGTCCCCGCCTCCTGCGCGTCCGCGCCCTCGGCGGCGAGCAGACCCACGAGCTGGAAGAACATGACCAGCCCGTTCTCCGTGTCCATGGCGCGGACCTCGACGTCGGGGACGATGACCAGCGAGGTCATGTCACCGTTCTCCGGCTCGCCACCGAGCGGTGACGGCGTGACGATCCAGTGGCCGACGTCCAGGTCGCTGCCAGCGAGGAAGCGGTCGGCCAACGCGTGCAGGACGCGCAGGATCCAGGCGGGCACGGAGCGGTCGGCGGGGTCGCGGGGGATCCTGCAGGTGAACTCGAACCCCGCTCCGGAGACCCGGGGCTCCCCGCTGGTCTTCTCACCCAGCTCCGTCAGGCCGAAGGTCACCAGGAGCCAGTGCCCCTCCAGGGGGTAGGCGAGGACTCCGTCCAGCCCTTCCCCGCCCTGGCCGTCCGCGGCGAACTGGATGGTCAGCGGTTGGACGTCGGGGTACCGCCGCGCCCACTCCTCGTAGATCCGGGTGAGCCCGGGCAGCATCTCCAGCATGGTGTCGTGGCTCCCCACATCAGGTGTTCGTGCACGTCCGAGCATAGGAGCACGCCCGGCCGCGCGATCCGCCCCGCCGAGGGCGACCTCTGGAGCGCCGAACGGTGCCGGACCGGTTCGCGCGACTATGCGATCTCGAACCGCTGGTCGCCGACCTCCACTTCGACGTGCAACCGTCCTCCGATCGCCTCGACGTACCGTCGTAGTGTGTCGACCTGCGCGCGTTCGATGTCACCGCGCTCGATCCCCGACACCCGGTTCTGACTGACGTGCAGCCTCTCCGCCAGTTGCACCTGGGTCAGTTCGGCGGCCTCCCGCAGCTCGCGCAGACGGTAGGCACGAACTTCCTCCAGCATGCGTGCCCTGTGGGCGGCCACCGACTCCTCATCGACGGGTCGCCTGGCCAGCATGTCCTCCAAACTCGTGCCCATCAGCGTCCTCTCCCCAGTCCAGCGATGTGCTCGTCGAAGCGATCATCAGCGATTGGGATGTTCACCCGATACCACTTCTTCCAGTTCCCTGTTTTGTCCCCCGCGACCAGCATGATCGCCCTGCGCTTCGGGTCGAAGGCGAAAAGAACCCTCAGTTCCGAGCGACCGGTCGAGCCCGGACGCAGCTCCTTCATGTTGCCGTGCCGCGAACCCCGCACCGTGTCGACGAGGGGACGGCCAACGCCCGGACCGTATTCGGACAGCAACTGAAGCGCGGCGATCACCTGCTCATAGGAACCCTGGTCGAGGGAGACCAACCACGACTCGACCAGCTCCACGTTAATTTCCCACACCAGACTAACCCTACAACTTGTCGGTTGTAAACCATCTGCGTTTTGGAGAATCGACATGAGCCCATCCGGGAGCGGGGCGTGCACGGCTCGCCCGTCAACCAGTACGCGCCGTTCTACCTGTGGAACGACGTGGGTGCGATGGCCGAGTTCGTCGTCGGCGGGGGCGGGTTCCAGAACATCGTCCGCGACTTCGGCCGACCGGCCGTCCAGCACTGGACCGGTGTGGCCCGCGAGAGCGGCCCCGCGCGGAGTTCGGCCCCCAGGTCCGCCACCCGGCGGCTGACCGACGTACTGCTCGGCTCCGGCACGGACGGCCTGGGCACCGCCGAGGCCGTCCGTCGCGAGATCGACGCGCTGCGCGAACTGGCCCGGCACGACGGCGTGCACACCGCGGCGCTCGGCCTCGATCCCGAGCGCTGGAGGCTCGTGCGGTTCGTCCTGTGGCGGGACGCGCCGGGCGAGCCGGACGACGCCGCCGAGCGGTACGAGGTCCTGCACCTGTCCGCCCCACACCTGGACGACCTGCCCGACGGCCGCGCCTGGTGATCCCGGGAGGCGGTGCCGGGCGGCGTCGGCTCCACGCGCTACCGTTGCCCGGACACCGCCGCGAACCACGCCCGAGAGCGGTCCCATCACCCTCGGCGACACCCGGATTCCCGCCCCTGACCTGCGGCGTCGCCACAGTTCACTCTCCCGTCCGCCAGAGGGCCCTTCCCCCACTGGCGCGCGGTGCTACTGGGTAGTAACATTGACTTGTTACTAGTCGGTAGATCCGCGTGTACAGACACCGCGGCCGGGACACAGCGGAGCTGTCCATGACGCATTACAAGAGCAACCTGCGCGACATCGAGTTCAACCTGTTCGAGGTGTTCAAGCGCCAGGACGTGCTGGGCAAGGGTCCGTTCGAGGAACTCGACGAGGACACCGCCCGCACCATCCTCGACGAGGTCAACCGGCTCGCCACCGGTGTCGTCGCCGAGTCCTTCGAGGACGCCGACCGCAACCCGCCGGTCTTCGACCCGAAGACGAACACGGTCGCGATCCCCGAGAGCCTGAAGAAGTCCTACCAGGCCTACATGGACGCCGGCTGGTACAACCTCGACCTCTCCCCCGAACTCGGCGGCCTCGGCGCCCCCCGCTCCCTCGTCTGGGCCGCGTCCGAGCTCATTCTCGGCGCCAACCCCGCCATCCACATGTACTCCGCGGGTCCGGGCTTCGCGAGCATCCTCCACGCCGAGGGCAACGAGAAGCAGAAGGAGTTCGCCAAGCTCGCGATCGAGCGCGGCTGGGGCGCCACCATGGTGCTGACCGAGCCGGACGCCGGTTCCGACGTCGGCGCCGGGCGCACCAAGGCGATCGACCAGGGCGACGGCACCTGGCACATCGAGGGCGTCAAGCGCTTCATCACCTCGGCCGAGCAGGACATGACCGAGAACATCTTCCACCTGGTGCTCGCGCGCCCCGAGGGCGCGGGCCCCGGCACCAAGGGTCTCTCGCTCTTCCTGGTCCCCAAGTACCTGGTCAACGAGGACGGCTCCCTCGGTGAGCGCAACGGCGCCTACGTGACCAACGTCGAGCACAAGATGGGCCTCAAGGCCTCCACCACCTGCGAGCTGACCTTCGGCGACAAGCACCCCGCCGTCGGCTACCTCGTCGGCGACAAGCACGACGGCATCCGCCAGATGTTCCTCATCATCGAGTACGCGCGCATGATGGTCGGGACGAAGGCGATCGCCACCCTGTCCACCGGCTACCTCAACGCGCTGGAGTACGCCAAGGAGCGCAAGCAGGGCTCCGACCTGACCGCCGGCGGCGACAAGAACGCCCCCAAGGTCACCATCACGCACCACCCCGACGTGCGCCGCAGCCTCATGACGCAGAAGTCCTACGTCGAGGCCATGCGCGCCCTCATCGTGTTCACCGCCACCCAGCAGGACGCGATCCAGATCGCGCACGCGGCCGGTGAGGACGTCAAGGAGCTGGAGGCGATGAACGACCTCCTGCTGCCGATCGTCAAGGGCGTGGGCTCCGAGCGCTCCTACGCGCTGCTCGCCGAGTCCCTCCAGACCCTGGGCGGCTCCGGGTACCTCCAGGAGTACCCGATCGAGCAGTACATCCGCGACGCCAAGATCGACACCCTCTACGAGGGCACCACCGCCATCCAGGCGCAGGACTTCTTCTTCCGCAAGATCGTGAAGAACGGCGGCGCCGCCATCGGCACGCTCGCCGCCGAGATGAAGGCCTTCGCCCAGAGCGAGGCGGGCAACGGCCAGCTGAAGGAGGAGCGCGAGCTGCTCCTGGAGGCCGTCAAGCACGTCGAGAAGATCGTCGAGCTCATGGTCGGCCACACGATGGGTTCGGTCGAGGAGCCGCGCGAGCTGTACAAGGTGGGCCTGAACTCCACCCGCCTGCTCATGGCCTTCGGTGACGTCATCCTGTCCTGGCTGCTGCTGCGCCAGGCCGAGATCGCGCTGAACAGCATCGACGGCGCCGAGGGCGACGACAAGGACTTCTACACCGGCAAGATCGCCGCCGCGCGCTTCTTCGCCGAGCAGTTCCTGCCGCGCATCGCCGCCGAGCGCCGGATCGCCGAGGGCGTGAAGCTGGACCTGATGGACGTGCCCGAGTCCGCGTTCTGACGCGTTCGGGCGTCCGACGACGGGCGGGGCGGCCGCGGCCGCCCCGCCCGTTCGGCGTCGCGTGGAACGTCGGGGTCAGGCGACTCTCAGGCGCTCCACGGGTTGCGCGGTGACCTCGGCGATCAGCTCGAAGTCCTTGTCGAGATGGAGGACGGTCAGACCGGCGCGTTCGGCCACGGCCGCGATGAGCAGGTCCGGCACACCGGCGGCCCTGTGCTGCCCCCGGTCGGCGAGCATGGCCTGGACCTCGACCGCGCGCTCCTCCATCGCCGGTGTGACGTACTCGACCGGCATCGCCGAGAGCGGAGGGCGGTCGAGGTAGTTTCTCAGTTCGCCACCGGACCTCGCGGAGAACCCCGCCTCCAGCCGGGTCACCGTCGAGATCCGAACCAATCCTCGCTCGATGCGCAGGGCCCAGTCACGCGCGTCGGGGCTCGCCCCCAACCGCACCAACGCGGACTTGTCGATCAGCCAGGTCATTCCCACGCCCTCTTCATGACCTCCGGATCCCCGAGGTCCGAGAACACCTCGGCGAAGCGCGACAGGTCGTCCTCGGTCACCGAGGTGGCGGCGGTTCTCGCCGTCCGCTCCAGAGAGCGTCTCAGGTACTCGCTGCGGGACAGGCCCTGTCTCTTGGCGTCCGCGTCGATCGCGGTCAGGACACTGTCCGGCACGTTGCGGATCAGGACGTCGGCCACAGGATCACCCCCAAGTGATATCTCATGATATCAACCGTGGAGGTCAGGCCCGGCGCGTGCCTCGCAGCACCATGGCCCAGAGCGCGACCGTCGCGGCGAGCGTGGTGGCGCAGATGGGCGCGAACGCCCACTGGAAGGAGGTCGGCGCCTCCGGAAGGACCTGGAGCACCGACCCGGCCAGCACCGTGCACAGCACCGTCGTGGAGAAGCCCGCCATGTTCACCAGGCCGGAGGCGACCCCCGTGCGGCTGGCGGGCACGCCGTCCCGGGCGAAGTCGAAGGAGATCGTCGGCGCGAGGGTCTGGCCCAGCGCCAGCACGGCCAGCACCGCCACGCCCACCGGTGTGGGGGCCCCGCCCGGCCACGCCACCAGGAGCACCAGCCCCGTGCTCGCCGACGTGGCCAGGGTCAGACCGAGCCACACCCGCGCGCCCGGCCGACGCCCGATCACCGCGCCCGCGAACGGGGCGGTCCACAGCGCTCCGGCCGCCAGTGCCGTGAGCGTCAGCGCCGCCGTGCCCTCGGCCAGTCCCAGACCGCCCACCAGGAACGGGTAGCCCCACAGCACCATCATCATCGTGAACGGCGCCATGACGGCCGCGTGGTGCACCATCCCGATCCGCGGACCGCGCGCCCGCAGCGCCTCCCTGAGCGCCTCCCACACGGGGATCGGCGCGGCCACGGTCGCCCGCCCGGCCGCCCCGGCGGGACGGTCCCGCACGATCACGAGCACCAGCGACGCCATGAGCGCCGTGAGGCCCGCCGTCGCGAGGAAGGCGGGCACCCATCCCACGCCCTCCAGGGCCCACGCGAGCGGCGCCGCGCTGGCCACCTGGCCGGCCCCGCCGACCACGCCGGTGAGCCCGCTGACGAGCGCGTAGCGCGAACGGGGGAACCACAGGGCGGCCAGGCGGATGACGTTGAGGAAGACGAGGGCGTCCCCGAGGCCGATGAGGAACCGGCCCCCGACGGCCGCCTCCACCCCGGGCGCGAGCGCGAACAGGCACGCCCCGACCGACATCGCGCCCATGCCGATCACGAGCGTGTGCCGGGGGCCGAGGCGGTCGGCCAGCAGCCCGGAGGGCACCTGGAGGAGGACGTAGACGAGGAGCTGGAGCATCGGAAGGACGGAGAGCAGCGCCGGGCCGACGTCGAACCGCTCCTGGGCCTCCAGGGCGGCGACGCCGAGCCCGTTGCGGTGCAGCATCGCCAGGAAGTAGCCGCCGACGGCGACACCCCACACGATCCAGGCGCGGGCGCCTCCGACGGGTTCGACGGGGACGGTCTCCTCGCGCTGGGCGATGGGGTCACCGGATGTACGGGTGTGTGTCACTGCGCGGCTTCTCTCCTCGTTGGACCCGTTCCAGTGTCCTCCAGGCGCGCGACCGGCCCATACACGGGGGTCGGCGGCGGCGCAAGACGGGCCCGAACGGCCGTGGCCAGGCCGGCCCGGATCGGGCAAGACACGCCCCAACCCGGGTCAAGAGTCGCTCACCTGCGTAAAGTCACCCCGGGTGACATCCACCCATCCGTGCGTCGCGGAATCGGGTGACCCTGGCGACAGTCCGCACGAGACACCGAATCTCTTTCGGCGCGAGAACGAGTCGCAACCCAGTTCGAAGAACAGGTCTTGAACTGGTGGTTCTTGAATAGGTACAGTCGATACCCATTCGTTAAATGTGACATTGGCCACATCCAAAAGCCTCGACCACGGAGGGTCGGGTACTGCTAGCATCCGGAGCGCAAAGAATAACTACGAGGTAACGACACAGTTCACGCCTCGCCAACTTTGTGGAGGGAACCCGCCACGGCGGCGCCCCTCGTACCGCGGCGCATGGTCGCGACAAGCGCACACGGTCAGCACCGCGGCACCCGAGACACCCACTGGAGACGACCTTGAGTCACTGGCGCCTGAACAATCCCCGGGCCTCCCGGGCGAAGTCGGCTCTCGCCAGACGAGTCAAGCACAAGCCCCGCCACGCCTTCTGCGCCGAGCGCGCGATCATGGCGCTCCTGGGCGAGCTCGCCTCCCTGACCCCCCGCCAGCTCTACTGGTCGGGGACCTCGGACATGGCCGTCATGTCGGTCCAGCGCGACGTCAACGTCTGGTGTCGCGACGGCCGGTTCTTCTGGACCGACCTCTTCCGCGGTGGTCAGACCGTCTCCCACCCCGCGAGCGACCCGGTCGGCGCGGCCGCGCTGCTCAACCCGTTCGCGCGGATCTCCGAGTCCTCCTACACCCAGCACCGCCGCGCGTTGGCCGAACTCACCGCCGCCTGACCCGGGACGCGCCCACACGCCCCCGGCGGCCTCCCCTCACTCCGGACATCGCGCCGGGAATGTCCTGATCTGCGAAACTGTCCCTTCCAACGCAGACGGACGAAGGGACACACCGTGGGCACACACGTCGCGAGCGAGGACCGGTACGACTCCGTGGAGTACCGCCGCTGCGGTCACAGCGGCCTGCACCTGCCCCGCCTCTCCCTCGGCCTGTGGCAGAACTTCGGCTCCGACCGCGACCTGGAGGGTCAGCGCCGCATCCTCCTGCGCGCCTTCGACCTCGGGATCTTCCACCTCGACCTGGCCAACAACTACGGCCCGCCGCCCGGCAGCGCCGAGGAGAACCTGGGCCGGATCCTCGCCCGGGACCTGCGCCCCTACCGCGACGAGCTCGTCATCACCACCAAGGCCGGGTACGTCATGGGTCCCGGCCCCCACCAGCACGGCGGCTCGCGCAAGTACCTGCTCTCCTCCCTGGACGGCTCCCTCCGGCGGATGGGCCTGGACCACGTCGACGTCTTCTACAGCCACTGCCCCGACCCGGAGACGCCGCTGGAGGAGACCATGCTGGCGCTCCACCACGCCGTGGTCTCCGGCCGCGCGATGTACGCCGGGATCTCCTCCTACGGCCCCGCCGCCACCCGCGAGGCCGCGCGGATCATGCGCGAGCTGGGCACACCCCTCGTCGTCCACCAGCCCTCCTACTCCATGCTCAACCGCTGGGTCGAGGACGGACTCCTGGCCGCCGCCGCCGACGAGGGCATGGGCGTGGTCGCCTTCTCCCCGCTGGCCCAGGGCGTGCTGACCTCCCGCTACCTGGGCGGCGACGTGCCCGCCGACTCCCGGGCCGGGGTGGGCCGCCCCAGCTGGCGGGAGCACATGCTCTCCGACGCGATCCTCGAACGCGCACGCGCGCTGAACCAGATCGCCGCCGAACGCGGCCAGAGCCTGGCGCAGATGGCGATCTCCTGGGTCCTGCGGGACCAGGGCCCGCGCACGGTGACCACGGCGCTCGTCGGCGCCTCCAGCGTGGAGCAGCTCGAACACAACCTGGACGCGCTGAACGCGCCGGAGTTCACCGACGAGGAACTGCGCCGCATCGACGGGTGGGCGGTGGAGTCCGACGTCAACATCTGGGCCGGGGCCACCGCCTCCCGTCCCTGACGCACCGGCCGTGCCCGGTCGCGGCCCGGCCACGCGGCACCGGGTCGGAGCTGGGGCGCTGGGACGTCCGCGCGTGAACGGCTAGATTGACGCACAGGACGCCCCCTCTCCTCCCCACCCAGCCCCGCCCCGGCCGGAACGGCCGCCGGCCGGGCCCGCGACCCCCGTGAGGACGCCCACCCGCCGTGCAGCCGCTCACCCCAGGAGACCCTCCGCGCATCGGTCCGCACCGCCTCCTCGCCCGCCTCGGCGCGGGCGGGATGGGCGAGGTCTACCTCGCGCGCAGCCCCGACGGGCACCTGTGCGCCCTGAAGGCGGTCAAGGAGGACCTGGCCCACGACGCCCAGTTCCGGGCGCGCTTCCGCCGGGAGATCCGGGCCGCGCGACTGGTCCGGGGGCCCTTCGTCCCCAGGGTCGTGGACGCCGACCCCGACGCGCCCGCCCCGTGGATGGCCACCGAGTACGTGCCCGGCCCCACGCTGAAGGAGGCCGTCCTGAGGGGCGGTCCCCTCCCCGAGCCGTCGCTGCGCGTCCTGGCCCTGGGGCTGGCCCGCGCGCTGTGCACCATCCACGAGGCGGGGATCACCCACCGCGACCTCAAGCCGAGCAACGTCCTGCTGTCCCCGCGCGGCCCCCAGGTGATCGACTTCGGGATCGCCCGCGCCGTGGAGGGCACGGTCCTGACCCGCACCGGGCAGACCCTGGGCACCCCCGCCTACACCTCTCCGGAGCAGATCACCGGCGAGGAGGTCTCCGCCCGCAGCGACGTGTTCTCGATGGCCGGGACGGTGGTCTTCGCGGCCCTCGGGGAGCCGCCGTTCGGCTCGGGCCGTCCGTCCGCCGTCCTGGGCCGGGTCCTGGACGGCGACCCCTTCGTCGACGCGGTGCCCGAGGGGCCGCTCCGCGACGTGGTCGCCGCGTGCCTGGCCAAGGACCCGGCGGACCGGCCCGACGCCGAACGCGTGCGGGAGGAGCTGTCCGCGCTGCCGCTGCCGTCGGCGGAGCACGGATGGCTGCCCTCCCCCGTCGCCCGGCAGATCGACGACAGGCGGAGCGAGTCCCGTCGCGCCGACGAGGCCGAGCGCACCACGGTTCCCCTGGACGGCGGCGCGGCCGCGCCCGACGCCGTGGAGCCCGGTCCCCCGCCCGGCGCCGGAGCGGACTCCCCCGACCGTGGCGCCCGCCGTCCCCGGTGGCGGCGGCGCGCCGCCGTCACCGGGGCTGCGGCGGTGTCAGCCCTGGTCATCGTGGGCGCGGCCGCGCTGGCGGTCACCGCGCTCCCGCTCCCCGGCCAGGATCCGCCGCCCTCGGCCGGCACCGGCGGCGACCCCTCGGACGGTCCCTCCGGCGGCCCCGACCCCTCCGACGCGGCGCCGTCGGTGACGCTCGACGGTTTCGTCTACGACCTCGTCTTCTCCGACGACGGGGAGAGGCTGTACGTCTTCGGTTCGGGCACCCTCTCCACCTGGGACTGGCGCGAGGGCGTCCCCGTCGACGTCTTCGAGCCCGCCCCGTACGCCGCCTACGCCACCTCCACCGGTTACGTCGCCGCCGCGACCGACGGCTACGTCGAGGTGTGGGAGGGGTCGAGCGAGAACCGCGTCGCCGTCGTGGCCGACGAGAACGAGGAGTACGGCGCCTACGACATGCCCGCCCTGACCGACGACGGCTCCCGGCTGGCCCTCCTCGCCTCCGAGGACGGGACGCCCGAGGGCGACCGCGTGATCCAGGTCTGGGACGTGGCGACCGACACCGCCGAGGTCGAGATCCCCGTCGAGGGCGTCGTCGCCGACATCCACTTCACCGGCGACGGCTCCCGGCTCGTCGCCACCGTGGCCACCCGCGACTACGCGACCCACCTGGGCGTGGTCGTGTGGGACGCCGCCTCCGGCCGGGAGCTGCACCGGATCTCCGGGGACGAGCAGTACGCCTTCGCCCTCTCCCCCGACGGATCCACCCTGGCCGTCGTCGACGAGACCAACCGCGCCCGGCTCGTCGACGCGGCCACCGGCGCGGCCGTCCGGGAGCTGGCCCCCGTCGACGGGGAGCACGAACGGATCCACGACCTGTCCTTCTCCGCCGACGGCGAGCGGGTCCTCGCCGGGACGTACCCGTCGCCGACGGGCCGGGGCAGCGTGTGGGACGCCGCGACCGGCGCGCTCCTGCGTGACGAGGACGTCTTCGTCTACGACCCGGTCGCGGTCCACCCGGACGGGGAGCACATCGCCACCCCCGTCTCCGAGTCCGGGGGCAACACCATCCTGATCCTGGACTCCGACTACGCCGTCGTCTCCGAGCTGTCCTGACCCGCACCGGAAGGCCACCATGCAGCAGCCCGCCCCCGACGACCCGCGCAGGGTCGGCCCCTACCGGATCGCCGCGCTCCTGGGCGCGGGCGGCATGGGCCGCGTCCACCTCGGGCTGGACGCCGCGGGAGCCTCCGCGGCCGTGAAGGTGGTCCGGGCCGAGTACGCCTACGACCCCGACTTCCGCGAGCGCTTCGCCCAGGAGCTGGAGCTGGCCCGGCTCGTCCTGGGCGAGAACGTCCCCCGGGTGCTGGCGGCCGACACCAGTGGGCGGATCCCCTGGATGGCCACCGAGTACGTCAGGGGGCCCTCGCTGCACGACCTCGTCCACGCCACGAGGCCGCTCCCGGAGGAGAGCGTGCGCTTCCTCGCCCGGGGCGTCGCCCGCGCCCTGGAGGGCGTCCACGCCAAGGGGCTGGTGCACCGCGACCTCAAACCGGGCAACGTCATGGTGGCGGTCGGCGGGCCCCGGGTGATCGACTTCGGCGTCTCGGGGGCGATCGGCGACGCCCGCCGGGAGCGCGACGGGGAGGACGACGGGGACGCGGAACGGACCCGTCCCGTCGGAACCCCGGGCTACATGTCCCCGGAGGTCGTCCGCGGGGAGCGGTACGGTCCGCCCTCGGACGTCTTCGCGCTCGGCGGGACGCTGGTGTACGCCCTCACCGGGACCGGCCCCTTCGGTGAGGGCCACCCGTCCGCCGTGATGTACCGCGTCGCCCACCAGGACCCCGTCCTGAGCGGGGTGCCCGGGTCCCTGCGCGGGATCGTCTCCGCCTGCCTGGACAAGGACCCCGGCCGTCGGCCGAGCGCCGCGGAGGTCCTCCGGGCGCTGGGCGGCCCCGCCGGACCGGCTCCGCGGGCCTCCGCGTGGCTGCCCCCGGCCGCGTGCGCGGTGCTCGACGGGATCGCGCGCGAGCACCGCGACGCCGTGCGGTCGGCGGCCCGCGCCGAGGGGGAGCGGGGGTCCCTGGCCGGTCGGCTGCTCATCGCCGGAGCGGCGGTGGTCGCGCTGGTCCTCATGGGCGGGTTCGGCGTGTGGTCGCTGGGCGGGGTCGACCTCATCCGGGCCGAGGTCCCCGGCTCCGGTCCGTCCCCGACCGGGACACCCGTGGCACGCGAGGTGTGCGACCCCGCCGAGCACCTGGCGGAGGAGTTCACCCGGCCGGCGGAGGCCGACACGCTCCCGGAGCCGGACGGACCGCTCCACCCGGCGTTCTCCAGTGACGGATCGGTCCTCGCCGTCGGCGCGCCCCAGGGGATCTTCCTCATGGACTGGCGGGACGGCGCCCGCCTCGCGTGGATCGACGTCGAGATTCCGCTGCCGTACGGGAAGCCCGCGTTCAGCCCGAACGACTGCCTGATCGCCTTCACCACCGACTCCGGCACCCGGGTGTACACGCTGGAGACCGGGGAGAGCACCGTGATCGGCGAGGGGCAGGAGGTGAGCACCGCCGAGTTCTCCCCGGACGGGTCCGAGCTGACCGTGGCCACCTCGGAGGGGAGCCCCGGTGTCGTGACCTACGACGTGGCGACCGGCGAGGTCGTCCACGCCTATCCGGAGGCCGCGAACGGGGCCCGGATCGCCACCTACTCCCCGGACGGGTCGCTCCTCGCGGCCCACACCCACATCAGCGACCTGTTCGTGTGGGACACCGAGACGCGCGAGGTGGTCGGGCAGGGCGACGACATGGGCTACCACCTGGGCGAGACGGACCTGATCCTGACCGAGGACGACGACCTCCTGTTCCACGCCGACGACGGGCCGCGCAGGCAGAACGTCCTCGACGGGGAGGAGCCCGCCGCGTTCGTGCCCGCCGTCCAGCCCGAGGGCACCCTGGAGCAGTTCGTGTACAGCCCCCAGGCGGACCGCCTGTACGCGACCTACCTCGCCATGGGCTCCCCGCGGTCCGAGGGCGTGATGAAGGTGTGGGAGTACTCCACGGGTGTGGAGCTGACGGCGGAGTCGGACGAGGGGTTCGTCACCGAGATCACCCTCCACCCCGACGGCGAGGTCTTCGTGGGGTTCCCGCCGAGCGGCTCCGGCATGTGGGTCGTGGACGCGGTCGAACTCCGCCTGATCACCACCATCGACTGACGGTTCCGCACCCCACGGGAAGGCCCCATGCTCCCGCTCCACCCCCACGACCCGCCGTCCGTCGGCCCCTACCGCCTCCACCGGCGGTTGGGCGAGGAGGCGTTCACCCGCGTCTACCTCGGTTCGGGCGGTGGCGGGGACCCCGTCGCCGTCAAGGTGGCGCGCTCCGGGCACGCCACCGACCCCGACTTCCGGGCGGCCTTCGCCCAACGGGTGGTGTCGGCGCTCGACGCGACCGGCCCCCACGTGTGCGCCGTGTGGAACGCGGACCTGGAGGGCGCGGTGCCGTGGGTGGCCGTCGCCCGCCCGCTCGGGCCGAGCCTGGCCCACCTGGTGCGCGAGCACGGGCCGCTGTCGGCGGACGCGTTGGTCCCGCTCGCGCTCGCGCTCGCCCAGGGGTTGGCGGACCTGCACGCGTCCGACCGCGCGCACGGGTCGCTGTGGCCGGACGGGGTGCTGCTGACGCGGGAGTCGGCGGTGCTGGCCGACCCCGGGTTGGAGTGGCTGGCGCGCGACGGAGCCGAACGCGCGCCGCACCCGGCGTTCGCGGCGCCGGAGGGCGGGGCGGGACCGGCCGCGGACGTGCTGTCGTGGGCGGCGACGCTGTGCTTCGCGGCCAGCGGGGTCGAGGGGCCGCGCGGACTGCCCCGGATCCCGCTACAGCTGCGCGGGCTGGTCGACGCGTGCCTGAAGCGCCACCCCGCCCTGCGTCCCAGCGCCGCGGACCTGGTGCGGATGCTCGGCGGTCCCGCCGCCCCGGATCCGTGGCCGCCGGAGGTGCGGGCCGCGATCGAGGCCACGGCGGCGCGGCAGCGGTCGGCCCTCGGCCCCGACGGCGAGGGGGCGCCGGGCCCCGGCGCGCGCGACGGGGGCGGTGGCGCGGACGGCGCCCGAGCGCGACGACGCCGGGGCCGACTCCTGGCGGCCACGGGACTGGCGCTCGCCCTGGTGGCGGGTTCGGCCGCGGCCTGGGCGTACGACTGGCCGCGGGACGCTCCCGCCGAGGAGGGCGGCGGGAACGACGCCGGGGGAGGAGGCGGCGCCGAGGGGTTGATCACCGACGCGGGCTGCCTGGACGGCACCGGCTACCCGGCGCCGGAGTCGGAGCCCGACGGGGCCGGGGCGCACCCGATCGGCCTGGCGTTCAGCCCGGACGGCGACGCGTTGGCCGTGACCACCCTGGGGTACGGGCTGATGGTGTGGGACTGGCGGGAACGGGAGGAGATCGCCCGCCCGTCCGGCACGGTCGACTACGCGTCCGACCCCGTGTTCGCGCCGACGGGGTGCGCGGTGGCCGCGTCCGTCCCCGTCGAGTACGAGGCGGTCGACGGCACGGTGTCGGTCGCGCACGTCTTCGACCTGCCGTCCGGCACGACCACCGAGCACCTGGGACCGCAGGTCGGCCCGGAGGAGACCGGCGGGGTGTGGCCGACCCGACCGCGCGACGCGCGCGACATCGCGTTCAGCCCCGACGGGGACCTGCTCGCGGTGGCGGTGACGGCTGACCTGGGCGAGGACAGCGTGGGGCTCGTCGATCTGACGACGGGCGAGGCGGCGGGGTCGGTGGCGCCCCACCAGGTGGCGGAGATGGAGTTCGCCGGTCCCGACCGCGTCGCCACGGTCCAGTCGGGGGTCGTCTCGCTGTGGGACGTCGACACGGGCGAGGAGCCGTACACCGTGCGCGGGGCCGTGTCCTCGCGGTTCGCCGTGGTCCCCGGACGTGAGGAGCTGGTGCACGACGACCGGCGGGGGCTGGTGTGGGTCGACTACACCACCCGCGCCGCGTTGGGCTCCTTCGAACCGGCTGGGCTCCCCGACGACGCCTCGCTGGTCGACGTCACCGTGGGGCGGGGGCGGGTGTACGCGAGCTGGGAGTCCTACGCCGACGCGGAGGGGGCGAACCGCGCCATGGGCCACGTGTGGGACATGGCGTCCGGGGAGGATCTCGCCGACCGCGACGGCGCGGTGGACTTCCGGCGGATCGCGGTGCACCCGGAGGGCGAGGTCCTGGCCGCCGTCACCGCCGACCGCCGGGTGGTGATCGTCGATCCGGAGACGCTGGAGCCCGGCGACCCGCTGTTCTGACGAGGCGGGCGGTAGCGTGGAGATCCGTGTCCGCCAGGCGAGGGAGCAGGACCATGCTGAGATCCGCGATCCGACGTGCCCGACGCGCCGAGGGCGCCGTCCCCGGCCGCCGTCCCAGCCCCGCGCTGGACGCGCTCACGCACATGGTGGAGCGCACCGGCGGCGCGGCCAGGGCCGCCACCGTGTTCGGCGAGCCGGTGGCGTCGGGGGCGACCACGGTCGTGCCGGTCGCGCGGGTCAGCGCCCTGAGCACGATGGGCGGCGGATCGAGTCGGATCCCGGGCGCCGACGGGGCCGGGGGCGCGGGGTTGGCGCGGGTACGGCCCGCCGGTTTCATCGTCCTCGACGGCGCGGGCGCCGACTACCGCCCCATCCGCCAGCCCGTGGCCATGCTCGTCGTGCCGCTCGCGGTCATCGCGGCGGTCACGGCCACCCGGATCGTGGGGGTCTCCCTCAGGGAGGCCCGTCGTCGGCGGCGCCGCGCGGGCGTGCGGGCGCTGCGGGGTTCGGCGGCCTTCGCGTGCTCGGAGTGCTCCTGTGAGGCCGACGGGGAGGAGACCGCACACGCGTGAACCGCACGCGCCCCGGTCACTCGACGCCGGACATCCGCGCGACGAACGCGAACAGACCCATCCCCCAGGCGAAGACCGCGCACATCGCGATGATGACCAGCACCTCGGTCCAGTTGAGCAGGCGGCGCAGGGACGCGCGCGGCACGTCGGTCAGGCGCACCCAGCTCAGCACGCCCAGGACCATGCCCGCCAACAGCACCGCCACCGGCAGCCACGGGCCCAGCGCCGGGTACTCCCCGATCGCCGCCACGCCCGTGGCCCCGAGGCCCAGCACACCCGCGAGCCGCAGCGGCAGCACGTGCCGGATCCGGTCGAACAGCCGCGAACGCATCACCAGCAGCACCGACAGCAGACCGCCCAGGAGCAGGTCCGGCAGTCCCCCGGCCATGAAGGCCAGCAGCACCGTGACCGCCCCGCCGCTCAGCGCGGAGCCCAGCACGAGGCCCAGCAGCATCCGGTCGCTGTTGGTGAAGGTGTCCTCGAACCGCTCCGTGGCGACCTGGCCCGAACGCCCCACCTCGTAGTCGAGTCCCGAGAGCCCGCCCATCACCATGGCCACCCGCGGAAGGGCCCCGACGCACAGGGTCAGGGCGAGCCCCATCGCGCGGACACCCTGCACCGGGTCCACGAACACGCCGACGCCCACCAGCACCGCCGCCGTCACCGCGATCACGCCCAGCGCGGCGATGTAGGCCAGGCCCGTCTCGTGCAGCGCCCAACCGACCCCGGCCACCAGGAGCGCGCCGGTCAGGGCGAACGCCGACATCACCAGGACGCCGACGTCGGCCACCAGCCCCGCCGCGAGCACGGCGGTCAACGCGCCCCAGGCGCACGCCGTGGCGAAAAGGACGTGGGCGACGGCGGGCAGCGGGCGTCGGGCCGCGAGGAGCATGGCCGCGATCGCGAAGAGCGTGCCGACGCTCGCCACACCCAGGTGACCGGCCGACGGGCGCAGCCACATCATCAACACCAGCATCGCCAAGGGGCCGATTCCGGCCACGAGGAGGCCGAAGGAGAGCGTCGTCGTCGGGTTCCAGATCCGGGCGGTCTCGTCGACCCGGTCCTCCACGGCTCCGCGCACGTCGTCCACGTGCGCCGGCCGGCTGGGCGCCGTGCGCCGGTCGAGCATGAGGACGTCGCCGTCGTGGACCCCGGCGCTCTCCAGCGGTTCCTCCAACCGCACCGGGGAACCGTCGACGGTGGTCAGGGACCAGTGGGCGGGTTCGGTGCCCTCCTCCCGGGGCGCGCACACCTCCACGATGCGCGGCATCAGCGTCGCCACGGGCACGCTGCCGGGCAGTGCCAGGTCGGCCCAGCGGTCCGGTCCTGTGACGGTGACCCGGCAGTATCCACTCACACCCATGATTCCCTTGCCGTCGTCTTCGGGGGTCGTCTCCGCTCGGGGGGTACAGACCGACGCGAATTAGGCGATTCGCAGTGTTCGCGAGATCATTCCTAGCGTAGTCACCCAGGCACCCAACCCCCGCAGGTGGACGGAAAGAGATCACTGTGGCGACGAGACCGGTCCCCCGCCCCGCCCGCAGCGTCCCGACTGCCCCGGGAAACACCCCCCTGGTCATCGCGACCCCGCCGCAGATGCCGGAGAACCCTCCCGCCTCCAGTTCGGGCGCGATGATCATCATGCCGATCATCACCGGTTCCGGTTCGCTGCTGATGTCCATCACCATGGGCCACCGCCCCCTGATGGCGGTGGCGGGCGTCATGATCATGATGGCCAGCGTCGTCGTCGGCATCATCATGTTCGTCGCCCAGCACAACGGGCCGCGCAAGCGCATCCGGGAACAGCGGGAACGCTACGTCGACTACCTCGACCAGCTGCGCGAGATCGTCCGGGACGTGGCCGCCACGCAGCGCGCCGACAACGCGTTCCGCCATCCCGACCCGGAGCTGCTGACCGAACCGGCGCGCTCGCGGGCCCGGAGGTGGGAGCGGCGAGCCGCCGACCCCGACTTCCTGGACGTGCGCGCGGGTTCGGGGACCCGACCGCTGGCCCGCGCGCTGAAGCTCCGGGTGGACAACTCCAACCCGCTCATCGTCTACGACCCCGTCTGCCAGGGGGCCGCCGACCAGCTCATCGAGCTGTACGGGGACGTGCCGGAGATGCCGCTGGTCGTCCCGCTGCGCGAGTACGGCGTGGTGTCGGTCGTCGGCGACCGCGAGGCCGGGCGCGGGCTGGCGCGGGCGATGATCGCGCAGTTGGCGACCTTCCACTCGCCGCACGACCTGCGGATCGGCGTGGTCCGCGACCAGAAGCTGCGCCCGTGGTGGGAGTGGCTCAAGTGGCTGCCGCACAACACCTTCGACGAGGCCAAGGACGGCCCGATGCCCGCCCGACTGGTGGCCGGGAACACCGTGCAGATCGCCGAGCTGCTGTCCGAGGAGATCGAACGCCGCACGGTCGACCTCCAACGGCGCCGCGGCAAGCCGCCGGGCCCGGGCACGCAGCGGCTGGTCGTGGTGCTCGACGGCGAACACCAGTCGACGCTGTCCGGCCTGCACGCCGAACCGCCCGTGACCTCCCTGTCCGACCTGGGCATCCACGTCATCGCCCTGGTGGCCGACCGGCGCGAGGAGCCGGAGGCCGTCGACCTGCGGCTGACGGTCGACGCCGACGGGAACCTCACCGAGGACACCGAGAACCCGGGCGCTGCCGAGGAGCCGTCGCACACCCCGATCGGGGGCCGGGCCGACCGGGCGAGCGTCGCCCACCTGACGCACCTGGCGCGCTCCCTCGCCCCGTACGGGATCGCGGTGACCGACTCGGACGACGCCATGCACGAGACCGTCGGGCTGCCGGAGATCCTCGGCGTGCCCGACGTCGCGCAGCTGGACACGCGGCGGACGTGGCGCAAGCGCAGCACCGGCGACTACCTGCGGGTGCCGATCGGGATCGGGCCGAGCGGCAACACGGTGCTGCTGGACCTGAAGGAGTCGGCGTTCGGCGGCATGGGGCCGCACGGCCTGGTGGTCGGCGCGACCGGTTCGGGCAAGTCGGAGATGCTGCGGACGATGGTGGCCTCGCTGGTCATCAACCACGCGCCGGAGAACCTGGCGCTGCTGCTGGTGGACTTCAAGGGCGGCGCGACGTTCGCGGACACCGACCGGCTGCCGCACAGCGCCGGGCTCATCACCAACCTCGCCGACGACGACGGTCTGGTCATGCGGTTCCGGGAGGCGACCTTCGGCGAGCTGGTCCGGCGCCAGCAGATCCTGAAGAACGCGGGCAACCTGCCCAACCTGCACGCCTACGAGGCGGCGCGCGAGACCGACCCCGGGCTGGAGCCGCTGCCGCACCTGCTCATCATCATCGACGAGTTCTCCGAGCTGCTGACCGCCCACCCGGACTTCGCGGAGCTGTTCGTGGCGATCGGCCGGATCGGCCGGTCGATCGGCGTGCACCTGCTGCTGGCCACCCAGCGCCTGGAGTCGGGCAAGATCAAGGGCCTGGAGTCCCACCTGTCCTACCGGGTCGGCCTGCGGACGTTCTCCGAGGCGGAGAGCCGGGAGGCGATCGGGGTCGGCGACGCCTACCACCTGCCGCCCGAGCCAGGCTCCGGCTACCTCAAGGTGGACACCTCCGTCTTCGAGCGGTTCAAGGCCGCCATGGTCTCCCAGCCCTACGAACCGCCCCAGCGGGAGGAGAGGGACGAGCACGAACCGGTCCTGCCGCTGCTGTCCTACAACGGCCTGGCGAAGGTGACGGGCACGGGTTCGCTGGTGGACTCGCTCGTGGGCTCGATCAAGGCCAAGGAGGAGGAGAAGCGGCCCAGGCAGGAGAAGCGGACGACCCTCCAGGTGACCGTGGACCGGCTGGTGGCCTCGGGCGCCGAACGCGTGCGGCCGGTGTGGCTGCCGCCGCTGCCGGAGCTGCTCACCCTCGACACGGTGCTGGCCGACCTCGGGGAGGCCGACGACCTGGAGGGCGAGGGAACCGAGCCGGACCCGGCCGAGGCCAGGGCGGTCATCGGCCTCACCGACATCCCGCGCGAGCAGCGGGTGATCCCGGCGGAGCTGGACTTCACCGGCGGCGAGGGCAACATCGTCATCCTGGGCGGGCCCCAGTCCGGCAAGTCGACGCTGCTCCGGACGATCATCGCCAGCCTGGCGTGGCGGTACCCGCCCGGCCGGGTCGGGGTGTACGCGATCGACTTCGGCGGCGGCGCGCTCCAGGCGATGGACGAGCTGCCGCACGTCGCGGGTGTGGCGGGCCGGGCCGACCCCGAGCGGGTGCAGCGGATCCTCACCGACGTGTCGGGGCACCTGGACCGGCGCCAGCGGGTGTTCCGCAAGCACAAGCTGGACTCCCCGGCGGCGCTGCGCCAGGCGCGCGCCGAGGGGAAGCTGCCCGCGAGCGTGGTCGGCGACCTGTTCCTCATCGTCGACGGGTGGTCGGCGGTCCGGGACTCCTTCGACGCCGCCGACGACTTCCTCATGGACATCGCGACCCGGGGGCCGTCCCTGGGCGTGCACACGATCCTGACGGGCGCGGCGTCGTCGCAGATCAGGTCCCGGTTGCAGGCGCTGTTCGGGGGACGCTTCGAGCTGCGGCTCAGCGACCCGATGGACTCGGGGATCGGGCGCAAGGTCGCCGAGGAGATCCCGAAGGACACGCCGGGCCGCGGTCTGACCTCGGAGGAGCACCACACGCACGTGGCGCTGCCCCGTGTGGACGCCGTGGCCAACGACGAGGACGTGACCGACGGGATCCGCGACCTGATCAAGCGGGTCCGGGAGCGCTGGCCGCAGAAGGCGGTGCAGGGCGTCCGGACGCTGCCCCAGCGGGTGGAGCTCGACGAGCTGCTCAAGGGACGCAAGGGCGGCACGGGTCGGATGCGCGAACTGGTGCTGGGCATGGCGGAGAGCTCGCTCGCCCCGGTCACGACCCACCTCGACCGGGACCCGCACCTGGTGGTGTTCGGCGACCCGCAGACCGGTAAGTCGACGCTGCTGCGCGGGCTGGTCAAGCAGATCGCGCGGCGCCCGGCCACGGAGCTGGGCATCGTCATGGTGGACTTCCGGCGCTCGCACCTGGAGCTGGTGCCGGAGGACCACCTGCTGGCGTACTGCACCACGGCGGAGCAGACCAAGGCCGTCGCGGACAACCTGGCGGGGTCGCTGAAGCAGCGTCTGCCGGGACCGGACGTGACCCCGAAGCAGCTGCGGGAGCGCAGCTGGTGGAAGGGCCTGGACCTGTACATCGTGGTCGACGACATGGACATGATCGCCTCGCGCAGCAATCCGCTCGCGCCGCTGGCGCCGTACATCCCGCAGGGCGCCGACCTGGGCCTGCACGTCATCGCGGCCCGGCGCACGGGCGGTACGGCGCGGGCGATGTTCGAGCCGGTGCTCCAGGCGCTGAACGACATGGCCACGCCGGGCCTGCTGTTCTCGGGCGACCGGATGGAGGGGCGCCTGGCCAACGGCGTGGCCTCCACGTCGCTGCCCCAGGGCCGTGCGCAGCTGGCGCTGCGCGGCAAGCGGCCCGACCTGGTGCAGGTCGGTTGGAGCGAGCCTCCGGCCTAGGCTGGGTCCCCTGGTCCTCCGCTTCACCTCGGGCCCGCCCGTCGCGCGTGGCCGACTCCGGTCGCGGCGCCCACACCACCCCGGGGAGGTGGAACCATAGGAAGTCCGGGTTGGTCCCACTTGTGACAACTCCACCGTTCCCTCCCCCGAAAGGCAGATTCGTGCGGCGTTCCCTCGCCCTCATGTCGGCCGCGTGCCTGGTGGCCGTCACCGCCTGCGACAGTTCGTCGGCAAGCTCGGACGACTCGCCGGAGACGGTGGAGGACATCGCCGAGCAGGGACTCACGGGACTCGCGCTGCTGCACCGCGGATACGAGGGCGCGGACCCGGAGACCGACCAGGTCCTGGTGTTCCACGACCCGGCGACCGGCCAGCCCGTGCACGAACTCGGCCTGCCCGAGGGTGCGGTGGACCCCATGGCGTCGTCCCTGCCGGTGCACTCCCAGTTCTCCGCGGACTGGCAGTTCTTCGCCTACGCCACCGCCGAGCCGTCGACGATCACCATCGCCGCGCTCACCGACCCCGAGGACGTCGCGTCGACGGGGGTCGCGGAGGCCGCCGACGAGGAGGGCGAGGCGCCGGAGCGGATCAGCTACCAGCCGGTCGAGTCGGTCGCGGCGGCCCCGGGGGAGGTGTTGTCGCGGCCGGTCATCCACGACGAACGGCTCTGGTACGTCTCCGACGACGAGCAGGACGGGCAGCCGCCGCGGGTGATGTCGGTCCCCCTGGACGCCCCCGGCGGCACACCCAACCAGGAGGGCACGCTCCCGCTGGGCGACTACCAGGTCCCGAGCGACTGGGCGCTCACACCGGCGGGCGAGCTGCACATCCGCAACAGCGTCCAGACCACGCAGCTGGGCGGGGCGACCGGCCAGAGCCTGGTGGTGCGGCGGACCAACGAGAGCGTGGTCAACGCGTCGCTCACCACCCCCGAGGGCCAGTGGCAGACCTACGACGACGCCCTCGTGTGGGGCGAGGGCACCGCCGTGCTCGGCCCCGCCCCCACCGGAACCGGGCAGACGGGCGGCGCCTACCTGGTGACCGTGGAGGGCCAGGCGTTCACGGCCACGCGGCTGCTGGAGGAGGGTGGCCCGGTGCTCCAGTACACGCCGTCGCCCGAGCGCGACGCGCTCCTGCTCCAGACGGAGGAGGCGTGGTTCCGCGTCGACCTGGCGGAGGGCGAGGTGACCGGGACGGAGGAGGTCTTCCCCCGGTTCCACGACGCGTCCATGGACGGGTACCCGCTCGTCGTCCGGTGGGCCACGGAGGCCCCGGAGGACGCGCCGAGCGCCGGTCCGTCCGACTGACCGCCGGGCCGCACCACCGCGAGCGGCCCACGACGACGGAACGGAGAAGGTGTGCGCCAGAACGGACCCGCCCCCCACCCGGGCGGCCACCCACCGGCCGTATCCCGGGGCGCCTACCGCCTCAGGCTCATGGGCGTGCTCGGGATGTTCGCCTTCCTGAACGGCATGGCGCTCTCCAACATGGTCCTCTACGACAGCACGGCGCTCGGGCTCGCGTTCGCCCTGATGAACCAGGTCTTCCTGGTGCTGATGCTCGCGGCGCCGCCCCGGCCGCGGCGGGAGTGGGCCGACCACCGGCAGACGCGGACGCTCAGCCTTCTCAGCGTGCCGACCACGTGGCTGGTCACCACCGGCGTGTCGTTCCTCTCCGCCGTCTACGCCGACGGCTCCTGGACCTGGGAGCGCCTCCTCACCCTCGCCCTGGTCGTCATCGCGCTGCTGACCTCCATGGTCCTCTGGATCTGGGAGCTGGCCGTCGGCCCGTCACAGCCGTAGCCGGGCGACCGCCGCCCTCCTCCCGCGCTGAGAACCCCGTCCCGTCGTGAACACCCGGTGAACACCCGGCGAACGCCGCGTTCCCGGCATCGGTGACGTCTCCCAACACCTCGCGCACGACGAAACCCCACGCCTCTCCCAGGCATCCGACCTCGTGACCCTGACTCCGTTCCGTTCCGCTCCCCCGGCGTGACGGCCCCCATGCCGGGAGGGCGGGATCCGCCCTCCCCGTCATCCCGCACCCACGGAGGAATCTCGATGAGTTCAGAGGCGGGCGCCAACCCGATCGAGGCGATGGAGGGCGGCGAGTACGCGCAGACCCTCGCCGCCGCCATGGCCGGACTGGCCGACATGTTCGACCTCCTCATGGAGGACGCCGAGGCGGGCGCCGGGCACTCCGACGTCATGGCCGGCTTCCGCAAGTACAGGGACGAGTACGGCCAGGACATCGTCGACGTCCAGCAGCACGGCCTCTCCCTCGCCGACAACATCCAGGCCGGCGCCTCCGAGGTCGCACGCAACGACCTGGAGAGCGCGGAGGAGTACGACACCCCCTGGGAGTCACACCGCGACATCAACTTCGCGGACTGACACCGGCCCCCGCCCCTCACCCCCCATCCCGTTCACCCCGAGGAAGACCGTGGCCAGCTTCGACCTCTCCTTCTCCCCCCGCACCATCGACTACGACTCCAGCGCGATGCGGACCTGCGCCAGCGACCTGGAGATCCTCAACGCCCGGGTGCTCGGCCGCGCCGACGACCTCGGGGGCAGCTTCGACTCCGCCGCCGCCCAGTTCACCGACCTCGTCGCCTGGGACATCAAGGACCTCTCCGAGGAGGACCGGCAGTACTGGCGCGACGCCGCGGTCACGGTCACCTACGCGGCCTCGGTCGCCGAGATGTGGGCCGACACGATCGACGCCTTCCGCACCGAGCGCGACGACCAGATCACCGCGTGGGAGAACACCCGTGCGGAGAAGGCGTCCGCCGTTCCCGGCACGTACCAGGGGCAGACCATCACGTCCTCCTACCCCGAGGCGGACGGCTGGTGGTTCACGGACTGGGGCGCCGGGGACGAGATCAGGTGCCGCGAGCTCTACGACGAGCTCAGGACCACCCGCGACAACCTCGACACCCGTGAGCGGACGAACTGGCAGAACCTCCAGGACGGCGCCTCCGAGATCCGGGAGATGCTCGAACAGGGCCCCACCCCCGTCAACGTCCAGAAGCTCATCGAGGCGGGCAACGCCGGCTGGGCCTTCCTCAGCCTCGACCCCTCCCGCTACTCCTCCCTCATCGAGGACGGCGAACTCACCCCGGAGAACGCCGAGGAGTTCGCCGAGGAGCTCAACGCGTACTGGAGCGGCGACAAGCCCCTGGACGACCGCTACCACGAGATCATGCTGGTGATGTCGATGCTCGGGACGAGCGCCCGGCAGCACCAGCGGAACGGCACCGGGCTCACCTCCGAGGAGATCGCGTTCCTGGAGGAGTTCTACGACCAGCTGGAGGACCCCTACCGACGGGACGACGGCCTCGGCGCGGGCATCATGGTCTACCCCGATCTCATGGCGGAGTCCGGCATGAGCGACGAGGAGCGTGAGGAGGCCCTCGGCACGCTGGGCGACGGCCTGCTGGCCCTCTCCGACCCCCGGATCGGCGGCGGCTACGACAGGCTGCCCGAAAGCTTCCGGCACGCCGTCGAGGGCCCCTGGATCAACCCCGACGCCGAGAACAAGCTCCCCGGAACCCCGGTGTCGATGGGTATGGACATGAGGGCGCTCTCCGCCCTCCTCCAGCACACGGACGAGGGCATGGAGGGGGGCTACGGTCTGTCCACCAACCTCCACCTGGCCACGGGCGCCTTCCTCGACGCCTGGGGCGACACCAGCGACCCCGACGGGGTGCTGCCCGACTCCGAGCAGGTGTCGCACCTCATCGACGTGGCCAGCCGCAACGAGGACGCCAACTACTACCTGCTCACCGGCAACCACCTCGACCCGGAGCCGGGCGTCGACCACGGGGACGACGAGCTGCGCACGCGGGCGCTGGAGGGCACGCTCACCCACGAGTGGCACGACGACGGCGCCACCGCCCGCCAGCTCGTCGACTGGATGCACGAGGACCTGGCCAGCGACGACTACCAGGAGGTCAGCCGGGCCGGACGCGCGTTCGCCGGATTCATGGAGACCATCACCGACCCCGACATGCACGACGCACTCACCAACACCGGCGTGGACGTGACCGAGGGCGACAACGAGTACTCCGACGCGTCCTTCACCCAGTACAACGGCGAGCTCGCCGACGGCCTCGCGGACATCTTCGACGCCCACATCTACAGCTTCGCCAACGGTGACGTCCTGGACCACGGTGACGAGGCGGTGGACGGCATCGGAAGCTTCGAACACGACAGAAGCTACGTCCGCATGGGTGCTGACCAGCGCGCCATGTACATGCAGCTGCTGATGGGCAACGACGCGACCGCCGGGCGCGTGGTCAACTCGGTGGACGCCTACCAGCAGATCGAGTCCATCGCCTTCCTGGAGAGCGGGAACGAGGCCACCTCCGCCCGCGGCGCCGGACAGCTCCAGGGCCTGCTGGAACGAGCGCTGTACCTGGAGTCGGAGAACCGCGGCGCCGACCTCGACGAGCAGATCGAGCGCCGGACGCAGATCACCGAGTTCGTGGTGAGTGAGGCGACCGGCCTGACGGAGAAGATCCCGGTCATCGGCGCGGCGGTGTCCAAGGGGATGGGGCTGGCCGAGGAGAGCATCGTGAACGCCGTCGTCGACGGCGAGTACGAGATCTCCCCGCGCTTCCCCACCTACACGAGCGACGAGTCGGTCCAGCGCAACTTCAGCGTGGAGACCCTGGACTACATCGTGCACAACAGTCCCGACGCGCTCAACGGCGAAACCCAGCGCGCCGACCTCAGAGCCCTGGTCGCCGGCGGCGCTCTCACCGTCGAACAGGACGGCCGGGTGCTCAGCGCCTCCGACATCACCAACGACTTCGTCATCGACCACTCCGTCACCATGAGTTTCGAGAAGGACCCGAACGAGTGGTCGGACAACGAGGACGACGAGCTCGCCGGGATGGACGACGCGATCAGCAACATCATGGACACCGCCAGTATCAGCGCCACCTACGCCGACCCGCACACCGGGGAACCCGTCCACCGCTCCGGCCCCGGTCGCGCATGGGTGGAGGACTTCACCGAAGTGTACGGAGACGCCTACAACGAGACCCGTGACTACTTCGAGGGTGACCTCGAGACGTTCGGAACCTCGCCCAACGACGGATGACGGACCGCCCGACCGCCACACGCACCTCACCCCGACCCGCTCTGGAGGCCCCGTTGAACCTTCGCGAGAGCCGTGTGCCCGCCCTCCTGGTCACCACTCTGTTCGCCTGCCTCGCCCTGACCGCGTGCTCGTCCCCCGCGACCGACGAGGGGGCCGCACCGCAGGAGGACCCGACCTCGGAGTACGTCTCCAGGTCCTGGGTCAAGCGCGAGGCCATGGTGCGCACGCTGGACCGCATGTTCGCCGAGGGCGACCCGGACGAGGTCATCGGGAACACGGGGGGCACGCGCGAACACCTCTTCGACTCACGCGTCGTCAAGGAGAACGACGACGGCTACCACGTCGAGCTGGACAAGGACGAGTGGAACACCAGCGGGGTCAGCCACCTCGGAGATCTCGACGGAGCCCTCGGCAACGCCCTGTACCACAACGACGTCACGTGGTGCGGTGAGACCGTGTCCGGTGAGGACTTCGTCGACGCATACATGGACGAGCACTGGGAGACCCTCGACACCCACGACGAGTACGAGGCGAGCGTCATCGACTACGTGGACTGCGGCGACGGACGGCCCTGAACCCGAGATGAATACCACCACGGTGGCCGAATCCGGCCGCGAGGTCGCGAAGGGTGCGTGAGCATTGACCCACTGATGAGATCCTTACTATCGTCCGTGATCTCCCCTCCTCCCGTGTTCCTCCCCATGATGAACACCGTGTCCGCGGAGGACGGGCTCCCCGTACAGCTCCTCTCCCCCCAGGAAGGGTTCAGATGTCCCAGCACGCTGGTCTCGAAAATGTCAACGCACTCTCGACGGGTGGTGAAAACCTCGGCCAGGAGGCCGATGGCCTCCGCACCCAGATGAACCAGCTCATCCAGGACATGTCCAACGACGGCGACGCGTTGCAGGGCCAGGCGCTGCACGATTTCCGTGAGGCCCGCAACGCGCTCACCGAACGGTTCGACGAGCTCATGACCTGGTGCGGCCAGAACGGAATCAAGTTGAACGAGGGCCAGCAGCAGTTCAACATCACCGACGCCGATTCCGCGGCCGACCACGCGCAGGCCGCGAATGACCTCGGTGGCCTCGCCCGCCCCGTCAACGCGTAACTCTCCCCCACCTTCCCCGCAGAAAGGCGCGCAGTCATGGGTAACCAGTTCGACGTCTACGGCAATGTCGGCCAACTGGAGGGTCTGGCCTCCGACCAACAGGCGCACCTGGCCCGCTTCACCGCGATCATGAGCCAGATCAACGAGCAGTCCGAGAGCACCGTCAGCCAGTGGGAGGGCTCCGGCAGCCCGCAGTTCCAGGCCAAGGCCCAGGAGTTCGACTCCCAGTTCGCCGAGGTGAACGCCGCCTTCTCGAAGATGATCGCCGCGACCAGCGACACCGCCGACAAGTACTCCCGCCTGACCCGCTACCTGGACAGCCTGTTCTAGTAGGCTGATCGCCGATGTCCTCCCCCACACCGCCCCCACCGGATCCGGACCCGCACCTCCCCGAGGCGTTCCACTACACGCCCGACGAGGAGAAGTACGTCCTCCAGGCGGACGCCCTGCGGCACCGCCAGCTGCGGTCGGCTCTGCTGTACGGGTCCAGCCGCTACTGGCGGCGTCGGCAGCAGGTGTGGCCCGCGGTCATCGGCGGTCTCATCCTCACCGCGCTGATCTGCGGGGTCATCGCTCTCGTCGGAGCGTTCGGCCGCCAGCAGGAGGTCAACGAGGAACGTGGGTTCGGCACTTTCCGGCAGCAGATGATCCAGGAGTCCGTGTTCGAGGCTCCGCCGCCGCCGGAAGGTCCGTGACCCACCGCGTCACCATCCCCCACGCCTGACCGCTGGGGCCTCCACCACGAACACCGCAAGGGGGTCGCTCACTCTTGTCCGGCTCCGAACACGCCGCCTGGGCGCCCGGGTACGAGACGTCCGCGGTGCTGCGCCAGGGGCGCCGCGCCAGGATCGTGCGTGCGACGCGTGCGACCAGTGGCGCCGACGTCGTGCTCAAGGTCCTGCCCGCCGCCCCGGGGCGCGCGGAGCTCGACCGGCTGCGCGACCTCAGCGGTGTGCCCGGTGTGGTGCCGCTGCTGGACGCGGGCGCCACGGCCGAGGGTGAGCTGTTCGTGGTACTGCCGTTCTACGCGGACGGTTCCTTCGCCGACATGCTCGCGCGCAGAGGACCGGCTCCCATCCAGGAGGCGGCCGCAGTCGCCCGCAGCGCGGCGGCGGCCCTGGGCGCCATGCACGGTCGGGGTCTGGTGCACAACGATGTCAGTCCGGGCAATGTCCTGAGGGCGGGCCGTACCCCGGTTCTGACGGGCTTCGGCTCCGTTCACCCGATCGGCGCGGCCGTGCCCCCGCCGCCCCCCGGGTCGGAGTCGTTCCTGCACGCGCCCCCGGAGGCGCTGCGCGGCGAGCCGCGGACTCCCGCCTCGGACGTGTACCAGCTCGCGTCGACGATCTGGACGATGCTCGTCGGCCGCACCCCGTTCGCGTCCGAGGAGGCGTTCGACGCCCAGGCGTACGCACGGCGGGTGCTGACCGAGGACGCCCCGCCGGTCGGGCGGCAGGACGTCTCCCGCAAGCTCCGGGGTGTGCTGACGCGTGCCCTGGCCAAGTCCCCGGACGAGCGTCACGAGAGCGCCGCGGAGTTCGCCGCCGCGTTCGAACAGGCGCGCACGTCGCGGCCCGCGACGACCGTTTCCGGGGCGAGCGGCGCCCAGACGCCGCTGACCGGTGCGCCCGCCAGTCCGTACTCGGCGCCCAGCGGGGCACAGCCGCCCCCGACCTCCGTGCTGCCGGTCGCCGATCCGGCGGCGATCCCGCCCAACGCCCCGCTGTGGCCGCAGCCCCAGCCCGGCGAACCCGCGCAGCCGCCCGCCGCGCGTCTGGAGGGCGCCCAGCGGCTGCGCGGCGAACCGCGTCCGGGCCCCGACGACGACCAGCACGGCAGCCGACTGCCCGCCACCGACGCGGGCGGCACCGCCGAGATCATGATGGCCAAGCTGCGCGGCGAGGAGATCTCGCCCCTGCTCGCCTGGTCGCGCGTCGAGGGCTGGAGCGGCACGGCCGAGTCCGGTCGCCTGCCCGACGACGGTCCCGCGCCACGACGGGACGACACCCCCGAGTGGGCGGACCTCGACCGGCCGGACCCCACCCAGGTCCGCTGGCGCAGCCACCTCCACCTCGCCGCGACCGTGTGCGGCATCCTCCTGCTCACCTCCGTCTCCGGGGCCTTCGCGTCCGTCGGCCCCCAGACCCCGGTCCTCTCGGCCGCCGGGCCCGAGGAGCCCGCCGCCGAACCGAGCGCGGGAGCGGACGAACAGGTCGGCGACGGCGACGACACGGGAGAGACGGTCGAACCGACCGTCCCGGAAGCGGTCGGCGCCCCCACGAACGTGCTCCTGGAGGACTCCCTCAACGGCGTGCGGCTCAGCTGGACCGACAACAGCGGCGGCACCGCGCCCTTCTTCGTCGTGGGCGGCCGCCAGAACCACGCACCCGTGACCCTCGCCCGGACCGGGGCCGGGGTGACCTCCGCGCAGATCACCACCGCCGACACCTACGGCGAGTACTGCTTCACCGTGGTCGCCGTCGACGGTTCCGCCTCCGCCGCCGAGGAGGTGTGCACGGGGCGCGCTGCCGCGCGCGCCGAGGCCGCCGCGGCCGAGGAGGAGGAAGCCGCCGAGGAGGAGCAGGACGCCGAACCCTCGGAGGCGCCGAGCCCGGACGCCGCCGAGGAGTGATCCGCCGCCGGTGTGGGCGCGCCCCGGTGTGACCCGCGCCGTGTCGCGCCCGTGCCGCCTCCGATAGCGTTTGCCCGGCCGTGTCGTGGTTTCGCACGAGGAGCGCGGATTGTCCGGGGTCATCGTAGGGTTCGGCGTCATCACCAGCGTGGTCGTCATCGGGTACATGCTGGGACGGATCCCCATCCTCGGCCCCGGCGCCAAGGACGTCCTCACCCGACTCGCCTTCTACGTGGCCAGCCCCGCGCTGATGTTCACCATCCTCGCCCGCGCCGACCTCTCCTCCCTGGTGTCCACCCCCGTCCTGGCCAGCGTGGCCAGCGTCCTGGTGGTCGCCCTGGCGTTCGTCGTCGTGGCGTCCGTCCGGCGGTGGGGCCTGGGCCGCGGCACGATCGGCGCCCTGGCCGCCTGCTACGTGAACGCGGGCAACCTGGGCATCCCCATCTCCGCGTACGTGCTGGGCGACGCCTCCCTGGTCGCCCCCATCCTCCTCATGCAGCTGCTCGTGATGGCGCCCGTGGGACTCACCGTCCTGGACCTGTCCGCCGGGGACGTGCGCGGGGTCGTGCCGATCCTGCGCCGGGCGCTGGGCACGCCGGTGCGCAGCCCGATCGTCATCGCGTCGCTCACCGGTGTCCTGGTGTCCGCGTCGGGGTGGACCCCGCCCACCCCGCTCATGGAACCGTTCGACCTCGTCGGCGGAATGGCGGTCCCCGCCATGCTGCTGGCGTTCGGGATCTCCCTGCACGGAAGCGCCTTCCCCGGGCGCGGCCCGGAGCGCGGCCCCGTCCTGGTGGCGGTGGCGCTCAAGTCGTTCGGGCAACCCCTCGTCGCGTGGGCGGTGGGCGCGTTCGCGTTCGGCCTGGACGGCGGCGCGCTGTTCGCCGTGGTCGTGCTCGCCGCCCTGCCGACCGCGCAGAACATCTTCACCTACGCCGTCCAGCACGCCACGGGGGAGGCGATGGCGCGCGAGGTCGTGCTGCTGAGCACCTTCCTCACCATCCCGGTCCTGTTCACGCTCACGTTCCTGCTGGGGTGAACGGCCGCCGCGACCCCGGGGGACCGAAAGGGACCGCGCGTCATGTGTCGGTCAACGCCCGCCCGGGAATACCCCAATGGCGGGGTCCGTCCCTCTCCCCCTTGGGGGGCGGACCCCGTTGGTGTACCTGCGCTCGGCCCGGGGACGCCGTCAGGTCCCGAGCGCGTCCGCGAGCTCGGCGGCGCCGTGCCGCCCCTCCAGGTCCGCCACCAAGCGGAGGAGCCTGGTCCGGGTGTTCGCGCGCAGGCACCCGTCGGGGACGGTCTCCAGAACGCTCATGCCCAGTGCGGTCGCGCCGAGGGCGTCCCGCCTGGCCACGTGTGTTCGCGCGAGGATCGCCGTCGCCGCGGCCCACCCCGGCGAGCCCGCCCGTTTCAACCCGATCGACGTCTCCGCGTGCCGCGCGGCCTCCACCGGGTCGTGTCGGACGAGGGCCTCGGCCAGGTGCTGGTGGAACTCGGCGCGGTCGAACCCGAACCGGCCCGGCTCCTCACGGTCGGCGGTGTCCATGTACCGCCGAGCAAGCGTGACGGCCTCGTCGAGCCGGGCCCGATCCCCCAGAGCGGCGAGCGGGCGGAGTCGGCACCACGCGGTGATCTGGGCTCGGCGCAACGCGTCGTCCGCGAACTCCTCCGCCTGGTCCGCCAACTCCAGCGCCTCACGGTGGCGGTCCTGGGCCATGACCACCATCGACTGGGCTCCCAGCGCCCAACCCGCGAGCCGGTGCTCGCCGAGCTCCTCCCCCACCCTGGCCGCGGTGCCGAAGTGGATGAGCGAGGCGGGGACGTCGCCGGTGTGGTGGGCGAGGTTGCCCAGGAGACCGGACAGCCACCCGACGACACGGCGCACCTCCGTGGAGGTCGCGCTGCCGTCGATGAGCTGGGAGCGGCAGCGGGCGACCTCGGCGGCGAGCACACGCGGCGGATGGTCGCCGTACCGGGCGGCGTAGAACTCCACGGCGCGCTCGGCGAGGTCGAGCACGCCAGCGCCGGGTCCGTGGAGGGCGACGCCGTCCGCGACCGCGGTGAGGTCGGGGTGGGCGTCGGGCTGCATGAGGCCCTCCTGTCGCGCCGGTGACCGGAATCGTCGGCTTCGCACGGGGTCTGCCCAGACGAGGCGAGACCCTTCCCTGATCCACGGCGAGTGAACCCCACCGGCCATCTTCGGACATCGTCCTGACAGAGCGTGAACCCCACGTTACCCTCACTGCGGGGGTCTCAGCCGTATCGCTCGACGAGCGCGTCGCCGATCGAGGCCAGGTGGTCTCGCACACCCGCGGGGCCGGTCACCTCGAGCCATTCGACCATCCAGGCGAGCTCGCCGGCGAGCGCGTACTCGTCGCGGCCGCGGATCACGACCTCGACGCGGCCGTCGGTCGTGGAACCTCCCACCTGGAGCCGATCGCCGAGCGCCATCCGGAGCAGGCCTATCCCGTGGGGCGCGCATACCGCCTGGATCTCCAGGGGCGTTCGCCTGCGGTCGACCTCGTCGGAGATCTCGCGCCAGCTCTCGGCGAGGTCGAAGTCCGGAGGTCGGCGCACGGGATCGTCGGTCGGGTCGACGGACGAGACGCGGTCGATCCGGAAGGTCCGCCGGCCGGCCTCGGTGTCGCAGACGAGGTACCACGACGGCCCTTTGGCGACGATGCCCAGCGGGTGGACGGTTCTCCCGGTTTCGGCGCCTTCGCGGTCGACGTAGCCGAGCCGCACCTGGACGCCGCGGATCACCGCGTCCTGGAGTTCGTCGAGGAAGCGAGGCGGTCGGTGCTCGACCCGACTCGACCCCCATCGTCGCGGGTCCACGGCCAACGACGACGCCGCCGCCTCGGCCTGCATCCGGAAGGGCTCGGGCAGGGCTTGGACGAGCTTGCGCAGAGCCGCTTTGACGGTCGGCGTCGTAGCCGAGGCCGGGCCGGCGACCAGGAACAGGGCACGGGCCTCACTCGCGGTCAACCCGGACAGGTCGGTGCGGGCGCCGCCCACGAGGCGCCAGCCGCCGCCTCGGCCCTGCGTGGAGTACACGGGCACCCCGGCCATGGCCAGGGCGTCGAGGTCGCGGCGGGCGGTGCGCTCGGAGACCTCCAGCTCTCGGGCGACCTCTGCCGCTGTCACCTGCCCGCGCCGTTGCAGCAGGAGGAGGACGGCCACCAGACGGTCGGTTCGCATGTCGACAACATTTTCACACGAAACCGGTCATGAGGTGACCGGTTTCGGTCGGCACCATGGAGACATGACCCCACCGAGGGGTCCCACCGCCCACGACCGTGGCGGCCCCGGGCCTCCCCGGGGCGCGCCGACGCTCTCCTCGGGCGCCTTCGCCGCCTGACCACCCCGAAAAGATGAAGAGGAAATACAATGTTTGATCCAACCGATTTTCCCGAGCCCACCCTCATCTCAGTCAACGGTGTGGAACTCGAAGTCTTCGAGGCGGGGCGGGAGAATGCCGGGAACCCCATCGTGCTCTGCCACGGCTGGCCGGAGCACGCCTTTTCCTGGCGTCATCAGGTGCCCGCCCTCGCCGCAGCGGGCTACCACGTCATCGTCCCCAACCAGCGGGGTTACGGCAACTCATCCCGTCCGACCGAGGTGACGGCCTACGACATCGAACACTTGTCGGGCGATCTCGTCGCACTTCTCGATCACTACGGATACGAAGACGCCGTCTTCGTCGGCCATGACTGGGGGGCATTCGTCGTCTGGGGACTGACCCTGTTGCACCCGAACCGTGTGAACAGAGTGATCAACCTGAGCCTGCCCTACCTCGAGCGCGGAGAAAAGCCCTGGATCGAGTTCATGGAGGAAGCGTTTGGCAGCGACTTCTACTTCGTCCACTTCAATCGGCAGCCAGGCGTCGCGGACGCCGTACTCGAAGAGAACACATTCCAGTTCCTCCGCAACCTGTACCGGAAGAACGAGCCCCCCAGAGAGCCTCAGCCAGGTATGGCGTTCATCAATCTCGCCAGGGAAGAAACACCACTCGGTGATCCCGTGATGAGTGACAGCGAACTGGCCGTTCTCGTCTCCTCCTTCGAGTCAACAGGGTTCACGGGCAGCATCAACTGGTACAGGAACCTTGACCGCAACTGGCGCTTGCTGGCGGACGTGGACCCGATCATCCAGCAGCCCGCACTCATGATCTACGGCGACCGGGATGTGGTCCAGAGGTCCGAAAGACTGGCAGAGTTCGTGCCCAACGTGGAAGTGGCCACTCTGGATTGCGGCCATTGGATCCAGCAGGAAAAGCCGGAAGAAACAAACCGAGCGATGTTGGGCTGGCTGGAACAGCAGGGCGCCGTCTAGTCCCGAGGGCGTTTCGAGGTCGAGTGCGCCCTCCGGTTCGATGGGAACCGGCGTGTGACGGCGGTGGGCGGCCGGAAGGAGAACCGGGCCGTCCACCGCACATCACGGTTTCCGACTACCCCCAGGCGAGGGCGGTCAGTTCGGGGTCCTCCAGCGCGGTGCCGATGTCCCGCAGCACCTTGGAGCCGAGCTCACCGTCGACCAGCCGGTGGTCGAAGGACAGCGACAGCGTCGTCACCTTGCGGATCGCCAGCTCGCCCCCGTGCACCCACGGCATGTCCCGGATCTGGCCGAAGGCGAGGATCGCGGCCTCCCCCGGGTTGATGATCGGGGTGCCCGCGTCCACGCCGAACACGCCGACGTTGGTGATGGTGATCGTGCCCTGGGACATGTCCGCCGGGCTCGTCTTGCCCGCCCGCGCGGTGTCGGTCAGCTCCTTGAGCGCCCCGGCCAGCTCGGGCAGGGCCTTGGCGTCGGCGTCCTTGATGTTGGGCACCACCAGCCCCCGGTCGGTGGCGGCGGCGATCCCCAGGTTCACGTAGTCCTTGACCACGATCTCCTGGTTCTCCTCGTCCCAGGACGCGTTGATCTCCGGGTTCCGGCGGATCGCCATGAGCAGCGCCTTGGCGACCAGCAGCAGCGGCGAGACGCGCACGTCGGCGAAGTCGGGGCGCTCCCGCAGCCGCGCGACCGCCTCCATCGTCCGTGTGACGTCCACCTGGAGGAACTCGGTGACGTGCGGCGCCGTGAACGCGCTGCCGACCATCGCCGCGGCGGTGTGCTTGCGCACCCCCTTGACCGGGATCCGCCGCTCCCGGGCGGCCCGGTCCTCGGCGACGGCCGGAGCCGCCACCGCCGGAGCGGCGGCGGGCGCCTCGGCGGGCTCCACCGCCGCCCGCACGTCCTCGCGGGTCACGATCCCGCCGGGACCCGTCGGCGTCACCGACGCCAGGTCCACGCCGAGGTCGCGCGCCAGCTTGCGCACCGGCGGTTTGGCCAGCGGACGCCCGACGACGGGAGCGGTCGGAGCCGCGGGCGGGGCGGCCGGGGCCGCCGGAGCGACCGGGGCCGCCGCGGCGGGCCTCGGCGCGGGCGGCGACACCGGGGCCGACGGCGTCGGACGCCGACGGGCGCGGCGCTGGGTGGCGGCGGCCTTCTCGCCATAGCCCACCAGCGGCTTCTCCCGCTCCTCGGTCTCCTCGTCCGCGGCCGGCGTCCCCGCCGGGGCCGCCGCCTCGGCCGGGCCCCCGCTGCCGTCGTCGACGGTGATGATCACCGTGCCGACGTCGACCGTCTGGCCCTCCTCGACCAGCAGCTCGCGCACGGTGCCCGCGAACGGGCTGGGCAGCTCGACCACGGCCTTGGCCGTCTCGATCTCACAGATGTTCTGGTTGACGGTGATCTCGTCACCGGGCTTGACGTACCAGGTGAGCAGTTCGGCCTCGACCAGGCCCTCACCGACGTCGGGCAGCTTGAACGACTGCACACCGCCGCTGGCGGGTGCGTTCCTCTGAATCCCCATGTCTCCAGTTCCCCTAGAACGCGAACGCCCGGTCCACACCGTCCAGAACCCGATCAAGGTCCGGAAGATAGTGCTCCTCCAGCCTGGACTGAGGGTAGGGAGTGTCGAAGGCGGCAACACGGATCACCGGCGATTCCAGGTGGTAGAAGCACTCCTCGGTGACCCGGGCGGCGATCTCAGCGCCGGGGCCGCCGCTGAGCGGGGCCTCGTGCGCCACGACCAGGCGACCGGTGCGCTTCACCGAGTCCACGATCGTCGGGTAGTCCACGGGGGCCAGCGACCGCACGTCGACGACCTCGATCGAGTGGTCGGTGTCGGCCTCGGCCGCCTGGAGGGCGGTCTTGACCATCGGCCCGTACGCCAGCAGGGTCACGTCCGTGCCGTGGCGGGCGATCCGGGCGGCCCCCATCGGGGTCGCCTCCTCGATCGGAGCCTCGGTGTCGACCTCGGCCTTCTCGTAGTAGCGCCGCTTGGGCTCCAGGAAGACCACCGGGTCGTCGGAGCGGATGGCCTGCTGGATCATCCAGTAGGCGTCCTCGGGGTTGGCGACCGTGACCACCCGCAGGCCAGCCGTGTGGGTGAAGTACGCCTCGGGCGACTCACTGTGGTGCTCCACCGCGCCGATGCCGCCGCCGTAGGGGATGCGCATGACGACGGGGACGCTGAGCTTGCCGGCGGACCGGCGCCGCATCTTGGCGAGCTGGGTGAAGGTCTGGTTGGCGGCCGGGAAGAAGAAGCCGTCGAACTGGATCTCCACCACCGGCCGGTACCCGCGCATGGCCATGCCGATGGCGGTGCCGACGATGCCGGACTCGGCCAGCGGGGTGTCGATCACCCGGTCGGCGCCGAAGTCCTTGTGCAGGCCGTCGGTGACCCGGAAGACACCGCCGAGGCGCCCGACGTCCTCGCCCATGACCAGGACCTTGGGGTCGTGCTCCATGGCGGCGCGCAGGCCCGCGTTGATCGCCTTGCCGATCGTGAGGTTGGTTCCCATGGCCTAGCGGCCCCCTTCCACGCCGGCGTCCTCGAAGGACGCGAGGTACTCGGCGAACTCGGACCGCTGCTGGTCGATGTGGACGTTCGGTTCGGCGTAGACCTCGTGGAAGATGTCCAGCGGCTGGGGGTCGGGCAGCGCCCGGCACTCCGCGCGCACCCGCTCGCCGATGGCGTCCGCCTCCTCCTCGACCGAGGCGAAGAACGCGTCGTCGGCCATCCCACCGCGCTCCAGGTACCGGCGCAGGCGCAGGATCGGGTCCTTGGCCTTCCACTCGTCCAGTTCGGCGGTGGTGCGGTAGCGGGTGGGGTCGTCGTTGGTGGTGTGGGCGCCCATCCGGTAGGTGAACGCCTCCAGGAGCGTGGGCCCGTTGCCCTCGCGCGCGTTGGCCAGGGCCGCGCGGGTGACCGCGAGGCAGGCGAGCACGTCGTTGCCGTCCACGCGCACGCCCGGGAAGCCGAACCCGGCGGCGCGGCGGTAGATGGGCACGCGGGCCTGCCGCTCCAGGGGCTCGGAGATGGCCCACTGGTTGTTCTGGCAGAAGAAGACCACGGGGGCGTTGTTCACCGACGCGAAGTTGAACGCCTCGTTGGTGTCGCCCTGGCTGGTGGCGCCGTCGCCGAAGTAGGCGATGACCGCGGTGCCGTCCTCCCCGACCGCGCCGTCGCGCTGGACGCCCATGGCGTAGCCGGTGGCGTGCAGGGCCTGGCTGCCGATGACGATCGTGTACAGGTGGAAGCCGTGCTCGTGGGGGTCCCAGCCGCCGTTGGTGACGCCGCGGAACATGCCCAGCAGTTCCTTGGGCTCGATGCCCCGGCACCAGGCGACGCCGTGCTCACGGTAGGAGGGGAAGGCCATGTCGCCGTCGCGCAGGGCCCGTCCGGACCCGATCTGCGCGGCCTCCTGGCCCAGCAGGGAGGCCCACAGGCCCAGCTCGCCCTGCCGTTGGAGGGAGACGGCCTCGCTGTCGACCCTGCGGACGAGCACCAGGTCCCGGTACAGGTCGCGGATCTCGTCGGCGCCGATGTCCAGGGGGTAGTCGGGGTGTGCGGTGAACTCCCCTTCGGGTGTCAGGAGCTGGACAAGCTCCGGTTCTGCGTGTGCGGTGGTGTCCGACACGTCGCTCCTCGGGTTCTCGGGGCCGGATGCGCGTGGGTGAACGCTGATCGGCCGAATCAAGGTCCGCTCACCCGGGGTGGTGGGCGCAGCGGACAGCCCTCATCACATCGTGACAGAACTCACTATGTGGAGCGCAAGACCTCAGCGTCACCTTTTAACCTGTCCGCCCCATCATCCTGAACCAGCGCGCACACGCAACTACCAGGGCTTCCTAGCAATTACAAGGACTTCCAACAACTTTGTGGATCCCAGTCGGACACAGACCGGAAACGCCCGGGCGGCCTCGGTTCGAGGCCGCCCGGGCGTGACGCGTCATGGCGTGCTGACTACGGAGAGAGACGAAGCGAGGGCGCGAGGCGAAGGGGCGGGGGCGCGAGGGCCGTGCGGCCCCGCGGAGCGAACGGGCTCAGGCGGGGACGCGCATACCGCGCTCGCGGCCGTAGTCGGCGAGCATCTCGCGGAGCTGGCGACGGGCCCGGTGCAGCCGGGACATCACGGTGCCGAGCGGGGTCCCCATGCGCGCGGCGACCTCCTTGTAGGCGTAGCCCTCGATGTCCACGAGGTAGATGACCTCCTGGAACTCCTCCGGCAGCCGCGCGAGCGCGAGCTTGATGTCGGAGTCGGGCAGGTGGTCGAGCACCTCGGTCTCGGCCGAGCGCATGCCGGACGACGTGTGCGCCTCGGCCGCGGCGAGCTGCCAGTCCTTGATCTCGTCGGTGGTCTCCTGGCGCGGCTCGCGCTGCTTCTTGCGGTAGGAGTTGATGAAGGTGTTGGTCAGGATCCGGTAGAGCCAGGCCCTCAGATTGGTACCCGCCCGGAACTGGTGGAAATTGGCGAAGGCCTTGGCGAATGTCTCCTGGACGAGGTCCTCCGCGTCGGCCGGGTTGCGGGTCATCCGCAGGGCCGTCGGGTAGAGCTGGTCGGCGAACGGTGTCACCGCGGTGGCGAAGTCCAGGGTCTGCTCTTCGGCGCGGTTCTCACCGGTCGTGGAGGTCTGGTCCGCTGCGATAGTCGTCAAGATTCCCCCCTCAGGACGACCGGACGATCACTTCCACACTGGTAGACGCCACCACACGCTTCCAATGATGACATCAAACGGGGTGATACGAGTCACGAAGGCACCGAAAGCGTCTCCAGTACGAGTAAGCATGCGGTAAAGGACCAGCGTGGCGCCTGGCCAGGACACGGTCGCGGGCCCACGTGTCATACGCTGGCGTCGCCCGCTCCGAGTGGCTCGGAGAGGCGCCCGCCCACTCCGCGGCGGGCGAGTGCGGCACACCCACATTTCTTCTGGAGGACGCTGTGGCCCGCGTCGTTGTTGACGTCATGCTCAAGCCCGAGATCCTGGACCCCCAGGGTCAGGCCATCGCCGGGGCCTGCTCCCGGCTGGGCTTCGAGGGGGTCGAGCAGGTCCGGCAGGGCAAGCGCTTCGAGGTCGAGGTGGAGGGCGAGGTCGACGACGCCAAGCTCGCCGACGTCCGCCGTCTGGCCGAGACCCTGCTCGCCAACACCGTCATCGAGGACTTCGAGGTCCGCGTCTCCTGACCCGACCGACGGGCGGACCCCACGCCGGGTGTGTCCGGAATTGGCCAGCCGCGTCCCGTATCGGGCGCGGCTGTTCGTTTTGCGGCAACCGGGCTCGGGAAGGTTCCTTAACGTGCCGATCCGGTAACCGATCACGGAGCACGAGAGGTGTACGCATGGACGCCGTTTTCTCGATATCGCTCCCCCGACAGGCGTACACGGTGTCCGTCGTCCGCGACGTCCTCGGCACTCTCCTCCGACGGGCCGGGCTGTGCCGGGACTGCGCCGACGACATCATCCTCGCCACCTCCGAAGCCTGCGCCAACGCCATCGAGCACGCCGGATCCGCCCACGACTACCGGGTCGAGGCCGACCTCGACGCCCACCTGTGCGAGCTGAGGATCTCCCACAACGGCGGGGTTCCCGCCAGCGCGGCGCTGCCCCGCAGGTTCTCCCAGGGCCACGTGCCCCTGCCCCGGCTCTCCGCCGAATCCGGCAGGGGCATCTTCCTGATGCGCTGCCTCATGGACGAGGTCGCCTTCCGGACCACCCCCAGGTCCACGGTGCTCCTGCGCAAGCACCTCGCCGCCTGCGACCAGCGCGGCGGCCCCGGGGGCGCCCCCGTCCCCAGGCACGACCTCGCGGCGCTCTGAGACGTCCCCCGACGGCGGGGCCCTCGGAAGGTCCCGCGAGGGCGTCCCCGAACCCGCCCGCGCGCGGTGTGGCGCACACCACCGCGACTGTCGGGTCACACACTCCGACCGCGCCTCCGGCCGCCGCGATTGGGAGGATCACACAGGCCACGGGCCCGGAACCGGGGTGAGCGTCGTACCCGAACACAGGCGAGCGGGTACGCTGCGAGGTGCGGACACGCCGTCTCCGCGACGGCCCGGCGTCCGCGGACTCCTCGCCCAACCACCCGCTCTCCCGCACGCGCGGGACGCGGACACACAATGACCCGGAGTGTGCTCATGGCAGCCCGTGTGGGCGTCGTCACCTTCCCCGGCTCCCTCGACGACAAGGACGCCGCCCGCGCCGTCGCGCTGGCGGGCGCCGAGCCCGTCTCGCTCTGGCACGCCGACCCCGACCTCAAGGGAGTGGACGCCGTCGTCCTCCCCGGCGGCTTCTCCTACGGCGACTACCTGCGCTGCGGCGCCATCGCCCGGTTCGCCCCTCTGATGTCCGAGCTCGTTCCGGCCGCCCGCTCGGGCGCGCTGCCGGTGCTCGGCATCTGCAACGGCTTCCAGATCCTGTGCGAGAGCCACCTCCTCCCCGGCGCGCTCACCCGCAACTCCTCGCTCCGCTTCGTCAACCGCGACCAGGTGCTGCGCGTGGAGTCCGCCGACACGGCCTGGACCGGCGACTACGCCGAGGGCCAGGAGATCCTCGTGGTCCTCAAGAGCGGTGAGGGCAGCTACGTCGCCGACGAGGAGACCCTGGACGAGCTGGAGGCGACCGGGCGGATCGTGGTCCGCTACGTCGGCGGCAGCCCCAACGGATCGCGTCGCGACATCGCCGGGATCACCAACGAGCACGGGAACGTCGTCGGCCTCATGCCGCACCCCGAGCACGCCGTCGAGGCGCTGACCGGGCCCTCCACCGACGGGCTGGGCTTCTTCACCTCGATCCTCAGCCGTCTGGCGGCCGGATCCCCGGTCCACGCCTGACCCGACCGATCCGCACACGGACAGGGGGACGATCCTCGCGATGATGGAGCTCCTGCGCTCCCGCCGATTCAAGATCGCGCTGGCCTCGGCGGTCGTCGTCGGTCTGGTGGTCTCCGGGGCGCTCGGCCTCTTCCAGGCCCTGCGCGCCCCCGTGCCCCCGGCGCCGGGTGAGGTTCCCGACTCGGGAGCGGCCCAGAACCAGGAGCGGCTGGAGGCGCCGGACGTCGACGTGCTGGGCGACCCCCCGGAGGGGCTGTCCTACGTCTCCGAGGACGGGGACGTGCGCTGCTCCACCGCCGAGTGCGTGCGCCTCGTGCGGGTCGTCGCCGCCGAGGGCGAGGAGGCTCCCGGCTCCGAGGAGGCGATCACGTCGGTCTACGACCACCTCCTGGACGCCAACTGGGGTCAGCTGCTCCCCGAGGGCGCGCAGTCCCCGGACGACGTGCCCCTGGGAGAGACGATCCTCACCGACGGGGACGTCCTGGTCGCCGACTCCTCCGAGCACGACGCGGAGGACGCGACCGCGCTCCTCATGCTCGGCAACGCCAACCCACCCTCGTCGTGACGACCTTCCGCGCCGCTCGGCGGACGCCGCGGCCCGGCTCACATCCGCACATCCCGAACGGAACCACGCATGTCTGAAGTACCTGGTCTCGACACCGTCGCCGCGGCGCTCGACACCCCGGACACCTCCCAGCCCTACGCCGAGCTGGGTATGGCCAAGGACGAGTACGAGCGGGTCCGCGACATCCTGGGCCGCCGCCCCACCTCCTCCGAGCTGGCGATCTACTCGGTGATGTGGAGCGAGCACTGCTCCTACAAGTCCTCCAAGGTGCACCTGCGCCAGTTCGGCGAGAAGGCGCCCGAGAGCGACGCGCTGCTGGTCGGCATGGGTGAGAACGCGGGTGTGGTCGACGTCGGCGACGGCCGCGCGGTCACGTTCAAGATCGAGTCGCACAACCACCCCTCCTACGTGGAGCCGCACCAGGGCGCGGCCACCGGGGTCGGCGGCATCGTCCGCGACATCCTCACCATGGGCGCCCGACCCGTCGCGGTGATGGACGCGCTGCGGTTCGGCCCCGCCGACGCCCAGGACACCAAGCGCGTCCTGCCCGGCGTGGTGTCCGGCATCTCCTTCTACGGCAACTGCCTGGGCCTGCCCAATATCGGCGGTGAGATCGGCTTCGGCGCGGGTTACCTCGGCAACCCGCTGGTCAACGCGCTGTGCGTGGGTGTGCTGCGGCACGAGGACATCAAGCTCGCCCAGGCGCCCGGCCCGGGCAACAAGGTGGTCCTGTTCGGCTCCACCACCGGCCCCGACGGGATCGGCGGCGCGTCCGTGCTGGCCAGCGCCACCTTCGACGACGAGTCGCACGCCAAGCGCCCGAGCGTGCAGGTCGGCGACCCGTTCATGGAGAAGCTGCTCATCGAGTGCAGCCTGGAGCTCTACGCCCGCGACCTGGTCGTGGGCATCCAGGATCTCGGCGCCGCGGGTGTGTCCTGCGCGACCACCGAGCTGGCCGCGGGCGGAACCGGCGGCATGGACATCCAGCTCGACCGCGTCCCGTTGCGCGACCCCAGGCTCACCCCCGAGGAGATCCTCATGAGTGAGTCCCAGGAGCGCATGATGGCGGTGGTCGAGCCCGCCAAGATGGACGAGTTCCTCGCCATCTGCGACAAGTGGCAGATCCTGGCCACCGAGATCGGCGAGGTCACCGAGGTGACCCCCGAGGAGGCCGAGCGCGGCGGACGCCTCGTCATGACCTGGCACGGCGAGACGGTGGTGGACATGCCGCCGCGCACCGCCTCCGACGAGGGCCCCGTCTACCACCGGCCCTACGCCCGCCCCGCCGAGCAGGACGCGCTCCAGGCCGACGACGCCGCCGCGCTGCCCCGCCCCGCCGACGACGCCGAGCTCCGCGACCAGCTGCTCCGGGTGCTGGGCGCGCCGGGCGTGGGCGATCCCACCTGGGTCACCCAGCAGTACGACAGCTACGTGCGCGGCGACACGGTGGTCTCGGCCCCGCACGACGCCGGGATGATCCGCGTGGCCGACGACTCGCACCGCGGCGTCGCCCTGGCCACCGACGGCAACGGCCGTTTCACCCGGCTCGACCCCTACGCGGGCACCCAGGCGGCCTACGCCGAGGCGTTCCGCAACGTCGCCGCCACGGGCGCCCGCCCGCTGGCCGTCACCAACTGCCTCAACTTCGGCTCGCCCGAGGACCCGGGGGTCATGTGGCAGTTCGCCGAGGCCACGCGCGGCCTCGCGGACGCCTGCCAGCAGCTCGGCACCCCGGTGACCGGCGGCAACGTGAGCTTCTACAACCAGACCGGTGACGTGGCGATCAACCCGACGCCCGTGATCGGCGTGCTCGGCGTGATCGACGACGTCCGCACGCGGCTGCGGTCGGCCTTCGACACCGACGGGGCCGCGGTGTTCCTGCTGGGCGAGACCCGCGCGGAGTTCGGCGGTTCGGCCTGGGCGGACGTGGTCCACGGCCACCTGGGCGGGCTGCCGCCGCGGGTGGACCTGGCCGCCGAGGCGGCGCTGGGCGAGGTGCTGGCCACCGCAGCCGACCGGGGCCTGGTCACCGCCGCGCACGACCTGTCCGACGGCGGCCTGGGGGTCGCGGTCGCCGAGTCGGCGCTGCGCGGCGGCCGGGGCGTGCGCGTGGAGGTGGACGGCGACGCGTTCACCGCCCTGTTCAGCGAGTCCGGCGCCCGCGCCGTCGTGTCGGTGCTGCCCGAGCACGTGGACGCGCTCCGCGCGCTGGCCGCCGAGCACGATGTGCCGGTCGCCGAGATCGGCGCGGTGGGCGGCGACGCCCTGGTGGTCAGCCACCCGGGCGGGTCCGTGGAGGTCCCGCTGGACGAGCTGCGCACCGCCTACGAGTCCGCGCTGCCCGCCCTGATGGACGGCGTGTAGCACTCGGGAACGAACGGAGCGGGGGCGCCCGGTGGGCGCCCCCGCTCCGTCGTGTCACGGTGGAACGATCCGGCCGACGACGTCGCCGTACCTGGTGACCGCTCTCCCGCCAGCTCCGTCAGCTGCTCATCCGCCCACCCCTTCTCAGCCGTCGAGGTAGGCGAGCGCCGCCCGATTCGCCTGTGCGTCCTCGATCGGGACCGGGCGCCCCACTCCTGTGGTCTGAATCGCCTCCTGTACCCTGGCCCGCGCCTCCTCCGTGGGTTCACCATGCTTGGCGAAGTGCTCTTCGAGAGCGATGCGCGCCTCGTCCGGGACCGCCTCTCCGAGCGGCACCGTCCGACTGTCCGGACAGCGGTGTGCCCGCGCGACGGTCCCGGATCCAGGGGGTGCGGACATTTCGTCAGGGGACATGTACTCACCGCAGCCCTTCCGGTAGCACCGGAGTCCGACTACCGGCAGATACGGCGCCGTCCAACAGTTCGTAACCGACAGTGAACCTCTCCAGCAGTGGAGCATCCCCGCCGTAGGTGACCGTGCCGTCCGGCCAGATGTACACCCAGGAGTCACCCGCGCCCAACGCGACGACGGGCGCGCTCTGCCCGAGCCGCTCGGTCCACTCGGGTGGAACGTGACTGACCGCGCAGGTGGCGATGATGGCGTCGTAGGTGTCCGTGCCGGGCGCTGTGGTGCCGGAAATGACCCGCACACCGGTCTCGGCGAGTCGAAGGCTGGCGTGGGAGGCCACGCCGGGGTCGATCTCCACGGTCGTGACCGACCCGGTCGGGCCGACCAAGGTGGACAGGATCGCGGCGTTCCAGCCGGTGCCGGTGCCGATCTCCAGCACTCGCATTCCCGGTTCGATGTTCGCGGCCTGGAGCATGTCGGCCATGAGCTGCGGTGCCGACGACGATGAGGTGGGCCGGTTCACCGGACCCGACCCTCCGTCGTTGGCCTGCGTGGTCACCGCATCGTCGGTGTAGACGATCCGTGCCCACTGCTCGGGGTCGGCGGTGCGGTACAGCGGCAGACCCATCGCGCTCGGCCAGATCATGTCCGGGATGAACCGGTGCCGGGGGTGGGCGGCGAACGCTGCTCGGATGTCCTCCGGGGTGTCCAGATCGGCCACGAGCCGAGCGTGCAGGTCGTTGAGGTCAGCCATCACACCTGTCCTGTTCCGTTGCACAGGGGGCGGTCGATGATCTCCTTCTTCCATGGCCCGTTACCGCCCTGGTCATTGAAGGTCTTGCCCGATCCATTGCAGTTCGAGCAGTCCGCGGCGCGGGGAGTCAGACACGAATCCGCTCGTGTCAGCGCCCGAATACGAAGTGACGAGACCCTACTCGGGCACCCTGGCGACGGTACGGGCCCGTGTCGAGACAGGGTCGCGCGCCTACCTCGACCGAATGCTCAACGCGAGCCGGTACGCCACGCGCACCGGTCACACGGATTGGGGCCCGCCCCTGGTCGCAGCATGACGGCGCCCCCTGTCCACAGCCTGTGGACAGGGGGCGCCGTTTCGCGTTTTCGTGGTTCTAGGTGAGCAGGCTCGCGGCGATGCCCCGCACCTCGGTAAGACCACGGCGTTCGCGCCCGTAGGCGATCGCGTTCGTCAACAGCACCAGGTAACGCCCCGTCTGCGGATGCAGGTACAGACTGGTGCCCGTGAATCCGTGGTGGTAGACGAGACCGCTGTCGGCGACCAACCAGGCGAGCCCGCGGTGCGTCGTCTGGTCGATGCGCACGGCCGGTTCCCACGACTCGCGCACGTAGGCGCCGAACGCCGAGTCGGTTCCCTGCGCCCGCAGGATCGCGCTCGCGTAGTCGGCGAGCCCGTCGACCGTGGCGAACACGCCCGCGTGTCCGGCCATCCCGCCCAGCGTGGCGGCGTTCTCGTCGTGCACGGTCCCATGAACAGGATGACCGCCCGTGAGCCGACGCTCGGTCGGCGCCACCTGTGGCCCACGGGCAAGCGGACCATAGCCGACCCCGTTCACGTCGATATCGGTCGCGTACTCCTCGAGGAGTTGCCCGAGTGTCGCCCCGTGCAGACGTTCGAGGAGGATCCCGACGAAGATGAACCCGCGGTTGATGTACCGGTGTCGGCCGATCTCCTCAAGCGGCTCGGCGAGGATCGCCTCGGTGATGTCGCGCTCGTCGCCGATGTACTGGTCGAGGCGGGTCGAGGGCATCATGCCCGAGGTGTGCGTAAGGATCTGCCGCACCGTGACCTCGCCGCCTGGATGCGAACGGGGATCGAGGTCGGGGACGTACTTCGACAGCGGCGCGTCGAGCTCGACCAGGCCGTCCGCGACGGCGCGACCGACCAGCGGCCAGGTGGCGACGACCTTGGTCAGGCTCGCGATGTCGTAGGACGTGGCGGGCGTGGCCTCGTGTGCGCCGTCGACGCCAGTCGTACCGACAGGGACGACTTCCCGGCCACTCGGGGAGCCGATCGCGGCGACGGCGCCGGGAGTGTGACGGTCGGCGACCATGCCCTCGAGAGTGTGCCGCAATGTGTCGGCCGTCGAGTTCACCCATGCGTCGTCGCTCAATGGTCCTCCTCGATGATGGGGGCGCCGAGCGCGCGCAAGGTGCCCGTCAGGTTCTCGTATCCGCGTCGCAGGTGTTCGACGCCCAGCAGTTCGGTTCGCCCTCGCGCCGCGAGTGCGGCGACTACCAGCGCCGCGGCAGCACGGATGTCGGTCCCTCGCACCGTAGCGCCCGACAGGGCCCGGGGGCCGAGAATCGTCACACACCGTCCGACCACGTCCACGCCAGCACCCATGGCCGCGAGTCCGGGCACGTGGGTCGCCCGATGCGTGTAGACGCGCTCGACGACGGTCGATGTGCCCGGGGCTTGCGTAAGCAGGGCGCACAACTGCGGTTGCGCGTCGGTCGGGTAACCCGGGTGTGGGCCGGTCTCAACCTTGACCGGTGCCAGTTCGCCCCGGATCGCCCGGACACCGTCTGGCACCGAGGCAAAGGCGATCCCTGCCGCCTCTACGACGTCGAGGAACCCCGCAGGGAAGTCATGCATGCTGACCCCGTGCAGGTCGATTCGACCATCGGTGATCGCTCCGGCGATCGCGTAGGTTCCGGCGACCATCCGATCCGGGGGCACCTCGTACGTGGTCCCGCTCAACGCCGAGCAGCCCTCGATTTCCACGACATCGGATCCTGTCCAGTGAACAACGGCACCGAGGCGACGCAGGAGCTCGACCGTGTGACCGACCTCGGGTTCGACGCTGGCACCAGTGATGCGGGAGGTGCCGCGCGCTGTCGCCGCGAGCAACAGCGCCGAGACGGTCGCGCCAAGGCTCGGACCGTAGTCGGTGGTGGCGTCGAACGTGAACCCGACCAGCCGAGGAGCTCGCGCGTGAACGAACCCGCCCCTCACCTCGACCTCGGCACCGGCTGCCCGCATCGCCGCGAGGTGACGGTCGATCAGCCGCTCGGCGAACGCGTCCCCGCCCGGCAGAGGAAAGGTCGTGGCACCGGTACGGGCGAGGACAGCGGCGCCGAAACACGCTGTCGGCCGGATCCTGGTACCGAGGTGGTTCGGGATCGTGCGCACGCGCAGGGTGTCAGCGCGCGTGGTGAGGACGGTTCCCATGAACGCGGCGTGCGCGCCGAGTTCACGAGCGATGTCCACGCACACGCCCGTGTCGGTGATGTTGGGAACGTTGAGCAGGTGCACGGGCTCAGGGGCGAGCAACGACGTCGCGGCGAGGTGGAGGAACACGTTCTTCGAGCCCTGCACGTGAACGCGACCGGACAGCGGTACCCCGCCCGTGATCAGGAGACGCTTCACATCCTCACCCGCGCCTCGGTCGGGTACAGGCCGCCGAGCTGGTCGGTCGGGTAGAGCGTGACGTCGGGACCGACCAGCGTGCCCGGGGCGACCGAGGTCAACGCCGGGAGTTGAACACGGTCGCCCAGGACGGCGCCGAACTTGGTCTGCCCGGTGCCAACCTTGGTCCCGCCCACGGTGACGAACAGTTCGTCGACCGCGGGCTCGACGACCGGTCGGTCGACGCGCAGGTTCGACAGCACGCTCGACGAGCCGATGTTGACGTGACTGCCGACGACCGAGTCGCCGACGAACACGAAGTGCATGGCGCGCGTCTCGGCGAGGATCAGGCTTCGGGTGATCTCGCAGGAGTACCCGACTTTGCTCCCGGGCCCGATCACAGTGTGATCGCGCACCAGGCCGCGGCCGACATAGGCGTCTCGGCAGATCAGCGCCGGACCGATGATGACGGCACCCGCATCGACCACGGCGCCCGACTCGACGATCACCGCGCCCTCAACCTCGGCGCGGGGGTGAACGGTGCCCGACAGGGCGCGACAAGCGGATCCGAGCCAGTCATGAACCCTGGCCTTGACGTCGAACACAGCCTCGGGCAGAGGGAAGGGCAGGGGAACACTGGCCGTGTCGCAGTAGTAGGCGAGTTCCAGGAAGCGGGAAGTGTTGGGGGACATGCTCACTCCTCGGGTTGGGGGAGCCCGCGCCCGTTGTTTGGTTTCTCTGCCGAACGCGGGTGACAGCGGTCAGGTGTTGACGACGATCACCGCGTCGCCGTACAGCAGGGCGTGAACCTGGGATGCCGGATAACGGCGATGCCCGCCCAGAGTGCGAATGGTGCTCAGCTTGCCCGCCTCCGCCCAGCGAGTGACGGTCTTGGGATCGACGCGGAACAACCGGGCGACCTCGGAGGAGGTCAGGAGTTCCGGCGTGTCCTGTGCGTTCATGAACGGGATCTCTCAGGATTGGGCCACCGCGTCGCTGTGATCGTGTGCTCGCAGTGCTTGCAGGTGGCTGAGGCGGTGTTGCCGTAACGGACCGGGGGTTGATCCGGGATGTAGTCGTGTCCGGTCGGGCTGACGCAAGACGTTGAGCCGTCCATCTCTCTCCTCGGGGGTAAAGAGAGGGTGTGACCCCGCCCCGGGTTCGAGGCCACACCGGGATCAATGGCTCTGATCGACAAGCGACATGAGAACGGCGATTCCGCGCGAAGCAGCGACACTCGGGCCGGTCTCGGACTCCGCTTCCCACGGAAGCAACGGCGGAGCAGGGAGGGGCGGGGCGGTCACGCCCTCCCAGGGCAATAGCGGACGGCAGGGTGTCCGTTCGGCACCGGTCTCGGGGCGGAGCAAGGGGATCGGCCCGCTGATCACGTTCGGGCGCGGCGGCTGGGCGATGTGCCGTTCGATGTACGGACGTCCGCGTGCGGCGCGACGCCTTCGGGCGTGGGTTCCGCGGGGAACACGGAGGACGTGCGTGATCCACCCGACGATTCGGGCGATAAGGTCGCTCATGTCAGCGCTCCTACAAAGCGTTGGCCGTGCCCCGGGAGCCCTCCTACAAGCTCGCCGGGGTCTGTTGCGTCCGACCGTCGCATGACGTCGACGGAACGCGCGGCGTCTCTGGAGGCGTCATTCCAGCGACATTGGGGGAGTCATTTGGGTGTCTTCTTGTCGCCTGCACGCCTACCATCGCGGCATGGCCACACCGAATACCGCGTTGAAAGCGGCCCGCATGGGGCGACTGATGAGCCAGGACGACTTGGCCCGAGCCCTGCGTGACGCTGGGGTCGATGGAGCATCGAAACGACTCGTGCAGCGCTGGGAAGCTGGCACGGTCGTAACCCCCAGGCCCAGCTACGCTCGAGCCCTAGAGGATGTTCTAGGAGCACCCATCGAAGCTCTCGGCTTCGCCCCGTCGGTGCCGGGGGCGCGCGCCGTCGATCACGATCGAGGACAGGACATGGCCCCTCATGACGGGTCTCAGCTAGATACCGCTGCGGCCCAGACCAACCTGCACGCCAACTACTCCGGGGTCTGGCTTTCGCGATACGAGTACGTCAGCACCGGCCGGGGCTCCACCTTCACCGGAGAGCACTACGTCGTTCTGCTCCAGCATGATGAACGGCTCACCGTGCGCAGCATCCCCGGCTCGTCAGGCTCCCCGTTGACGATGGATCTCACCATCGACGGCGCGGTCTGCACGGGTACCTGGACGGAACAGACGTCCAAGGACGGCTACTACCGCGGCGCGCGCTACCACGGAGCGATTCAACTGCTGATCGAACCGACCGGACGTCGGATGGCCGGGAAGTGGGTCGGCTTCGGAAAGGACTTCGACGTGAACACCGGCCCGTGGGAGTTGGTGTTTCAGGATGCCTCCACCACCAAGGCAACACTCGATCAGTACCAGCGCCGCCCTAGCTCTGAGTAGGACCCGAGGGATGACGCATCTCAGTCGACGCTCACGCCTAGTACTCCAGCCGCACTTAGTGATCGATGAGGCGTCTCTGCCGCTGGTAGTGGCAGCGGCGGGCCCGGGCCTGGTGGCGGCGTCTCCACCGCGACCATCGGATCCGGTGCAGCCAGGCATGCTCGACGTGCGTGCGGTCGGGCGCGGTCCTGGTCGATCTCGACTCGGCCTGACGGGTAGAACGACGACGACCCCGGACAACAGCCCTGTCCGGGGTCGTTTCTCTGTGGCCGACTACTTGGTCACGCTGGCCAACAGCGCCGCCCACTCACCGGAGGGCAGGGACAGGTGCCCCAGCTCCCGGTTCTGGGTGTCGCGGACGTCCACACTTCGGGGGGAAGCCCCGATCGCTGCCAGCGAGCACAATCGGGGCGTTATCGTGCACGACGAGGCGAGCGACTACGGCCGTCTGCACAACCAGATCAAGGCGGCCCTCGGCCGTTCTCTGCCTCCGGTGCAGTCGCGCCGGTTCCTGGACGAGGAGAAGGAGAAGTAGCCATGTGGCACAAGTCCACGTACAGCCCGAGCGGTGGTGACTGCGTCGAGATGCGCGAGCACGAGAACGGCGCGGAGGTGCGCGACACCAAGCACCGCGAACTCGGCGCACTGGCCTTCGACACCGACCAGTGGGTCACGCTGATCGCCAGCGTCACCCGCTGACACGCCGACCGGTGCCCCTCGAACGGTCCGTCCACGGGACACCGGGTCCGACTCAGCCGGGATCGACGTCGAAAGTCGCCCAGACCTGGGTGAAGTACCCGGGCCACTCCGGGAAGGCGTGGCAGCCCCAGTCGGCGGCCAGGCTCTCCACCAGGAGCAGACCGCGCTGTCCCTCGGCGACGTCCCACTCGTCGGCGGTGCGCTCGGTGGGAATGCGGGGACGCGTGGGACCGCCGGGATCGCTGACGGCCACGCGCAGCGTCCGCCGGTCCATCAGGCACATCGTGCGCACGACCTCGCCGCCCGGGCGGGCGTACTTGGCCGCGTTCGCCACGAGTTCGCTGACCACGAGCTGGACGGTGTCCACCAGGTCCGGGGCGAATCCGGCCAGGTCACGACCGAGGTCGGCACGGACCCTGGCGAGTTCGGACAGGTCACCGGCGTAGCCACGGCAGGGCCACCACACGCCGGGCAGGGCGATGTCCAGGGTGCTCACACCGCCACCTCCGCACACCGCCGGGTCCGCTGGTCGCTCCAGGTGCGGACCAGGGCGGCGAGCTCGTCGAACTCGCCGGGCCGCGGCTCCACGGGGGCGGCGAGCAGGTCGCCGGAGGGGCGGGGCTTGGGCACCCACGCGTGCAGGCGGGCGGTCGCTTCGGCCCGGACGCGGTCGAGGTCGCGCTCGTGGGACACGTAGTAGGGGCGGACGAGGGCGATCTCGTCGGCGGGGAGGCTCTCACGCGGCGGCACCAGACGCGGCGCGGGTTTGGGGACGGGAGGCGTGCTGGCCTCGACCGGGGCGGGGGGCGGCGCGTAGCGGCGGACCCGGGTGGAACGGCGACGTCGGGCGGCGGCCGAGTGGCGACCGCGAGCGGGGGTGAACAGCGCCTTCAGGTACGCCGCGAGCAGGGCGAAGAAGGCAGCGCTATAATCGCGCATGCTGGCAATCCTTTTTTGTTAAAGAGGGTGAGGTTGCTGGCCACGACCCCGGGCGCTGAGAAACGTCGCGGGGTCTTCCGAGTTTTCAGTTGTGTTGGGTAGAAGAGTAGGGCATGGGAGGGGTGGGGGAGAACTTTTTTGTGAAGCAGTTCTGAAAAAGTTCACCGCATCGGACGTCACCCCAGTTCAGACCCCTTGTTTACAACGGTCGTTCCCCTTCTTGGATGCCGCCGGAAGAATTCTTTTAGTCCGAATTAAAGGGATTTGCTGGGATATCTGAAACCCCGCTGCGCGGGCAGTCCGTCCCGGTGGGTAGGGGTGGGGCGAGGGGGTGACGCGCGTGACGGTGGGGTCCCTCTCCATGGGCCGGGGCGTCCGCCCCCGGTGGCTGCCCCTGGTGCCGCTCTCCCTCACCGTCACGGCCCTGGCCCTGACCGGGGTCCTGCCGACCTGGCCGGGCCTGGTCCACCTCGTCGCGCTCCCGCCGCTGGACCTCTTCGGCGACCTCCGGGTCCTACTGACCACGACGACCGGGCCCGTGTCGTTCACCCTGTCCCTGGCCGTGGTGCTCGCCGTCCGCGTCACCGTCCTGGCCCTGATGACGGGCGGGCTCACCCGGAGGCGGCTGGCGTTGGCCGCCGCGTTCTACGGCGTGCTGCTCCCGCCCATGCTGCTCGCGGCCGAGTTGGTGTACATGGCGGGCACGCTCCTGTACGCGCGCCTGTTCTGGGCCGGGCTCGTCGCGGTCGCGGTCCTCGCCCTCGTGTTCGCCCCGCTGCCCTGGGAGGCGGGTCGACGGATCCGGGACGTCCTGGCCCGTACCTGGCACGACGGATTCCGGGTGGGCGTGACGCTGTCCTACGGCGTCGCGGTGGTCGGGATCGGCGTGCTCGCCCACCTGTTCCCCGCCGTGACGATCGCGCTCGTCCCCGTGTCGGCGGCGGCGACCGCCGTCGCGATCACCGCGCTGACCCGTCCCGCGCGACCCGGCGGGCCGCGCCGTCTGGCGGCGGTCGCGACGTCGTTCGCCCTCCTGGCCTGGGCGTGGGTCGCCACACGCGACACGGCGACCGCGCCGCCCGAACCCGCCCCGCCGCGCGCGGGGTCGATCCTGCTGATGTCCGGCATCGACTCGCGATCCGGTGCCGGGAACGCCTTCCGCACCCGCACCGACCTGCTCGGCTACGGCTGCGACCAGACCCACTACTTCTCCTACGCGGGCCCCGGGGACGGCCAACCCCGGGGTGAGGCCCTCTGCCCGGTCCGCACCGGCGCCCCCTACGTCAGCGCCCACACCCAGGCCCCGGTGAGCGAGCAGGTCCGGGCGTTCGCCGCGCAGACCGAGGACCTGCCGCGTCCGCTGGTCGTGGTCGGGCACTCACAGGGCGGGTGGATCGCGTGGCGGGCCGTGGCCACCGGCGCGGCGCCCCGGGTCGACGCCCTCATCCTGGTGGGGCCCTTCCCCGAGAGCGTCGGCGGCTACCGGCCCCCGGGCGAGCCGGGCCCGGGCCGACCGGCGTCGGACCTGCTCCACGTGCTGACGCCGCTCAGCCGGGCGGTCGACTTCACCTTCGACACCGACTCCGCCGCCGGGTACGAGCTGCTCGGCACCACGGAGGCCCCCGCCGCGGTCTTCGCGCTGCCCCTCCCCGAGCACACGCGCTCGCTCAGCGTCGTGTCCACCGGCGACCTGCCGCTCATGCCCTCCGGGTGGCGGCTGCCGGTCGACCGGAACGCCTGCCCGGTCCGTGCCCCGCACGCCTACGTGCCGACCAGCGCGGCCTTCTACGAGGAGGCGAACCGCTTCCTCGACGGCGCCCCCGCCCCGCCCTGCCCGATCCCGCGCACCTGGGGCGGCCCGCCGACCCTGCCGTTCACCGCTCCGACGGTCCATGCACGGCCGAGGGCGCCGTGCCCCCACCCGCCGGGGGCGGTAGAACGGGGGGTGAGGACACGAAGGAGGCGGACGTCATGCGGCGGGGATGGCTCAAGGGACCGCTCGGCAGCCACGAACGTCCGGCGAGCGCGCTGGGCTTCCGGCTCGTGCTGGCCGTGTTCGGCGCCCTGGTCCTGCTGGTCGGCACGATCGCCAGCGCCCTGCTCACCGCCGAGCCGTGGCTGACCGTCGTGCTCGGCGCGGGCTTCGCGGGCGCGTGCGTGAACGCGTACTGGGTGGGTCGGCGTCTGCGGTACGAACGCCCACGCGGCTGACCCGTGTGCGCTCGCGGGTCGCGGAGGAAGCCGGGCCGGAGGTCCGCACCCCCGCCCCGGCCCCCGTCCGGATCAGCGCCCCCCGTACCCCTCGGGGATCCAGTCGCTCCACACGTCCGGGTTGTCGTTCACCCAGATCCCGGCCGCCTCCGAGGGGTCGATCCCCTCGTCCGCGATCATCCGCGCGACCTCGTTCTGGTCGGAGTTGCTCCACCGCCAGTTGTCGAGGAACTGGTACGCGGGGTCACCCGTCTCCACGAACCCGGTCCTGAAGATCTTGTTCAGCTCGTAGGTCGGGTAGTCGCAGGGGACGTACTCCAGATCGTCGTCGCACCCCTCGAAGTAGGGCGGGAACTCCACCTTGACCAGGTCGAGCTCCTCCTGGAGCCACTGCGGGTCGTAGAAGTAGAAGAGCACCGGCTCCCGGTCGGCGTACCGTCCCCGGACCTCGGTGATCTGGGCCGCCTCCGACCCGGCGTAGACGATCTCCAGGTCCAGGTCGAAGGCGTTGATCATGCCCTGGTCCTGGGTGACGAACCCGGGGGCGCCGGCGAGGAACTCCCCGCTGTCGCCGGTCTGGGCCGTCCGGAACAGGTCGGTGTGCTCCTTCAACCCGTCCACGGTCACGATCTCCGGGTACTCCTCGACCAGGTAGGCGGGCACGTACCAGCCGATCACACCCTCGTTGCCGTTGGGACCGCCGTCGACGACCGTCCCCTTGCCCTCGGGGCCGTAGAGCTCCATGAGGTCCTCGTGACCCCAGTTCTCCACGATCACGTCCAGCACGCCCTGGTCGAGCGCCTGCCACGCGGGCTGCTCGTCCACCCGCATGAGCTGGACCTCGTAGCCCATCTCCTCGCGGAGGATGTACGCCAGCACCTCGGCGCTGGCCTCGTACCCCACCCAGCCGTTGACGGCGATCCGCACGGTGTTGGGGTCCCGGGCGACCTGGTCGGTGCGCACGGCGCAGGAGCTGACCGACACCACGGCCAGCACCGCCGCGAACAGGCGGATCAGGGCGCCCTTCCTCATGAACCTAGGCACGGGGTGCCCTCCTTCCCTGCGTCACGCGGTCCAGGAACAGGCCGAGGCACACGATGGCCAGACCGGACGCCAGGCCCAGGCCGAACTGGTTCTGGGCCAGGCCGAACACGACCCCGAAACCGAGCGCTCCGGCGCCGACCAGCGCGCCCATGACCACCATGGACAGCACGAGGATGATGCCCTGGTTGACCGCGAGCAGCAGCGACCCGCGCGACATCGGCAGCTCGACCTTGGTGAGCAGCTGCCACTTCGTCGACCCCTGGGACCGCGCCGCCTCCAGCGTGGCCGTGGGGACACCGCGGATTCCGTCGTTCACCAGCCGGATGACCGGCGGCAGGGCGAAGACCACCGCGGCCACCAGGGCCGGGACCGGGCCGAGGCCGAAGAAGGCCACGGCCGGGATCAGGTACACGAACGGCGGCAGGGTCTGCATCGCGTCCAGGATCGGCTTCAGGATCGCCGCGAGCACGTCGCTGCGCGAGGCCAGGACGCCGACGACCACGCCCAGCGCGAGCGTCACCGCCGCCGCGACCAGGACCTGCGCCAGGGTGTCCATCGCCTCGGTCCACACTCCGAGCAGACCGACGGCGACGAAGGACAGGCCCGAGATCACGGCGGCGCGGGCCCCGGCGAAGATCCACCCGAGCACGGCGGCGACGAGCACCACCAGCCACCAGGGCACCCCCGTGAGCACGGCGGTCAGCGGGTTGATCACGACGCTCTGCGTCGCCGTGCCGAGGGCCGCCGTGACGTCGCCGGCCACCGACTCGAACCACGCGTTGAACGCGTTGATCGGGGCGCTGATGTCGACCGACAGGTCGCGCGGCCACCCCTCGACCCCCAGGACCCGTGCGACACCGATGACGGTGATGAGGATCGCGAGCCCGCCGCCGAGCACCGGCAGTCGGAACCGGGGCGCGATGTCCGGGGTCTGCGCGCCATGACCGACCGCGCCGGTCACCCGGTCCATCGCGATCGCCAGCATGACGATCGCCAGGCCCGCCTGGAACGCCTCGCCGACGTTGACCTTGGCCAGTGCCTGGTAGATCGCGTCACCGAGGCCGCCCGCGCCGATGACCGACGCGATCACGACCATGGAGACCGCGAGCATGATCGTCTGGTTGACGCCCAGCAGGATGGTCCGCCGTGCCATCGGCAGCTGCACCTTGGTGAGGACCTGCCAGGGCGTGGAGCCGAGCGACGTCGTCGCCTCGACGGCGCCCCGGTCGACCTCGCGGATGGCCAGCGCCGTGATCCGCACGGCGGGCGGCATCGCGTACACCGCGGTCACCACGACCGCCGCCGGGTCGCCGATGCCGAAGAACAGCACGAACGGCAGCAGGTAGGCGAAGGCGGGCAGGATCTGCATGAAGTCCAGCACCGGCCGGATGCCCCGGTAGAACCGTTCGCTGCGCCCGGCCAGGACGCCCAGCGGGAGGCCGAACAGCAGGGCGGCGAGGACCGAGGTGATGATCAGCGACAGCGTCGTCATCGACTCGTTCCACAGCCCGGTCAGCGCGAACACCGCGAACGTGGCGAGCACGACCAGCGCGACCCGCCACCCGGCGACCCGCCAGCCGACGAGCACCCCGGCGACGGTCACGCCCACCCAGGTGAGGAAGTCCAGGATCTGGTTGATCAGCACGACCGCCGAACCCAGACCCACGGAGACGTAGTTGAACCCGTACAGGAACAGCGGGCTCTCGTTGCGGTTCAGGACGATCCACAGGTAGACGTCGTCCATCCGGGTCATGAGCCACTCGCCGGTGGCGGCCGGGAACGCGCCCGCCCACGCCGGACGGCCCAGCCAGCCGCTCAGGTGGTAGCCGGCGACGAGCACCGCGATCGCGATCAGCGCCGCGGACCACTGCCACCGCGGAATGCCGTCGATCCGCCCCAGTCCGCCGGTGCTCTGTTCGGGGTCGGGCCTGGTTGCCGTGGCCATGTCACCCACCGTCCCCGGTCGGCGCCGGGCCGCCGTGCCCCTTGTGTCCGCTGGGGCCGTCGTAGCGGCGCGAGGTCTCGGTCTCCTCCGGCGAGGTCTCGGCCTGCGGGGACTCGTCCTCCGGAGCGCCCCCGGCGCCCGACTCGGCCTCGGACGCCGTCACGGCCTCGGCCGGTCTCTGCGGTGTCTCCGGGAGTTCGTCCCCGTCGCGCTCGGCGACCTCCCCGACCGCCTCCTCCTCGATGGCCGCGGCCACCGTGGCGTCGGCGAGCTGGTCCTCGGCGATCGCGCGCAGCACGTCGTCGCGGCCCACGTATCCGAGGAAGACGCCCTTGTCCACGACCCGGACCGGCGCCGTGGTGGCGGCGAGCATCGGCAGCACCTGCGCCAGGACGGTGCCCGCCTCGCAGACGGGGCCGTCGGTGCGCTCCTCCGGGAAGGCGTCGCGGACCAGCCACCGCGCGGTGAGCACGGTCGTCCGGGCGACGTCGGAGGTGAAGTCGGCGACGTAGGCGTCGGCCGGCCGACCGACCACCTCCTCCGGCGTGCCCACCTGCACCAGCTCGCCGTCGCGCATGATGGCGATGCGGTCGCCGAGCTTGAGCGCCTCCTGGAGGTCGTGGGTGATGAACACCGACGTCTTGTCGAGCTCGTGCTGGAGCCGGACGACCTCGGCCTGCATGTCACGGCGGATCAGGGGGTCCAGGGCGCTGAACGGCTCGTCGAAGAGCAGGACCTCCGGGTCGACGGCGAGCGCGCGGGCCAGGCCGACCCGCTGCTGCATGCCGCCGCTCAGCTCGCGCGGCCGGGCGTTCTCATAGCCGCCGAGCCCGACCATCTCGATCATCTCGCGCGCCCGGGCGTGGCGGTCGGCGCGCGGCATCCCGCGCACCTCCAGCCCGTAGGCCACGTTGTCGATGATCTTGCGGTTGGGCAGCAGGCCGAAGTGCTGGAAGACCATGGCCAGCTTGTGGCGGCGGATCTCGCGCAGCCGTTGCGGACTGGCCTGCTCGATGTCCTCGCCGTCGAGCAGGACCTGCCCGGCGGTCGGCTCGATCAACCGGCTCAGGCACCGGATCAGGGTCGACTTGCCCGACCCCGACAGGCCCATGACCACGAAGATCTCGCCGGGGTGGACGTCGAAGGACACGTCGCGCACCGCGACGGTGCAGCCGGTCTCCTCCCTGATCCGGTCCCGGTCCGCCGACTCCAGCTCGGTGCCGATCACCTTGTCGGCGTTCTTGCCGAAGATCTTCCACAGGTTGCGGACCGAGAACGTGACGTCGGACCCGCCGTCGGCCGGTCCGGACGTCTCAGCCGTCTGCGTGCTCATCAGACCCCCTCCTCGCGAGCGGTGCGGTCGGCGCGGATCAGGTCCGCGGCACGCTCTCCGAGCGCCAGCACCATGACCATGGGGTTGGGCGTGGGCAGCGTCGGGAAGACCGAGGCGTCGGCGACCCGCAGACCGCGCAGGCCCCGCACGCGCAGTCGGGGGTCGACGACGGCGGTGTCGTCGTCGACGGCGCCCATCCTGCAGGTGCCGGCCGGATGGTACACGGTGTGCGCGGCGCGGCGGCCGTACTCCGACAGCTCCTCGTCGGTCTGGACCCCGGGGCCGGGGGCGACCTCGCGCTTGATCCAGGACCGGAACGGCTCGGTGGCGGCCACCTCGCGGGCGATCCTGAGCCCGTCGACGATGGTCTGCTCGTCGTAGCCGTCGGGGTCGGTGAAGTAGCGGAAGTCCAGCGCGGGCTTGGCCTGGGGATCGGCGCTGGTGAGGTACAGCTTGCCGCGCGAGCGGGAGCGGGGGATGTTCGGCGTCATGCACACCGCGTAGCCGTCCGCGGGGGACTCGTAGCCCAGCCGCTTCGTGTTGTCGTCGAAGGGGATCTGGTAGATGTGGAACATCAGGTCCGGGCGCGGGTCGCTCTCGTCGCGGCGGACGAACAGGGCCGCGTCGGAGTCCATCACCGTCTCCTGGGGCACCGGGCGCTCGGTCTCCCACATGATGATCGACTCGGGGTGGTCGAGCAGGTTCTCGCCGACGCCGGGCAGGTCGTGGCGGGGCTCGATCCCCACCGAGCGCAGCTCCTCGGCGTGGCCCACGCCGGACAGCATGAGCAGGCGGGGGCTGTCGACGGCGCCGGCGGCCAGGATGACCTCCTGCCGGGCGTTGACGGTGACGCGCTCGCCGGACTTCAGGGTCGCGCTCACGCCCGTGGCGCGGTCGCCGTCGAGGACGATCCGGTCGACCCAGGTCTCCAGCATGACCGTGAGGTTGTTGCGCACGCCCATGATCGGGTGCAGGTAGGCGACGGAGGCGGAGGAGCGGTGGCCGGTGTAGGGGTCGTAGGCGATGGACAGGAAGCCCGCGCCCTCCGCGAACCCGCCGCCGTGCGAGGTCAGGGCGTTGAAGTCCTCGACGACGGGGACCTTCGCCGCCTCGGCGGCCGAGGACACCCAGTCCTTGACCATGGCGTTGCGGTCCTTCTCGGCGACCGGGACGATGTTGCACCTGATCCGGTCGGCGTAGGACTGGACGGTGGCGTTGTCCCAGCCCTCGGCGCCCAGGGCGACCCACTCGTCCAGGTCCTCGGCGAAGGGGCGGAAGCTGATCAGGGTGTTGTGCGACGAGCAACCGCCGAGCACACGGGCGCGCGAGTGCAGGATGTGGGAGTTGCCGCGCGGCTGCTCGGTCGTGGTGTACCCGTAGTCGAGGTCGCTGTCGAGGACGCTCAACCAGTCGCGCAGCCTGATCACGTTCTCGTGGTCGCGGTCGTCGGGACCGCCCTCGATGACGCAGACGGTGGTGCCGGGGTCCTCGGTGAGCCGGTTGGCGATCACCGAACCCGCCGTTCCACCTCCCACGATCACGTAGTCGTAGGTGCTCTGGTTGTCGGACACGGCCTGGTTTCCTCTCGTTACTTCTCACACAGGGGGATGTCGGGGGGATACCGACCTGCGCGTCGTTCTTCCTCTGGAGTCGGGGCCGCGGGAGCGGCACGGCGTTCCGGGCGGCCGGGACGGCCCCGGCGGCGACCCGCCCCGGGCGGTCGGACCGTCCGGGGCGGGTCGCCGTCTAGCCGAACCAGCGCTGCGGTTCGGGTGCGAGATTGCGGTAGATGTGCTTGGCCTCGCGGTACTCGTCGAGTCCGGCGAGCCCGAGTTCGCGACCGACGCCGCTCTGCCCGAAGCCGCCCCATTCGGCGCCCGGGAAGTACGGTCCGTAGTCGTTGATCCAGACGGTGCCGTGCCGCAGGGCGGCGGCGACGCGCTCACCGCGGGCGGTGTCGTCGGTCCACACGCCGCCGGAGAGCCCGTAGTCGGTGTCGTTGCCGAGCTCGATCGCCTGGGCCTCGGTCTCGAACCGCTCGACGGTCACGACCGGGCCGAACACCTCGGTCTGGACGATGTCCATGGAGCGGTCGCAGTCGACGAAGACCGTCGGACGGTAGAAGTAGCCGTCGGCGAGCTCCGGCGCGTCGGGACGCGTGCCGCCCGCGATGACCCGGGCGCCCTCCTCCACGCCGCGCGCGACCGCGGCCTCGACCTTGGCGCGGTGTTCGGCGGAGACCAGCGGCCCGCAGCGCACGCCCTCGACCTGGCCGCGGCCGATCCGGATGGCCTCGGCCCGGCGGGCGAGTTCGGTGGTGAAGGCGTCGTGGATCTCGTTGTGCACGATGAGCCGCGCGCCCGCCGAGCAGACCTGGCCGGAGTGGAAGAACGCGGCGCTGAGCGCGTAGTCCACCGCGGTGTCCAGATCGACGTCGGGGAAGATGATGTTCGGGTTCTTGCCGCCGAGCTCCAGGGCGATCTTCTTGACCGTCGCGGAGGCGGCCGCCATGATGCGGCGCCCGGTGGCCAGACCCCCGGTGAAGGAGATGAGGTCGACGTCCGGGTGCTCGGACAGCGGGGCGCCCGCGTCGGGGCCGCTGCCCAGGACCAGGTTGACCACGCCCGCCGGGACGCCCGCCTCGGCGGTGAGCTCGACCAGCTTGGCGGTGGTGACGGGAGTGATCTCGCTGGGCTTGATCACCATGGTGTTGCCCGCGGCGATGGCGGGGGCCATCTTCCAGGCGAGCTGGAGCAGAGGGTAGTTCCAGGGCGTGATCATGCCGCAGACGCCGACGGGTTCGTAGACGACGCGGCTCTGCACGCCCTCGGGTGCGGAGACGAGCCGGCCGGAGTCCTTGTCGGCCAGACCGGCGTAGTGGCGGAAGACGTTGGTGACGTCGTCGACGTCGATCCCGCCCTCCTCGATCGTCTTGCCGGTGTCCAGCGACTCCATGACCGCGATCTCCCTGCGGTCGCGCTGGAGGAGGTCGGCGATGCGCTCCAGGATCCGACCGCGCTCGGCGGCCGTGGTGCTTCGCCACTCACCGTGGTCGAAGGCGCGTCGGGCGGCGGCGATGGCCGCCTCGGCGTCGGCGCGTCCGCCCTCACTCACGATGGTGAGCACGGAGGCGTCCGCCGGGTCCAGGATCTCCCGGACACGGCCGTTCTGGGCCGCCAGCCACTCGCCGTCGATGTACAGGCTCGTGGCCGTGGCCGCACCCGGTTCCGACAGGTACGGCACGGACGGCAGGGATACGTAGGGTTCGTTCACGGGTCCGGTTTGCCCGAGATCGGTAGTCACAAACTGCCTCGTCTCAATGGACACTTATGTCACACAACTCCCACAACTCGTCCCTCACCAGCAACCGCGCGCCTTCGGGGAGCCGTGACCCGTGGTGAGCATCACGCGTCGACTGCGTCCACAGGTACTCGGCGCGGGAGGGCCGCTACCCAGCGCACACGCCCGTCTGGGGAATACCTGGGGGAGAATTTGACGTACATTGAGGTGTACCTCAGTGGTTTCGTCCGGTTCCGGGCGTCCACGTCAGAGCCCGCACCAGGACCGCACCGCCAGCGTGCGCCGGGGGAACCCACATGCTGCTAGAACAGGAACGCCGCGACGTCTGCCTGACCGCCCGTAGCCTCGCCTCCGGGGCCGCTCCAGGGGAGTCGGTGACCGTCAGCGTTCGCAGCGGGGACCTCGTGGTCGTCACGCCGCACGGGGTCGCGCCGGACCAGCTCCAGCCGGCCGACTGCCCGGTCATGTCCGTGGACGACCGCGTCCTGGAGGGGCGCCACGATCCGGCGGCCGAGACCACCCTGCACCTGGCCGTGCACCGCGGGGCCGTCGAGCACGGGCGCGACGTCACGGCCGTGGTGAACGCCTTCACCGCCGACACCGTCGCGGTCTCCGCCGTCCTGGCCGAGCTGCCCCCGGTGCACCACCGGGCCGCCGCGCTGGGCGGGGCGATCGCGGTGACCCCCTACACGACCTACGGCACCGGGGAGATCTCCGACCAGGCGGTCAAGGCACTCAAGGGGCGCGACGCCGCGCTGCTCGCCAACCACGGCGGGGTGGCGCTGGGCGTCGGGCTGGAGCACGCGCTGGAGAACCTGCGGCTGCTCGACTGGCTGTGCACCACCTACCTCCGGGCCCGCCAGCTCGGCGAGCCCCGGGTGCTGTCGGAGGACGAACTGGCCCAGGTGCGCCAGCGCGACACCTACGGCTGGGCGGGCCCGGACATCTTCTAGCCGCTACCCGACCGCCATCGCCATGACACCAGGGAGATCCCCGAAACGCGCCTTGGCGTCACGGCTCACGACGGTCCGGCCCGTGTGCGCGGCGTGCGCGGCGATCATGAGGTCGTGCTTCCCACGGGGTGTGCCACTGCGTTTGGTGTAGGCGATCAACGCCGCGTGGTGGGCGGCCGTCGCCTCCGTGTACTCCAACACCTCCACGTTGTCGAGGATGGCCACCAGCGCCCTGGAGCGTTCGGCTGCCCGCGCGGCGGTGCCCGCCAACTCGATTCCGACTCGGAACTCGGCCACCGTGAGCGCGGCGATCGACAGCTCGTCCTGATGGAACATCGATCGGTCGATCGTGCCCCGCTCGTAGGAGATCAGGACATTGGTATCCAAAATCAGGCGTCGGCCCACGGATCGGTCACCTCATCCGTGAGGAAGGCCAGCGCCTCGTCGACGTCCTTCTCGAACTCGTCGTCAAGCGGTGCGATGCCTTCCAGGGCCGCGTGCAGGTCCGCACCGGTTCGGCGACGAGCTGGGCCGATCTCAGCGACGGGCACCCGCCCCCTGGTGATGGTGACCCGGTCACCGGCTTCGATGGCGTCCAGGAGATCCGAGAACTTTCTCGCGGCCTCGGTCGCGGTCATCGTACGCATAGTGAGAAGCATTTTATCTGACTATCAGATCTTGGAACAGGGCGTAGGGAGAACCGCGAAAATCAGGACGGCTACTGACCGAGGCGCGGGAAGGGTTCGGTGGAGAAGACCACCTCGACCGGCACCTCGAAGTAGTGGGCGATGCGCAGGGCGAGGTGGAGGCTGGGGCTGTACTCTCCCCGCTCCAGGTAGCCGACGGTCTGGTAGTGGACGCCGAGGGCCTCGGCGAGCTGGCGCCGGGAGACCTGCCGCTCCGCGCGCAGCATCGCGATGCGGTTGTAGATCGTCTCGCCGCCCCCGGTTCCGGAGCGGCCGCGCCGACCGCCCCCACCGGCGCGCTTGGCCTCGGACTGGTCAGAGGACACGCTTCATCGCCTTCTCCCTCGCCGCCTGCACCCGCGACCCCGACTCGCGTCGGGCCGTCCGCCGCAGCACGCGCAGAGCCACCAGCGAACCGACCACCGCCCACGCCGCCAGGACCGCCGCCACCACGGGCAGCTGCCAGGACCCGGCGAGCTCGAGCGCGGCGTAGTCGGCGGGCAGCGTACCCGCCCGGACTCCCAGCCCGAGCCAGTACACGGGCGTCGCCTGGGCGATGGTCAGCACCCAGTCCGGCAGGAGTTCCAGCGGGAACATGACCCCGGACAGCATCATCAGGGCCATGATGGGGATCATCAACAGCCCCACGGCGCGGGGGTTGCTGAAGAGCGCTCCGAGGGTCGCGCCGATCGGGACCATGGCCAGCAGTCCCAGCACGCACACCCAGACCAGCGTGACGGCGGAACCCCAGCCCCGGGGACCGAACCCCTCCACGAAGAACAGGCCGGGGACCACGGTGAGCGCCACCGCCACGGCGGACATGGCCAGCAGGTGCACGGTCTTGGCGACGCCGTACCCGACCATCCCGTGCGGGATCGCCTTGGCCCGCAGGAACGTGCCGTCCTCCCGCTCGGCCGCCAGGACCTGGGCCACGGCCAGCGTCCCCAGCATGATCAGCATGAGGACCAGGCCGCCGCTGTAGGTCACCGCCCCGTAGTTGGTGGCGGCGCCGTCGACCTCCTCGTCGGAGAGGAAGACGCCGAGGACGACGAACAGGACGGGCATGTAGAGGTAGCCGAACATGTCCGGCGGGTTGGTGAAGGTCCCCCGGAACTCCAGGACTCCGCGGGCGTACCCCGCGCGGACCGCGTTGCTGACGGCGTTGTTCACCGGATCCCCTTCACGAACTCGTGGGCTGCCCGTTCCGCGTCGCCGGACTCGTGGCGGCGGACCAGCTCCATGTAGACGTCCTCCAGGGAGGGCCTGCTGACCCGGAGGTCGGTCAGGTCCTCGCCGTACTCCGCGTACAGCTCGGCGACGTGGCGCGCCGGGCTGTCGGTGGTGTGCACACGGCGCTGGCCGTCGACGCTCCAGGACACCTCGCTGTCCCCCTCGACCAGCGTGGACAGCTGCTCGACGCTCCCGTCGGCGACGATGACGCCGCCCGCCAGCACGAGCACCCGGTCGGCCAGCTTCTCGGCCTCGTCCAGGTCGTGCGTGGTCAGCAGGACCGTGGTGTCGTCGCTGTCGACGATGTCGTGCACGAGGTCGTGGAAGTCGCGGCGGCCCACGGGGTCCAGCCCCGCGGTCGGCTCGTCGAGGAAGAGCACCTCCGGACGGCCGACGACGCCGATCGCCACGTCCAGGCGGCGGCGCTGCCCTCCGGAGAGCCGGTTGATCCGCTGGTGCGCGTGCTCGGCGAGGCCGACGCGTGCGAGCAGCTCGTCGGTGTCGTGGGGGCGGACGCGGTCGGGGGTCGAGTAGGGGGCGTGGAAGCGGCCGAAGTGGTGGAGGAGGTCGCGCACCCTCCACCGGCCGTGGTCGCGCCAGGACTGGAGGACCACGCCGAGCCCGGCGCGCCAGTCCTCCCCGCCGTGCTCGGGGTCCACGCCCAGCACCTCGACGTCGCCCCCGGAGCGCTTCCGGAAGCCCTCCATGATCTCGACGGTCGTGGTCTTGCCCGCGCCGTTGGGCCCCAGGAGCGCGACGACCTCGCCGCGGTGGGCGGTGAGGTCGACGCCCCTGAGGACCTCGTTCGTCCCGTAGGTCATCCGCAGTCCTCGGACCCGGATCACGGCCTCGCCGGGGCTGCCCGCCGCCTGAGCCTCCGCCCTGGACAGCGGAGTGACCGGTGTGTTCGTCACACCACTTCACCTCTTCGTCTGGTTTCTGCTGCCATTGATAGTACTTGTACTACATTCCGAAGCAGAAGGACAGCCGGAAGCCGGGCACCCAGGCCACCGTGCGGGGCGAACCCGCAGGTCATCGGGGTGGGAGACGTGACCGCATCCGGCCAGCGTCCACCCGGCGAACGTCGGCGCGCCGCCGCGCACGCCGCGGGCCGCGCGGGCCATGGTGCGGGAGAACGCGGGTACGGATACTCGGTGATCCGCCGTTCCGACACGTCAGGGCGGTGCGGCGGGACCCGGACCGCGATCGCTTGGAGGCCCCATGCGCTGCACCTACATCAGGCTCCTCGTCAACGACTACGAGGCCTGCTTCCGCTTCTACTCCGACGTGCTCAAGCTCCCGGTCCTGTGGGGCGGGATGAACAGCCGCTACGCCGAGTTCGACGTGGGCTCCACCACCCGACTGGCGATCAACCAACGCGAGGTCATGGCCGAGGCTCTGGAGACCGACACGGCCGACCCCGAACTCCCCCATCAGGACCGGCTCGCCGTGGTCTTCGAGGTGGACGACGTCGACGAGACCGCCGCCCGGCTGGTCGCGAACGGAGCGCGGCAGGTCATGGCGCCGAGGGACTGGACCGCGTGGGGCATCCGCGCCGCCCACTTCCGCGACCCCGACGGCTACCTGTTGGAGATCAACCGACCCCTGATCCCCGCGAAGGCGCCCTGACCGTCACGGCGCCGCGCGCCCGGACCCACGCGATCAGGTCAGCCCCTCCGGCTGCGGCCCGGCCAGGTGGTCGACGAGCAGTTCGCCCACCCGTTCGGCGCGCTCCACGCCCACGAGGTGCGCGGCGCCGGTGACCACCTCGAAGTGGGAGTCGACGATCCCGTCCGCCAGCCTGCGGCCGTGCCCGGGCGGCAGCAGCGGGTCGTGGGCGCCCGACACCACGAGCGTCGGCGCCCGCACCGCGGCCACGAGGTGGCGCTGGTCCATCGCGCCGACGGCGTCGCAGACCGACGCGAAGGCGCCGGGGTCGAGCCTGCCGAAGTCCTCCTCGAACCGCTCCGCGACCTCCGGGTGCTCGTCGATCAAGTCCGGGGTGAACCACGGCAGCGTGACCTCGTCGGTCACCGAGTCCAGGCCAGTGGCCCGGATCCTGGCGGCGATCCGGTCCCAGCGGTGCGACCTGGGCGTGCGCGGCGCGGCCGCGAGCAGCGCGAGGCGGTCGAGGGTGCGCGGGGAGTTGGCGGCGATCCACACGAGCAGCGACGAGCCGAAGCCCGCGCCGACCGCGGAGACGCGGGACAGGCCCCGTTCCTCCAGCACCCGCAGCACGTCGAGCGCCATGTCCCCGATCGTGTAGGGGCCGTCCGGCGCCGGGGAGAATCCGTGGCCCCGGTGGTTGATCCGCAGGACCTGGTGGTCGCGGGTCAGCACGGGCAGCTGCGCGTCCCACACCGACATCGTCGTGCCGAAGGGCGGCACGAGCAGGACGACGGGCGCGTGCCTCGGGCCGTCGAGTCGGTACTGGAGCGGGATGAGGGCCATGAAACCTCCGGGTCGCCAGGGGCCCAGGTTATCGGGAGAGCTTTCGGGGCTTCCAGGACACTTCTCCGACGCGAGGCGAGTGGAGGACAGTATCTGACCTAGACGGTTCCTATCGTCGGTACCGAGCACGGAGGACGACTTCGAGGAGCGGTGGTCATGACGGGGAACCGGATCCAGGACACGACGGTGGACGCCGAGCGCGCGGCGCTGTTGCAGATGTTGGAGGAGATGCGCGGGAACATCCGGTACACGGTGCGGAACCTGACCGACGCGCAGGCCGGCGAGCGCACGACCGTCAGCGAGCTGTGCCTGGGCGGGGTGATCAAGCACCTGGCCAGGGGTGAGCGCGACTGGATCAGGTTCATCCTGGACGGCGACCCGCACATCGACTACTCGGACCCGGAGGTCGTGGCCGGACACCTGGCGAGCTTCCGCATGGAGGAGGGCGAGACCCTCGCCGACCTCCTGGCGGAGTACCAGGAGGTGGCCGAGGAGACCGAGCGCATCGTCAACGGACTCCCGAACCTGGAGGTCAGCCAGAAGCTCCCGTCGGCGCCCTGGTTCCCGGAGGACACCGCGTGGACCGCCCGGGACGTACTCCTGCACATCATCGCCGAGACCGCCCAGCACGCCGGGCACTCCGACATCATCCGCGAGACGCTGGACGGCCAGAAGACCATGGGCTGACCCGCCTCCGCCCGCCCCGCCCCCTCCGTCCTGGGGCGGGGCGCTCCGCGTGTCAGCGGGCGGTCACCCGTCCGACCCCTCGCCCGGTCCGCGGCCACGCGTGACCAGCGTGGCCAGGGTGACGCCGACCCACGCCGCCGCCAACCCGCCCAGCAGGTTGGCGCCCAGGAAGACCAGCGTGGCCCCGGCCCGCCCCGCCTCCAGCAGGTTCTGGGCGTCCAGGATGTGCGTGGAGAAGGTGGTGTATCCGCCGAGGACGCCCACGCCGAGCAGGGGGCGCAGCAGCGTCAGGCGCGGCCACACGTCGATGACCAGCACCATGAGCACGCCGATGAGCAGACAGCCGGTGACGTTGGCCGACAGCGTCGAGACGGCGAACCCGCCTGGGGCGGACGGCAGCAGCGCGTCGACCCCGTGGCGGGCGACCGCGCCGAACGCGCCGCCCGCCGAGATCGCGGCGAGCACCGGCCAGGGCGCGTCACGCAGTTCGCGGCGCTGCCGGGGGAAGTGGACGTCGATGTCCGAGTCGACGGGCAGCTCCCCGTCCTCACGCCGCATGCCCGCCTCCCCTCGTGTGCGCCACCGGGCACGGTGATCGTATCCACCCGGGAACGGTCAGAGCGCCGCGGCGAACGCAGCTCCGATGTACGCGGCGCCCAGACCGGCGCCCACGGACGCCGCCACGTTGGCGAAGGCGAGGAACCAGGTCTGCCTCTCCATGAGCCGCAGCGTCTCGTACCCGAACGTCGAGTAGGTGGACAGCGCGCCGAGGAAACCGGTCGCGACCAGGGCGTACGCCCACTCCGGCAGGGCGAGCACACTGACGAAGCCGAGCAGCAGACACGCGGTCGCGTTGGCGGCGTGCGTGCCCCACGGGAACACCGAGTCGTGGCGGACCTGCACGAACCGGTCGGTGAGGTAGCGCAGCGGGGCGCCGATCGCGCCGCCGACGGCGACCATGAGCAGGGTCATCGGTCCGTCTCCCCACGGTGGATCGTGTGCGCCGGGCACGGCGATCGTACCCGGCCGGGGCCGCCCGCCCCGCTACGCCGTGGGTCGGGGCAGCCGCTCGGACGGGGCTCGGACGGCCGCGCCCCAGACGGCGACCGCCCACGCGACCGTCCAGACGGCGCCGACCGCCAGCGACGTCCAGGCCGCGACGCCGTCCGCCGGTGCGCCCGGGGCCGCACCCGCGGCGCGCGCGGCGAACATGACCACGCCCACGCCGACCATGAGCGCCCCGGCGCCGTTGACGAGGAGCAGCACCCAGCGCCAGAGCGCCCTGGTCGGCGGTCGCAGCAGGGCGAGGACCACGACGACCAGCACCGCGCCCACCGCCGCGTTGGCGAGTTGGCCGCTCAGCGCGTCGTGGGTCGCGTAGGACTCCGGAGGGGCCGGGAAGCCGGGCATGCCCAGCCTCCCCCGCAGGGCCAGGTCGACCTTCGAGACCGCGTAGGCGGTCGCGCCTCCGGCGGCGAGGAGGACGGCGGCGGTGTGTCGGTTCATGCCTCCAGTCTGAAGCGGGCGCCCCCGCCGCGTCACCCGCACGGTGCTCAGGTCAGGTCCAGCCCGGCCAGTTCCCTCCGCGAGCCGACCCCCAGCTTCGGGTACGCCTTGTACAGGTGGTGCTCCACGGTGCGCGGGCTGAGGAAGAGCTGTGCGGCGATCTGCCGACTGCTGTTGCCGCCCGCGGCGAGGCGTACGACCTGGAGTTCCTGCGGGGTGAGGCGGTCGGCGGGCTTTCCCGCCGTCGCCTGTGCCGCCGTGATGGTCTCCCCGGTGAGTTCCAGTTCGGCCCGTGCCCGGTGCGTCCACGGGTCGGCGTGCAACCGGTCGAAGGTCGCCAGAGCGGAACGCAGGGGATTCCGGGCCTCGCCCCGCCGACGGCAGCGGCGCAGCCATTCCCCGTACAGCAACTCGGTCCTCGCCCGTTCGAAGGGGCGGCCGTCCTCCGCGTGGAGGCGCAGAGCCCTGGTGTAGTCCTCCTCACGGCCGCTGAGCAGGGCCCGGCAGCGCGACGCCACCGCCCGCACCCACGGCTCGGCGACCGGCGGGGCCCAGGCGTCCAGGGAGAGCAAGTGCACCTCGACCGCCTCGGGAGTGCCGAGCCGTACGGCCGCCTCGATCTGGTCGGCGGCCACGGAGGTGCACAGCCACGTCACCCGCTCGGGACCGTGGCGGGGCGGGACGACGCGTTCCAGCGCGGAGGAGTAACGGCCCAACCCCAGGTCGAGGAGGACCAGCGCCCTCTCGATCCCGCCCAACGATCGGCGCGGTGCCTCCTCGACGAGCCGACGGCAGTGCTCCTCGTCTCCCTCGACGGCCGCGAGCCGGGCCTCGACCCCGTACAGCCGGGTCAGCCGGTGCCGCTGGCCGGTGTCCCCGGCGACCTCCTTGCCCTCGGCGATCGCCGCACGCGCTTCCCGGTGGTGCCCCAGAACCGCCTGCACCTGGCTGAGGGTCTCCAACGCCTGGGGCAGTTCACCGATGAGCCCCCCGTCGCGGCAGCGGGACACCTCGGCCGAGGCCAAGGCCAGCGCGGCCGCGTCGTCGCCGATGGCGAAGGCACTGGTGGCGGCCAGCTGCCGGACACTGTGGAGGTGGTCGTCCTCGGCGGCTTCGGAGAGCGAGGCGAGATGCTTCCTGAGCGACTCGGTGAGGGTCGGCAGGGCACGGGCGTAGTCGCCGTCGCACAGCTCGGCCAGCCCCTGGGCCAGAGTCTCCGCCCGGCCGAGGGCCGTCAGCCGCGTCGCCGCCGCCCGGACCAGCGAGGCATCGCAGGCGAGCCAGCCGTGATGGGCGGCGGCGAGCAGCAGGGCGGGCGCGGCCTCGGCCGTCGTCCGCCGCGCCTCGTCGAGCAGGTGGCGGGCGGCCCCCCGGAGGTCGTCGTCGTCAACCAGGACGGCTGCCCGGACCCGGGCCAGCGCAGCCCGGTCCGCCGGTTCCACCGGCCGTCGCCCCGCCTGGGCGGCGAGGCGGTCGGCCAGTGCGAAACGACCCGCGGCCAAGGCCATCGTGGAGGCCGTCGCAAGCCGGGAGGCGCGCTGACGGTTGGCCGGTGACACCCGCGCGGCATGCTCGTAGAGTCGGGCCGCGGCCCCGTAGGCCGCGGAGGCCCGAGCCCGCTCGCCGGCCTCGGCGAGTTCGTCGGCGATCCCCGCGTCGGGGTCCGGCATGAGCGCGACGAGGTGCCGGGCCCTACAGTCGGGGTCCTCGGCGACGTCGGCCAGGGCCCGGTGGACGGCGATCCGCTGGGCCAACGGAGCATTCTGGTAGCTGGCGGAGGCGATCAGGGGGTGCCGGAAGGACAGGACGCCGTCGATCATCTGGATCAACCCGGCCGTTTCCGCCTCGCCCAGATCCGCGACCCCCGCCCCGAGCCGCTCCGCCGCGCGCATCTGGTGACGCAGGTCCCCCCGGGCCTCAGCCGCCATGATCAGCGTCATCAGCCGCGTTCGTTCCGGGAGCTGGGCGATCTGGGTGCTGAAGCGGGCCAGCACCCGGTCGGCGACCGGCAGCGGTGGGTGGTCGTGGTTTCCGTCGCGCCGCGCGTCGGCGAACTCGATGAGGGCCAGCGGGTTGCCCAGGGACTCCGCGATGACCCGCGACCGCGCGGCGACCGAGTGACCCCGGACCCGCAACAGCCGGGCGGAGTCCTCGTGGCCCAGACGGGACAGACGCAGCTCGGTGAGTCCGCCGAAGGCGGAACCGTCCTCCACGGCACCGTCCCGGCCGGCCAGCACGATGGCGATCCGCTCCGCCTCCAGTCTCCTGGCCGCGAAGAGCAGAGCCTCGGCGCTGGCCTGGTCGACCCACTGGGCATCATCGACCAGGCACAACAGCGGTCCGTCCTCGGCCAGGTCGGCGAGGAGGGTCAGGACGGCGAGCCCGGTCAAGAAGCGGTCCGTTCCCCGATCCCTACCGCTGCCCAGCACCGAGCGCAGGGCGTCCGCCTGCGCTTCGGGCAGCTTCGCGAGCCGTCGCTGGAACGGCCACACCAACTGGAGCAGACCGGCGAAGGCCAGATCGGCCTCGTGCTCGATTCCGCGTACGCGGACCAGCCGCATCCCGAGCTCCGAGGCTCTGTCCGCGAGCCAGTCGAGGAGCGCCGTCTTGCCGATCCCGGCCTCACCGCGCACCAGGACGGCGCCGCTGCGGCCCGCGATCGCCCCGGTCACCAGTTCGTCCAGTCGTCGTTGTTCGCCGGCTCTGCCGTACAGCACCTCAGCCCCTCACCCGAGCTCGTCGTCCTGCGCCACCTTATTCGCGCACGATCTCGGTAGGGCGGCCAGTAGCCCTACGGATTCGGGCGCAGCGGCTCCGTCCCTACCGTCGTGATCGGAAGAACCGAGCACACGTCCGATCACGACGGAGGAGCACGATGCGAGAACTGTTCGAGCCACTGCGGCTGGGGAAGATGACCCTGCCGAACCGGCTGGTGATGGCGCCCATGACCCGCAGCCGCTCGGTGGACCGTTCCGTGGGGCGGCTCACCGCGGAGTACTACTCCCAGCGCGCGGGGGCCGGGCTGATCATCACGGAGGGGACCCAGCCGAGCGTGATCGGCCAGGGGTACATCGACACCCCCGGCCTGCACTCGCCCGAGCAGGCCGACGCCTGGCGCACGGTGACCGAGGCCGTGCACGCCGAGGGGGGCCGGATCTTCGTTCAGCTGATGCACTCCGGCCGGGTCGGGCACCCCAGTCTCTACCCGGACGGAGCGCTGCCGGTGGCCCCGTCGCCCGTCGCCACCGGCGGCACGATGTTCACGCACGGCGGCCCCGTGGAGCACCCCACACCACGTGAGATGACGCTGGAGGACATCGCCCAGACCATCGAGGACTTCGTGGGCGCCGCGCGCTACGCGGTGCTCGCGGGCTTCGACGGCGTCGAACTGCACGGCGCCAACGGCTATCTGATCCACCAGTTCCTGGCCGACAACGCCAACCTGCGCACCGACGCCTACGGGGGTTCCCTGGAGAATCGGGTCCGCCTGGCGGTGGAGGTGGCGAGCGCTGTCGGCGACGCGATCGGGCCGGAGCGTGTCGGCATGCGGATCTCCCCCGGCAGCACCAGCGAGGGCATCGGCGAGGAGGACCCCGCCGCGCTGTACCGGACGTTGATCCGCTCGCTGGCCCCGCTGGACCTGGCGTACGTCCACATCATGGAGTTCGGCCACCGCGAGGTGACCCGGATGGTACGCGCCGAGTGGCCCGGAAGCCTGATCCTGAACCCGCACAGGACCGCGGAGGAGCCGCCCGTGAACCCGCGGATCGCGGCCGAGGCGCTGCGCGAGGGCCTCGCGGACGCGATCAGTCTCGGCCAGATGTGGCTGGCCAACCCCGACCTGCCGGAGCGGATCCGGAGCGGCGGCCCGTACAACGAGATCGTGCCGGACACGTTCTACGGCGGCGATCACCGCGGATACACCGTCTACCCCACCCTCAACGGCTGAACGACCCGCGCGATCCCGGTGGGGCGGTGGCAGCCGGAGTTCACCGCCGCCGTCCCGGCCGGGTCCTCACGTCCGGGAGGACTGATGCAAGAACCCACACCCGGCTCGCGGGCCGCGGACGCCTCCGGGGCACCCGGCACGCGGACGCCGCGCGTTCCCGCCCCGTATCTCGCGCTGATGGCGGGCCCGTTGTCATTCGGCATAGCCGGGCCCGCCCTGGTGCTCGACGACGTCGCCCGCGGTCTGGGGACCTCGGAATCCGCGGCCGCCTGGTGCGTCACCGCGTTCGGCTGGGGCATCGCGGTCGGCACCCCCTTGATGGCCGGCCTGATGCGGCACCGGGGTCCACGCCTGGCGCTGCTCGCCTGCGCCCTACAGATCGCGGTCGGCGCCGCGCTGGTCCTCGGCGTCCCCGTCCTGGGGGCGACCATCACGGGATGCGCCTTGCAGGCGCTGGGCACCGCGGGGCTCACCTCCATCGCGATGAACCTCGCCGGCTCCCCGCTCCGCATGGGCGTCGTCAGCGCCTCGCTCGCGGTGGTGGGCGCGAGTGCCCCCCTGGTCGGCTCGCTCGTGAACGAGGCGCTTTCCTGGCGGATGTCCCTCGCGCTGCCCGTGATCAGCGTGCTGGGCGTGCTCGCCGTGATCCGGCGGGTGCCGACCCACCGAGATCCGGGTTCCACCTTCGACGGTCTCGGCGCCGCCGTCCTCACCGCGCTGGTCACCGCGGTGGTGTTCGTCCCGACGTACCCGGCCGTCGCCGGCGTGTGCGCGGTCGTGGCCGCGGCCGTGCTGGTGGGGCACACGCGTTCCCGGCCGTCGGGGTTCGTTCCGGCCTCCGTCGTCCGTCAGACCGCCTTCCTCACCGCGTGCGGCCTGGCCCTAGCGCTGGCGATCGTCAACTTCGGTCTGATGTACGCCGTTCCGCAGGCTCTGACGGAGCACACCGACTGGACGATCGACCGGATCGGGGTGTCGATGGTCTGGCCGTTGCTGTTGGGCGGCGGACTGTCCTGGTTCGTCGTCGCCGCGTCCGGGCCGCTGGGGCGCCGACCGGTCGTCACCGTCCTGGTCGTGCTGGGCGCCGTGGCTCCCTTGCTGGCGCTCAGCGGTTCATGGACGGTGTTGCTCGTCGCCCAAGCCTCGGCTTCCATCGCGGCGGCGTCCGGCCAGGGAGTCCTCGCCGGGCAGGCTCAGGACGCCGTCCGTGCGGCGGACCGCCCCTCGGCGACAGGGCTGTTCAACCTCTGCTACCTGCTCGGCGCGGCGTTCGGCCCGTCCATCGCCACGCTGCTCGCCGGTTAGCGGTGGATATCCGGGCGGCGGTCGGGCCGAGCCGATCCGCGGGAACGCCCCCGGAAAGGAGTGGCGAGGCTCGCCTCCGCATCCCGTGTGAGCAGGGGAACGGGAAGCATCCGGATACCACCGGGCGCAGGTGGGGACGGGTAGCGGACCTCCCCGGCCACATCCGGAGGCATCCCGGGACACCCCGATACTCGGACGGCAGTATCACGACGGGTATCAGCGGCGGGGCGTCTGAACCGTTTCCGGCACAGGAACACCCATCGCCAATCTGTATAGTTTTCTATACAGTTGAGGCATGGCGATTCTTGAGCACACCCAGGAGATCAGCGTCACCGATGCGGCCAGACGTGGCGTCGCGGGTATCGTCCACGACGCGGAACAGGGCACCGAGGTCATCGTGACCCGTCGGCACGAACCGGTCGCGGCCGTGGTCGCGTTCGCCCGACTCGCGGAACTGGAGCAGGCGGAAGCGGATCTGAGGGATCTCGCCCTGGTCATGGCCCGGGAACTCACGGACAGTGGACGACGGACCTCCATGGACGACGTACTGGCCGCCTTCGGGCACAGCCGCGCCTCACTCGAAGAACTCCCCGAGGACTGATGGCCGAGATCACCTTCACCGACGCCGCCCTCGACGATCTGCGGCGACTCGGCCCGGACGCTGTGCCCAAGGTCCTCAAGAAGGTCCTTCTCCTGGAGGAGAACCCAGAGGCCGGATACCCCCTGGGCGGCGAACTCACGGGGTTTCGCAAACTGGTCGTCGGACGCAACATCTGGCGTGTCGTGTACCGCGTCACCGACGAGAAACGTGTGGAGATCCGCGAGGTCTGGGCCGTCGGAGCGCGAGCGGACGCCCAGGTCTACGCCGAGGCCTCCCGGAGAGTCCGGGCAGCCTCGAAGGACACCCCCACCGCCCAGAAGCTCGCGGTCGTCATCGAGCACCTCGGCAAACCAGCGGAGAGGGTGGCGCATGAATCGCCCCCCGCGAGAGAACCCGTCCCGGACTGGTTGGCCGAACGTCTGATCCACACCATCGGCATGCCCCCGGAGGAGGTGGCCGCCCTCGGCCTGGAACAGGCCGTGGACCTCTGGGCCGACTTCCGCTCACGACCGCACTGACCCCGCACTCCGCCCTCGATGTCCGAACGCGTATCAGCGGCGCGGAACGCCACGGGAACGACATCGGGGACGCCCCCGCTGATCTGCGGGAACGCCCCCGAAAGAAGTGGCGAGGGTCGCCTCCGCATCCCCCCTCAAAGTACGGAGGCGACCCTCGCTCTGGGAAACGGCCTGCGACTCCTCCCCCCTGGAGTCGCGGCCTGGAAGGTCTGCCCGCGGAAAGCGATCCCGTCGTTCCGCGTTGATAGAGACACTACCCACCCCACCCTCGAATAACAACCCTCAGTCACTGGAAACTACTTAAAGTGATCGTCATTCCTCGCCCCCATCGCGGCCAAGGCCGTGTGGGCAGTGTCAATCCGGGGTCATGACCGGCTCCCCGAGAGGCACGCATAGCCTGGTCGGGTGAGATCACCGCTGCTCAGTCCTCGCTGGATCGGCCTGCACCTCCTCGTCGTGCTGGCGGTCGCCGTGTGCTCGGCCGGGACCTACTGGCAGTCCGTCCGCGCCATCGAGCCCGACCGCGACGTCATCACCAACCCGGCCGAGGACCTCGCGGACGCCACCCCCATCGACGGCCTCGTCGAACCCGGCGCCTACATGCACCCGGACCTCTTCGCGAACACCGCCGTCGAGGCGACCGGGACCTACGACGCCGAGGCCCAACTCCTGGTCCCGCGCGTCGAGGACGGCGTCTGGGGCTTCGACGTCATCGTCCCCCTGGTCACCGGCGACGACGTGGCCCTGACCGTCAACCGGGGCTGGACCGAGGACGGCGCCGACGTCCCCGACGCCCCCGGCGGCGAGGTCACCGTCACCGGCTGGCTGCTGCCGCCCGACAGCGCCCCCGACGGCATCATCCCCGTCGACACCCCCGACGGCCAGGTCGACCGGATCGCCGCCTCGGTCCTGGTCAACGAGTGGGACTACCGTCTCTACGAGGGGTACGTCGCCCTTCCCGAGGACGACCCCGCCACCGCCTCCCTGACCCCCGTCCCCCCGCCGGAGCCCCCGACCGAGATCACCGTCAACTGGCGCAGCCTCAGCTACGCCGTCCAGTGGGCGATGTTCGGCGTCTCCGCGATCGCGTTCTGGGTCATCCGCATGCGCCGCGACGTCAGAGAGGCCCGCTCCCAGCGGGAACGGGCCTCGCGGACGGAGGACGAGCGGGGTCAGGCGGTCGGCGCGGGCTCCTGAGCCCCCTGCTCGGCGGCCCGGTCGGCGGCGCGCTCGGCCTTGACCAGCCGGTGCTCGACCACGAAGCCGAGCACGGGGACGGTGCCCGCCAGCACCACGCCGAGGGTCCGGCCCGCGCCCCAGCGGCGGTTGAGCGACACCCACAGCACCACCAGCACGTACGCCATGTACACGTAGCCGTGCGGCATCGCGATGAACAGCATCAGCGGCGACTCGGGGCCGAACCAGTGCTCCAGACCGCTCGGCGCGGGCACCAGGGCGACCATCGAGTCCTCGCCCACCAGGTACTTCGCGGGCATGGCCACGAAGGTCAGACCGAGCAGGAACACACCGGTCACGTACGCCAGCACCCGGTACAACGTGAACGACACGCGTCTGCTGTCCACCGCTACCTCACCCCATCCACAGACTGCCGCCCCGAGGAGGGTCGGGGCTCCTCCCCGAGGCTAAACGCTGCCCGGCACCGCCCCGCGCCGGGGTGGGCGAGGCGGTGCGATCTCACACCGGAGCAGGTCAGGTCCGGTTCGACACCCGGACGGGGCTGCGCCACCGGCCGTCGGAGCTGGCCGTCCACGCCCGGGGGATCATGCGCAGCGACAGGTAGGCGTCGATCAGCCGCATCGGCAGGAAGAACAGCCCGTACAGCAGGTAGGACGGCCGCCTCCGGACCATCGCCATCACGCACGTGAGCGCGTAGTCGGGGACGAACAGCCCGACCAGCAGCGCCGTCGGCGGCAGGAACGCGGTCACCGCGGTGACGCCCTCCCCGTAGTACGGGATGCTCTGCACCGGCTCCCCGCCGACCGCCCCCACCAGGACGAACAGCCCGAGCGCCGACGTGGCCAGCAGCATGGCGGAGACCAGCACGACCTCCAGCAGGTACGGGGCCAGGAACAGCCAGAACGCGCTGGGCCACACCCCGTGGCGGCGGATCGTCTGCCAGAACCCCAGCGTCCACCGCCCCACCTGCTTCGAGTAGTCCCGCAGGGTGAACGGGTCCTGGCTGTAGGCGCGGGTGTCGGGCCGCATCGAGATCCGGCCGAGGCGCTTGCGCTGGAGCTCGAAGGTCATGTTGAAGTCCTCGATCACCAGCCCCTTGGGGTTGACCTCGATCTCCCGCAGCGCGCTGCTGCGGTAGACGCTGGCGAACCCCGGGACGATGAACGCCGTGCTGGAGCGCCGCCAGGTCTGCCCGAACCGCATGAAGTACTGGAGGGTGAAGTACAGCCGGTCCCGGTAGGCCGAGATGAGCCGACCCGCGAACGTGCGCTCGCGCGGCTTCCACTCCGACACCACGAACCCGGCGACGGCCGCCACGTCCGGGTCCCTGAGCTGCCGTTTGGCCCCCTCCACGTACCCGGCGTCCAGCTCGGTGTCGGCGTCCAGGATGAGCACGCCGTCGTAGTTGTCGGTGAGCGCGAACTCCTCGATCACCGCCTCCAGGGCGCCCGCCTTCCCGCGGTTGGTGAGCAGTTCGAGGACGTTCACGCCGGTCCGCGCCGCGATCTCGGCGGTGGAGTCCTTGGAGGAGTCCGAGACGACGTACACGTCCCAGCGGTCGAAGAGCCGCAGCGCCGACTCGATCGCGCCGGCGATCACCGGCTCCTCGTTGTGCGCCGGGATGATGACGGCGATGCTGACGTCACGCGGCTCGTCGGACCCCTCGGATCCGTCCCGGGCCACCGTGTCGTGGTCCCTCAGCCGCAGCCCGCCCGACGCGTCGCCGCCCGGGACGCCGCCGGACTCCGCCCCGGCCGCCTCCGCGACCGGCCGCTCGACCGTGTCGACCGCCGTGCCCGCGGTCGCGGCGTGGCCCGCGGTCACCTCGCCGCCGGACTCGGCGGCGCCGGCGAGGACGAGGACGCGTTCGCGCTCGGGTCCCCCGGTCACCTCCCGCCTCCGTGGCCGGGAGCCGCGCCCGACCGCGGCCCGGACCGAGCCCTCGCCCAGCCGCAGGACCCCTATCGCGCTCCACCACAGGAGGTTCGCGCCGAACGCCAGCCACAGGAACACGTAGGCGACCGCACCGCCCCCGGCCGCCGCGGCCGAGGTCGTCGCGAAGTCGAACCAGTAGACGAACAGTGCCGCTGCCAGGACGAGGGCGACCAACCCCGCCAGCAGGCCTCCGATGAAACGTACGATACGCACAATCCTGGGACCCTCCGGAAGTCACTGGTTTTCGGACCGACATTAACCGCAAAGTCGGTGTTAGATTGACGCCCTGCGACTCGGATGGGTTCACCCGGCTTCGCGTCCTATGTAGGCCACGCAAATCGTATCCACGGGCTTGCGTGAGGTGGTACCCATTAGAGGATATTTGTGATGACGGCCGGGGGCGGTCCCCTCCGGTGTGTTCGAGGCTGCCCGGAGCACCGGAAAACCTCGCGGACGGTGACATGAGGAGACAAGGAGAACGCCAGACGTGATCGGCGACGTACCGACCGCATCGGCCGCACCGGGTTCCGCATCCCCGGACCCCGGCATCGCGACACCGGCACCCACCGGGAACGACCACCGTGTCCTGGGTGCGGCGGAGCGGCGGTCGCGGCGCCGTGTCCCGGCCTCGCCGGCCGTCGGGGTCGCCGGATTCGACCTCGCCGACCGTTTCCCGGCCTTCGGATCGGAACCGTGTCCGGATCAGTTCGAAGGGCCGCTCCGACATAACCGAAAACACGTAGTAGATCCTGAGAATCCCCCGGGATCGACCAACTCGGCAATACGGAAGAACCCCATAACGGACACGCCTCCCGCCGACTCACCACATTGGAGGATCAGGCCCCACCAAGGCCACACAGAACACAGGCGCCACAGGACGCCGATCCAGGGGAAGAATCACGCCGAATACGTACACGCGTTCGCAACAAATGGTGACAAAACCACACATCCATCCACACTTCAAGCCACGGACACGGCCACCGACCCGGCCGTCCACACCAGCCACCCGTGGATCGGGGGAGCGTCGACGCCGCTCCTCCAGCGCGACCGATCGTGATTCGAACACCCCCGCACTCGCTCACAACCTCATGCGCCCCTGAGGTTCGCACCGCACATGGAACCCCGCCTCTCTCCCATGACCACCACCACCAACGCGGCCACCACACCGCGCACGGGTCCCGCTCCCCACTCCGGTCTCGCCTCCGCCACCCTCGGCCGACCGGAATCCCCCATACGCCCCTCTCGGTCAAGGACGGGAAACTGGCATGAAGACTGACTGGTCCCAGGAGCGCATCCTGGTCCTCGCACCCCACCCCGACGACGAGACCCTGGGCTGCGGTGGTCTCATCAGCAAGGCCAAGGACGCGGGGGCCGAGGTCTTCGTGCAGTTCATGACGGTCGGCGACACCGCCGACCTGTCCCCGAAGGGCTACTCCACCGCCGAGGAGCGCTTCGCCGAGATCAAGCAGGTGCGCGACCACTTCCACTGGGACGACTGGCACATGGCGCTGCCCGGCGACGAGTACCACCTCCGGCTCGACCTCGTCGGTCGGCACCGGCTCGCGCAGGTGATCGAGCACGAGAGCCCGCTCTCCGTCGCCCGCCTCCGCCCCACGGTCGTGATCGCCCCGCACCACACGAGCTACAACCAGGACCACCGGGCGGTCGCCGAGGCCGCCCACACCGCGCTGCGCCCCTCCAACGCCTCCCTCCGCCACCACCCCCGCCTGGTCCTCGCCTACGAGGAGGCCGCCGACCAGTGGCGCGCGGACGCGGTCGCCCCGCCCTCCCTCCTCGTCGAGCTGGACGAGGGAGCCCTGGCGGCCAAGCTCGACGCGATGGCGACCTATGGATCGCAGAACCACCCCCACCCGCACACCCGCTCGGCGACGACCCTGCGCGCCCTGGCCGTCCTCCGGGGCATGCAGGCCGGGGTCGCGCTCGCGGAGGGGTTCCACGTCCTACGCCAGCACGCCTGAACCGCCGGGCGCCCCACCGGCCACGCCCGCCCCCGCACCCGCACGCCCCCGGCCCGGCCCCGTGCCCGGCTCCGAGGACCACCCCACCGATCCCTTGTGTGTCCATGGCCCCGTGAAGCGCGGGGCGCACCAACCACAGTGGAGGAACAACGATGAAGACCCTCGTCACCGGCGGCGCCGGATTCATCGGCTCGCACCTGTGCGACCACCTGGTCGCACGCGGCCACGAGGTCACCGTCCTGGACGATCTGTCCACCGGTTCGACCGACAACCTCACCCAAGCCGAACGGGCGCCGGGCTTCCGGTTCGTCCATGGCGACATCCTCGACCGCGACCTCGTCGACGCCCTCGTCGCCGAGTCCGACACCGTCTACCATCTCGCCGCGGCGGTCGGCGTCCACACGATCGTGGACAGCCCCCTCCGGTCGCTGCGCACCAACCTGCACGGCACGGAGAACGTGGTGGAGGCCGCCGTGGCGCACCGGGTGCCGTACATGGTCGCCTCCACGAGCGAGGTGTACGGCAAGAACGACGCCGACGGCCTCACCGAGGACGACGACCGCGTCTACGGGTCGCCGACCAAGAGCCGGTGGTCGTACGCGGCCGCCAAGGGTCTGGACGAGCTGGTCGCCTACGTCCACGGTGTCGAGTCCGGCGTCCCCTGCGTCATCACGCGGTTCTTCAACGTGGTCGGACCTCGCCAGACCGGCCGGTACGGCATGGTCGTCCCGCGCTTCGTCGACCAGGCGCTGGCCGGTGCGCCCATCACCGTGTACGGCACGGGCACGCAGCGGCGCTGCTTCGGCTCGGTCTTCGACGTCGTGCCCGCGATGACCCGGCTGATGGAGACGCCGGAGGCCCACAACCGCGCCGTCAACCTGGGCGGACGCGAGGAGGTGTCGATCAAGGGGCTCGCCGACCGCGTGGTCGAGCTGACCGGATCCTCCAGCGCGATCACCTACGTGGACTACGAACAGGCCTACGGCGAGGGGTACGAGGACATGCAGCGCCGCTACCCCGACACCTCGCTGGCCGGACGGCTGATCGGCTTCGCGCCGACCCGCGACCTCAACGACATCATCCAGTCGCTCGTCGAGCACCGCCGGTCGGAGCGCTCCGTTCCCACGCCCGCCTGACGCGGAGCGGACGTCGACGGCCCCGGTGTGCCCCCGTACCCGCGCGAGGGAGGGACACGGCCACCGGGCGCCCGCACCCCGCCCGCTCAGGGCATGCGCCACCCGTCCCGCCCGCCCGGGACGGCCCCGAACCCGTGCCCGGCGACCCGGCCCACGGGTCACGCCAGGAGGACCGACACCACGAGGACGAGGCTGAGACCGAGGACGCCGACGCTGAGCAGGCCCATCGCCCACGGACGGGCCAGGGTGGGCGGCGGCCGCCCGGTCACGGGGTCCCTCAGGCCCCGCCCGGTCCGTCGCCAGCGGTACCAGAGGTGCAGTGCGAGGACGCAGCACACGAACAGCAGGCCGACCAGGGTCGCGAACCGGACGATCGGCGGCGCCACCGGAAGCGCCGGGGCCGCGCCCACCAGCGACCCGCGCATGTACAGGACACCCACGACGACCACCAGGATCAGGGTGCGCTGCCAGGACAGCAGCGTCCGCTCGGGCTGAAGGCCCGGGTCCCGGTCCTCGCCGCCCTCCGCGGTCACCGCAGGTTCCCCCAGAGGATCACGACGCACACCAGGAAGATCGCGAACGTCGCCACCACCGGCAACAGGCTCATCCGCAGCGTCCGTCCGCGGCTCATGACCTTCTGCACGTGGTACCAGCGCAGGGGCGCGTACACGGTGACGACCCCGGCCAGGACCGTGAGCGTGAGACCGACCGTCATGCGCTGGGCGTCGCTCCAGTCGAGCGGCAGCAGGTGCAGCACCGCGACGGCGCCGGCGAGGAGGGCCAGGGCGGTCCGGAGCCAGGCGAGGAAGGTGCGCTCGTTGGCGAGGGTGAAGCGGTAGTCGACGGAGGGGCCGTCGCCGGATGCGTCGCTACTCATCCGTCCCCCGTCGGCCTCGAGATTTCGCTGTTCGGGCCACAGTCCGCGATCCGGTCACGACAATGGGACCGTGTCCCTTGAGCAGACCCTAGCCCCAGCGCGCCCAGCCTCCCAAACAGGTATGTCATGCGTGTTGTGTCGGAAACCGCCCATGGATGACACCATTGACGGGCCCCGCCCGGCCATGGAACAAACGAGCGGACACCACTGCTGTAGCACTGCAAGAGGATGGCAGTTGGCCACAGGTCGACACCAGACGACGATCAGATTCCAGGAGACCCCGTGCCCACCGTCGAACTCACCAAGGACAACTTCGCCGACACGCTGAAGGACAACGAGTTCGTCCTCATCGACTTCTGGGCCGACTGGTGCGGTCCCTGCCGCCAGTTCGCCCCGGTGTTCGAGAAGTCCTCGGACAAGCACGCCGACATCGTGCACGCCAAGGTGGACACCGAGGCCGAGCGCGAGCTCGCCTACGAGTTCAACATCCAGTCCATCCCGACGCTCATGGTCGTCCGCGACCGGACGGTCATCTACAACGAGCCCGGGGCGCTCCCGGCCGACGCCCTGGACAGCCTGATCAGCCAGGCCCGGGAGCTGGACATGGACGAGGTCCGCGCGAAGATCGCCGAGCAGACCGCGCCGGACGACGGCGGTCGCCCCCGGACCGAGAGCGACGGCCAGGGCTGACCCCCCGTTCGCCGGGCCGGCGACCACCGCCCCGGCGCGGCGCCACCGCCGCGCCGGGGCGGTTCGCGTCCGGCATCACCCCGCCGTTCACCAACCACATCCACCAGGTCACCAACACCATCGTTTCGGTCGGTCACGGACGGTGTTCACCGCGCCCCCGGGGCGTCCCTCGCGGAAGGGTGACGTCCATCCCGTCCGGAGTTCACCGCCCACGTTCACTTTGGCCACGAGGTTCGTTCACCTCCGCTTCATCCGGACACCTTTGCATGGGTACGACCGCGCTCCGCGGGATTCGCCCCTCATCGACCGCGTAACCTCCATCCGGAAGTGGCCCCATGTCTGTCAGCAACACCGCGACTCCCCGCGGCGCCGAGTCCGGCCGCGGCGTCGCCCCCGACACCGTCCGGTACAACCGGGAGGTTCCCGGTCTGAACGAACCCGTCTTCGACGTCAGCGGCCTCTCCATCTACTACGGCGACAACAAGGCCGTCCGCGATGTGAACATGAAGGTCGGACCGCGCCAGATCACCGCGATGATCGGCCCCTCCGGCTGCGGCAAGAGCACCGTGCTGCGGACGCTCAACCGGATGAACGACCTCATTCCCGGGGCCCGTGTCGAGGGCAGCGTGAGCTACCACGGCGAGGACCTCTACGACCCCGCCGTCGACCCGATCGAGGTGCGCCGCCGGATCGGCATGGTCTTCCAGAAGCCGAACCCGTTCCCCAAGTCGATCTACGACAACATCGCCTTCGGCCCCCGCATCAAGGGCGTGCGCAGCGGCCTGGACGACCTCGTCGAGGAGTCGCTGACCAAGGCCGCGCTGTGGGACGAGGTCAAGGACAAGCTCAAGCAGAGCGCGTTCGCCCTCTCCGGCGGCCAGCAGCAGCGGCTGTGCATCGCGCGCGCCATCGCGGTCAACCCCGAGGTGATCCTGATGGACGAGCCGTGCTCGGCGCTCGACCCCATCGCGACCCTCAAGATCGAGGACCTGATGTACGAGCTCGCCGACGAGTTCACCATCGTCATCGTCACCCACAACATGCAGCAGGCGGCGCGCGTCTCCGACCGGACCGCGTTCTTCACCGCCGGTGTCGACGGCAACGGCGACCGGTTCGGCAGCCTGGTCGAGTACGACGAGACCGCCACGATCTTCAGCAAGCCCTCCGACAAGCGCACCGAGGACTACATCTCCGGCCGCTTCGGGTAGGCCACGCGCGACACGACCCGTCCTTCCTCCCCTTCGACGAAGTGGATCGCCCATGCCCGCGCTCAGCCCCTCCGCCCCCGTCGCCCAGCCCTCGGGCTCGCCGGACGAGGAGGAGCGGGTGGAGCGCGGCGGCGAACGGTCGGAGGGGCCGCTGCGCGTTCTGCTGATCGAACCGGAGTCGGAGCAGTCCCACCAGCTCGTGCTGTCGCTCAGCGGGCACGACATGGACATCACCGTCTGCGTGGACGCGGCCGAGGCCCTGCTCCGGATCGGCATGATCCGCCCCGACACGCTCGTCACCAGCGCGAATCCCCCCGAGGTCGACCTGGAGACACTCGTGCGGGTCACCCGCCGCGCGACCGACATCCCCGTCCTCATCGGGGTCGGTCCGGGCGACTCCCAGCGCGCCATGCGGGCGCTGGCCGCCGGAGCGACGGCCTGCGTGAACCGCCCCTACCGGATCCCCGAGCTCTCCGCGCTGCTGCGCGGCTCACTGCCCGCGGGCGACGTTCCCACACCGGTCAACGGGGTCCAACCCCCCGTCGCGCTGCGGTCGGGCGCGCTGGAGCTCGACGCCCTGGGCCACCGGCTGTTCGTGGACGGCAACCCGGTCAACCTGGCCCTGCGGGAGTTCGGGATCATGGACTTCCTCATGCGGCACAGCGGGCGCGTGGTGAGCCGAGAGGAGCTGTGGACGGAGGTGTGGCACAAGCCGCTGCCGCCGGTGAACAACACGATCGCCGTGCACATCCGACGCCTGCGCCACAAGCTCGGTGACTCCGAGTCCCAGCCGCGGTTCATCCACACGGTGCGCGGGATCGGCTACCGCCTGGACACCCTGGACTCCTGACCGCCCCACCCGACCCGGTCGAACGACCCGCGCCCGACCTCTCCGAACGGGGAACCGAACACGGCGCCGCCGCGACCTCAGCGGCCGTCGCCGTAGAGGTGGTCCGTCGCCGCGTCGGCCGCCGCGCCGCCCGGGTCCTCCACGATCCCCCCGACGGCGTCGGCCTGATCCTGGAAGCCCTGCACGGTCTCCGCCGCTCCTCCGAAGGCGTCCTCGCCGTAGGCCTGGGCACCTTCCGCGGCTCCCCCCAGGGTCTCGGTGACGCCCTGGGTCATCTCCTCGGCGGCTCCACCGAAGAGACCCTTGAACCACTCGATCGCATCGTCGAACATCGCTCCCTCTCCGTAGGTTCTCCCACTTGTTATCCCTTCGAGATAAGCACGCCATAAGGGGCGGGAAGGGAAACCCGCGGTGAGCACCCGATGACGTGTCGCTCAGGCCTCGCGGGGAGCGGTCTCGCCCATCTCACCCCACCCGGACATGCCGGGGATGTCGGTGGAGACGATCGAGGGCCGCGTCGCGACGGCGTAGGACATGTCGTCCATCGCCTTGGCGAAGTGCGGCGACTCCACGTGCTCGCGCCCGGCTTCGCCGTCGGCGAAGGCCTCGACGAGATAGAAGACGTTGTCCGCGTCGACCGAGCGGGACCACTCGAAGAAGACGTTGCCCGGCTCGGCGCGGGTGGCCTCGGTGAAGGAGCGGGTGAGGTCGAGCCACTCGTCGGCGCGCTCGGGCCGGACGGTGAACTTGACGGTGATGAAGATCAACGGGCTCTCGCTTCGCGGTCGGTGCGGTCATCCGCGTCGGGCCGGGGGCAGTCGCCCCTCCGACGCTCCGTCGCCCCATCATGCCCGAACGTCACAGCCGCGAAGGTCGCACGCGGCGAGGAGCTCGTCACATGCCGCTCTCCGGCACGGTCAGCCGGTACCCCACCCCGTGCACCGTGCTGATCCACCGGGGCCGCGCCCGGTCGTCCCCCAACCTCCTGCGCAGCCGCATGACGTGCACGTTGAGCGTGTTGGTGCGCACCGGCGCGTCCCCCGCCCAGGCGGCCCGGATCAACTCCTGCCGGGACACCACCGTGTCCACGTTGCGCGCCAGGTGCCGCAGCAGCAGGTACTCCGTGGGCGGCAGCGCCACGAGCCTTCCGTCGAGCCGGAACGCCGGGGCCTCGCCGTCGACCCGCAGCCTCCCCAGGTCGATCGTGGTCGACCCCTGGGGATCACGGCCCAGCCCCCGCACGAGCGACCGCAGGACGGGCAGCAGGGTGTCGGCACGGTAGGGCCGCTCCACCGTGCGCGTCGCCCCGAGGGACCGCGCCGTTTCGGCGTACGACGCGTCCCCGGGCGGCACGCCCACGACCACGGGCAGCACCCGGTCGGAGCTACGGACGATGCGGAGGAACTCCAGCGGATCGATCGGACCGTCCATCGATCCGAGGAGCACGGCGTCCGGGGCGGTCCGCCCGAGGAGCAGCAGCGCCTTGGGGGCTTCTTCGCAGTACAGGACGTCGATCGGCTCCCCGGCCAGGAGCGTCCGAAGCTCGGAGACCCCGCGCCGGTCCGACTCGCCCACCAACAGCGTCGGCCGTCCCTCCGGGTGCGACGGAGACTCCACGCGCGGCCCTCCTGGAACGGGACGAACCCGACACGGCCGTGGTGGCGCCGGTCGGGAGGCTGACCGAACGGTCGGACCCGTGGACGGCCACGGGAACCCCCCGGGGTGCGCTCTCCGGCACCCCGGTCATCTCACGTTCTTCTTCTCGTAGTGGTTGCGCAGCCAGATCGCGAACGAGTTCATCGACAGCAGCACCGCCAGCATGAGGATGGTCCCGGCCGCGGCCAGCACTCGGAACTCGTCCTGCGGACGGCCCGCGTAGTTGTAGATCTGGACCGGCAGCACCGAGTACTGCCCGTCGAAGAAGGTCGGTTCGAAGGTCACGAAGGTGACGGCGCCGACGAGCAGCAGCGGCGCGGACTCACCGATCGCGCGGGAGACGGAGAGGATGACTCCGGTCAGGATGCCCGGCAGCGCGCCCGGCAGGACGTGGTGCCAGATGGTCTGCCACTGGGTCGCGCCGAGACCGAGCGAACCCAGACGCGTCGAGTTCGGGACGGCCTTGATCGCCTCGCGCGCGGCGAGGATGACCGTCGGCAGGACCAGCAGGGAGAGGGTGAGCGATCCCGCCGCCGCGACGAACCCGAGGCTGAGCGGTCCGCGCACGATGAACGCCAGGCCCAGGATGCCGAACACGATGGACGGCACGGCCGCCAGGTTCTGGATGTTCACCTCGATGGCGCGGTTCCACCACCGGGTCTTGTCCGCGTACTCCTCCAGGTAGATCGCCGCGCCCACGCCCACGGGGACGATGAACAGCACGACGCCGCCGATCACCCACAGCGTGCCGAGGATCGCGGTCCGGTACCCGGCGTTCTCCGGGAAGAGGGTGGACGGCCCCTCGGTGACCAGCTGGGTGTCCAGGCGGGGAAGACCCTCGATGAACGACCAGACGATGATCGCGGCCAGCCCGAGCAGGGCGAAGCCCATGCCGAGCAGCAGAAGGGCGCGGAAGAGCACGTTGGCCACGCGGTCGCCGGGCGACGACGGGGTGAAGATGCTCTCGGTGGCCGCCCGGGCTCCCGCCACGGCCAGCCGCGACCTCTGGGGCCGCTTTCCCTTGTCGATGACCATTTACTCGTACACCTCACGGAAGCGGCGGACCAGACGGGTCGCGATGATGTTCATGACCAGCGTCATCGAGAACAGCAGGGTGCCGACGGCGAAGATCGTGTCGTAGACGACCGTGCCCTGCGGGATGTCGCCGGTCGCGGTGCCGCCGATGTAGGCGGTCATGGTCTGGGCGGAGCTGAACCAGTTGAAGGTCAGGTTCGGGTTGCCCGCGCCCGCGGCGATGAGGACGACCATCGTCTCGCCGATCGCGCGGGAGGTGCCGAGCACGACCCCGGCGATGATGCCGGAGATCGCGGCCGGGAACACCACGCGCAGGGTCACCCGCATCTTGCTGGCCCCGAGCGCGTAGGCGCCCTCGCGGAGTCCGCCGGGGACCGACCGCATCGCGTCCTCGGCGACGGAGGCGACCAGCGGCACGATGAGGAGGCCGACGGCCACACCCGCGATACCGATGGAGAACGGGGTGTCCCAGGGGAAGAACGGGAACAGGCTCTCCGCGATCGGACGCATGAAGAAGAAGGCGAAGAGGCCGATCGCGACGGTCGGGATGCCCTCCAGGACCTCCAGGGCCGGCTTGATCACCTTGCGCACGCGCTGCGAGGCGTACTCGGACAGGTAGATCGCGGAGGCGAGACCGATCGGGACCGAGACCGCGAGCGCGGTCACGACGACGATCATCGTGCCCACGACGATCGGCAGGACACCGAAGGACGGGTTCGCGAACGCGGGCTGCCAGACGGTGCCGAAGAGGAACTCGGAGAAGGTGATCTGTCCGAAGAAGCTCACCGTGGGGACCACGAGGGCGATGACGATGCCCGTCGTGACGAGGATCGAGAAGGCCGCGCACAGGGCGAGGAAGAGCTTGATGCCCCGCTCGCCCAGATGGGAGGATCCGGCGCCCGCCAACGGCCGACGCTGCTCAGCGCCGGCCGTAGGGGTCGCCATGTTGCTGTCTGCCATGGCTGGAGTGCTCTCAGATCGAGGGCGGTCAGTTGGTGAGGGACTCGATCTGCTCGGTGGCCGTGTCCATCTGCTCCTGGGTCAGCGGGACGAAACCGGCGGCCTCGGAGATCGCGGCCTGGTTCTCGATGTAGAAGTTCATGAACGCCACGGCCTCCGGGCGCTCCAGGGCGACGTCACTGGCGTAGACGAAGAGCCCGCGGCCCAGGGGGGCGTAGGAGCCGTCCTGGACGTTCTCCAGGGTGGGCTCGACGCAGCCCTCGCCGTTGTCGATCTGGAGCGGCTTGACGGCGTCGCCGGCCTCGGTGAAGTAGGAGTAGGGGATGTAGGCCATGGCGCCCGTGTCACCCTCGACGCCCACGACGGCGGCCTGGTCGTCCTCGCCGATGTCGGTGTAGTCGTTGCGGATCACGCCCTCCTCACCGTTGACGGCCTCGGTGAAGTAGTCGAACGTGCCGGAGGAGGAGCCGGGGCCGTAGAGGGTGATGTCCTCGCCGGAGAGGTCGCCGACGTCGATGCCGTCCACGTCGCCCCAGGTGGTGACGGAGGAGCCCTCGTTCCAGATCTGGCTGGCCTGCTCGACGGTGATGCACTCGAGCGGGTTGTCGGGGTTGACCACGATGGCCAGGGCGTCGTTGGCGACCTGGACGCTCTCGAACGCGATGTCGTTGCCCTGGCAGGCCTCGACCTCGTCGTCGCCGATCTCACGCGAGGCGTCGTTCATGTCCGTCTCGCCGTTGCAGAACTTCTCGAACCCACCGCCGGTGCCGGACTGGGCGACCGAGACCCGGACGTCGGGGTTCTCTCCCATGAACAGCTCGGCAGCGGCCTCGGAGAGGGGGCCGACGGTGCTCGAACCGTCGATCGAGATCGTGCCGGACAGGTCGGAACCGCCGCTCTCGCCGCCGCCTTCCTCGCCACCGCCGTTGCCGCCGCAGGCGGTGAGGATGAACGGAACCGCTCCGGCCACGCCGACGACCTGAAGCCACTTCTTAGAGATCACGTGGGAATCCTTGACTCGTTGCTTGCGGCCGACAGGGGGAACCGCCGACCCGGTGCAGGGGCCGCCCGGCGTGTCCCGCCGAGCACGTTCCCCATGCAAGGCGGTCCGACTGATCAGGGAAGAGAGAAAAGATGAACGAAAGATGAAGGAGCCGACTCAATTCAGACCAGGCTCCGCGAGGAAACACACCGAGAACACATGTCACCACGAAGAGTGAGGATCCTTGACTTCCGGTGTGCTCCGCGTGGCGCGCCGTCGGCTTCCCCCTGGAAGGAACGCACCGATACGCTGACGCGAGCCGCACACAGCCCCCACGCAGGGAACAGAGGAACGCACATGCCCGACACCAACGAGTACGCGGCGACCTTCGCGTTCGTCGACGCCGACAGCGACGGGCGCATCACCGCCCAGGAGTACGCCGACCTGATGCACCGCATGGGGGACAGCTGCACCGAGGAGCAGGCCCAACGGGCGATCGAGGCGATGGACCGGGACGGCGACGGGCTGATCACCCTGGAGGAGTTCACCCTCTACATGGCCGACAACGGGGCCTGAGCCCCCGCCACGTCCGGCCCCGGCCGTCGGGACCCGGGACCGGAACGACCGACCGTCAGCGGGACCAGCGCCAGGCCAGTTCGGCCGCCTCGGGCGGCGGCCCCGGCAGTTCCGCCGCCCCCTCGCCCGTTGACGGCCCCCCGGCGGCGTCCATGCCGGCGACGAGGAGCGCGAGGTGGCGCTTCCGCAGCTGCCGGGTGCGCTCGGCGTCGAGCAGTCGGATGGCCGCGCAGCCCTCCAGGACGAGCGTCACGTCGTCGGGTACCACGTCCGCCCTCAGGCGCCCCGCCTCCCGGGCCCTGACGACCAGGGCCGCGCCCAGTTCGGCGGCGCGGACGGCGTCACGGTTCATCTCCTCCGTGGGGGTGAACGATCCCGCCAGGTGCACGGCGAGCGAGTGCACGTCGGCGTCCACGACCCTCCGGAGGAAACCGGTGAACGCCCGCCAGGGATCGGGGTCGGCCGCCGCCCGCTCGGCCTCGGCGGCGAACGTGCGCAGACCGTCGTGGCAGAGCCTGCGGAGGAGTTCCTCCTTGCTCCCGTAGCGCCGGTACAGAGCGCTGATACCGACTCCGGCGCGGGCGGCGACGGCCGAGACCGGCGCCTTCGGATCCTCGACGAACACCGCGCGGGCGGCCTCCAGGATCACCTCGTCGTTGCGCGCGGCCTGCGTCCGACGCCCCGGGAGGCCCGGCGCCCCGTCCTTCCCCATGTGCGTTCCCTCCACCCTCTTCGTCATGTTTCCATTCTAACAGTGGAACGGATCATTCCGTTCTGATAGAGTAAAGGGGAACGAAGCGTTCCGCTCCAAGGAGGATCAGCCATGAGCCACCCCCAGATCCGCCCGTTCCGCGTTGAGGTCCCGCAGGCCGCGCTCGACGACCTGGAGAACCGGCTGCGCGGCACCCTGTTCCCCCACGAGCTGCCGGACGCCGGGGATGACTACGGCGTCTCCGGAGACCGCGTGCGCGGCCTGCTCCGGTACTGGCTGGAGGAGTTCGACTGGCGCGCGCTGGAGGCGCGGCTGAACTCCCACCCGCAGTTCACGACGGAGATCGACGGAGAGGTCATCCACTTCCTGCACGTCACCTCCTCCCGCGAGGACGCCACGCCGCTGCTCCTGACCCACGGCTGGCCCGGATCGGTCCTGGAGTACCTGGAGGCCGTCGCCCCGCTGACGGAGCCGGAGTCCCCGGAGGACCCCGCCTTCCACCTGGTGATCCCCTCCCTGCCCGGATTCGGTTTCTCCGGCCCGACCCGCGGCAGGGGATGGGACACGGTCCGCACGGCCCGCGCCTGGGTGGAGCTCATGCGCCGACTGGGTTACGACTCCTACGGACTGGTGGGCAACGACGCGGGCTCGATGATCGCGCCCGAGGTCGGTCGGATCGCCTCGGACCACGTCGTCGGCGTGCACGTCACCCAGATCTTCTCGTTCCCCTCCGGCGACCCGGCGGAGTTCGCCGGTCTGAGCGAGGAGGACCAGGGCGCGCTGGCCCACCTCCAGTGGTTCTACGAGAACAAGTTCTCCTTCAACACCCTGCACAGCCAGCAGCCGCAGACCCTGGCGTTCGCGCTCGCCGACTCCCCGGCCGGTCTGCTCGCCTGGAACTCCCAACTGATGGACACGACCCTGGACGAGGAGTTCGTGGTGGGGAACGTGGCCCTGTACTGGCTGACCGGCACGGCGGCGTCGTCGATCCGCTTCTACTACGAGAACGACAAGGCCAAGCGCGAGGAGACCGGCCCGACGACCGTCCCCACCGCCCTGGCCATGTTCGAGGGAGACTTCCGTTCCATCCGGGCCTTCGCCGAACGCGACCACTCCACGATCGTGCGCTGGAACTCCTACCCCTCCGGGGGCCACTACGCCGCCCACGCGGAAACCGACACCCTGGTCGGCGACGTCAGGGAGTTCTTCGCCGCCCTGTCCCGCTGAGTGCCACGCGACGGCTCACGTCGGCGACGTGAGCCGTCGCACGGGACCGTGACGACTCAGGTGGCCGCGGCCTCCCCGCGCGGCCCCGACGCCAGATACACGACGTCGGGCACGCCCCGGGCGACCGGCACCTCGACGACCTGGACCGACGCGAAACGCCCGCGCAGCGCCTCCTCGAAGGCGGGCGCGGCGTTCGCGCTCCAGAAGGCCACCAGCCCGCCCGGGGCCATCAGCTCGCCGAGCCCGCCCAACCCGGCGTCCTCGTACAGTCGGCCGTTGCCCTCCACGACCGTCCAGTCGGGCCCGTTGTCGGTGTCGAGGCAGATGACGTCGTAGCGCACGGGGTCGGCGGAGTCCCGGGCGTCGTCGAGCCAGGCCACGATGTCGGCGTTGTGCACCCGGCAGCGCGGGTCGCGGTGGACGTACCCGGCGGCCTCGCCGAGTTCGCCGTCGTGCCAGGCGATGACCCTCGGTTCGAGCTCGACCACGTCGACCCTGGCCACCCGGGGATGGTCGAGGGCCTCGCGGGCGGAGAAGCCCACACCCAGTCCCCCGATCAGCACGCGGGCGAGCGAACGCCCCCGGGGCAGCGCGGCGAGGCTGGCCCGCACCATCTCCCGCTCCGAGGTGCCGTCGCGGGTGTCCATGAGGAACACCCCGTTGGAGTAGATCTCGTAGTGCGGGCCCACCCGGCGTAGCACCAGGTCACCGCCGGTCTCACCGGTCACCCGGTCCAGGGTGACGGTCTCGCCCTCGGGAATGGTGTACGCCGCCCGCTCCGGTCTCCGCTGCTCCATGCCCACATTCTGCCCTCCGGCGCGGGCCCGGGTCCTCCCGTGCCGGTCAGGACCCGGCCGTGGCCCTGGCCTCCGTGCCCGTCGTCACCCGGTGGACGATCGCGACCGGCACCGCGCAGACCCAGCCCGTGCACACCCCCCACAGGAGGCCGCTGAGCGTTCCGGCGAGCGCGAACCCGAGCAGCGCCACGGGACCCACCCCCGCGGCCAGGGCGCCCGCGGCGGCGCGCAGGACGCCGGCGGCCACCAACCCGAGCAGGACCGCGGCCCAGACGGAGAGCAGGAACCGCGCGGAGCCGGCCCCGGGGCGCCGGTTCAGCGCGCGGTGGGTCCACCACGCGGTCACGGCGGCGAGGACCAGCACGGCCAGGAGTTCCGTCGCGAAGTGCCACGGGGGCTGACCGACGGCCGCGGGGCCGAGCCGGGGGAAGGCGAAGGGGACGCCGAACGCGGAGGGCAGCAGGAGCCAGGCGGCGCGCGCGCCGAGCCAGGCCGTGAACGCGGCGTTGGCGAAGAGCGCGCAGGGGAGCAGCACGGCGACGGCGGCGACACCGGCGATGCGGATATTGCGAATCTTATTCACCTTTTGCATCCTAGTGATCCACGTCTCATCCACCACCCCGACGCCCCCTCGCCCCCATCCCCGAAAGGGCGGTGCCGATGCCTCGCCAGGTCCGACGTCGACTCACCCGCCGCCTCCCCACGGCCGCGCTCGTGGCGCTCGCCCTGCTCCTGACCACCGCCGTCGCGGTCGTCACCCGGCACGAGCCCGGGCCCACCCGGTACATCACCGACGAACGCGGGCGCGCCCTGTTCCTCCACGGATTCAACACCTCCGGCTCGGCCAAGTCCGACCCGGAACGCCTCCCCTGGATCACCGAGGAGGCGGTGCAGCGCGAGTACGACCTCATGGGCACCAACTTCGTCCGGCTGCTCCTCCAGTGGCAGGCGCTCGAACCGGAGCGGGACGTCTACGACGAGGCGTACCTGGACGCGGTCGCCGAGCGGGTCGACTGGTACGCCGAGCGGGGCTACCACGTCCTGCTCGACATGCACCAGGACCTGTACGGCCGGTTCACCAGCCCCGAACGGCACTCCGGCAACGGCGCCCCGAAGTGGGCGACCCACACCGACGGCCTGCCCGTGGAACCCCGGGAGATGTGGGAGCTGGTGTACCTGGAGCCCGGGGTGGTCCGAAGCTTCGACCACTTCTGGGGCACCACCGGCGACCACCCCGAGCTGATGGACGAGTACGCCGACGCCTGGGCCCGCGTCGCCGCACGCTTCGCGGACGCACCGGCGGTGCTCGGCTACGACCTCATGAACGAACCCTTCGGCGGCAGCCTCCAGGGGCCCGACTTCGAGAGCGGCCCGCTCGCCGAGCTGTACCGCCGGTGCGCCGCGCGGATCCGCGAGGTCGACCAGGACACCTGGCTCTTCGTGGAGGGGCAGGCCGTGGGCGTCAACTGGGGTCTGCCCTCCGCGCTCCCGCCTCTGATCGACCCGCGCGAGGGCGAACCCCGGATCGTCTACGCGCCGCACGCCTACCCGCTGCCCATGGACCTCGGGCAGCCGTACGCGGGCGGCTCGCGGGAGACGGTGGAGACGAGCATCGAACTGTGGTCGGAGAGCGTGCGCACCACCGCCGAGCGCCTGGAGGCCCCGATCGTCCTGGGCGAGTTCGGACTCGACGTGTCCGGGGAGGGCGCGCTCGACTACGTGACGCGGATGCTGGCGGAGACGGAGGACATGGCCTCCGGGCGGGCGTACTGGTCCAACGACCACGACGGCTGGGGACCCTGGGCGGACGAGGACCTCACCCCGGGCCCGCTCGTGGCCGCGATGAACCGGGCCTACCCGCGCGCGGTCGCCGGGCAGCCGCTGGAGATCGGGAACGACGCGGACGCGGCGCGGCTCACGGTGCGGTTCGCGGTGCGCGACGGCGTGTCCGGGCCGACCGAGCTCTACCTGCCCGAGGACACCTATCCGGAGGGGTTCGAGCTGTCCGTGGACGCCCCCGACGGCGTGGGGGACTGGACGTCGGAGTGGGACGGGCGGCGGCGCGTGCTGTTCGTCGAGACGCCCTCCGGGGAGCCCGGGGACGAGTACACGCTCACCGTCGTCCCGGAGTGAGGCCGCCCGTACACGGGAACGGGCCCCGCGCCGGGGCCCGTCGGACACGCGCGCGGGCGCACGCCCGCCGTGGGCGCACGCCCGCGCGCGGTCAGAGGCGGCAGGCGTAGATGTCGGTGACCAGGATGGCCCGGGCGCCGAGCTGCCACAGGTCGTCCATGATCCGCTGGGCGTCCCTGCGCGGCACCATCGAGCGGACCGCGACCCAGCCCTCCCGGTGCAGCGGGGAGACCGTCGGCCCCTCCATGCCCGGGGTGAGCGCCACGGCCGGTTCCAGGTGCTCGGCGTGGACGTCGTACTCCATCATCACGTAGTCGCGGGCGACCAGGACGCCGCGCAGACGCCGCAGGAGCTGCTCGATCTTCGGGTCCTCGCCCGCGCCCCTCGGCCGGATCACGACCGCCTCGGAGACGAGGATCGGTTCGCCGAAGGTCTCCATGCCCGCCTGGCGCAGCGTGGTCCCGGTGGAGACCACGTCGGCGACGGCGTCGGCCACGCCGAGCTGCACGGAACTCTCGACGGCGCCGTCCAGGTGGATCACCCGGGCGTCGACGCCCTGCTCGTCCAGGTAGGAGCTGAGCAGGCCGTCGAAGGACGTGGCGACCCGCTTGCCGTTGAGGTCGCCGACGGTCATGCTCGCGCCGTTGGGCGCCGCGAAGCGGAAGGTGGAGGCGCCGAAGCCCAGGGCGAGGACCTCGTCCACCTCGGCGCCGGAGTCGAGCAGCATGTCCCGCCCGGTGATCCCGGCCTGGAGGATGCCCTCGCCCACGTAGACGGCGATGTCCTTGGGACGCAGGAAGAAGAACTCGGTGTCGTTGTCGGGGTCGACCATGACCAGGTCGCGGCTGCTCTTGCGCTGCCGGTACCCGGCTTCGCGCAGCATCTCGACCGCGGGTTCGGACAGTTGGCCCTTGTTGGGCACGGCGATGCGCAACAGGTCGGTCATTGCTGGTTCCTTCGTCGGTTCTGGCGTTTCGGGGACGTCCGGTGAGCCGGTGCGGGACCGGCTAGAGATGCTTGTAGACGTCCTCGAGGCGAAGGCCACGGGCCAGCATCAGAACCTGGAGGTGGTAGAGGAGCTGCGAGATCTCTTCGGCCGCCTGGTCGTCGGACTCGTACTCGGCGGCCATCCAGACCTCCGCCGCCTCCTCCACGACCTTCTTGCCGATGGCATGGACACCGGCGTCGAGTTGGGCGACGGTCCCTGACCCCTCGGGGCGGGAGCGCGCCTTCTCGGACAGCTCGGCGAACAGCTCTTCGAAGGTCTTCATGGTGTCTTTCCTCGACCGACAGTGCGCTACCAGCGTAGGCGCTCCGCGCGCCCGTTGCCGCAACCGGAGGCGGATGTCTCACGATGTGGTCGAAGACTTCCGGAACGGGGTCAGACCATCCGGCGGGCCAGGGCGCGCACGACCGAGCGCGGCAGCACCCGGAGGACGCCGTCCGCGGCCTTGTACTGGGCGCCCGGGATGACGTGGGACCGCCCGGCGGACCAGGCCCGCAGGGAGTCGCGCACGAGCTGGTGCCTGGGCACGAAGGCGAACTCGGGCAGGCCCCTCTCCTGGACCGCACGGGTCATGTCGGTGCGGACGAAACCGGGCAGGACCACGGTGACGTGCACGCCCTCCTTGCGCACCTCGGCGGCCACGCTCTCGCTCCACAGCGTGACGAACTTCTTGCCGCCGCCGTAGACGGAGCCGCCGGGGTTGACCGGGGGCTCACCAGCCAGCGACGACACGTTGATCACACCGAGCCTGGCGGTCTCGCCCGCCGCGCGGCGGGCGATCTGGACGGGCAGGACGGCGCGGGTCAGCTGGAGGACGGCGCGCACGTTGAGGTCGAGCATGGCGTCGATCTCGTCCGGGTCCTGAGTGGCGAACGGGCCTCCGTCCCCGCGTCCGGCGTTGTTGACGAGCAGGTCGACGGGGGCGGCGTCGCCCCCGCCGTCGACGGACAGGCGCTCGGCCACGGCGGCCACGCCCTCGCGGGTCCCGAGGTCGGCGGGGAGCGTCTCGACGCCGGTGCCGTAGGTGTCCCGGATGTCCTCGGCCAGTTCGTCGAGGAGGGCCGCGCGGCGGGCGACGAGCACCAGGGCGTACCCGCGCTGGGCCAGCCTGCGCGCGAACTCCTCACCGATGCCGGTGGAGGCGCCGGTGACCAGTGCGGTCCGGGGGGCGGGTCGGGGCGTGGTGTCCGCATCGCTCATGGGGGCCAGACTACGCCCGCCCCCTCCACCGCCTTCGACGGACGCCTCCGACGCGGCGTCCGCATCGTCCTCGTGCGGCCGCGCCCTCAGCCGGTCCGTGAGCGAACACACCGTCGCGCGCGCCAGGACTTCCCGCCGATCCCTCCCGTCGACGCGCGCCAGACGCTAGCGTTCGGGTATGGCCGAGACCCAGAGTCCCACCGGACCTCTCACCGCCCTCAGGCTGGACGACCGCCTCCGCGACACCAAGCTCTTCTTCACCCAGGCGGTACGGACCTTCCACGCCACCGGCTCCGTCGTTCCGAGCAGTAGAGCACTGGCCGACGCCCTCGCCGAGTACGTGCGCGAGCGCCCCGATCCCGAGCAAGCGCTGCGGATCCTGGAGGCCGGGGCCGGGACCGGCGCGATCACCCGGGGGATCGCCGCCGCCATGGGGCCGAAAGACACCGTCGACCTGGTGGAGGCCAACCCGCGGTTCGCCGCCCACGTCGAGGACCTGCTCGGGAGCGATCGCGAGCTGTCGGCCATCGCCGACCGCGCCACGGTGCACGCCATGCTCGTCAACGACATGGGCACCGACCAGACCTACGACGTGATCGTCTCGGGGCTCCCGTTCGCGAACTTCACGGCGGAGCAGGTCGGCGAGATCCTCGACCACTACTTCACGGTGCTGCGGCCGGGCGGGACGCTGTCCTTCTACGGCTACCTGTACACCAAGGAGATCAAGGCGGTCATCGCGCGCCGCGAGGACTACCTGCGCCAGGCCCGTACGAGTTGGCTGGTGCAGGACTGGATCGACCGCTACGGGATCCGCTCCGAGCGCGTGTGGGCCAACGTCCCGCCCGCGTGGGTGCACCACCTGCGCAAGCCCGTCTGAGCCCGCCGACCGTCCCGGTGGACGACCGGGACCCGTCGTCCGACGGCCCCGCCCCCGTGCCACGGCGCTCCGGGGGCGGGGCCGTACCGTGCCCGAACAAGATTCGCCCTACCGTGACCTGATTCGTCCGGATGAGGTGTCGCGGTGACCCGTGTGGCGCGGGTAGTCTCGCGTTGACTTCTTGAGGACCCGGCCTTGTCCCGGCCGACTGCCTGTCCAGTCTGTCGGTGTTCACACCAAATATTCCCAATATTCCCAAGGTCTGATTCAAGTCCCCTGAAGCCCGTCCCGCGCCACAAGCCCTGGGTTCTACCGTCTTCACACCACTGCGGTGTGCGCCCGAACCATGCGCGCGGAGTCCCACATCTCACCGACGTCCCCAGGTCGACGAAGACCGATGGAGGAGGCAACGTGACGCTCACCCAGGCGGCCGGAAGCGCGCCAGCACTGCCCGGCCGGACCCGCGACACGACCCCCGAACCCCTGCCCGTGGACGTGCGGCGGCGCATCTCCGCTCTGGCCCGCACCCCCC
>NZ_JBFAME010000013.1:0-158613 GCF_040660275.1 Nocardiopsis sp. NPDC049922 | reverse complement strand
GTTTTCGCGTGTCCGGGTTCGGTCATCCCTGCCCGACCTGCTCGAATCCGGCGTTCGTGTCTTCTCCGGCGTAGCGCGAGAACTCCGGGGCCCTGCTGGATGGACGGGGTCGGGTTCAGGGTCCAGCTGTCCCTGGAGGAGAACCCACCGGTCGTCGGGTCGTACCAGCGGGCGTGCATGTTCACCCGACCGGTGTCCGGATCGGTGTACTCCCCCTGGTAACCCAGCGAACCCGTGGACCCCACCTGATCGGTGACCTCGCCATACGGCGTGTAGGTCCGCGATCCCGTGACCGTCCCGGTGGTCGGGTCCACGGCCGCGATCACGTCACCGTGCGCGTCACTGATGGTGATCGTGGCCCCGGTCCCGTCAGAGGTGGTGGTGGCCAGTGGTCCGCCGCCGAGATCGCGGGCGATGAGCTCACCAGCGATGTAGACCGCGTTGTTGCTCTGGTCGGCGTAGCGCACGCTCTGGCCACCGCGTTGGATGAGCCGGTTCAGGGCGTCGTAGGTGTAGCCGACCTCCCCGTCGCTGATCATGCGGCCACGGGCGTCGTAGGTGAACGCCGTGGTGGTGCCGCCGGACTCCGTGGTCTGGGCCAGGGTCCCTCGGGCGGTCCAGGTGTAGTCGATCCCCGCAGCCGTGATCAGGCGGTTGCGCTCGTCGTAGGTCGCGCTGTCCCCACCTTCCGAGATGCGGTTACCTGACGCGTCCCAGGTGTAGTCGGTGACCGTGTCGTCCGGAGCGGTCCAGCTGGTCAGACGACCCGCCTGGTCGTAGGTGTAGGTGTTCTCTCCCGCTCCGGCCACACCCACGGTGGTCTTGCCGGTGAGCCTGCTGGCGTCGTCGTAGGCGTAGGCGACCGAGACGACCGGCACAGGCCCGGGAGCGACGGTGGAGTCACTGGTCAGGCGACCCTCGGCGTCGTAGCCGAACGAACGCTCCACGGCGCTCTCGCCGTAGACGATGCTGTCCAAACGGCTGGCACTGTCATAGGAGTACTGGTGATTGGTGCCGGTGAGTGGATCGACGGCACTGGCCAGACGCCCCGCAGTGTCATAGCCGAAGGTGGTGGTGCCCGCCGCGTCGTCGCGGCGGGTGAGTCGCCCGTCCGTGTCGTAGGCGAACGAGGCGGTACCGGACACGCCGTCGGCGGTGAGGATCTGGCCCCGGTCGTTGTAGGTGTAGGTGTTACCGCCCACCGTCGTGGGCCGTCCGGCCAGGTCGTAGCCGAAGCCGTCGGTCTGGGTGGTCGCCTCGGCGCCGCTGCCGCTGACCTCGGTGATCCGCCCCAGCGCGTCGTACGTGGTGCTCTGGACGACACCGCCGGGCTTGCGCTCCTCGACCGGCTGTCCGGCCGCATCGTAGACGGTGGTCCAGGTGCGGTCGGCCATGTCCGGGTGGGCGCCGATGGACGGTTCGACCACCGATTCCGGCAGACCGTGCGTGGTGAAGGTGTACCAGGTGGTGTTGCCCCGTCCGTCGGTGAGCCGGGTGCGGTTGCCCGCGGCGTCGTAGCCGAAGGTCGTGGTGATGGAGGTGGTGTCGTCGACCGGTTCGGTGAGGGTGGTGACCCGGCCGATCGGGTCGTACGCGCTGGTGGTGGTGTGGCCCAGGGCATCGGTGACCGTGACGGGTCGCGAGTCGGCGTCGTAGCCGGTGCTCGTGGTCGCCAGGGCAGCCCCGGAGGCGTCCTCGACGGTGGTGTCGGTGGGCCGGCCAGCCAGGTCGTAGGTGGTGCGGACGGTGGTGCCCGCCGGGTCGGTGACGGCGGTGGTCAGGCCGGTGGGTCCGTAGTCGTAGGTGGTGCTCTGTCCGGCCGCGTTGGTTTGCGCGACGGGTTGGCCGACGGTGTTGTGGGCGGTGGAGGTCGTGACTCCGGAGGGGGTGGTGGTCGAGGTGCGGTTTCCGGCGTCGTCGTAGGTGTAGGTGGTGGTGTGGGCGGCGGGTGTGGGCTGGCGTTCGATCTCGGTCAGGGTGATCTGACGGCCGAGGTCGTCGTAGGTGGCCTCGGTGCGCGCCCCGGTCGGACCGGTCACGGACAGCTGCTCGCCCAGGAGGTCGTGGGTGAGGGTGGTGACCGGTGCGGTCGCACCTGCCTCGGCCGAGGGTTCGGTGATGCGGGCAGGGTTGCCGAGCTGGTCGTAGGTGTAGGTGGTGGTGCCGCCCAGCGGATCGGTCTCGGAGGCGATCCGTCCCGCGCTGTCATAGGTGGTGGAGACGGTGGGCGTCAGTGCTGTGCTGGAACCGGCGGGGGTGTAGTCGGGCAGGGTCGTGCTGACCGGGCGGCCCACCCGGTCGTAGGCGGTGCTGGTGGTGTTTCCGCGCTCGTCCTGCTCATGGGTGAGCTCGCCGAAGGCGTTGTGGCCGAAGGTCGTGGCGGGTCGTGCGGTGACCGCGTCGGTGTTCCACTCCTCGACGGTGACGGCCGGGCTGCGGCTGGTGGTGAGGTTGCCGAGGACGTCGTAGGTGTGGTCGGTGGTGGCTCCGCCCGGTGTGGTTTCGGAGAGCACCAGCCCGCGCTGGTCCACCACGCGGGTGGTGGTGAGGTCCTCGGCGCCGTTCTCGACGGTGCGGCTGGTCCAGGCTCCGGTGGCGTCGCGCTGGTAGGTGACCTTCTCGGTGCGGGTGCCCCCGGCCCCGGTGAGGGTCTCGGTGAGGACAGCGCCCGTGGCGTCGTAGGTGTAGGCGGTGCGGCGGGCCAATCCGCCCGGGTCGAGGACGGTGGCGGTGGTCAGACCGGCGGCGTTGATCTCGTAGGCCGTGGTGACCGTGCCGTTGCCGGTGGTTTCGCGGATGAGGTTGCCCGCCGCGTCGTAGGCGTAGGAGGCCAGGACGACGTCGCGGGTGGAGCCGTCCTGTTCTCGGAAGCCGACGCGTGTCTCCTGGGCGAGCAGGCCGTCGTCGTAGTAGGTGTACCGGGTGGTCCGGCCCATCGCGTCGGTGTGTTCGGCCAGGCGGCCCACGGGGTCGTAGGCGTAGGAGTCCAGGACGACGTCGGTGGCGGTCTGCGGGTCGTCGGGGTGGCCGGTGTAGTCGGTCAGAACGACCCCGGCCAGGTCACCGCTGGGGTTGTAGGAGTAGCGGAAGGTCTCCACGTCCGCCGTCGTGCGGCTGGCCTGGTTGCCGTAGGCGTCGTAGGTGTAGGTCTCCTTCTGGTTCTCGGCGTCGGTGGTCGAGGCGAGTCGGCCGTGGTCGTCGTAGGTGTGGGTGGTGGTGCGGGGGTCGTCGACGCCTTCGAGGTCGGTGACGGTTTCGGTCAGGACCCGGCCGTCGGCGTCGTAGGTGTAAGTGGTCGAGACCTGGTGGGCGGCTCCGGTGACGGCGTTGGCGGTGGCCGGTCCGGTGGCGGAGACCAGGCGGGAGGCACCGTCGTAGGTGTAGGTGGTGGTGATGCCGCTCGGGTGGTCGTCCGTGACGACGGTGCTGGAGGTCTCCCGGCCGAGAGCGTCGTAGGTGTGGGTGGTGACCAGGCCGTTCGGTGCCGTCACCTGCGCCAGGTCGCCGGTGGCGTAGTAGGTGTAGGAGGTGGTGCCGCCCTTGGCGTCGGTGGCGGTGAGCAGGAGTCCGGCTGGGACGGTGCCGCCGTCGACCGCGGCCTCGGTGCCGTCGGTGAAGGTCTGGGTGGTCGACCGGCCCTCGGGGAAACCACTGGTGGCCGGGGTGGTGGTGGCGACCCGGTCGCCGAAGGAGTTGTAGCCGTAGGCGGTCAGGTACGTGTCGTCGGTCGACCCGCTGGAGCGGGCGTCGCGTTCGGCGATCAGCTGGTCGTTGCGCGGGTCCAGCGGATCGTCGGCGTTGAGGAAGTAGTCGTAGTAGCTGGTGGAGCAGGACTGCGCGTCGGCCGCGTCACGGCAGGTGGTCTGGGAGACCTTGTTGCCGCGCTCGTCGTGACCGGTCCGGGTCACGGTGCCGTCCGGGGCGGTGGTGGCGGCGAGGAAGCCGCCGGTGTCGTAGGCGAAGGCGGCGGTGTTGCCGGACACGTCCGTCTGTGAGAGCAGGCGGTGGCCGTTGAGAGGATCGTAGGTGTAGCCGGAGTCGCGGCCGTCGGGGTCGGTGACGGTCACCGTGACCGTCGGGTCCTCGGCAGCCGCCTCCTGCTCCTCGCTCTCCTCCGCGACACCGGTCAGGGCGTGGTCGGAGACCTGGTAGGTCGCGCCGCCCGAGTCGGTGTACTCGCTGACGCGGTCGTGCACGGCGTCGTGGGCCAGCTGCACCTGTGTGCGTCCGCTCGGGAGGGTGATCGCCGTCAGCTTCTGGGAGAGCGTGCCCGCCGCGTGGTGCTCGGCTACGGTCTGGGCGCCCAGGGGGCGGCCGTAGACGGCGATCTCGTCGATGTCGCCGGAGAAGTAGGAGATGTCACCGCTGGCGGTGGGCCAGTCGGTCCAGTAACCGGCGCCGGCGTAGACGTAGCGCTGGTCGTCCTGGGAGATCTGCCCTTCGGCGGTGCCGACCCGGGCACCGTCCAGGTACAGCGACTGGGTGCTCCCCGCCGCGGTGAGGGCGGCGTGGTGCCACTGTCCGTCGTTGACGGCACCGGCCGAGGTGATGGGTGCGGTGGTGCCGTTGGCGAACTGCCCTCGCAGCTTGCCGTCGGCACCGACGTAGAGGGCGGGTGTGTGCGAACCGGGCGTCGCCTCGTCCAGGGTGTGGTCCTGGTAGCTGAACAGCACCCCGTCTCCGGTGGTACGGAACCACAGTTCGACCGTCAGGTAGGGGGTCTGGGTGACCAGCCAGTCCGACAGCCGCACGTGGGAGGAGGTGCCGTTGAACGTCGCCGCGGTCTCGGGGCTGCCCTGCAACGCTCCCGCGGCGCCGAGTTGGACGTCCTGGTAGGTACCGGTGTGCTGGTCGTCGGCCAGGAGCAGGTCGCTGGTGGCGTCACCGGAGCCCTCGTCCTCGCCGAGTCGCCAGTAGGCGACCGGCCCGGCGTCGTGGACGACGGTCCGGTAGTGGGAGCCGTCGGTGTAGGTGTAGCTGGTGCAGGCGCCGTCGACGTCCTCGGGCCCGCAGACCTGGGTGAGCCGGTCGCCGTCGTAGGTGTAGGTCCACGTCAGCGGTTCGGTCCCGCTCTCGGGGGCGTCCGTGGCAACGCTGCTGACCCGACCGCCGTCCCAGGTGAAGTGCAGGCTGCGGCCGCCGGGGTTGCTGACGCTGGCCAACGTGCCGTCAGCGGCGTAGTCGAAGGACTGGGCTCTCCCGCGAAAGTCGGTGACCTCGGTGATCCGACCGTTGGAGTCGAAGACGTAGGAGGTCTGGTTCCTGTCGCTCAGGCGCCATCCGCCCTCGGCCGTGGCGGTGAGGGTCGCGAAGCTGCCGAACGGGGGCGCGTAGGTGCCGTCGGGGTTCTGTCCGAACCGGACCTGCTGGCCGTGCGGGTAGGTGACGACGACGTTTCCGGTGCCGTCGCCGTCGGGCTCCACCCGCATGTCGAACCGGGTGCTCCAGCCGGAGCCGAAGATGTTGTCGGTGCGCGGGTCACGGCTGTTGTAGGTGCGGTTGATGGACAGCGCGGGTCCGACGGCGGAGATCTCGGCGTCGGTGGCGGCGGTGGTGTAGTTGCCGATCAGCGGGTCGACGTCGCGTCCCGCGCCGCTGAGGCCGACGCCGCCCAGGTGGCGGGTGATCGCGGGCTGTTCGACGGCGGTGACGACGGGGTAGTACGGGCTGGCCGGGCTCGTCTGGGTTCCCTCTCGGGTCTGCACCCGCCAGTGGAACTGCTCGCCCCAGGTCAGGGTGTCCGCGGGAACACCCCACGTGCGGGCGTCCTGCCACCCCGAGTCAACGCAGTCGGTGGGCTCGCCGTCGGTGTCGGCGCAGACCTCGAACCAGTACTCCAATGTGGCGTTGGCGGGCCAGTCGTCGATGCTCTCGGCGTCCGCGAAGAGGGTCGGGGTGAGACTGCCGACCTGGCCGCCCGGGCGGGGGTAGACGTCGTTGATCCGGGGGCCGACGTCCTGTGAGGTGACGCTGGCGGCGGACACGGGCACGCTCTGGTCGGAGAGCCAGGTCTGGTCGCGCAGCCTCTGCATGTCGAAGTTGATGATGTACTCGCCCGGAGGCAGCGAGGGGACGCGGGCGTCGAGGGTGGCCGAATCGCCGGGGGTGAGCCGTTCGTTCAGTCGGGTGAAGGCGACCGCCTCCAGGAGCTCCCCGGTGTCCTTGTCCCGCACACGGGTACCCAGACGAAGCTCGTTCCAGCCCTGGGGTTCCCAGTCGAAGGCACCGAGATTCGTGACGGTCACGTCGACCTCGCCGCCCTGACCGCCGGTCACCGGTTCGGTCAGGGACCCGACGTCGTAGGAGGCGCCCCACGCGCTGTGGGTGATGGCCAGGTAGGGCGGGTTGGCGGACTGTCGGCTCCCGAAGCGCTTCCAGGTGTAGCTGGAGTCGAAGTCGGCCTGGATCGACAGACCGTGGTTGGCCTCGGACCCGTCGACCCAGCCCTGGACCAGGTCGACGCCGTTCTTGCCGAGGTCGATGGTCTCCCATTCCGACCCGCCGCAGGTCTCGCCGTGGGCGAAGGACTCGGCCGCGACGGCCGAGCTGTCGGCGGAGGGCCGGTTGTTCCAGGTGACCGTGGTCGCCGACCACGACTCGGTGACCTGGTGGACGCGGACCTCGCGCGGGTCGCACTTGGACGACCAGTGGTTGAACAGCACGAGGTCGGCGTTGAGGATGTAGCGGTTGTCCAGCTGACTGGTGACATCGCTGAACTTCATGTAGCTGATGGCCCTGCTGGCGCCACCGTTGTAGCTGCCGACCTTGAGTTCGTCGTCGCCGCTGTAGTTGGTGGTGGGCCAGTCGTCCTGGACGTAGGAGTCCCCGTTGGTGTCGATGTCGGCGACACTCGGGTCCACCTGGACGGGGTAGACGCGGTCGGGGTCGTCGAGCCAGGCGTCATCGAGGACGACGATGAGGGACCACTGGCCGCTGTTCTCCTCCAACCGGTAACCGACGTCACCGGAGACGGCGGGTCCACCCGTTTCGGGGTCCCGGGAGGAGTCCTCCATCCAACCGGTGGGGATGACCGCCTGCGCCTGGTCCTCCCCGTCACGGAAGACGACGGCTCCCTGATCGTCCAGCTCCGGGGCCAGGCCGTTGAGTTCGAGGGGGAAGACCCACTCCCGGGGAGCGTCGGGAGAGTTCAGGATGATCGTCTCCTTGACCATCCCGGGCCCGGCCTGGAGTGTCAGGTCGGCGTCGGGCCGAACGTCCTCGTAGTGAACGGTGTCGCCCTGGACGCTCCCGGCCACGTCGGAGGCGCCGTCCACACCGAACGTGACACTGTGCTCGCCGTTCTCGCTCACGCCGAGCGCGACCAGGTCCGGGGAGTCCCCCTCGGAGGAGAGGGTGAGGTCGGTCTCCTCCGCGGCCATGGCGAGACGCGTCCCGTCGCCGCTGCTCAGGCTCTGCGCGCCATTGGCCTCAGCGTCCGAGACCAGTGTCGTGTCGATCTCCTGCCAGGTACCGTCCTCGCCTCGAAAGTGCACCGGTTCGGGGTAGACCTGCGTGGTGGTGGTGCCGTCGGGGTTCTCGAACTCCTTGCTCCAGCGCGTCCTCTGCTCCGGCAGTTCCACGCTGCGTTCGGGGTCGAAACCCAAACCCTCGGTCGCGGCGGAGGTGTCGGACTGCTGTGTGAACTCCTGAGGAGCGATCTCCGGCTCGATCGGAGCGAACGGCGCCGCGTCCCCCTGCAGTGGCAGGGCGTCCCCGTCGACAGCGAGGTCTCCCGCGTCGACGCTGTTGGTACCGGTGGCATCGGTCTGGTCGGCGGACACCTCGTGCTCACGCCCTTCGGCGCTACCGCTGAGCTGCTCGGGGCCCTCCGGAGTCTCGGCGGGAACGGGCGCCACGGCCGCGTTCTGAGCCAGAGCTGGCTGTGGCAGCAGGCTGAGCACCAAGGAAAGAGCCACGGCACTGGCCAGCCACGGCGTCCAGGTCCGCTTGTCCAAGATTCCGCCACGGCGCGACGCGTGCACGAGGCTCCCTCGCTCGAAAACCAACAGCAACGAGTCGGCCTCATGAAGCGAAGAGGCCGACTCGACAGAACCCGGACACTGTAGAACAAAATTAATGAATATGGAGTAACCATTAAATAACGAGAGGAAAGTAACAAATAGGTATAAATATCAACAAACCTCGTGATCAACGCGAGACGCAAGGTGGTTATGGTTCCGCCGTTCACCCGATTCGGCTGAAGGGGACCGATGAAGCGCAAGGGCTCTCAGCTGCCCACCTCGACGAAGTGGCTCGCAGCCGCGGCAGGGCTACTGCTGCTCGGTGGCGTGGGCACCTACGCCCTCGTCGCGGGCACGAGCGATCCCCGCGCGGAATCCTTCGACTTCAACGGCGACGGATTTCCCGACCTGGCTGTCGGGCTTCCCGGAGACACCCTGAACGGCGACCCGAACGCCGGATCGGTCGCCGTCGCGACGGGCAGTATCTCCCGGCTCATCGGAACCAGCTACCTCCTCAACCAGGACTCAGCGGACGTCGCGGGTGCGCCAGAGGAGGGCGACAGCTTCGGACAGGCCTTGACCAGTGGCGACTTCGACGCCGACGGGTACGCGGACCTCGTGATCGGCGCCCCTTTCGAGGCCGTCGGGGAGACCGAGGGCGCCGGTTACGTCACCATCCAGTACGGCAGCGGCTCGGGGCTCATCAACGACCGCAGCCAGTCCATCCACGAGGACAGCGCGGGCATACCCGGAACTGTGGTCAAGGACGAGGTCTTCGGTTACTCCCTCGCCACGGGCGACCTCAACAGCGACGGATACGACGACCTCGCCATCGGACAACCGCTCGACTCCGCGAACGGGAAACCGAACGCGGGCACTGCCCGTGTCATCTTCGGGTCGGCCTCCGGACTCGACATGAGCACGACGATCTCGATCGACCAGCTGACCGCGAACGTTCCCGGCGTCCCGGAGTCCGGCGACCGGTTCGGTGAGCAGATCGCCATCGGCGACATCGACGGAGACGGCAAGGACGACCTGGTGTCCGGCACCATCGGCGAGCAGATCTCCCGGAGTTCGGACCGTGGATCCATCCACGTGCTGCTGGGACCCTTCACGGATGCTCCGGCCGGCTGGGACACCATCAACTCCGCCGATGTCGACGGCATCGGGGAGTTCTCCGGAAGTGCCCTGGCCCTCGGCCACTTCAACGACGACCCCTACCTCGACGTCGCGGTCGGTGTCTCCGACCAGAAGGTCGGCGAGGACGGCGCGGCCGGAAGGTTGGCGGTCTTCCACGCGAGCGCGGACGGCCTCTCCCCTGACAACGTCGAGCTCATCGACCAGGACACGCCCGGGGTTCCCGGTGGTCCGGAGCCGGAGGACTACTTCGCCGCGGACCTGGCGGCGGGTGATGTCGACGGTGACGGCGTCGACGACCTGGTGGTGGGCATGCGCAGTGAGGCCATCGGCAGCGCGACCGGCTCAGGAGCGGCCTTGGTTCTGTTCGGCAATGCCACCGGTGGTCTCGCGGCCGCTGACTCGGTGTGGATCGATCAGGATGTCGCCGGAGTCCCCGGTGTCATCGCTGAGGACGACCACTTCGGTTGGACCGTCGGTGTGCTGGACATGAACGGGGACGGGCTCGCGGAGCCTCTCATCGGGGCGCCTGGCAACAGCCATGGCACGGTCACCCTGCTGGAGATGGAACGGGGCTCCATGGTCTCCGCGACGGCTTACTCCCAAGCCGATCTCGAACTCGAAGCGGGCTCCGGGGCAGACGCCTTCGGCATCGCCCTGCCCAAATAGGAGCAAGGACGGCTGCGCTCGCTCCTCTACGGCACACGCTTCCCCGCCGGGGAGTGTCGGGTGTCAGCCGTCGTGGTCGCGACTCCGTAGTCAGGACACCACGTTCTGGCTCCGGTGTTCCGGAACCCCGTGCTTCCTTGTGGTTTTCCACGGTCCTCCGATGGCACAACACCCCTCGCCAGGCCAAAGCGATCCGGGGCGCGCCACGGCGAACCGCGCCTGTTCCCACCGAGGCAGTGACGGGCCGGTGGTGCACCCGGAGGGTGGACGGGGTCCGGCGGAACACAGGGCAACCGGGGACAACTAGGGGACATACAACGCCTCTACCTGCGAATTCTCGTGTTTTCGCAGGTCAGGGAACTCCCCCCACTACAGCTCGATTCCCGTCATCCGCTCCGAACAGTGTTAGGCCAGGTCATTCGGGGTTCTCCGAACACCTGGCCTCACGCGTTTCCAGGGCTCCGGACAGCCCGTGTGAACACATCCGTCCCAGACGTGAAGCTTGTCCCACGCGGCGGTGTTCAGTACGGCTCGCACGAGCCGTTACACCTCGGGTCCGCCCTCTGGCCCTAGCCGTCCTGCGCTTGGCGCTTCCTCCCAGCGCCCCCGCCCTGGTCGACCGTACGCTGAGGACCCGTGCCCAGCCCTTCAGTGACAGGTCTCGAGCGGCTAACGTGACAGGTGATCGGCCGCGCTTCCAGGACACGTGTCCGGACCGTCTGACCCTCGCGGCCCGCGCGGCCCGAACCGAAGAAGGGACCCATCACCATGCTCCTGCCCGCGCTCTTGGCGTTCTCCTACGGGGGTCTGACCTCCGACCAGGTGCGGTGGCTACACGACACGCTTCAGCTCGAAGAAGGGACGCCCCGCACCGAGGGCTACGGGGCAGCAGCGAGCATCGCACACCGCACCTTCACCGATGGCACGTCGGATCACCTCGTCCTGGAGCTTGGACGAGTTGGCGAGGACACGTGGGCGTTCTCCCTGTACTTCGAGGGGGAACGGCCCTCGGACGAGACCGTCGAAAGCCACCGGCGACTGTTCCGCGAACTCATCGAACAACTCGGGCTCACGCTCCTCGAGATCACCCCGGCCGCGACCGCAGACGAAGTCTTCGCCGCTCGCCCGCAGCCCGGCAACGTGGAGGGGGGAGTCGGTGTCTCCTGGGACCTCCCCTACAAGGAACTGGACCAGGCCTGGTTCCATCTCGGCCTGCGCAAGGACGCTCCTCGGGAAGTGAAGGCGGTCAAGCTGCGCGAGTTGATGAGCTTCCCGATCTGGTCCGTCGCTCCCGAGCCGCTCCGCAGCCAGGCCGAGGAGTTCCTCCGCGACACCTGATCCGACCGGGGTGGGGGTAGGCCGACCGCACCCCCACACCGATCGGGACTGGTATGGAGGTACGGCCGGTCACGAGGACCGGAATCCGCCTCTACTCCCCGACGAACGTCTGGGCCAACAGTTCCTTCGCCAGATCCGTGGCGAGCCGCGCCAGTGCCTCGCCGTCGTGGCCGGGACCGAAGGCGGCTCCCGGGGAGATTCGTGCAGCGAGCTCTTCCAGCAGTCCGGCGACGATCATCGCGCGTAGCTCCGTGATGATCACGTCGCGGACCGGCTCGTCGGAAGGCCGCGCCTGCGGACTACGGTCTCCGTCGAGCCGCCGTCGGAGATCAGCCGCCCGCTGAGGCAGGGAGATCGGCTCCGCCCGCTGACCCACGTACCGCTTCGCGGCGAGCGAGTGCTCGAACGGATCAGGCGTTTCACGCTGTGTGTCGAACGGCGCCGGCGTGCCGCCCGCCAGGACCGAACGCAGATTCCGCAGCGCGGCATCGACTTGTGCCGACGGGCCGTCCACCTCCGGCATCGCGTCGAGGACCCCGATCGCGGCGTTCCGTAGGCGCATGTACTCAGCTTGAATCCTGTCGTCGGTCATCTTTTGTTCCCCATCCTCCCCGGCTTGCGTTCGGCACATCAATCAAGGCCCGGACACCCTCTGTCGTCCTGTCTCCCCGAGCGACGACGGCAGGCCTGAACACCGGCCACTGCACAGTTTCAGGTCATTCTTCTATGTATGATGCCGTATCACACATTTCGGCGTGATGCCCGTTATCTATCGTGACGCCCCTTCACCACTCCTTGGCCAGTCGGGAGGATGCCTGTGCCTTCGCGGTCGCGCGAAGCCAAGGAGGAGTTCCACGTCACCCCGTACTCTCACGACGAATGTGACCCCATCGTCGTGCTCTGTCACTACGATCCCGTGGTCGAGGACGGGGTTTCGGGCAACTGTGGCACGGACCGCCGCGTCACCGTTCGCGCTCGGCGGCGGTCCTGGCCGGTGGACGGCGCGGTGTAGCCGGTGAAGACGCATGTGTTCGGACCGCGGCATGCCGGTCCCACAGGGGAGCCGTCCGCAGCCGACCTCGCCACAATGCAGGAACCCACGACTGTCCGCGAGCATCCAATCTCGGATCGGTCTCCGAAGAACGTCCCGAGGAGCAGCCAGTGATGGACGAGTACGCGCGGTCGTCGCACGAGCGGGAGGCGGCGCGCAGCGAGGGCGCGCGCTCCCGGCTGGAAGCGGACCCGATGAACGCCGCGGTCCAGGAGTCGCAGGCCGCGCCCGTCCTGGAGCGTGAGCGGTTGCTCCAGGACTACCAGCGGCGTCTGTCTGAGACACACCCTGCCGACGGGGAGGCGGTCTGGCAGGAGTTCTCCGAGGAGTGGGCGCGGCTGGCCCGACAAGGCGGCGCAGACCGGACCGGCCTGCGCATCCTCGCCTACTGCACAGAGTGGGACCCTCACAAGGGCGGCATCGTGGCCGTCAACCGCAACCTCGTCGAGGGCCTCGCGGCCGCCGGACACGAGGTCTTCGTACGCGTCGGGCACGAGGTGCCGCCCAACGTGCCCGGCAGCCGTATCCATCTCATCGGGCCTCGGCAGTACGACCCCGGCCGCGGCGAGCAGGAACAGCTCGTCTACGACGGCGAGGAGCTGCCGTCGAACGTGGACGCCATCATCGGACACAGCCGCTACTCCGGTCCCGAAGCGTTGCAGGTGCGCGACGAGCGGTACCCGGACACACCGTTCGTGCAGGTGGTCCACATGGTGACCGGTGCGCTGGCCCGAGTGGCGAAGCGGCCGGACCTGGAGGTGGAGTTCGAAGGCATCGAACGCCGCATGGTCGCCGCTGCCGACATGGTCGCGGCGGTCGGCCCGACGCTGGAGAAGGAGGCCCACCGGCTCGCCGCCACCAACCCGGGCGATCATGTTCCCGCCATCCACCAGATCATCCCCGGCGTCCCTTTCGAGGAGCAACGGCTCCCGCCCTGGGATGGGGAACGGACACGCCACGTATTGCTGGTCGGCCGTGGTGACGCCCCACAGAAAGGCGCCCACCACGCCGCGCTCATGGTCCGCCGGTTGTTGGACGAGGGTACTGACGTCCAGCTGACCGTACGCGGTGCCGCCCCGGAGACGGTAGAGGACGTGCAGGAACGGCTGTCCGCCATCGCCGGCCGGGAGGTCGTGGTCAAGCCGTTCTCGATCGATCGAGACGAGCTCCTGGCCGACATGCGGCAGGCCGACGTGATGGTCATGCCCTCGCGGGCGGAGGGCTTCGGGCTGGTCGGGTTGGAGGCCGCTGGCGCAGGGCTGCCCGTCATGTTGCCCACCACGAGCGGAGTCGGGACCCTCTTCGGAGACCCGAGTCGCTTCCCGCCCGAGCTCACTCGCCTCATGCTGGTCGAGCAGGGCTTCGAGGACGACGTGGACGTCGAGCGCTGGACCGAGAATCTGCGGGAGATCCTGCTCGACATTCCCGCGGCCAGGAAGAACGCGCTTGCCCTGCAACGCCTCCTGAGCGAGGCCGACACGACGTGGGTGGGCGCGGCCGAATCCCTGGTCGTCGGGATCCAAGCGATACCGGATCGTGGCGCGCCGCGCCCCCAAGCGCCAGAGATGCCCGCGATGACGGGCGACGGTTGGGTGAACTGTGCCGAAGGCCACCCGCACTGGGGCCGCTTCGGTGCCGCCGGGCTGCTGCCCACCCACCGTGCCGCGAACGGCGAGACGTTCGTGCTCATGCATCACCGAGGCGCGGACACCGACCAGGGAGGAACCTGGGCACTGCTTGGCGGCGCACGCGACAACGGCGAGTCCCCGGCCGAGGCCGCCATCCGCGAGGCCGCCGAGGAGAGCACTCTCGGCCGCGCCGACGTCCACGTCGAGCGGGTCGTTCGGAACGACCACGGCGGCTGGTCGTACGACACCGTGATCGCCACGGTCGACCGACGGATGCCGGTCGAGCCGGTCGACGGCGAGACCGTGGCCCTGGAGTGGGTCCCGGTCTCCGAAGTCCAGAACCTGAACCTTCACCCCGACTTCGCCGAGAGCTGGCCGAGGCTCCAGGCCGACCTCGAAGCGGTGCTGAACGGCGAACAGCCCGCCGTCGGCGTCGTGGCCGACGCCATGCCCCGCACCAGTGCGCTCCCGCTGCCCGCGCACCCGGTCACCGGCTCGCGTGTGGTCGCCAGGCAGGCGCTCGAACACGGCGACGGTATCTCGATCAGGGAACTGGCCACGTTCGAGGACGGCGCCCGGGCCGTCTACGAGAAGTACGTCCAGACCGAGGACGCCAGAACCAAGGTGCTCGACTCGCACGTCGGCCGGGCGGTGGGCTCCCGCATCCCGCTGTCACACCCGGTGGGACTCCGCGAGGTTTATACCGACCACATGCATGGTGAACCGGCGTCCGCTCGCCATCGGAATCTGTCCGACCTGGCGGACCAAGGGCTGACCGCGACCCGCGACGGCGTGTTCCTCGGCCTGTACCACTCGCTGACCGCCGTCCACGGCGTGACCACCGACCAGCTCGTCCTCGGGGGACGGGAGAGTCTGATCGCGGCCGACGCCGGCACCACCTCGCAGGCTCCCTTCCCGGACGCGGCGAATCCGTTCGTCCGAACCTTCTTCCGGGATGTCGAGCCGAACAGGTTCTCTTGGGTGGACAATCCGATCTCCCCTGGCGACATCGAGATCATGCGGCGACAGCTCGAGGGCCTTCGTCCCCTGTTCGACCAGCTCGGTCGGCCCGATCTGTTCCATGCGCGCATGGAGCGGTTCGATCAGGTGGCGGAGCACGCGACCGGAACCGATCTGCTGCTGGCCAGAGCTCCTGGCCACCAGGTCACGCTGCCGAACCAGGCTTCCGAGAAGCACCACCGTCTGCCCCCGTCCCTGGGCTCGCAGGAACGAATCGACCATCAGCGGATCGGTGAGGCGCTGATGAGCGACGATGACCGCATCACCGACACCAGCCAGGCGAAGACCATCGCGATCGAGACCCTCGCCCAGCGGATGCGGACCCCAACCAGAGAGCTCGTCCTCGCGGCGTTCGGCCTGAAGGTCGGAACCGACATGCCACAGAGGCTGGGCGATCACCGATACGTTCTCGTACCGTTCAACGAGCAGTACCCCTCCATGGGCGCCGACGTCCTCCACGTCGACGAACTCGACCCGGCTGAGCCCAGACACGCTCCGGACAAGATCGTGCGCATGGACCGACCAGAGGCTGACACTCTGGTCCGCCAGATCGCAGTCAGCGAAGTGATGGGCGCCTGGGCCTACGGCTCCAACAACAATGCGCGCGCACTGGCGCTCCAAGAGGCCGCCAAAGAGGAGTTCGACCTCCCCCGAGTCCTGGATTGGAACCCGGACGCGGAGACGCGCAAGAAGGTGGACATCGAACTGCTGTACAGCCGCACTGCGTTGCGGGACTTCGTACGTACCCAGTACGAGATGACCCAGGAGATCCTCGCCGAACGCGGCGTCTCAGAGTTGATCGGCTATCGGACCTTGACCTGGCAGGAGGGAGCGCCCCAGCCCGAGTGGGCCGATCTGAACGTCGGTGCCAGTTTCCAACCGCTTCGCCGACCGTTGGAGAGCTGGTCGGCGGACCGGCAAGTCGCCGCTACTTGGCTGGAGACCCGCGGAGGCTCCGGTGTGATTCTGGTCGACCGCATGCCCGCACAGGACGTCCTGTCCGTCCCATTGACAGGAATGGGCTACCTCGAGCAGAAGGAATGGGTCGCGCTGCCCGGTGACCGACCGAGCACGCTGGACGGCGTCTCCGTCGGACGGAGTCAGGAACGTGCCGCGGAGCGTACCGCGGCGAGCAGTGTCAACGTCGGTGGCCCTGCTCTGGGAGGCGGCGAGGACGCCCTGCCGGAGGATCCAACGAACAGCCCGGACGCCCAGGTCCAGGGCTCCGACCCCCAATGGCAGCCACTGGAGATCACGGGTCACCAGCTCAACCCCACCGACTTGTTCGACCACCAGACGATCCGGACCCTCGACGGTGAGCAGCACCCGGACTGGTGGCCCCGGGACGACTCCGGCTACTCCATCTCCAGACGCGACCTGGACTTCCTCGGTATCGATCCGGTCCAGATCAAGTGGTTGGCCAGCAAGGAAGCCCCCATGGGGATGACCCCGGAGCTCTATGAGCAGTTCGGCACGGAGTTGTTGGAGGCCCTGCAGCGGGACGGCGTCCCACCGGATCAGGTCGACATTCGCCTCAAGGGAACCGGTTCCGGCTTCTTCTCGGGGATGCACAAGGAGCTACCCCGACAGGAGGACATATCGGACAATCCCGAGGCGGCCAAGCGCATGCAGGAATGGTTCGGCGACAGCGGGGAACGCCCTAAGCGCCGTCCGCATGACTCGATGTGGCGGCTCGGTCTGGAGTCCGTACCGAGCGACTTCGATCTCGATATCAACAGCACCCGCATGATCCGTGCCGCCCGCGAGCACTGGGAGGAACATCACTCCGACCGCTACTCGGGCGACTTCATGGGCGGGCACGGGTACTTGGACAAAGACGCCGTCAAGGGGGCCTTCCCGAATCTGGCCGACTGGACGGACAAGTGGGAGAACAAGCTGGGTCGAGAGATCTCCGTGGGGGCCTTCGAATCCAGCGGGCCCATCAACGCGACCAAGTTCGGACGTGCCCTCTCCGGGCACTTCCGCAGTACCGACTGGATCATCCACAACCCTGACCAACCCTGGGCTGAACGGTCCAAGAGGCAGGCCCAGACCTGGCTGTCGGAGTACTGGAAGCATTCGCAGGCTCTTATCCGACGCGGGGAGCTCACCGCTGAGACCGCCCCGACGATGCTGAAGCTGCACCCCCAAGCCGACCGCATGGCCACGGTGGCCTATGCGGGCCAGGACGAACAGCTCATGGAACACGTCCGAAACCAGACGGTACAGAAGGCCGTGTTCCAGGCGGGCCAGCTCGGCGTGGACAACGCCGCCCTGCCGTCGCACCCAGAGCAGTTCCTCTCCGCGACCGACGAGGAGAAGAAGCGCTACGCGGCCTCGATGAGACCTGGCAAGACCCCGGCCGCCGGGAAACCCGCGGACACCGCGAAGACGGCGCCACGCCCCCAGCGGAGGCTGTCTCCCCCGGGGAGCGGAAAACCCGCGCACGGCACCCAGACGCCATCACGCCTCCAGCAAAGGCTGTCTCCCCCGGCCTCAGGGGGCACCAAGCCGTCCCCCACTGGCAATGGCCGACAGAACCAGGGCCAAGAGGAAGGCCCTGACATGGAACGGTAGCGGTGTGGTCAGAGGGAGGCACGGGGTCCGCCCGTACCGATGACGGCCGCTTCCACACGATCGATCATGACGACGTCACGGGCAACATCAACCACAAACCGTGACGCACTCAACAAAAAGAGCCCTGAAGGGTGCACCCTTCAGGGGTCTTTTCCCTGAAAGCCGCAGCTGGTGGAAATTCCATCCTCACCGAGGCCGGCCGATGCGTTGGTTGGTCTGGCGAGTCGCGCTGAACTTCAGCACGGAGTAGTCGTCGACCTTGTCCTCACCGCCCTTGGTGAACCTCACCGGGTGACCTTTGTGCCATTGCCGCTCAAAGCTGCCGAAACCGGTCAGAATAAGGCGATCACCTCGGCTCACCACGTCCATGAGTTCAGCGATGGCGGCGTCGTAGATTTCAGAGACGACCCTCTGCGGAAGCCCAACGCGGCGCGCCACCGCCGCGATGAACGCGCGCTTGGTCACGCGCTCCGAACCCTCAGAGGTCTGGGTCGCCGCCATGTCCGGTCCTCCGTCTTGAGCAGGGCACAATGTCATATTTTCGCTCGTAGACGAGCCTATCCGGCCCTCGTCGGAGGGTCAAAGCACCGCTCGGCGCGCCGACGGGGTGCTCAGTCGAACTCGCGTTCATCCGTGAACTCCGTCTGCTCCTCCACCTCCACCACCTTGCGCGTGCGCTTCGGTCGCGTTGCGCGCACATCGTCGCGCAGATTGTGCTGGGCTGCATCCATCCGTGATTGGGCCGCTTTCTGCGCGAACCCCAGCCCCGACTCGACCGCTTTCTCCGCGACCTGACCGATACCGCCTCCCCGCTCGCGCCGCCTGGCCGCGTCCTCCTCCATTTCCTCCCAACGCTTGTGGTCCTCTGGCTCGATACCGAAAACTTTGAACCAGTCGACGTCACCCATGATTGCGCCTTTCTCTGCGCTTGTTCACTTTCTACCCCGGTGGCCGGTCAACCACCGAGTTCAGGCCCGTTGTCCTGTTCTGGATCCGCCCCCCGGGGAGTAATTCTGATCGCAGGACGAACGGCTGACGGCATATCGTTGGCTTTCTGGTTGGCGAACATCCTGAGCCGCCTCGCCGTGGCACTCGACGATGGGCGCCCCCCGGAGGGATCCGTCGGGCGCCTGTCGCCTTCCCCTCGCTGCCCGCGATCGGTCCGCGCACGGTCGGTCTGCTCGCCGAACCCGCTGTTCGCGCTGATCAGATCGCGCATCCGCTGTTCCCACTCGGGCCCCAGACTCTGTCGCCACTGCGCCACCTTCTGCGGGTGCGTCCGCTCCATGGCCTGCAGCGACTCGACGAACCCGCCCACGTAGACCAGCTTCTGGTCCCGCTCGCTGATACCGTCGCCGCGCATGGACGCGAACATCGTCCGCGCCCTGTTCAGCCGCGCACGTGCCGAGGGATCCGCGATCTGCTCGACCACCTCGGGGTGGTGCAGGGTCTTGGAACCGACGACGTACTGCTCCAGGACCGCCTTGAACTCGGCTGGGCTCCTCGTGCTGGTGAGTTCGGCGTACATGGTCCGGGCCAGCTCGGCACGGTGCTCGTCGGTACCCATCGGCTCACGCAGCGAGAACGTCCCGCCGGTGATCAGGTCGCCGTTGTGGGCGTCGACGTAGTCCCCCTCCCAGACCTTCCTCGTCTGTTTGGTGTCCTCGTCGACGACGGTCGTCGGTTCGGACCTGACGAACCGGCCGTGCCCCAGTTCGGCGAAGACCGCCGCCTGCTCGGGGTCGCGTTCGATGAGCTGACCGACGATGCCGCGCATGTCGCGCGCGACCTCCTCGCGGTCCAGGCCGTCCTCGTCCACACAGTCGTAGAGCGCTCCGAGGGCACTCTCGTAGTTCCGCCTGACGAGGTTCCGGTCGGCGCCGGGCCTGCGCATCTCGTCGTAGGCGTTCTGGGCGATCCCCACATGCGCCAGTGCGGCGCTGTGCTCGGTGAACAGGTCGCGACCGCCGCGTTCCAGCCGTTCGAGGCGCTCCAGGCGCCTGCGGTGCATCCACCCGGACGGGCCCCGCATGCCTTCCCGTCCCTCGCCGGTCCGGTCGTGGTGCTGAGCCTCCTTCGCACGTGACTTCTCGCCCTTGGCGGTGATCCTCGCCTCGCGCCGGGCCTGCCCGCCGATGGCGGTGGCCATCTGCCCGGCGTACTCGCCCGTCACCGCGCGGACGTTGGGCGAGAGCAGCCACATCGCCGTGCCCATGCCCACGGTGGTGAGCACGTTCTGCGCGGTGAGCCCGCCCTTGAGCGGTTCCAGGCACTGGATCACCATCTGCTGGACGTACGCCCGGTGCAGGTCGTTCAGCTGTCGGCCCTGGTCGGACCGGGACGCACCCGGCGAGGCGATGCGCGAGGTGCGCAGGTGGCGGACGAACTCGTCCTGCGCGTGCTGTGTCTCAAGCCTGAGCCTGGCCAGTGGATCACCGTCGTGCCCGGCCGCGTCGCGCCTGGCCTGTCGCTGCTTGTCGGCCAGTTCTCGGTCGTACCGCTCGCGCTGGGCCCGCGGGGAGTTGGCCCTGTGCCTCGCGCGACGCTGACGTCCGGTCTCCTTGCCGACGTCGCGCGCCTCGGTGTCCGCGGTGTCCTCGACGGGGTCGGGGGCCCGGTACGTCTTGGCGTTCAACGTCCTCTTCTTACGCGTCGCCACGACCGTCTCCGTCCTCGCCCGTCCCGGTCACCTCACCTGGACGCGCGCCGGTCCGCCCACCACGGTCTCTTCGTCCATCAGCCATGCCGCCACCCCTCACCTGCCTCTGCCCCACACCGCTGACCTCCCGGCTAGCCCTCGTCACGCATCACGTCGGCCATCGCCCGATCGAACTCGCCGCGGGCCAGGTCCAGCCAGCCCTCCCGCTCGGCGAGGAACTCGTAGAACGCGCCGTGCACACGGAACCCGTGCAGGTCGGCCAGGTTCTCCGGGTCCTCGGTGAACACCCGCTCGGTCTCGCTCTCACTGGCCTGCTGGAGCCGCCGCATCGCTTCGGACTCGTCCTGGCGGGAGATGTAGACCTGCGATCCGTCGGCGCTGCGCAGGGCTCCGTCAGAGCTCACCGAGAAGTGGGCTCCGTCCCGCTCCAACGCGGGCCGTACCGACTTGTACGCCTCGATGATCTGGGCGTCCAGCGGACCGTCCAACGCGCCCGCGTGCGGTCGCGCGGGATCGGAGGAGAAGTGAACCAGCATGTCGCGGCTGATCAGGTTGTTGGCGTAGCGCAGCCGACGGAACTCGGTCATCCTCGCCTGCTGGGAGTCGACCGCCTGCTGGGTCGCCGTGTCGAACTCCCAGGGCATGTCCAGGTTGATGGCGTTCTCGAGGTCCTCCAGGTCGACGTCGTCGGAGTCGCCGAGGTCGTGCTCCTCGGCGTAGGCCTCGCCGCGCGCGGCGTCGACCAGCTCCATGACCTCGTTGGCGTAGGTGTCGGGGTCCAGCCGTGCGACGTCGACCTCGGAGAGACCGTGGGCCGTCCTGTGCTTCTCCCGGCACTCGGCGGTCAGCTCGGCCTGCTGCATACGCTTGGCCAGCATCGCCTCGAAATCGGGCTGGTTCATCCGCACGTCGAAGTCGACCGCGCTGGACAGCGTCGGGATGGTCTGGAGCGTGTAGTCGTGCCCGGGCTGCTTGACCGTGTCCCTGAACATGCGCCAGGACATCGGCAGGATCGTCTCGTTGCGGTTCCACACCGGCGAGTCACCCGCGCGGAAGACGATCGAGTTGCGCTCGGAGATGAAGGCCATGTCGTTGTAGGAGATGACCGGCTCCTCCTTGGTCGACATGGTGTAGGAGACCTTGCCCTCCACACTCATGCCCTTGACCACGTGGCCCTTGTCCTGGGTCACGGTCTTGGAGTCCATGTAGGTGGTGTGGCGTTTGCCGGACATCTTCTCCAGCGTGTCGAGCATCGAGTCGTCGGTGCTCTTGAGGAAGACGATGTTGGAGGTGTTGCCCTGCACGATCTTGTCCACCGACTCGCCGTAGACGTCGCGCAACTGCTGAAGCGTCTGGAGGATGAGCGTGAACTGCTGCTCCTGGCCCAGGCCGATCGACAGCATCGTCTCGAAGCCGGAGATGCCGTGCCCCTCCGACTGGAGGTTGCCCAGCTCATCGAGCATGAACCGGGTCTTGTACAGCGGTTTCTGGTTCTCCTTGGTCATGTACGACTTGTCGAAGTTCAGGTCGACCAGTTGTTTGATCAGGATGAGGATGAGCTTGGCGTACTTCATCAGGTGCGGCGGCGTCACCAGGAACACGACCTTGGGCTGCTCCGAATAGCGCACCATCGTCTGCGTGATCGCGTTGGCCTGACCCATCTCCTTCTGGGGCAGGGCCCCCGTGATGTTGGTCAGCCGCGTCTGCGGGTAGGTGGTATGCCCCGGCGCGAACGAGCCGCCGTCCTGCTTCTTCAGCTCCAGCAGGATCCCGTTGCGGATGATCTTCTCGCCGGTCACCGGGTCGGTGATGTAGAACCGGCCGTTGAGCGAGGTCTGGTAGTCCTTCTTGAACTTGAAGTAGTAGGTGCGGATCAGCATGCCGGTCTGCGGGTTCAACAACCGCAGTCGGATATAGGCGATGTCGCCCGCGAACTTGCCCTTGAAGTAGTAGCGGGCCCAGCCTTCGCGGGAGACGATGTCCTCGTGCTCGAAGTCCTCGCCGAGCACCTGCTCGAACCTCTCGTCGGCGTAGGCGTCCCACTTGGCCTGGGCGCCGATCAGGTGGTCGCGCTTGAGGTAGTTCATGGCGAAGCGCACGCCCATGCGGCGCGGGAAACTCAGGCCGCCCAGGTCGGTGTTCTGACTGGGAGTGCCAGAGGTGAGCGTGGAGATCGTCGGGTCGGCGAAGAAGCTCATCGCCGTGATCGCGATGCCGTAGACACTGGCCAGCATCTTCTCGGCCGCGCCCATCGCCCGCAGTGCGTTGTCGGCGTTGCCGACCAGGGTGCGCATCGAGTTGCTCGGCAGCCCGTTGGTGGCGTTGAAGAACAAGGTGAGCATGTCCAGCTCCTTCTTGCCCTCCCACAGGAACGCCTTGTTCTCGGCCTCCACCAGTGCGGCCTCGGCCTCCGCCTCGCGGAACGTGCCGTCCTCCAGGCTCCCGTAGTCACCCCTTTGGACGCTCTCCTCGACCAGGTCCGCCGGATTCTTCACCTTCTTGGCCGAGAGCTGCACGAACAGCTGGTAGCAGTTGTACAGCGTGACCTTGCCCCACTTCTCGTCGAGCTTGGTCTCCAGCACCTTGGGATCCATGTCCACCCGGGCGGCGTAGGCCCGCAGTTCGCGCTCCTCCTCCAGGTAGAAGTCGATGAGGCCGTAGGCGGCACGCTTGAAGGCGTTGTTGGCGGCGTTGGGCCACACCGGGTCCTCACCGCCGTCGAGCGGAAAGAAGACGTCGGCGATGTTCTCGATGTACATCGCGCACTTGGTCGTGTCACCCTCGCGGGCGGCTTCGGCGGCCATCCCGAGCGGGTTGTAGATGTCGGTCTTCATCGCGTTGATCAGGTTGAACTGCACCACCTGGAAGCCGCGCATCGTCGCTCGCACGTAGTGCTTGACCAGGAGTTCGCCCTTGGGGTCGTTGATGACCATGTTGTTGGGGCTCTTCTCGCGCAGCCACATGTCGATCATCGGTTCGATGTACGTCTGGCCCTTACCGGCGCGAGTGATGGCCAGGACCATGGTGTTGACCGGGGCGGTGTCGACGATGTAGGCGCCGGCCGGGCGCTGCACCTCGTACTCGGGGAACTCCCAGTCGGCGTTGATCATGTCCGCGACGGTCTTGTGCTCCCCGAGCTTGCCGCGGTCCCTGCCGTCCGGGTTGTAGGGGATCCTGGTGGTGTCGAACCGCTTGCGGATGTTCTTGTCCTTCGGCAGACCGGAGGCCTCGAACAGGTCGTCGCCGAACTTCTCGTCGATGAGCGGCATCTTCGTGGTGATCGCCCGATCGTCGTCGTCTCGCAGGATCTCGCCCTTGAGGAACTCGACGTCGCCGTCGGAGTCAAGCACGTCCTCGTCCGCCCGCTTGGCGACCTCGATCGACTTGAGGCCCTTTCGGACCGCCATGACGTGGCTGATCATGGAGGACGGCTGAACGGAGCTGTGCGCGCCCACGTCGGGGAACCAGTCGAACTTGCGGACGACCTCGTCCGGCAGGGCGATGTGCTGGTCGCCCTGGTACTGGTTGATGTCGCTGGTGTCGTGCAGCAGGTTCTGTGCGTCCCGGTTGCGCATGAGCAGCAGGTAGGCCACGCCGAACGTGCTCAGGCCGAAGCCGAGCGACACGGCGAGCTTGAGCCAGGTCACGTGGAGGAACCACCCGGGGAACGTGTCCGGCTCGCCCTCGCGCTCGGCATCGATCTGTGCCTGTTGCGCGGCGACGTCGTCGATGACCCACTGGGGCGGGTCCGCCAGGGCCTCGTCCTCGGTCTCGTGGCACGGCTGGTCGGGGACCACCCGCCCGTCCTCGTCGAGGACGCGGTAGCAGTACTGCGTCGACGACATCCGCTCACGTTCGACGAAGTCAGGGGCGGCGGGCCCGCCGAGCGAGGAGGTCACGGCGCTCACGGTGAACTGGCCAACCGACCACAGCACCCACACCAGCACGGCGACGAGGACTCCCGCCGCGATGGCGATCATGGTGCGTGAGGTGCGGGTCCGTTTGCGTTCGATGCGTGAACGGTCGAGCTGCTGGGACTCGTAGATGTCGCGGTTGGCGAGTGTCTCCTCGGCTTTGCGCGAGGAGAGTTTGTCCCACGCGCTCGCTCTAGGGCTGGAGCCCCTCCTGGCCATGAGGCGAGCCTTTCTTTTGACGTGCGCGCTAGAATGCGCTGGTTTTACTGGTTTATCAGTAGATATGACAGCGCGTTCGGGATCCGCGGGCGGGGCTCGCCCTGCCGTGCGGCGCCCCGGGGCCATCCACCGGACACGCCCTAGACGATCCACGCGGGGATGATCATCGCGCTGGCGCTACCGGTCGACCCGTATCCGAGCGTCCAGCCGACGATGACGCCCACGGCGATGGAGATCAGCACCAGCACCGCCGCCAGGAGCATGAGGAGCTTGGTGAAGCGGCCGTGGACGTGGTTGGTCCGCTTCAGCTCCTCGGCGTAGGAGCGCTTGTCGCCCTCGAGTTCGTCGATCCTGCCGCGGTACTGCCGGTGCATGCTGTCGGCCATGTCCTGCATCTGCGCGTGCAGGTCCTTGTACAGTTGGTTGGCCGAGCGCAGCTTCTCGTCCTTGATGTGGACCTCGTGCCGCCACTCCCCCTCGCGCTCGCGCAGCCGAGCCTCGGCCCGCTCGCGCTCGCGCTCCAGTTCGGCCTCCAGCCGACGCACCCGGTTCTCCCGATCGGTGTTGAGCTCCTCCACCCGGAGGGAGTGCTCGGCCTTCAGGTCCTCGACCTGGTTGTCCAGCCGCAACTGCTCGGCCAACACCTCAGCGCGGGCGATGTCGTGCTTGAGGTTGTCGCTGATGAAGCGTGTCAGCTTGACGTTCCACTGCTCCAGCAGCTCCATCTCCGCCTCGCGCTGCTTGGCTTCGCGCTCGGCGAGCAGTTGGAAGGTGCGTGTGGTGCCCAGTTGCATCCGCGTGCGCGCGTCCTTGCGCCGCATCTCCAGCACGCGCTGGCGCTGGTGGGCGTAGCGCTCTTCGTTGCGACGCTCGATCTCGGGGGCCACGTCGGCGAGCTTGCGTTCCAGCTCCGTGCGGAACCGGTCCCAGAACACCTGCCTGGCCTGGGCCGCGGCGACCTCGGCGCGCTCATCGGCGTCCTTTTCGTAGCGCCGGGTGATCTCCGCCCGCCGGACACCGACGTCCTCGGACACCCTGGCCTTGAGGTCGGCGAACTCCTGCTCCGCTGCGGCCGAGAGCGTCTGGTAGGCCGATCCTTCGCGATGTTCGTCGACTTCACGCATGACCGACTCGGCGTGCAGGCTCATGGTCTCGACGAAGAACTGACGCAGCTCCTTTCTGTGGTCGCTGTGCAGCTTCGTCAGCTCGGCATTGGCCTGCTCGGCCATGACGGCGATCTGCTCGCCGAGCCAGTCGGAGACCTCGTCACCGAACTCCAGCCGCACCGATGGCGCCTGGGTGTCGAACGTGGCCTCGAACTCGGAGTACGGGATCTCCAGACCCAGGTCGTCGGAGAGGAAGCGCCGCGCGATGGTCTCCCGCACCTGCTCCTCGGTGAACTCCCGCTCCCGGTTCTGTTCGGCATAGTGCGTCCAGGCAAGGGCCTGCGCCCCTTCCCCCTCCGTCACGAAGCCCGGGCCTTCATCCCCTTCGTCCTCTTCGTATTCGTCGTCGTACGTGCCGTCCTCGTACGCGCCGTCGTCGTCCACATCGTCGTCGTAGGCACCGGACTCGTCGTCGCCGAGGTCATCGTCGAACAGGTCCGCGGAGAACTCGCCGTCGGCCAGGGAATCGCCCCCCGGCTCCTCGTCGGCGACGCCCACCTCAGGGGTGGGGGCCGTGGCCACCGCGCCTGGTAGGCGGTCGCTGTCGTCAGGGACGGGCGGGGCCGACTGCGGCATGGCGACAGTGTTGGCCAACGGGGCGGCGTCCGTGCTGTTCGGGGCAGCCGTGCGGGTCGTGGTCGCGCTGATGGCCTGGGTCCAGGCCCACATCTGCGGCAGCCGGTCGGCCAGGCTGCGGCTGCCGTCGGCGATCGCCACCGCCTCGGCGTAGGTGGTCCCCTCGTCGATGACGGCCTCGACCACCAGTTCCTGGCGATCCTGGCTCGGGCTCAGCACCATCCAGTAGTACGTGGCGTCAGTGAGCAGCGAGTACTCACCCATACGCTCCAGTGTCTGGACGGTGGGGATGATGCCGAGGACTTCCTCGTTGAGGAGCTGGCGGGTGGTGATGGTCTGGATGTGGTCGTGGTTGATGAGCTCGATGAGCGAGCCCTTGGCCTCGTCCTTCTGTTGCTTCTTGCTCAGGCCGCCGATGTTCTCCACCGGCAGGGCCAGCGCCGCCCAGGAGTTGCCGCCGGGCAGGACGAAGCGCTCGTTGCGGCTCAACAGGTCGATCGCGGCGTTGACGGTGCTCTCCCGCACCACGCTCGCCAGCATCTCCTCGGGCTTGCGCCGCTTGGTGCGCTTCCTGCCGTCGCCGGTCGGCGAGGCGGCCGCTTCCGAACCGTCAGAGGACGTGCCGTCGGCCTTCCCCTTCTTCCACATGTTGTCGATGAGCCCCATCGGCACATCCTCTCGCTCTCACCATGACGTCTGGAACCAGCTCGTTTGTCAGCCTGACTAAGGCAATCGTCAATCAGTGGGCCGCTGCCGCCCCCCGGGCCGCCTCAGCGCGCGGCGGCCACCTCGATATAGGAGTCGCTCTTGAGAAGACCCTTGTCCTCGCTGCGCATCGTGCCCCGTACGTCCACCCGCAGGACCCTCTCGTGCGTGTGGGCGTTGACGAACGCGGCGATGGCGGTGGTGACCTCGTCGGTCATCTTCGCGATCGCCGCACGTGCTCCGCCCGCGTTGGAGTCGGTGTCAGCGTGGTCGTCGATGAGGTACTGCAGGACCCGTTCGGCGATCTCGACCCTGACCCCGTGCTTGACCATGACCTCGCGACGCATCTGGCGCAGCTTGTTCTTCACGATCTTGCGCTGGGTCTCGCGCGAGAGCGGTTGGAAGGGGACGATCGCGTCGATGCGGCCCAACAGCTCGGGCGGGAACTTGTTGTCTCCCTGCGTGGTGGAGATGGACCTGCGGATCTCCTTCATCTTCTCCACCAGCTCCTTGCCCGAACCGGTGTCGTCCACGTTGTACTGGGCGATCGTCTCGTAGATCTCCGACCCCGCGTTGGTCGTCAGCACGATGTAGGTGTTGAGGAACGACACCTGACGGCCGTTGTCGTTGGTGAGCCTGCCGTCGTCAAGCACCTGGAGCAGGACGCGCGTGATCGCCGGGGCGGCCTTCTCGATCTCGTCGAACAGCAGCACGGCGTGCCCCATGTCCCACACGCGCTTGGTCAGCTCCGAGCGGAACAGGTCCAGGGATTCCTCCCGCGCGTACTCCGACATGTCGAAGCGGATGAGGTGGCGCTGGTCGTCACCGAAAAGCAACAGGGCGAGCTGCTTGGTCAGCTCGGTCTTTCCGACTCCGGTACTGCCCGTGAAAAGAAATGACGACATGGGCTTGGTCTTGTCGTTCAGATCGGCAACGCAGACCTGCAGCCTTTTGGCGACCACGGTGGTGGCGAACTCCTGGGAGAACACCGCCCCGTCGAGCTGTTTCTTGATCTGCACCGCGTCGACGCGGAACGCCACATTGACGTTGGTCGACTCCATGAGGACGTCCGCGAGCAGGTCGCGGTCCATCGGACGGCCGGTGTACCGGTGCCAGCCCACCATCGAGTCGAGCACCAGGATGGACTTACGCGGCTGCGTCGAGGCCGGGATGTAGCGGTTGGTGTACTCGTAGATCATCTCGAAGAGGTGGTCGTCGTAGAACTGGCCGGCCACCCCGTAGCGCCTGGCCATCCCCCTGAGGATCTCCACCGTGGTCTTCTGGTCGGGCGGGCTGACGTTGATGCGCTGGAGGCGTTCCATGAGCGGCTGGTTCGGTGCCACGTACTTGTGGAACTCGTCGAAGGTCGTGGCCGCGATGACGCGGATACCGCGCGCGCCGGACGCCGCCAGAACCGGCTTGAGCGCTTCGACGGAGGCGGCGCTGAGCTGCACCACCTGGTGGAACTCGTCGATGAACAGCACCAGCTCGACGTGCTCTTCGGAGCTGAACCTCTCGGCCTCGTCGAACAGCCCCTTGAGCAGTGCCGCCATTTCGTCGGGGGTGCTCAGCCCGGCGATCATCCGAGCCAGGTCGACTTCCATGTAGACCCGCTTGACGTCTTTCAGCATCGCCGCCTGAACCAGAGCGGTCTTACCCGCACCGGCCGGAGCCAGCAAAAGGGCATTGCACAGTTCGGGTCGGGCCATGGCCGCCATGAGCTGGGAGATCTCATAGTCACGACCGACGATCTCACGCTCAGGGGCTTTGAGGGGGTCGCTGTACTGGGCCAACTTCGGGTAGCGCTCGTTGCGGCCGTCGAGGGAACCGTCCGAATTGGTGAACAACTGCTGCCGCCTTCGTGGACGAGAAGGTCACGACCCCATCTCGTTCTTACTCATAAATCAGGACAATCGTAACACGTCACACACGACTGACACCAGGCGTAGGGCGCTTTGTCGCCATGGCCGAAAACACAACCAAGAACGGCGGGTCGCCGCGCGTACGTGAAGAGCGAAAGGCAAGAAAAAACGAGGGATCTTCGTCATTCATGTGTATCGACACGGCCATCAGCCGCCGGGTTGGTAGTCGTCCGCCTCGTCCTGCCGCTCCCCGGGGGACCGCCGGTCGAAGCTCGTGCGGACCGGGGCGACGCCGACCTCGGACGTGTCCTCGGCCTCGCCCCAGTCGAGGAAGCCGGACTCGTCGGCCTGGTCCCGCGCGTGTTCGGCACCGCGCTCCGGGGCGTCGGCCGGTGCCGCTTCGGTCCGACTCGACAGCGCCTGCCGCACGCCGGGGCCGATCCGCTCGCGCAGCGCCCCGGCGGGGCCGTCGGGGTCGTAGCCCACGTCGGTCTCCGTGGTGCTCTCGGCGCCCCGGCGCTGGGCTTCCAGTTCGTTCATAAGGCGGTCGAACACGCTTTCGGAGGCCTGCCCAGCCTGGTTCACGGCCGCGTAGCGGTCGGCGGGCCCGGTCGGTCGGCGGTGTTCGGCGTCATCGAGGTACTCGTCGGCGAACAGGTCCTGGATCACCCCCGAATGCGTGGGCACCGTGGGTTCGGGCCCGGCCGAAGCCCGCACCGGGTTTTCGGCGGAGTAGTCCGGGAAGTACTCGGCGAGGGTGTAGCCGCTGTTCTCCTCGGTGAGCACGGCACTGTTCTGGTCGCGCACACCGGCGAAGACCAGCGGGGGCTGCTCGGCGTTCTCCGGTGCGACCACGAGGAAGTCCGCTTCGGCGGGCAGTTCCCACTCGATACCGGTCATCGACTCCGGCACTCGAAAGGAGGTGCCGAAGTAGCCCTTGCGGACCAGTTCGGTGAGCTGGGCGAGGTCGAATTCGTAGTAGGCGTCGATACCGGGTTCGGTTCCCGCGCGGTACTGGATCTCGGTGACGCCGAAGGGCAGTTCGACGTCGGGCCGGATCTGGATGATCTGGCCCCGCAGGTGCAGGTAGGGCCGGTAGTTCTGGTCGATGCCGTGGTGCAGGATCGTCACCGCCTCCATGTGCACGGCGATGTCGCAGGGCACAGCGCTCAGGGTCCGCACGTCGGCCTTGCCGTCCCGCGCCAGGCGGTGGAACCAGGGGTCGGTGATCCGCAGGGGGGCGATCCTCATGGGAGCGTCTCGCTTCCGTGTCGGGGTCGGCCAGCCGGTCAGCGACCGGCGCTGTCGGTGTCGGTGGCCTGGACGGCATCCGCCTGCTCGCCCAGCAGCGCACGACGGACCCGCTCAGCCAGACGGAGCTGGGCGCGCCACAGCGCGCGCATCGCGACCAGCACCAGGACGAAGACGAGGCCGATGAGGAAGACCGACGGCGCCAGCCAGTGCGCCAACTGCATCTCCAACGGCGAGGTGGGGCCGACGCCGGTCCCCGCCGCCACCATGACGAACAGGTTGGGCACCACGGTCACCGCCGCGAACATCGCCAGGACGTAGCCGACCAGACCGGAACCGATCACCAGGCCCGTGCGCACGAGCGCCAACACCGAGCGCGCTCCCGACTCCCCCAGACGCGCGCGCAGGCGGGCGCCCAGCGGCGTCGCGGCCCTGTCCGCGTCGGCCTGCTTGGCCTCGGCGGCCCGTTGCGCGGCGCTCTTCTTCTCCCGTGGTTTGCGCTTGTTCTTGGACCCGGTGGCGGCGGGGCTCATCGGTTCTCCTGTTGTGGACTGACGTTGCGGACGTGCGGACTAGGAGCGTTCGGGGACCTCTTCGGTCCAGTCGGCGTCGATCTCGGTGATCACGCCCTCGGCGTCGGTGGACCACTCCACCGACAGCGCCGCGATCGTACGCTCCTCCTCGTCGTCGGCGTCGTGGATCTCGACGAAGGCGAAGTAGGTGTAGTCCAGGCCTTCGATGCCGGTCAGCACCGGCTCGAACGGCCCCAGCCGCGCCTGCGCGTCCGCGTCCAGACCGGGAACACCGTCGCGACCCAGCTCCTGGAACACGGCCGGGGGTTCCTCGTCACCGGTCCCGACCAGTTCCGCCGACACGTCCTCTCCCTCCTCCACGGCCTCGCTCAGTAGGATGCGCATCGCCACGCCATCGTTCTCCAGACGTTCGACACGGACCGCCGACGAGCCCGCCAGTACGTCGGACCAGGCGGCGTGGAACTCGTCCTCGGCTTCCTGGGCCTCGGTCTGGCGTTCCTCCACCAAGGCCGCGACCTCGGCGCGGTCGGCGTCGTGGCCGGAGGAGGCCGACCACAGGGACAGCCCGCCCACGGCCAGCATCAGGGCGGCCACCCCCAGCGGGGCCCAGAACAGGACGCGCCGGATCGTCTGGCGGCGGCGCTCGCGCTCGCGCTCGTAGGCTTCGATCTCGGCCAGGCTCACGTCACTCACCGTCCTCGGGCTCGCCGCCCTGCTCGTCCGCGCCATCGCCCGCCGAGGTGTCGCCGGTGTCGTCGCCGTCAGCGTCGGTGCCGTCCTCGGCACCCTCTTCGCTCTCGGCGGCGACGGTGCCGAGCACCATGTCGTCGAACTTGTTGACTAACGGGTCGAACCGACCGCTGAGCCAGGCGACGGTCCGCCCCGTCTCGTCCTCGGTCAGGACCCAGACCATGCGGATCGCCAGGTCCCGCTCGAAGGCCTGCGCCTCATGGGCGGTCCAGGTGTAACCGGACAGCGGGGCGTCGTCGTCGAGGGTGGGTACCGCCGAGTGCCACTGGCTCACGGCGTTGAAGCCGTCGGAGTCGCGGGCGCTCACGGCGAAGTGCGGCGTCAGCGCCCGTTCCAGACCACCGACGGCGCTCTGGCGCAGCCCTTCGGCGCAGGTGGTGAGCTCCTCCTCGGTGTAGTCGCGCGTGGTGGTGGCCGGGTCGTCGAGGTAGGGGTGGCACTCGTCGCGCCCGCCCGGTCCCGGTGTCTGTTCGGGCAGGTCGTCGGTGGTGATCGGCCCGGTATGGTCCAGGTAGGTGTTCTGCGCTTCAGCGAGGTCCTCGCCGACGGTCGTGGCCCGGGCCAGCCAGCGCCGGGCCTCGGTCTGGCTGGGCAGATCCGCAAGGCCCTGTTGGGCGGCGGTGGTGCGCTCCTGCGCGTCGAAGCCGTCCTGGGCCTGTTCCTCCAACCCGGCCTGGTGGTGGGCGCTGATCGAGCCCGCCATGGCGAAGAGCACCAGCGCACCCAGCATGACCAGGACGGTCACCGACCAGTACCCGATGCGGACCAGGAGTACTCGGCCGCGCCCAGCGGTCGAACGCCGCGGCGCTGGGTCCTCTCTCTGCTGCTCCTGTTGCTCCTCCAACTGCTGCACAGAAGAGACCAGGCCCAGGCGCTGGGCCAGTCGGCCGCCCTGGCCTGGGTCCGGGGCCGGGGGTCCGCCGGGACTGTCCGATTCATCGGCCACGTCGGCCTCCTCCCTTCCGCGGCAGAAGCTGTTTTTCCTCGTATATCAACATAATTCTAGCACTGTAAGTCGGCGACCCGTTCGCGCCGAACCGCTGGCAGAATCACTGCGCCACCAGGTCAGCACCGGATCAGTAGGGGCCCGAGGTGCGCACCCGGGACGTGGAGGCGTAGCCCTCGACGCCCGAGACACCGCCGTCGCCATCGGTGGTCAGCAGCACCGTCGCCGTGCTGTGGGCGCTGGCCTGCCCGTCGTCGGAGGTGGTCCGCAATTCGACCAGGACCAGGTAGGAGTACTCGGTGCCCTGGACCGACAACATCTCGCTGCGGAAGTCGTTCACCCGGGAGTCGAGTCCGAGCAGGTCGATGAGCGCGTACTCGTTGCCCTCCCGGTCGATGTTCACAGGTGCCTCGGGCAGGAACGCGGTCATGAACGCCGAGTCCTCGTCGAGTCCGTAGACGGTCATCATGGCGCTGCGCGCGTCCTCGTACTCGGCGTGGGTCTCCCACGTCAACGCGGTGTCCAGCACGTCGCCGATGAGCTCCTCGTCGGCGTCCAGCCGTGCGGTGTTCGTGCCCTGAACCAGGCTGGCGACCTCGTTCTCCCTCTCGTCCTGTGCTTCCTCGATCTCGACCGTGCGCTCCCGAAGCTCCGCGATCCGTTGCTCCTGGTCGGTGAGGGCCGCCTCCTGCGCACCGCGTGTGACGGCGAAGGAACCTCCCGACACCAGGAGCAGCGCCGCCGCGGACAGCGGGAAGGCGTTACGGCTGACGAACCCCATCAGTCCTGGTCCTCCTCGTCCGGGCCCGCCTCGCCCGCGAACCGGTCACCGATCGTGGTCTGGCCGAAGTACAGACTGTGGAACGCCGCCATGTCGGCGTCGTAGGTGCCCCGGGCCCAGGCCAACAGGTCACCGCTGGACTCGTCTCTGTTGAGCCAGGCCACGCTGACGGTCCCCGGGGATTCGACTCGGGGCGTGACGGAGACCAGCTCCCAGGAGTTCAGTGACGCCGGGGCGTACTCACTGCGGTTCTCGTCGGCATAGCGGATGTACCAGGGGGCGAGCACGTCGATCTCGCCCGCGCCCAAGGGCACGTCCGCGCCGGGGACGTAGGCGTCCTCGTCCTCGATGATCCGGGCCGACTCGTCGAAGTAGTCGACAAGCCCGGCTCGGTGTTCGGCCACGGGCGCGAACACCTCACCCCCGTCCCCGTCCCCTGACAGCTCCGCGTCGTTGAGGTCGGCCAGGATCTCCTGGTAGGTGTTCTGGAGTTCGGCGACCTCCTCGCCCTTCGCCCTGGCCTGATCCACGGCCTCGTCCAGCTGCCCTTCGAGCGCGGCGGCGTCCTCCTCGTCCCACGAGGCTGCCTCCAACTCCCGGATCTCGCCTTCGAGCGCAGCGATCTCCAGCTCATTGGCCCGGCTCTGGACCTGCGTGGTGTCGGTGCTGGTGGCGGCCAGGGCCCCGGTGCCGATCGCGCCGACCATCAGGGCCCCGCCCAGGCTCATCCGCACGACCTGGCCCGTGTCACGCCTCGGCGCCCCGCCGCCGCGCCGTTCCCGGCGCTCACGCCTGCGCTGTCGTCGGTCGGCGCGGCGCTCGCGCAGCATCTCCCGCACGTCGTCGCCGGTCATCCTCCTGCGGTTGGCGCGCTGCTTGGCGTGGTAGGCGTCGAAGCGCTCCATCACCTCCTCGCGACTCATCTCACGCCAGGACCGCTTCGGAGCCGTCTCCCGCGAAGCGCCGCCATCACCGTCGTCGCCGCTGTCCGGCGTGCCCTCGTCGACCATCGCCGCGCTCCTTTCCTGCTGGTCTCCAGGTCCCCGACGTGGGGACGGGCCCTGGCCCGGTGACACCGGCTCTCTCCGTTGAGCGGTGCGCCCGGGCCCGGCTACATGAACGGGTCGGGTCCTACGCTGACGTGGACGTGGTCGATGTGGTCCTGCGTGTTGTTCCCGCGCCCACTGGCGTCCCGAGTGACCCCCTCTTCGTGCCACTCCCCGACCGGATCGTTACCGGCCGCCCACTTGCGGCCGTCCCACAGGATGCCGCTCACGTTGAACTCCTCGGCCCGCGGGATGAGGTAGTTCACGAGCGCCGTCCCGTTGTCGTACATCTCGTCGCTGGGAACCTCGCCGAGTTCCGCCATCATGTAGTCGATGGCCTGGCCGTTGTTGTGGTTGCTGCCCGCCTCGTTGCGCTGACCACCGGCCGACAGGAAGAAACCGCCGAACTCCTCCTGGAGGTGCTCGTGCATGGCGCAGGCGTCCGGGTGCATCGCCCCCAGAGAATCGCAGGGGATCTGCTCACCGGCCTGGGTCACCCCGCCGCTGCCTCCATTGACGTTGGCGGTGCGGCACTCCTGCACCGCCGCGCTGCGACGGTTCTGGTTGGCGACGTCGACCGTGGCTTCGGCCTGCTCCAGGATGGAGTCGGCCCGGTCCTCGTCGGCTTCCCAGCCGTCCAACTTCGCGAACCACACGCCGGCGTACTCCAGGCGCTCGGTCAGCCGCGGCGCGTTCACGTCGGAGTCCAGTGTCAGGCCTTCCCACTCGACCATCCAGGCCTCGGTCGACTCCTCGACCGAGCCGGAGGGGTTCTCGATGAGGTTCTGGACGAACCTCACGCGAACGGGGTCGTCCTCGGAGAGCATGAAACTCAACTGGGTCTCCAGTTCCCACCACTCCCCACCGGTGCTCTCGGCGTAGTCGGTGAGCAACGTGTTGCGGCCGTTGGTCCACTGCCCCAAACCGATGCCCACCAGGTCGATGGCGGGCCACTGCGCGGCGTAGTCGGCGTCGATCAACTCGACCTGGAAACCGTTCTCCTCCGCCTCCCGCGTGCGCGGGCCGATCTCGTAGGGCTCGTTGTAGATCGTCTCTACGGTCGTCGGGTCGATCCGCGACTCGTGCTGGAAGTTGCCCAACACGCCCGCGATGTTCTCGTCCTGCATGCCCATGCCCGCCAGGATCGAGTACACCTCCTCGGCCATCGCCTCCATGTCCGCGGAGGTTGCCCCCGACTCGGTGTTGTCGTCGATCTCGCGCACGATCCTCTCGGTCGCGGCACGACAGTCGATCGGTACGCCGTCGTGCTGGGCGATGGAGTTGCCCTGCTGGAGGACCGCCGTGCCGGCGACCGCGGCGACCACGCCCAGGAAGGCCGCGCCGAAGGAGACAACGGCGCCGGCGAAAGCGCTGATGGCACCGCCCACGGCCCCGGCGATCGCTCCGCCGATGGAGAGGAAGAAGCCCACGACGGTCTTGACGACCTGGAGCACCAGCATCCAGATCAGGCTCCACAGGTTCATGAGCAGGGCCAGCAGCGCGGCCAGCATGCCCTTGAGCCAGTTGAGGAACATCAGGAGGACCATGAGCTGGGCACCGACACCGATGGCCGGGACGGCGGCGACCGCTCCGGCGCCCTTGGCGACGCCCTTCGTGTCGGACTCGGATCCGCCCTTGGCCGCCTCCGAGGTACCGCCCGCGCCGAGCTTCGGGCCGGCGCCCTCGTCGGAGTCCTCCCCCGGGTCGGAGTCTTCGGCAGAGTCCCTCGCCGGGTCGACCCCTCCCGCGGGGCCCTTCGCCGAGCCGCTCCCTCCCGCGGGGTCCTTCGCCGGGTCGGCCGCCTGATCCGGCCCCGACGCGCCGTCGCCCTTGGACCCGGTGCCACCGGCCGCGTCACCCGGGTCGGGTAACCCCTTCCCGGCTGCCTGACCGACCTGGTCCGACGCGCCCGATCCGGGACCCGGGGGCTGCATGCCCCCAGCCCCGCCACCAGCGACACCCACCATCGCGTCCCTACCTCCCGCCTCTCGGCTTCCTCGTCCGTGTGTGATCGACCCCGTGCTGGGCACCGCTCCGCGTCAGTACGTGAGCAGGGCCTCCTCGCCCGCGTTGACCGATCCGGCGGATTCGACGCTGCGCAGCGCCACCTCCAGCTCCAGCAGGTCGCTCAGGGAGTCGACCTGGTAGTCGGTCTTGAGGCGGTAGTAGTCCTGGTAGGCCTGCGTGGTGTTGTTCATGATGTCGCGCAGCGGATCCATCGCCTGGCCCGAGTCCCGGTACTCCCTCAGGTCGTTGCCGTCGGTCAGCCGCCACTCCATGTCGTTGGCCGCGAACCGGGAGTTCTCCTCCTCGGCGCGAGCCTTCTCGCCCAGGAACGTGACGTAGGAGGTCTCGTCCTCGGGCATGATCGCGTCCAGGTAGCCCTCCTCGACCGAGCCCGAGCGCCAGTCGAAGTCGTAGCCGCTCGGGTGCACCCAGTCGGTCTCCAGCGCCAGCGTGGACTCGGCGTCGGCGTCGGCCGCCTCGCCGGTGACGGCGTCGCCGTCGACCTGCGCCGGCACCTCGGGCGGTTCGATGAACACGCCGTCGACGTTGACCCGGTTCATCTCGCCGTCGTACTCGTCGATCCGGTTGAGGACGGCGCCCATCTCCATGAGCTGCTCGTCCATCGCCTGGCGGAGCTCTTCCTCCTGTTCGGCGATGACCAGCTCGTAGTACAGGGCGGAAGGGTCGATGCGCGCGCCCGCCAGCGAGGCCGCCTCCTCGGTGCCGGAGGCTCCGGGGTTGAGGAACAGCCGCCACTGGTCGAACTCGGCGAAGGAGCCGTCGTCCTGCAGGTCCTCACGGAGCGCGCGTCCCGCGTCCTCCTGGTAGACCAGTTCGCTGTTGGCCCGCAGGGTCAGGCTGATGATCTGCTGCTCGAACGGCGCGTCGGAGTCCAGGACCACCCCGAGGTATCCGGTGGAGCCGAACACGACGATCGAGCCGGTGACGGTGGTCCGCAGCGGCTGGGTGTCGAGCTGTTCGTTGGAGCCGGTGAGGAACGCCTGGTAGTTGATGGCGTCGGTGGAGAACGACCCCGCGTCGGAGTCGCGGAACCGCATGAGGACCAGGGCGCGGGTGCCCTCCTCGTTGGTGTAGACCCCGTCGACGCTGCCGGACAGTTCGGTCCTGGAGGTGGTGAACGACGCGGTGTACAGCGCGGTCTCGTCCAGCTGGGCCCGGTTGTTGCCGACGGCCGAGACGATGGTGCTCACCAGCAGGAGCACGAAGGTGGCGGCGATGATGCCGGTGATGACCCCGAACCGCTCGATGGCGTGGTGGGGTCCCAGCTTCATCTTCGCCGCGAAGGCCTTCGTGGTCTCTTTCATCCCCATGTGCTGCAAGCCCTTTTCTGCTGCTCTGCCTTCGGGTACGCGAGGCCAGCCGCGACCGCGGCGGCGCTGTCTCAGCGGTGGAGGGCGTTCTCCGGACGCACGAAAGGGTCGGCGGCCCGGTGGCCGCCGACCCTCCCGCGTTCCCTGATCGAGGGTCGGCTAGACCGTGGACCCCAGGAACCCCTGGAGGAGGACCATGCCGCCGCCCAGGTCCTCGATGGTGGTCTGGCCGCCCTCGGCGATGGTGGCGATGAGATTGAACCCGCCGGCCATGAGCGCGCCGCCGACGAAGATCAGGCCGAGGATCTTGATCCAGCTCGTCTGGTCCTGTTGCGACGCCATCAGCTTCTTGATGAGCAGGACCCCGCCCCAGATGATTCCGACGGTGCCCATGAGCGCGAGGAGGCCACCGCCCGCCGTACCTGCGTATTCGCGGGCGCTGTCGAAGAAGGAGATGAGGTCCCACTCCGCAGCGGGGAGGTTGGTGATGTTCATGCTTTTCCTTGTCCTGTTCGGATCCGACGCATGGCGCGCGGCGATGGAGGGCTCGGCGGGTCCGCTGGGGGATAGGGGGCTGAGTCGATTCTAGTTGTCGGACATGTCCGAAAGCAACACTTCTCGGTGCGTTTTACACTGAAAGATGAGGATAAATGATGCACGGATCACACCGTTGGCCGTAGGGCGGAAACGGGGTCCCGCCCTTGCTCCTCCGTCAGTTCTCACTTCTTCCTGTTGTTGCCTCGGCGCGGTTTGCGCGACTTCCCAGTCCGTTCTCCGGTCGGCTTCGGAGCCCCACCGGTTTTGCCCCCGGTGCCGCCGCTCGCCATCCCCGCGGTGTTGGACACCGTGCGTCCGGTCTGCTGCATCTGCCGGCCCTGGTTCATACGACGCACGTTTTTGGGGTTGGGGTTCTGGTTGTCGAGGGACGACTTCCCGGCCCGTTCCTTGTGCTCCTTCGACTGGGCGTTCTTCGCCGTGGCCGAACCGCCCTTCTCCAGGGCCTTGCCCCCCGACTCGACCGCGCCAGCGGTGTCCCCGGCGAAGGCGCGGCCGACGGCGACCCCGGCGTGAACACCCGCCTCGGCGGTGTCCTTCACCGCGCCGATCTTGGCCGCGTCGGCCTTCCGGTACTCCTCGCCGGACTCCTGCACGGACGTGATCCCGGCCTCCAGCGGGTCGCCGTCGTCGCCGACCCTCGGGTTGTCCGGGTCGGCGCTCCCAGGAGGCAACGACAGCCCGTCGGCCTCGACCCGTCGGCCGAGCGCGGTCTCCCGCTCGGCGTCCCTGCTCTCGCCGCCGGGGTCCAGACCCGCGCCCGACCGGTCGTCGTCACCGTCGCCCGAGGTGAGCTCGCCGGGCCCCTCCAGCGTGCCGTCGGTGTCCACGTCGCCGCCGACCCTGGTTTCGCCGCTGTTCCCCGCCGACGTGCTGATCCCCTCGGGACCGCCGCCGTTGGTACCGCCCGCGTTCGGTCCCTTGCCGCCCTTGGGACCGCCACCGCCCATCATCCGGTTGCCCATCGCCGCCCCGGCGCCGGAGGAGGCCCCCGAGGCCATGGACGGCAACTTGCCGCCCATGCCGCCACCACCGCCGGGGGGCGTGACCTTGCTGTCGGTGAGCTTCTCGACCACCTTGGTGGCGGCCTCCTCCACGGCCTTGACCAGCGTCTTGCGCAGGCGCATCGCCATGACCGTGAAGAGGATGACCAGGATGATCGACACCAGGGTGATGATCATCGTGATGAACCCGGCGGAGTCCAGGAAGGCGATCATCGGCACCGCATTGGCGCCGCTGGCGCTGTCGTCGAGTAGCAGTGCGAACGGGGTCTCGATGATGGTCGGGAGGCTCAGCAGGAACTCCTGCACGAACTTGTACAGGAAGATCGTGACCAGGACCTCCATGATCAGCGCGATCGAGTAGACGATCACCTTCGCGATGCCGGAGATCGCACCCAGCGTCGCGAACGGGATCGCCGCGATCAGCTGGAAACTCCTCCGGATGTTCCCCACGAGCATCGCGAGGGCGTACCCGACGCCGATGGTGATGAACGCGCCCAGCAGCACCACCGTGTTGAACCAGTACACGGCGCTCATCGTTCCGGTGCCGACCAGCGACACCGAGTTGTGGATGGACCTGGTCGCCTCGCTGGAGGCCCTGCCGGAGGAGTAGGCGGTGTAGGACGTCGGCCCGAAGTCGGTGTTGAGGTAGTTGTACATCGCCAACGGCGCGAGGTTGCACCGCATGGGATCGCCTGCGTCCGTGGCCAGTTCCAGCCCGCACTCCCCAGCATCAGGATGTGTGGTGAACAGCCTGTCGCCTTCGCCTTCGGCGGTCAGACCCGAACCGTTCACCGAGATCAGGGGGTTCTGGCCGACCGGCACCTGGTCATCAGTATTCACGACCTCATCCGGGTCGCCCATGTAGTGCTCGAACCAGTCACGCGCGCACTTGTTCTCGTCTTCGCACGTTCGGACCGGCCCGGACAGACTGGACTTGGACTCGGTCTCGAACGATGAGGCGGACACGTGTGCACTGCTCATGTACCGGCCCAGAATGCTCGCGATCTGGGCGTAGTGCGACTGTTTGAAATCCCTTTCGCTGCTGTCCAGCGCGCCGCTCCACGTTTCTGCTGCACCCAGCGAGCTGTTCGTCAGACCCAGGACCTGGTAATTGATATGCAGGGCCAGAGTGCGCACGCTCGCCTGGGAACGTCCGGTAGGGGCGTTCCGGTCGCTGTCCCATTCGACGTACAGCCCGTCCCCGTCCGGCACGGCCAGGCGGTGGTCCATCGCCCAGCCCTCAAAATCGACATACGTGGAGAGCACCGCGCGCGAGGAGCCCGAGTTTCCCTCGTTGGTGGCCTCGGCCATGGCGTTGAGCATCCCGGTGTACATCGATCCCAGCAACGGCAGGCCCAGGCCGATGAAGAGTATGCGGATGAACAGCTTCTTCAGGCCCGAAGCCTTGTCGAACTGTTTGAACAGCAGGATGCTCATCAGGAAGACACCGATGAACAGCGGGACCATGACTTCCCACGCAAGGGCTTCCAGGAACCCGTACCAGGTGTTGATAAAGGCGAGCAGGCCCTGGAGGCCTTGCCGGCCGTCCTCGTCGTTGGTCAGGCCGCCGGTCATGCCGTCGGCGAACACCCGGTTGCTGATCGCGTCGTAGAACAACCTGAACGGGTTCAGCCAGATCAGCGCATCGATGAGGATCGACCACAGGGCGTCGACCCCGGCCGAGACTATGTACAGGAGGAAGATGATTCCACCGAAGAGCGCATTGAAGAACCCCAGCGAAAGCCCTGTACTGGTCGAATCCAGCCCCAGCCCGTTGAGCGTGGCACCGAACAGCGCGAAGTCCTGCGCACCCGTCTCACCGGAGATTCCGGAGTTCTCGTTACCGACCAGAGTTTCGTAGCCGATGCTGTCGGAGGATTGGGCCATGCGCGAGTTGATCCATCCCGCGATGACGTTGTAGTCCTCGTCGGCGTAGCCGAGCATCGATCCGGCGCTGGCCGGCTGTGCCATGAGTTCGGCCCAGCCATCCTCCTCGAGGCTGACATCACTCTTCGGCTCCTGCGCCGTGGAGAACAGCGCCGTCATCGACGAGGAGAGCCGGTAGAACGACAGCTTGTTGAGATCGTCCTCCTCGTCGGCGTGCGCTGTGCCGGGCACCCCCAGCATCAGGGCCAGCGGGACCACCACGAACAGTACCCGCATGACCAGGCGTACGAGGGTGCCGGGCCGGTCCGAGGACGGACCCCGCCGTCCGCGCGAGGGCGCTCCCTGCTCCACCATTCGTTCGTTCTCTCTCGCGTCGGTCACCGGCCACGCCCCCTGCGGTCGCTCTGCATGGCCCGGCCCTGGTCCCGACCCTGCTGGCCTGAGCGACGGGTCGGCTTCGCCCGCGGCTTCACGCGTTCGGCGCGCAGCCGCGCCTCGGCTCCGTTCTCGGCCACGCGCTGGGCCCGCTCCTCGGCGATGTCGCCCTTGGCCGCCACGACGGCCGAGGACTGCTCCCGTTCGCTCCACTTGCGGCGGCCCGCCCCGATCAGCTGGGCGCGCCGATCGGCGCGGGCCGGGTTGACGCCCAGTGCCAGGTCCAGGTGGAAGACGACGTTGGTGTGTCCCCGTCGCAGGTAGGCGAGGTTCTCGCCGCGCGTGGTCACCAGGCGTTCCAGGTCGGGTGGGATGTCCTGGTGCAGCTGGCGCTGGTACTCGGTGACGGTCGCGTCGCGCATCGGGCCCAGGACGGTCCAGTCGGCGGAGTCGAAGCGGTTGAACGCCGAGTCGGCGAGCATCCGGTCGACGTCGTTGTACAGGTAGGCGACCCGTCCGCCGCGCAGGAACAGGTGCCCGAACTGTTCGCCGAGGTACTCCTTGACGCGGTCGTCGATGTTCTCGGCGCCGTGGATGATCACCGTGTCCCCCAGGCCGAGGTTGTCGACCGCGAAGCCGATGACGTTGACCAGCTGGGCCATCGCCACCCCCTTGCCGCGTTTGAGCAGCCGCGAGAAGTCGTAGAGCACGCGGCGCGCGTCGGCCACTCCGTCGATCTCGTCGTTGGTGTGGGTGTTGAACAGGTCGCCGTTGTTGTCCAGCAGGTCCTTGAAGACCAGGCGCAGGATGTTGTAGGCGTGCAGCGCCTCGTCGTCGCGGGCGGTGGAGTTGGCCAGCGCCCGGTACTGGGTGTCGAAGTAGGTGACGATGTCCTGGAGGCGCGGCACCTGGGTGTGCGGGACTCCCACCACCCGCAGCCGGTCCCGGTTGTGCTTGGCGTTGCGCGCCCACATGCCCTTGTCGATGTAGAACTGCGTCAACGTCTCCTTGAGCGACCCGCGGATGATGGAGCGGTCCTGGTCGGTCGTCTCGTAGGCCTGTTCGGCCATGAGCACGACCTTCTCCAGGTGTGCCGGGAAGATGCCGAGCTCGTCCTCCCGGGATCCGAACATCTCGAACATGTTGATGTCGCCCGAGTTCATGTCCAGCCGGGCGGTGAGCGCGTCCAGGCGCGGGCCCAGGTCGTCCAGGCGGGCCCCATCCAGGATGATGTGCACGGTTCGGGCGTTGGACAGCAGGGCCGCCTGGGAGATCTTCGATCCCCACATGTCGGGCACGTGTGCCCGGTCCAGCACCGGGTTGACGCCGTTGTCGGCGACGACCACGTGGTGGTCGTAGGCGTTGACGTCGAAGAGCACCGCGGAGTTGTTGACGTCGCCGACCATGTAGCCGACGTACTCGCCCGCCGGGTCGTTGAGCCCGTTGGTGACCAGTGAATGGGATCCGGCGAACTCCACGCTGGTGAAGTGGAAGCCCTTGCCGCGTTTGCGTTCGTTCTTGCCGAAGAGGTTGGTCAGCTCCTGACGCTGCTCGCCAGGGTAGGCGGCGACCGTCAGGGTGCCGAACCGGTCGATGTACAGGCGCCTGATCCGTTCGACCGCGTCGTCCAGGACCTCCAGGCTGGGGGCCTTGACCAGGAGGCGGTCGTGCACGTGCAGGTAGCTGGCGCCGTCCTGGATCTCACCAGAGACGATCTCCATGTCGTCACTGACCTTGGCCGCCTTGCGCCGTGAGGTCATGGTGCCGGACTGGGACTGTTCGCCCTCCTCTAGGCGGTCGAGTTTCTCCGCGGTCTTGATCCGGTCCTCGATCCACTTCTCGCCCATGCGACGGACCTGTTCGAGCACCACCACGGTGACGTCCTCGGGCAGGCCGGTGGGGATGCGGTTGATGCCCCAGAACGCGGCGAAGTCGTCGCGGGCGCCGTCGTCGTGGAAGAAGCCGAGGATGCAGGCGTGGTGACCGTCGATCCGGAAGTAGTCGCTGTGGAAGACGTAGCGCTCGCGCGGTTTGACCGCGAGCAGGTGCGGGTGGTCCTCAAAGGTGCCGCCGAGCTGGCGTTCCTTCTTCCGCGCGGCACGGCGCTCGGCGGCGCTCATCCCCTCGGCGGCGTCGTCATCCTGCTCGGCCTCGGCGGCGGCCTGTTCGGCCGCCCGCCGCTCCCGCTCCTTCAGGTTGGCGAACGAGACGCCGAAGCCCGTGGGGCTCGCGACGATCTGCTCGTCCCGCTCGTCCTTCCTCGTGTCGGCGACGGTCCGCTCCGTCCGACCCGTGGCGTGGGTGGTCCCCAGGAGCGCGCCGGGCAGGTCCCTCTGCGAGGTCCCGGTCGCACTGCCTCGAAAACGTCTACCGGCCATGCGCGCTCTGCACTTTCTCCTCGTATGTCAGCAGTTGATCGGCCTCTTGGCGTGACCGGCCCCACGCCCCGGCCACAGGGGTGCCCATCCGTCCGCGCGACTGTGGAACCGCCCTACCGGCCGGCGGTGTAGACAGTCCGTAGCATGTCGTTGAGATCCTCGGCGTTGAGCATCGTGGCCTGCTTGATCATGAGGCTGGAGCCCTCGGCCTCGGCCCGTACCAGGGCGTGCGCCCGGCGCAGCGACTCCAGGTTGTCGCCCTTGATCACCAGGTACTGGTGGATGGAGGTGAACTGCCCGCCCACGTAGTCCTTGAGGATCGAGTACCGCTCGTCGAGCAGCTCGAACAGCTCGGGGTCGCGGACCTCGAGGTTGCGGTTGAGTATTTCCAGGTTGCCGAGCTGCCGGTAGACCCGTTGGGGTTCCTTGGTCGTGATCCAGATGAACTCGGTGTTGGTGTCGACCTTGCGCCAGAAAGCGTCGACCCGGTTGAGGATCGCCTGCTTGTCCTCGTCGAAGACCAGCACCGAGGCGGATCCGACGACGAGGTAGGCCTGGCCGACGGTGCCGTCCATCCACTCGATGTAGCCGGTCTCGTCGATGCGCTTGACGCCCAGCACGGAGGAGAAGCCACTGGGGTTGGATCCGCGCCGGGTGATGACGCGGCGCGCGGGCCGGGGCAGGTACTCCAGGAGCGCCGGCAGCGACGCGAAGCGCATCTCCTTGGTCTTGGAGTACTGGCCGAAGAAGGCGGTGGTCGCCAGCCACCAGACGACGACCAGGAAGATGAGCCACCCGTTGGCGCTGGAGACGAACGTCGAGGTGGTGACCCAGAACAGCAACAGGATGGAGACGGCCCAGAACAGGAGCACCTTCATCGGCAGCGGACGCATCTGCCATCCGCCGCCCGCCAGCGCGATCTCGTGGTCCAGGAAGGACCGGTCCAGGCTGGTAGGGATCTTGAAGACGCTCTTGGCCATCGCTCACCTACTCTGTTTCTGCTCGTTTACGAGCATTACCCTACAGTTACGGTCGGACACGGTCCTCGTTCCTCGTGCGCCCGTGCACCACCCCGTCCCGGGAGGTGAGGGGCACCTCATCTAGGACGGGGGAACGGATACGGCCGGGGCCGACTGGATCCAGTTGCCGTCGGAGTCGGGCTCCCGGTCACTGACCTCGGGCTCGTGGACGAATAGCTCGCCGACCTTCGTGACGGAGACCTTGGCGATACCGAGGCCCCCGATCCCGTTTTCCGAACCGGAGGCCGACTCCGTCACCAGCTCGGTGAAGTCGAAGACGAGCGAGCTGCCACCCGAGCGCTCGGTCAGGGCGGGCAGAGCGACCAGACTCGCAGCAGTGGGGGTCCTGGCGGTGGTCACGGCGGGGGTCTCCTTGGTTTGACTGAGAATCCAGGGGGTTTTCGACGGCTCCCAGTGAGAAGCGTCAGAGCGACTCCAGGTTGCGCTCATCGGGTGGTTTCGTACGTCGGGCGGTCCCACCCGCTCTTCGCCCTGCTGACCGGGCGGGGCCTGCGGCTACCGACCTTCAGTGTGATGAACGGTGTGCGCTATGTACATAGCGGTCAGATGCACCCGTCTGCGGGTAAGTTCTCGCGGCGGAGAAGACCCCGGCAGACAGCGGGTCGCCACCTCCCGGGGCCGGAGAACCGGTACGGCCGGGTCTTACTGCTGGATCCAGTTGCCGTTGGTGTCGAGCACCCAGCCCTCGACCTCGGGCTCGTGGATGTACAGCTCACCGCCCCTCATAACCGCGACCGCGGCCTCGGCGAAGATTTCGCTGTCGTCACCGACAAGCTGCCGGAACATCACGCTCGAGGTACTCTCGTCGTCGGACGGCGACTCGGCACAGCTCATGGGCACCACAGCGGAGCTGTAGTCCTCGCTGAGCTCGATGTCTTCCCGGTACCTGTTGCCGGTCAACGCTCCGGCCATGCGCTCATCCAGGGGCTCGCCGTCCTCAAGGCGGTTCTCCAGGTGTTCGGTGTAGCGCTCGAGGCCGCTGTCCGCGAAGCCGAACTCGAACTCGACGGCACACCCCGCGGCGTCCTCCGACTCGACCGCGGAGACGGTGATGGACTCGAAGACACGCTCCTCGGCGTAGCCCTCCTCCAGTTCGACGAGCTCGTCAGGGATAAGGAACTCGATACTGGAGACCGGCTCCGTCACCGGCTCGGAGAAGTCGTAGACGAGTGAGCTACCGCCGGAGCACGCGGTCAGGGCGAGTAGGGCGGCAAGACTCACAGCCGCGGGGGTCTTAGCGGTGGTCACGGTGGGGGTCTCCTCGATGTGACTGGAAAACCAGGGGTTTCGACGGGTCCTAGTGTGCAGCATCGAGATCGTCCCGGCATGGCCGATATGGCACGTCGCGTGACCCATATCGGCCATGAGAACCTCACCACCGTGAGGAGCACCACATCGCGACCCCGGACCGCACATCAGGTAATTTCATCTCATGTGTGCTGGTAAACGAGCAGAAACGCCGGCACCAGGCACAGTGACCGGCTCCGCCGGACGGCTGCTCGTGCCGGACCTGGCGCGAGGAGCGATGCTACTCCTCATCGCCACGGCCAACGCTCACTACTGGTTCCGTCAGGACCCGAACGCGTCCGAGGTCGCCGAGACGCTCGTCTCGGGCCTGCTGCACCTCCTGGTCGACGGACGGGCCTATCCGCTCTTCGCCCTGCTGCTCGGCTTCGGCCTGGCGACGATCGCGCGCGAGTCCGTTCGGGAGAGCCTGGCCGCCGGTCTGGACCGCGAGCAGGCGGAACGGCGCGCCACGGCGCTGCTGCGCGGACGGGGCCTGGGTCTGCTGGCCTTCGGCGCCGTGCACGCCCTCGTCTTCGCCCAGGGCATCCTCGGCGCCTACGGGCTCATCACCGTACTGGTCGCGGGCATCGTCGCCGCCCGCCGCCGACGGGCCGGACTGCTGCTGGCCGCCCTCGGCTGCGCGCTGTCGACGTCCTTCCTGGTGGTGGCCGGTCCTGAGGCGGTGCTGGCCCGCAGTCACGGTCTGGCGGCCCAGGCCCTGTTCGACGAGCGCCTCGCCGGGGTCGCGGCCAACCTGGCGATCTGGACCGTCACGTCACCGGCGACGGTCCTGACCTCGATGGCGCTGCCCAGCGCACTGCTCGGAGCATGGCTGGCGGGCCGGGGGCTGATCGAGCAGCCGCACCGGTACCGGCGAGAACTCGCCGGTGTGGTCCTGGTCGGACTCGTCGTGCCCACCGCGGTCTTCCCGATGTTGTGGTTGAGCGTGGGCGGCACCGGTGTCCCGGCACGCGTCCTGATCGCCTGGCACCAGGGCCTGGCCGGGCTGCTGGCCGGGACCGCCCTCCTGGCGCTCGTCGCCCTGTTCGCCGCACACCGCTCGGCGGGCACGGGAGCCCTCGGCCGGGCACTGGCGGCCACCGGGAGGCGCTCCCTGTCCGTCTACCTGGCGCAGACCGTGCTCCTGGCGCTGGCGGCCGGAGCGCTGCGCGTCCGCGGTGTCGAGGCACTGTCCTCGGTCTGGCAGCTCACCGTCGCGGCCGTCATCTGGTCGATCGCGGTGCTCGTGTGCTCCCTGATGGAGCGGCGCGGTGTTCGGGGGCCCGCCGAGCGGGCGCTGCGCCGCCTGGTGGCCGCAGGTGTGGGGCGATGACGGTCTCCCGTGCCGATGGTCGGTACACGGTCACCGTGGAGAGGAGGTCCTCCCGTCGCGGTCGTCGTCGCGGGTCGGGTGCAGCACCGTCAGGACCGCGACCGCGCCCAGCAGCACGGCGGCGAACACCGCGGGGGTCGCCATCGCCTCCACCAGGGGCACGGGCACCACGACCGAGGCGAGGTTGAACAGCGCGTGCAGCGCGACCACCGGCAAGAGCCTGCCCACGTGCTCGTGGACGAAGGCCAGCAGCACCCCCAACGGCAGTGCCACGGCGACCTGCACGAGGTTTCCGTGCAACGCGGCGAACACCGCCGAGCTGACCAGCGCCGAAGCCAGCACCGGCCAGCGGCGCCGCAGCAGCGGGTGGATCAGGCCGCGCATGAGGGCTTCCTCGCCCGCCGGGGCGGCCACGAGCAGGGCGAAGAGCAGCAGCGCCACCGGCGCCGCGTTCTGGGCGCTCTGCGCGGTGTCGAAGGCGGACGAGCCGAGCGCGGAGTAGAGCCACACGGCCAGCGACTGGCCCCCGAGGAAGCACAGCACCAGGCCGACGAGGACGAACGCCCAGAACCGGGGCTCCTTCGCCTGCTCCGAGACGGGTCGCGACGACCACGCGCCGAAGGCCCAACGCCGCCAGACCACGACCGCGCCGAACACCACGGGACCCGAGACCGCCGCGCCGAGCACCGCCGAACCCGAGAGCAGCCCCACCGTCAACGACACGGTGACGTAGAGGAGCAGCCCGACAGCGCACTGGGCGATGATCGCCCACCAGGAGTGGGATCGGCCACCGACGGGGGGTCTTCGGTTCGCCACGACAGTCGGTCCTCCACTTACCGGTACTTCCGTCGGCTGGTCGGGCCACGCTCGCACGGCTGGTCACCACCGGCACGGCCGCGCACGGGGGCGCAACACAGCCTGCCACCCCTCAGCCGTGGTCAGGTTCCCGACGCCTCACTCGTCTGCCCGGATGCCATGATGGCTCTGTTCGTTCGCTCACGGGGTGAATGTTCTGGTTTCTTCCTCTCGATGAGGAGCACGCCACGACGGCACGGCGCACATCCGTCCTGTCGCAGCACACGTGGAAGAACACAAGGGGAAGGCGATGGCGGGCATGGGCGGCGAGACGGACCAGGACCCGCAGGAGAAGGACGTAGCGGGTCCCGACGACCGTGCACCCGAGGACGACATCGGCGAAGCCGCGGAGTTGGCCGAGGACCTGGCGCCCACGCGGCTGCCCGCGCTCGCCGCGGTGCTGGCCTTCCTCGTCCCGCCGATAGGGGCGGTGCTGGGCCACGTCGCGATGCGGCGCACCTACTGGCGACGCGGCCTGTCGCGGCTGGCGATCGCGGCCGGATGGACGATGACGGCGTTGAGCGCCAGCGGGGTGCTCCTCTACCTGAACTACCAGGACGAGGTAGCCCGGGCTGAGGCGCTGGCGGTCGCCGAGGAACAGGCCCAGGAGCAGATGCGCCAGGCGATCGCCAACAGCCCCAGCTACGGGCTCGTCGACGAGGAGTTCTGCCAGGCGCTGACCGAGGTCGCCGAGGTCTCGCCCCGCACCGAGTTCGTCACCAGTCAGGAGCAGATCAGCGGCGCGATGGTCGAGGGCTACGAGACGCTGGCGGGGACCGACACCCCGAACGCACAGGTCTACGACGACTACGCGCAGTACCTGGTCTCGTTCGCCGACCACGACGTGGACGAACACGTCGCCCGAGCGGAGGCGCTCCAGCAGGCGGTCAACGAGGACGTGCTGGCGTGCCTTCCCCTCGTGGACGAGACCCTGGAGTAGGTCCCGCGAACAAGGAGGCACACGAGCAACGCGGTTCACCCGCGCACGCCCAGCCCGGGGGAACCGTCGCGTCCCGGCACGAACGGCCGGACCGGGCGTCCTGCTCGGCATGGGGCCGTCCCCCAAGCTTCATTCGAGTTCTACGAACCAGACGCCCTCTCAGGCGTTCTCGTCGAAGATGAAGAGGAGGAGTCCCAGGTGCGGTATGACGACTGCGGCGGCGGCCACGAGGTAACCGCCCCAGTCGATGCCCAGCGGCTCGTTGATCATGGCGACCAGACGGTCGTAGCCCGGTCTGACCGCCTCCGTCAGCGGATCGGTCAGGCCGGAGAGGAACAGTAGCCAGAACAGGCCCCAGATCATCGCCACGGCGATACAGGCGCCGAGGAGGCGGCGCAGGTTGAGCGAACGCCGACTGGGTGTCCTGGTCACTCGATTGCGGGGCATGGTTTCCTCCGTAGGATTTGAGTTGGTCCGGGAGCGCCGAGTATGACTGGTGGATCCTCGTCTTCAGTTTTGCGGGTACTGAGCCGTTTTCATCCTGGAGGCGTAGGTCACAACCTGGTGGCGGCTGTCCGGAACCGCCCCCGATAGCAAGAATCCCCTGGTAATTGGGTTAACAATCACGAGAACCCGCCACACCAGAGGCTCTGATGCGGTTCTACCGTGCCGCGCTGCCCCTGTCACGCCGGACCCTGAACCACACGGCCGGGATCAGCCGTGCTTGTACTTCAGCTACGCGAGGCAGGACGAAAAAGGCTCACCACGGGTTCCACACAGCGGCTTCCCACCCGATCCGATGGGTAGCCGCCCAAGGGCTGATCAGAACTCGATGCCGCGGTCACTGCCGCTGTCTGGTGAGCTACTGCTCGGGTCCGGTGTCCTTCCAATTTTCTGCGAGCGCGTGCCGGACGGGACAATTCCGCGTTGAGCAATGCGCGCGGCTCTGGACGTGCCGGACGAGAGCTGTCCACTTTGGGCGATGCGTGCGACCCTGGAGGTGCCGGACGGGAGTCCTCCGCTGCGGGCGATGCGCGCGACCCTGGACGCCGCACCGACCTTGGCGGGTTCCGTTGCCGCAGTCGTGTCCTGGAGTTGCTCCTGGAGCGCCGCACCGATCGTCCTGTGCGGCCCGGACGCCGTGGGCGCCGCCACCGTGGTTCCTCTACGCCGCAGGTCCTGGTGATCCCGCTCCGCGTAGTCGACGGTCATCTTGACCGTGTCATGAACCGGTTCGGTGCGCACCGCGGGGTCCATGCTGCGCATGTAGGCGACGGTGGAGTCGAAGCGCGCGATCTCCTGGGGGTGGGGGTTCTGTTGCGCTCCTCGATGATCGCCTCGCGGGCCCCGAGGTCGTTCTGCATGGACCCGTCCGGGTTGCGGTGGTTCTCGTAGAGGACCTCGCCGTTGCGGTTGGCCACGTAGATGTGGTCGACCTTGCCCGTGGATTCCAGGTAGTGGGCGACGTGGGGGTTGTTCGTGTAGGCCGAATCGTGAAGACGAGGGTCGACCCACCGCCCGTACCCTCTCGAAGGCTTATCACGGTCCCTCTGGTAGCGGTGGGCGATGCCGAGCATGCTGTTCGACTCGTGGGTCGCGACGAACACCGCGGTCGTCTCATACCCTCGGTCGCGGAATGCCTCGAGCCAGTAGTCGGCATGCTTCTGCTGTCCGAAGGGGTGGCTGGCGACCACGTCGTAACTTGGGGCCGCCCATGTCACCACGGAGGTGGCCGATCAGCTCCTCGTGGAGGCCGGTGGGCAGCCTCCGCTCAACGGCGGACTGGCCCTGGAGGCCGTTGTCCCGCATGATCTCGTCGTACCGTGGATGGATCTTGGCGTTGTCATCGCCGTCGTAGGTCGCGACCGACACCCCGAGAGCGTCGGTCACCCTTTCCTGGGTCGTCGTCTTTCCTGCGCCCTGTTGACCCGCGATGATGATGAACTGTGGTTTCTCACCGTCCGAACGAACAGGAACATCACCGGGAACGAGAGCCCGAATGCGCCTGTTTTTGTTCTGCTCGACCCGAGCGGCGTCCCGAGGGTCACTGGAGTAACTCACGCATCACTCCCCTTGACCTTTTCGCGAAGCCGACGAATGAGATCCGGATATTCAGCGACGATCGGCTTCGCCACCTCCACGTCCATCCACTTCATGGACTTCAGCAGATCCGCGTGCCTATTGCTCTCATTATCGAATTTTTCTTTTTGCTCGGGATCCTCCTCGTCGAAGGCCAGGTTCGAGTATAGATACATCACCATCTCGATATATGATTTTGCATCCTCATTCAATTCCAGGTACTCCATCAGGTCCATGCCCTCGGGCGGGAAGGGGCGGACCTTTTGGGGCGTCTGGCGACTCTGCTCACCCTTGTTCTCGCTGTTCACAGAACTCATCTCCTCAGACGTCGAATGGAGTGATGATATCATCTGTGAGCATCCTTCATTCCGAAGGCCCATTTCACAGCCCTACACCAGTCCCACAAAGCCACCCCTGACAGCAAGAAAACCCTGGTAGAGGAATTTTCGACCAAGAATCCTCGCCCGACCAGGAGTTCCTCCGCGATCTCCGCGATCCATCTCAGCAGCACCATCGGAGTATCTCCACGCGATCCCTCACCAACCCTCCGCCGGGACGGAGATCCGACAACGCCACCAGGGGGCGACCCAGCGGCGTGAGGAACTCCCCGTCACCCGGCGACGAGTTTGTCGACCGCCGTGTCCACGTCCGCCAGGAGCGCCCGATAGTGGCGTTCCCGCACCTCGCCGGTGAGGTCCTGCCCCTCGCTGTCGAACAGGACGGCCGTGTGGACGTCGAGGATCCCGCAGAACTCCGAGATCCCCCGGCGCAGCGGCCCGTCGAGCAGCCCGGTGATCAGGTCCGCGTTCGGGTCCCGCTCGGTGAGCCCGGCCAGACCGAGCCACAGCATCCGCTTCTCCGCCATCCGCGACTCCCTGCGCCCGTACGCCAGTCCGTAGTTCCACACCCGGTCGAACCAGCCCTTCAGCAGGGCCGGGAGGCCGAACCACCACACCGGGAACACGGGGACGACGACGTCGGCGGCCCGCACCCGCCGGAAGTGGGCGTGTACCTCGTCGGAGTAGGTCCTGTCGCGGTCGTCGTAGTCGGGCTCGTCCTCCACGCGGTTGCGCGGGTCGAACCCCTCGGCGTGCAGGTCCAGGAGGTCGACGCGGTACCCGGCCGCCGCGAGCCGCGCCGCCGCGCGCTCGCCCACGGCCCTGGTCAGCGAGTCCGACCGGTGGTGGGAGACCACGACCAACGCGGTCGGTTCGTCGTGTGCCGGAACAGGTGTCTGTGAGGTCATGGACCCAGTACAGGGCAACGGCCGTGGACGATCCATAGCTCAGAAGCTCCATTTCTTTGGCGATCGTCTACGCTTTCGCCATGGATCCCTTGAGTGACATGCTCCGCGGCATCCGGTCGGAGGGCGCCTCCTTCTCCCAGACGTCGCTGCGGCCGCCGTGGACGATCCGCTGCGCCGAGGGAGCGCCGCTGACGATGATCACGGTGGTCGGCGGTGGCGCGTCGGTGCTCCTGGAGGACGGCGCCCGTCTCGGCGTCGGTGCGGGCGACACGGCTCTGGTGCGCGGGCCCGAGCCCTTCCGCCTGGTGGACGACCACGCGGGGACCACCTCCCTGGTCGTCGGCGTCTACCAGGTCACACGCGGACGCCACGAGCGGCTGTTGCGAACCCTTCCGCCGACGCTGGTCCACCGCGAGGACATCGACGACGTCACCTGGCTCCAACCGGCGCGACAGGCTCTGGCCGTCCAGCACGAACCCGGCGCCCAGGCGTTGATCGACCGCGTCCTGGACCTGGGGCTCGTCTGCACGCTGGGCTGCTGGTTCCAGGAGCGGGGCATGGACGCCCCGGCCTGGTACCGGGGGGCGCTGGACCCCGTGGCCGGACCCGCGCTCGAAGGCATCCACGAGCGCCCCGAAGCGGCATGGACGGTGGAGTCCCTGGCGGCCAGGGCGAAGGTGTCCCGCGCGCACTTCGCCAAGCGGTTCACCGAGGTCATGGGGCAGTCTCCGCTGGTCTACCTCACCGACTGGCGGATGGAGACCGCCGAGGAGCTGCTGTCGGAGTCGGACGCGAGCGTGGCGCAGGTGGCCAGAGCGGTCGGGTACGGCGACGCGGCCGCGTTCAGCACCGCCTTCAGGCGACGTCGGGGGGCGAGCCCGACGGCGTTCCGATCCCGGGCCGCCGCGAACGGCACCGCCGCCTTGCACTGAATATGTAGATCGGTCTAGTCTCCCTGTCATGGGCACCAAGGGAACCGCCACACGGACACGACTCGTCGACGGCGCACGGGAACTGCTCGAGGCGCACGGCTACTCCGGCACGGGGCTCAACCAGGTGCTGTCCGTCAGCGGAACCCCGCGCGGCTCCCTCTACTTCCACTTCCCCGGCGGCAAGGACGAACTCGTCACGGCCGCTCTCCGGTCGGCGGGCGGCGAGGTCGGCGCGGTGCTGCGGGACCTGTCCGAGGAGGCCGCCGACACGGTCGGCCTCGTCCACGCGCTGATCGACCACTTCACCGCCAGGATGGAGGGATCGTCGTTCACGAAGGGCTGCCCCCTCGCCGCCACGGCCCTGGACGTGGCGGCCACCAACGACGCCGTGCACGCGGTCTGCCGTGACGTCTACTCGTCCTGGCAACGGACCCTGGCGGGCCGCCTGACCGCGGACGGGCTCGACAGCGCGAGGGCGGACGCGGACGCCTGGTCCGTCCTGGCCGTCATCGAGGGGGCGCTCCTCCTGGCCCGCGCGACCCGCAGCCGCGCCCCGCTGGACGCCGCACGGAGCACGGTCATCCGCATTCTCGGCGCGTAGACGGAACCGCGCACGTCGGGGCTTCTGTGTGTTCCAAAAATATGTAGATAGGTCTACTTAAGGAGTCGTCATGTCAGCAGTCCGAACACCCGGCACCCTCGTCCTCGGCGCGACCGGCCTCATCGGCCGCCACCTGGTCGCGGAACTCCTCCGGAGCGGGCGGTCCGTCGCCGCCGCGACCCGGGGCGGCCCCCGTGAGGAGGCGCTCCTGTCATGGCTCCGCGACCGCGGCCTCCCCGCCGACCGGGTGACCACCGTCCGGGTCGACGCCACCCGTCCCGGACTCGGACTGGCCCCGGACGACGAGCGGATCCTGGAGTCCGTCCGTGACGTCCACAACTGCGCCGCCGTGTACCGCTTCGGCATGGGCCGTGAGGAGGCCAGGACCGCCAACGTCGACAGCGCCCTGCACGTCCTCGCCTGGGCCGCGCTCCTACCCGGACTGCGTCGGCTCGTCCACGTCACCGGGTACCGCGCGGGCGCACCGAACCCGACCGACGCGGACCTGCTCTACCGCGAACTCGGCGCATACGAGGCGTCCAAGATCGAGGCCGACGCCGCCGTCCGGAACCTGGCGGAGCACGAGGGCCTGCCGCTGACCATCGTCAACCCCGCGACGGTGATCGGCGACTCGGTGACGGGCGAGTCCGGCCAGTACATCGGCCTCGCCGAGACGATCCGCGACCTGTGGTCCGGTCGGCTCCCGCTCGCTCCGGGCGGCCCCGCGACCTTTGTCCCCGTGGTGACCGTCGACCACCTCGCCCGCTTCCTCGCCGCGGTCCCCGAGCACGACACCGGCGGTGTCCGCGCCCACTGGGTCCTCGACGAGTCCACACCCAACCTGCGCGAACTCCTGTACGGCCTCGCCCGCCACCTGGGGGTGCGCCCGCCGCGCGGATCCGTGCCCGTCGGACTGCTGCGCCGCCTGCCCCGCGCGGTGACCCGAACCGAACCCGAGACGCTCACGTTCCTCAGCGACGACCGCTACGACACCGCGTCCGCCAACGCGCTCGCCGCGGCCGCCGGTCTGGCCCACCCGCCGGTGTGGACGTCCCTCACCCGCTGGGCGGACCGCCTGGTCTCCGAGGGCTTCGGAACGCTGCCCGACGGGGTTCCCGGAGGCCTGCGTCCGGTCGCCGGAACCCGCACCTACCTCACCGGGGACCGGGTGTCCCCGTCCTACGTCCTGCTGCACGGCCTGCCCCTGGACGGCGAGTCCTGGCGTCCGGTGGCGAACCTCCTCGCCGCCCCCGTCCTCGTCCCCGACCTGCCGGGGCTGGGCCGCTCCGGCCCCTCCCCCGTTCCGGACGCCGTGTGGCTCGGGGAACTGCTCGGCTCGGTGGTGACCAGGCCGGTCCTCGTCGGCCACTCGGCCGGATGCGCGCCCCTGGTGCGGTACGCCCAAGCGCACCCCGAGCGGGTCGGCGGCCTCGTCCTGGTCGCCCCCGCCTTCCTCCAGGACAGGCCCCTCCGCCCCGAGCACACGCGCCCCCTGGTCCGCGCGGCCCTGCCACGCCTGTCGGCTGAGCGTCTGCGCCGGATGATCGGGGTCGACGAGGGCCGGGACGACCTGGACCGGGCCGTGGCCAGCGCGGTCCTCGGTCTGCGGCGTCCCGGGGTAGCCGCCCGCGTCGCGCGCACGCTGTCCGAGGGGCGGCGCGCGGCCTCCCGGACGGAACTGCGCGCGCTGCTCGCCTCCTGCCCCGTCCCGGTGACGGTGGTCGCGGGCGAGCACGACCCCGTCGAGGCGGTGGACCCCGGACACCGGACGGTCCGGGTTCCGGGCGCCGGGCACTACCCGCAGCTGGTCGACCCGCGAGCGGTCGCCGAGGCCGTCGCCGGGGCCGGAGCCGGCCGCACGGCGGCGAACTGAAGGGCCCGCCCGAGCTGTACGATCGGGACGGCACGACCCCGCCCCGGCAGCCCGGGGCGGGATCCACGGCGACCGCGGAAACGGACGGGCATGGACGCTGAGGCAACCCAGGTGATGACCAGGACCGGTCAGTTCACGACCACGAGCGTCAGCTGGGAGACCCCCGTACGCAGTAGGCTCGCCGCCGCGCTCGACCGTCTCTCCGGCCCGCTGGCCGAGCTGGTCGAGCGCGACGCCAACGAGGGCGACACGCGGATGCTCGTCGCCGACATCCTCAGCGTCGGCATGAACTACAGCAAGTACCAGGACCTGACCACGGAGTACCGCACGGGCGGCGAGTCGGTCGACTACGCGATCGTCCGCGACGGCGCGCTCTTCGCGCCAGTAGAGGTGAAGGGGTGCGCGCAGGACCTGGACGTGCGCAACATCCAGACCGCCCGCCGGGTGGCCGCCGAGCACGGCGCCGAGTGGATCGTCCTGACCAACGGGCGGCTGTGGAAGGCCTACCACCTGCGACCGGCCGAGGACGGCGAGGGAACCCAGCCGGTCCTGATCGTCGACGTCGACCTGATGGACGCCGAGGCCCACGACCGCAGCATCGACGCCCTGTTCCACCTCACCCACGAGGCGGTGGAGCACGGACGGCTGGAGACGCTGCGCAAGTGGAACGAGGCCCTGGAGGCCGAGCCGCTCGCGGCGGTCCTGCGTTCGGAGAGCGTGGTCGCGGCCGTGCGCGAGGCGGTCCGCCGCGCGACCGAGCACCCGGGGCACAACGGCGACGCCGACCAGGTCCTGCGCGCGCTGACCGAGTCCGTCATCGCCCGGGGGCTGCTGCCCTCGCAGGAGTAGGGCCGACCGGGCGCGTGCCCAGGTAGACCGTGTTCGCCGACGGCTCGTCCCGGTAGGGGTTCGGGAACGCGACCACCTCGGCGCGCACCCGGTCCAGCACCGTGCCGAGCACCTCCAGGTAGGCGTCGTCGGGCGGATCGTCGGACCACAGCGCGAACACTCCGGCGGGACCCAGGTGGTCGGCGAGGCGTCCGACGCCCTCCGTCGTGTAGAAGTCCGCGTGCGACGGATCCAGGACGTGCCGGGGCGAGTGGTCGATGTCCACGATCACCGCGTCGAACACCCGGTCGGGCTCTCCGGAGAGCAGACCGCCGGGCGTGGCGACCGCCGCGAAGAAGTCGCCGTGGAACAGACGGCAGCGGGGATCCGTGGACAGCGCCCCCGCGTCCGGGACCAGTCCGCGTTCGTGCCAGTCGACGACCGCGTCCAGTGCCTCGATCACGGTCAGGGAGCGCACGCCCGGGTCGTCGAGGACGGCCGCCGCCGTGTAGCCCAGGCCGAGGCCGCCGACCACCACGTCGAACCCCTCGGTCCGGCCGCCCGCGCGCAGTTCGGCCAGCGCGAGCCGCGCCATCTCCTCCTCGGCCGCGGTGAACAGGCTCGACATGAGGAACTCGTCGTCGAGCCGGATCTCGTGGACGTCGGTGCGGGCCACCGGGTCCCACCGGCGGCGCAGGCTGATCTCACCGATGGGGGTGGGACACCAACCGAGCTCCTCGATCCGAGGTTTCGCCACGAGCACTCCTGACGTGGAAGAAGGAAGCGGTCCACGGCGACCCTACGGCACTGCCTCCCTCCGTCGGGGGATCCGCGAAGTCGCGGAATTTCCCGGAGACCCTTGCGGGGCGGGCTCGACCACCCCGCACCGTCGCCGTGTTCATCGAGAATTGAGGAGAGGCCCCGATCCGGTGCGGCCGCCCGCCGCCCCGTCGAGGGCGGCGGGCGGCTTCGCGCTCACGGGTCAGTCGACCCCGGCGGGGCTCCCCTCGTCCTCCGCCACCCGGCGGCCGAGGACGACGACCACCGCGATGACCAGGACGACCAGACCTGCCAGGCCCAGGGCGACGACGTGGAACGCTCCGGTGAAGCCCTCACCCGCCAACCGCCCCCCGGTGAGGACCGCGAGCACGGCGCCCACCACGGCGATGGAGATCGTCTCCAGGGTCAGGCGGGAGGCGTTGAACACGCCCGCGGCGGTCCCCGCGCGTTCGGCGGGCACCGTGCCCAGCGCCAGACCGTCTATCAGCCCGTTGGTGAGCCCGGCACCGGCTCCGACCAGCAGGAACGGCACGATGAGCCGAAGGGGCGTGGCGTCCGCCCCCAACGTCGTGAGGCCGAAGGCGCCCGCGCCGCACAGGGACAGGGCGCCGACCACGACCGCCGTGTGCGGCAGGCGCGCGGCCAGTTCGGCGCCGACAGTGGGCAGCACCAGCGTGGGCACCGTGAGCATCAGTAGCCACAGACCCGCCTGCCCGGGCCCCAGGCCGACCACGGCGACCAGATAGGACGGCAGGTACACGAGCAGAGGGACGAGCACGGCCATGAACGTGGCCGCCGCCAACGCGTAGGCCACGAACCGCCGGTTGGCCAGGATCGCGACGTCGACGAGCGGGTCCGGTCGGCCGCGTTCCACCAGGGCGAACCCGCAGAACAGCGCACCGGAGGCCGCCAGGGCGCCGACCATCAGGACCGGACCGCGGCCGGGGCCCTCCACCAGCGCGGTGATCAGGGTGAGCAGCGCGCCCGTGAACAGGACGGCGCCGAGCACGTCGACCCGGCGGCCGGTGCCGCGGACCGCTGGCAACAGCGGTACGAGCACCAGGACGGCACCCGCCACCACGGCGGGAGCGGCGAAGGCGGACCGCCAGCCGAGGGTGTCGACGAACACCCCGGCCACGGCCGGACCGAAGGCGGTACCCGCCCCGACGACCGTGCCGAGGAGACCGAACGCGCGGGCGCGCGCGGGGCCCTCGAAGACGGCCGTGAGCATCGAGGCGCCTCCGGCGACGACGGCCGCCGCACCGGCGCCGCCCAGGGCCCGGACGGCGACCAGAGCGATGATGTCCTGGACGAGGAGGCTCGCCAGGCCGCTGACGCAGAACAGGATGATGCCGACGGCGTAGATCCTTCGGCGGCCGACCGCGTCGGCGATGGAACCCGCGGACACCAGGAAGGCCGCGAAACAGGCGTTGTAGGCGTTGACGACCCACTGCGCTCCGGCCAGCCCGCCGCCGAACTCCGCCTGGATGGCGGGGAGGGCGGCGGAGGCGCCGGTGATGGACAGCGGGAGGACGAAGACGGACGTGAGGACCGCGACGAGGACGAACTCGCCGCGCTGTCGTTGGCGCAAGGACGTGCTCCGGGAGTCAGGATCGGAGCCGGGCAGCACTGAGCACCGCACCGGCGCGGGACGCGGAGGCGGCAGGGCTGACGTGGGGAGGTCGGCCGCCGCGGGGGCGGGTTCGAGGAACGACTCGCCCCGGGCGGCCTGGTGATCCGACTCGGGCACGGCGAAAGGCTAACGGGACCGCCCTGTCCGGGGCCACCGGTTTTCGCGCCGTCGGCGACGTGCTGCGTCTCCGGACGTCCCCGATCCCTCGCTAACGGCGCACCATGACGGGCACCCCGCAGGACCAGTCGAGGAGGGGAAGGCGTGTCCAACCCGGCCGCGCCCCAGGTCGCGAACCGGAGACTCGACGGCGAGACGGTGGCCCAGTGCCCCGGTGTCGGCCTCGATCGCGTCCAGGTCCGAACGGCGGTCGATGTCGGTGACGGTGACGATCGGACTCCTCCACTCTCGGAGATGATCCTCTCCAGGCTGGGGAGGAGGCGTCGGCGAGGCGATGCCTGTCCGCGGCCCGTGGACGACCGCCGGGCGGGGCCGCCCCCGCGGCCCCGCCCGTGCGCGTCACGCGTCCTGGTGCTTGTCCACCCAGGCCGTGAGCGGCTGCCCCTGGATGGCCGCCGCCATCAGCTCCGGGAACGCGTCCGGGGTGCACGCGAACGCGGGCACGTCCATCGCGGCGAGCGCAGCCGCGTTCTCCCGGTCGTAGAACGGAGCCCCCTCGTCGGACAGCGCGAGCAGCACCACGACCTGCGTCCCGGCGGCCTTCATCGCGGCCACCCGCTTGAGCATCTCTTCCCGGACACCGCCCTCGTACAGGTCGCTGATCAGCACGAACACCGAGTCGTTCGGCTTCGTGACCAGCCCCTGGCAGTAGCGAATAGCCTTGTTGATGTGCGTGCCGCCGCCCAGCTGGGTCCCGAACAGCACCTCCACCGGATCGGTCAGCTGCTCGGTCAGGTCCACCACGGCGGTGTCGAAGACCACGAGCGACGTCTTCAGCGAGCTCATCGACGCCAGCACCGCGCCGAACACGCTCGCGTACACCACGGAGGCCGCCATCGACCCGCTCTGGTCGATCGCCAGCACCACCTCCTTCTGCACGCCCCGGCTCCGCCGCCCGTACCCCACGAGGGTCTCCGGCACGATCGTGTTGTGCTCGGGCAGGTAGTTGGCCAGGTTCCGCCGGATCGTGGCGTTCCAGTCGATGTCCGACACCCGGCGCGGCCGGTGCGTGCGCGCCGACCGGTCGATCGCCCCCCGCACCACCGAACGCGTCTTCTGGGCGACCCGCTTCTCCAGGTCCTCGACGACCTTGCGCACCACCGCTCGCGCCGACTCACGGGCCTCGTCCGGCATCACCCGGTTCAGCGACAGCAGCGTCCCCACCAGGTGCACGTCCGGTTCGACGGCCGCCATCATCTCCGGTTCCAGCAGGAGTTGGTGCAGCCCCAGCCGCTCCATGGCGTCCTGCTGCATCACCTGCACGACCGAGGTCGGGAAGTACTCCCGGATGTCCCCCAGCCACCGGGCGACCCGGGGCGCCGAACCCCCGAGCCCCGCACTCCGCCGACCGGAGGCGTCCCCGGGCACGTCGGACCGGTTGTACAGGGCCTCCAGGGCCCCGTCCATCCCCTGGTCGGCCGCGCTCAGCCCCGCGCACTGGGCCTCCCGGCCGAGCACCAGCCGCCAGCGGCGCTCACGTTCGTCCACGGCGTTCACCCGCGACTCCTTCCGTTGGTGAGGATGGCCGCGACGGCGGCCAGGGCCGGCGCGGCCCGCTCGTCGTCGACGGGCCCGCGCTCGGTGGTCCGGCTCCGCGCGCCGCCACCGCCGATCCGCGCGGCGGCCTCCCCGATCTCCCGCCGCTCGGGTGCGTCGAAGGCCCCGAACGTCCGCCGCAGCAGGGGCAGGACCGACGTGAACCGCTCCTCCGACAGCCCCAGCAGCCAGGTGTCGATCAGCCGGAGCAGCCGGTCGTCGTGCACGAGGATCAGCCCGCTGCCCTGGAGGAAGCCCTCCACCCACGCGGCGGCCTCGGCGGGTTCGGTGCCCGGCGACATCGCCAGCCCGAGGCGTCGGCGCAGCTCCTCGGGCTCCAGCAGGGAGGCGTCCGACAGCATCCGGTTGACCCGACCCGCGATCCGCCCCGGCAGGGTGTCCCGCGTGGCCAGGGTGACCAACGTGTCCCGCCACGCCAGCTCACCCTGGCCGCCGAGCAGTGCGGCGGCGGAGTGGGTCGCGTCGATCCGCGTGACGAACTCGCGCGCCGCGTCGTCGTCCAACCCGTGCACCGCGGGAGCCAGCCCGACGCACACCCGCCGCAGGATCTGCTCGGCGACCGCGCGCAGGCGCCCACTGTCGGTGCCGCGCACGTCCCCGTACCGGGCCGACCGCGCCAGCGGCGGCAGCGCCTCCATCAGGTGGGTGACGTCGCTGTCGGTCGCCGCCCGGTCCATGAGCAGGGACAGCACCTCGGGCAGGGCGTCGCCCAGCTCCGCGAACAGGCACTGTTCGGTGAACGCGGTCAGCATGGGCAGCGGCGCCTCACGCGCCTGGTGGACCACCCTGGCCGTCGCCGCCGACGCCACGGTGGTCCCCCACTGGCTGGCCTCGATCAGCGCGACGTCCATGTCCGGCTCCCACCGGATCCGCCACGACTCCCGGAACGTGCCCTTCTGGCCGCCCTCGGGGGTGCGCGGCACACCCCACTCGACGCCGAGCAGGCGCAGGCGGTGCAGCAGGACCCCGCGTTCGCGCTGGCTGTCCTTGCGCAGGTCGAGGTCGAGGTCGCGGTCGAAGGGCTCGGGCTTGAGCCGCAGCCGCTTCTGTACCGCCATGACGTCGCGCTGCAACGGGACCATGGGGGTGGACGGCGGCACCGACCCCATGCGCTCGCCGACCGACATGCGCCCGTGGACGAGGGCCGCGCGGGTCGGTTCGCCCTCGCACAGCACGGCGGTGAGCGCCTCGGACACCTCGTCGAGCCCGGCGAGCGGGCGCCCCCGCAGGACGGCGAGGCTCTCGGCCAGCCGCACCCCCTCGATGACGTGCGACGACGACACGTGCTGCCCCTCCTCGCGGAGCATGCGCGCGGCGTCGGTCAGCCACCGCTGCACCGGCCGGTCGGGGGCGCCGAACAGGTGGTGGTACCAGCCGGGAGCGGTCACACCGGCCCCGTATCCGCTGGCCGTGGCGAGACGGCCGTGCGTCCAGGGCACCCAGGTGGCGGTCACCTTGACCTTCGGCAGGCCCCTGAGCAGGGCGGTGTCGTCCTTGATCGGGTAGTCCGCGACGTCGCGCAGGGCCGGGGCGTGCCAGGCGCCGCACACGACGGCCACCCGGTCGTGGCCCTGTTTCAGGACGGCGCGCAGGGTCTGGCGCATGTACGCCTCGCGGCGCGCGTCCCGACCGGTCTCCGGCCCGGCCTCGGCCCGGACGGCGGCCATGGCGTCCGCGATGGCGGGGAACGGCGAGGGCTCCCCGTCGCCCCGCTGCTCGACGACGTCGTCCCACCAGCGTTCGGCGTCGTCGTACCCGGCGGCCTCGGCGAGGACCCCGAGCGGGTCGGCCCGGACCCGTTCGTCCCGCTCCACCGGCGCCGGTTCGCCGTCCGTCTCCGGTGGGTCGGCGGCGGCCGCCTCGGCGCGGGCGACGCGCCCGGCGAGCGTGTGCGCCGCGGGCAGGTCGCAGAAGCGCACCGGGACGTCGTGGGAGACCGCGTAACGCAGCGCCGCCCACTCCGGGGAGAAGCTCGCGAACGGCCAGAACGCCCACCCGTCGCGAGACCGGCGGCCGTCGTCGGCGGCGTCCCCCGTCGAACCGCCGCTCTTGGGCGCGTCGTTCACGTAGGCCAGCAGCGCCACCGGGGGCTCCAGCTCCCCCACCAGGTGTGTGAGCGCGTCCGCCTCCGGCGGCCCCTCGATCAGCACCACGTCGGGCTTGATCTCCTCCAGGGCCGCCCGGACGGCCCGGGCCGAACCCGGGCCGTGGTGCCGCACGCCCAGGACGTGCAGCCCGCTCGTGTCCAGTCGGGCTCGGGCCATCAGGCGCCCACCTCGCGGCACGCCCGGTAGAACTCGCCCCACCCGTCACGGGCGCGCGCGACCGTCTCCAGGTACTCCCGCCAGACCACGCCGTCGGACACCCGGTCCTGGACGACCGCGCCCTGGATCCCGGCGGCCACGTCGGCGGGCCGCAGCTGACCGTCGCCGAAGTGCGCGGCCAGCGCGATGCCGTTGGTGATCACCGAGATCGCCTCGGCGGTGCTCAGCGTCCCGCTGGGCGACTTCAGCTTGGTGCCGTTGTCCTCGGTCACCCCCGCGCGCAGTTCGCGGAAGACCGTGACCACGCGCTGGATCTCGGTGAGGCTGGTCGGCACCTCCGGCAGGTCCAGCGCCCGGCCGAGCTGCTCCACCCGCTGGGTGACGATGCGGATCTCGTCCTCCACGCTGTCCGGGACCGGCAGCACGACCGTGTTGAACCGGCGGCGCAGCGCGCTGGACAGGTCGTTGACGCCGCGGTCGCGGTCGTTGGCGGTCGCGATGATGTTGAACCCGCGCCGCGCCTGCACCTCGACGCCCAGTTCGGCCACGGGCAGCGACTTCTCCGACAGCACGGTGATCAGGCCGTCCTGCACGTCGGAGGGCATGCGGGTGAGCTCCTCGATCCGCCCGATCGACCCGCGCGCCATCGCGGTCATCACCGGACTGGGCACCAGCGCCGCCTCGGACGGCCCCTCGGCGAGCAGTCGGGCGTAGTTCCAGCCGTACCGGACGGCCTCCTCCGAGGTTCCTGCGGTGCCCTGCACGAGGAGGGTGGAGTCACCGGCGATCGCCGCCGCGAGGTGCTCGGACAGCCAGGTCTTGGCCGTGCCCGGGACTCCGATCAGCAGCAGCGCGCGGTCGGTGGCCAGGGTCGCCACGGCGACCTCCACGACCCGGCGCGAGCCGATGTACTTGGGCGTGATCTCCGTTCCGTCCTCCAACGTGGTGCCCAGCAGGTACTGCGTGACGGCCCAGGGGGAGAGCTTCCAGCCGGGCGGGCGCTGGCGGTCGTCGGTCTTGGCCAGCGCCTCCAGCTCGGCGGCGTAGGTCTGTTCGGCGTGGGGGCGCAGAGCCTGAGCGGCGTCGGTGCTGATGGAGGGGGTGCTGCTGGTCAACTAGAGCTCCTTGTGCATGTCGAGACGGAAGCGGAGGGTTTCCCTCAGGCGGAGGAAGGCGTCGGCCTCGGACCCGCCGCGCGGCGGTTCGTCCGGCAGGTCGGCGAGGCGTTCGGGGGGCAGGTGCTCGGCCGCCAGCTCGCAGAGGGAACGGTAGGCGGACGGGGTGCGGCCGTGCTTGGGGGACGGACCGCCCACGCGGTCGAGGATCAGCTCGCACAGTTCCCGGTCCCAGGCGCCGCCGACCGCGTGGGCGAGGTGGGCCAGGTCGGCGTCACGGGTCTTGACGCGGTTCCGGTCGCGTGCGGCGGCCAGGACCACGGCGCAGCGTTCCTCCGCGGGGAGCACGCCCAGCAGGGCCTCCACGTGGATGGACTCACGGCCGCGGGCGGTGTCGTGGAGCTGTCCCACCAGTCCCTTGCCCAGGAAGCGGAGGACGGCACGCGCCCAGGTCCGATCGCGCTGGAGCCCGACGGCGTTGGCGAACGCGTCCCGCAGGCGGGTCTCCCGCGCGGCGTCGGCCGCCGCGAAGACCTCGTCGGGGGTGGCGTCGAACAGGTCGGTCCACACGTCCAGGGGCGCGTGCGTGATCAGGGTCCACGTGCGCTCGAAGACGTCCCCGGAACGGGCGGACTCGGGGGCGACCAGAGCCAGGTCGCGCAGGACGTCGGCACGGGTCGCGGCGATGTCGTCGACCACCAGCTCCCCGCGGTCGCCGAGTCGGGCGTGCTCGCGGACGTAGCCGCGCAGGCGGTCGGCGTGGGCGCTGTCGGGGAGGCGGGTGAGCAGGGACAGTGCCAGCCCGCGCACGTTGGCGCCCCTGTCGTCCAGGACGGCGTCCAGGAACGCGGCGTCACCGGGGACCGGCCCGGTGGAGAACGTGTCGAGCAGGCGGCGGCGGAGATCGGACCTGCCCAACGCGCTCCACTCCGCCTCCAGGAGGGCGCGGGCGGCGTCCGGGTCGGTGGCGCGCAGGGCGGCGAGGGAGCGGCGGCGTTCGCTGGCGGTGCCGTCCGCCCAGTCCTCCTCGACGAAGGTGTCGCCGGGCAGCGGTTCCGCGGTCACGTAGGCCCACCGGTCGTTGAGTCCGGCGAGCCAGCGGCCCCGGGTGCCGACGGCGGCGGCGATGGCGGGCCGGAGCCGGGTGTCGCGCACACCGTGGTCGAGCAGGGCCGGGATGTTGGCGCGGTCCACCTCGCGACCGTCGGCCGCGACCAGGTCCAGCCACTCGGCGAGGACTTCGGACCGCTGCGCCACGATCAGCGCCAGCCGGTCCGCGGCCGCGCCCGCGATCCGGGGCGGTTCGGCCCCGGGGTCCGGGGTGACGGGGTCGGCGGTACCGGGCGTGTACCCGGCGGTCCGCCGCACGGTGGCGAGGGCGGCGCGGTCGAGCAGGGCCTCGGCCCCCTCGGTGGCGGAGGTGGCGGGCAGGTCGGGGGTGTCGGGGACGGCGCGGCGGGCGGTGCCCACCAGGGCGGTGGAGACCAGGACGTCCCAGGAGTCGGTCGGGGCGTCCGGAGCGGGCGCCTGCGGGGCGACGGCGTCCGGGGTCCGGGGGGCGGGTGTCACAGTGCGATGGCCTTTCCGTCCGCGTCCCACACGGTGAGGGGGACCAGTCCGTTCCGGGGTGACCACTCCGCGGCCACGGTGGAGGGGTGGCCGCCGGTGACGGCGAGCAGCCGCCAGGGGTCCCCCGTACCGAGCGGAAGAGCGGTGCCGGTGCGGTCGACCAGGTGCCACGTCCCGTCGTGGGCGGGGGCGGCCCGGTCGAGGACGACCGGCCAGGTCTCCCGCCAGGGGTCGAGCGCGAGCGCGGCGGCGAAGGCGTCGAGCGCGTCGGTCACGGTTCCCCCCTCGGGCGGGGGCGCCGTGCGGGTGTCGCCGTCACCGACGGGCACCACGCGGTGTCCGTCGGGGTAGAAGGCGAGCTCCGTGGTCACCTCGGTCCCGACGCGGAAGGTGGCGGTGGGAGCCTGTCCCGATCGTCCGAAGCTGAGGGAGAGCGCGAGGCGTCCGGTGTCCGCGCCGCGCAGCCACACGCGGTGGGCGGTCATGTCCCCCTCGGAGGTGGGTGCGTCCCGCCGTCCCAGTACCCGCCAGGCGTCGCGGACGCGTTCCCCGTTCGCCAGGACCTCGTCCGCCTTGGTGGTGATGCCGACCCGGGCCCGGACCACGCCGCGCAGGCGTTCGTCCAGGGCGTCCCCGGCGCGGTGCGCGCCGACCAGCAGGTGGATCATGCTGAGCCGCTCCAGGAGGACCTCGGGCCAGCTCCGGGCACGGACGGCCTGGGGGAGTTCGGCGACGGTGGAGGCCGCGCCGCCCGCCTTCGCGTCCACGAGACGCTTGGCCATGCGGTCCCAGTGGTCGTAGCCGTGCTTGGGCGCCTCGGCCAGACCGGTGTCGACCTGGTCCTTGAGCCAGAGCCGGAGCTCGTCCATGCCGTTCGCGACGGCCTTCTCCCTCTCCCTGAGGGTGGCCTCGGCCCGCGCGGGGTCGGCGGGCTGGGCGCCCCGCCCCTGTGCCTTCTCCTGCGCCTTGGCCTGGCGCGCCGCGCGTCCGGTCAGCCACGCGCCGACCCACTCGGGGTGTTCGTCGCGCGCGTCCACGCCGTCCTGCGCCCACAGGACGAGCAGGGCGAGCACGTGCTTGCAGGGGATCTTGCGGCTGGGGCAGCTGCACTTGTACGCGGGTCCCCCGGCGCCGTCCAGGTGGGCGGCGGCGAGGTAGGGCTTGGCGCCGCTCCCCTTGCACTCGCCCCAGACGGCGGACGTGGTGCCGGAGGGCCCGGTGATCACTCCGCACTGGGGCCAGGAACCCGGCTTGGCGACCTTGAGCGCCGCCTTGCGGGACGAGGGGTCCGGTGCCAGGGCCCAGACGTCGTCGGTACTCCATCGATCGCTCACGGGGACAACGCTAGGGAACGGCGCCGACAGTCCGGGGCGCGGGGTGACGCCCGTGAACGGGGCCCTCCGCGGCGACGGGGCGAGCGCCGAGATCGCGCGGATCATCCGACCAACCCCTGAATCGAATGGCCTTCGAGATCACGACAGAAAGGAAACGGACGACGGTAGCACCCGAATTCACGCGCCGTTCCTCCGCTCCTCCCAACCGCTGCGACAACGCATTTCCCCACGCTGTTGAGGAATGGCCCGCATCCGTTCTAGAATTTCACGACCAGGGCGGCCATCCCCGCTTTCCACCGTGCCGGGGACACTCCCCCGGACGGCCGCGTCCCCCGCGCGGACCGCGCCCTCGGACCGCGGGACCGCCCGCTCCTCCCCTCCCGTCACCGCAGCGACGTGTCTTCTCCTCGAAGGGAGGGAGGCGGCCCCGAGGCCGCGCACCCGATGACGACCACCCGACCCGACGGCGGCGACCCGCCGACCGGCCAGTGCCCGCACCAGCTCGCCCGCCTGTACGGACCCCAGCCCGACACCGGGCTGGACGCGCTCTGGGAGGAGCTGCGGGAGCGGCACGGCGCGGTCGCGCCCGTGGAGCTGGAGGACGGCGTCCGCGCGTGGGTCCTGCTGGGGTACCACGAGAACCTCACCGTCCTGCGGAACCAGCGCCTCTTCTCCCGGGACACCCGCCGCTGGCGCGAGGTGGTCGAGGGCCGTGTCGACCTGGCCACGTCCCGCCCGATGCTGTCCTGGCGGCCCAACGCGCTGTACTCGGACGGCCCCCAGCACACGCGTCTGCGCACACCCATCGTGGACGCCCTGACCAGGGTGGACCTGACCGCCACCGAACGGGTGGTCCGCCGGATCGCCGACGACCTGGTGGACGCCTTCGTCTCCAGGGGGAGGGCCGACCTCATCGGCGAGTTCGCCGGTCCGCTGCCGGTCCTGGTGGTCAACCGCCTGTACGGGCTGTCCGACAGCTACGGCCACATGCTCGGCGACCTGACGTCGATCGTCTTCGAGGAGGACACCAAGCGCGGTTCGGACGCGGTGTCGCGGCTCCAGCAGTACTTCGCGGGTCTGGTGGTGCGGAAGAGAGAGCGGCCCGGCGCGGACCTCGTCTCGTGGATGCTGGAGCACCCGGTGGGTCTCAGCGACCACGAGGTCGCCCACCAGGCCGCGCTGATCAACAACGCCAGTCACCAGCCCACCACGCACCTCATCGGCAACACCGTCCGCACACTGTTGACCGATCCCGGGATCCGGCAGGCCCACGCCGACGCGCGCGTGTCGATCCAGGACCTCCTCGACCACGTGATGTGGACGGACATGCCGTTCCAGGTGATCGCCGCCCGGTTCGCCCTCCAGGACGTCCGCGTCGGCGGCGCCGACGTGCGCGCGGGCGACGCTCTGCTGATCGGTTTCGCTCCCGCCCACCGCGACCCCGCGGTCCGGCCCTCGCCCGAACCCGGGGACACCGGGGTGGCCATCGGCAACCGCGCGCACCTCATGTTCGGGGCGGGGCCGCACGCGTGCCCGGCACGGGAGCTGGCGCGGATGATCGCCGCCGTCGCGGTCCGCACGCTCACCGAACGCCTCACCGGACTCCGGTTGGCCGTGGCGTCCGAGGACCTGCGCATGGTGCCGTCGGTGTTCGTGCGCGGCCTTCGGGAGCTCCCGGTCGCGTTCGTGCCGGACGAGCCGCTGCGGCAGGCGAAACCCGACCCCGCTCCGCGCGGGTCCCGCTGCCCCGCACCGCGCCCGGCGGTGGAGGACCACCGCGAGCCGGATCTGCTGGACCGCCTCCTGTCCTGGTGGCGGGGGCCGCGCCAGAGGGCCTGACCGGTTCCGGAACCGGACACCGTCGACACACGACGGCACGGACGGACGTCGCGGAGGCTCGCGCCCGGGAATTCCGACCATCCGCCCAGAGCGGCGTGGGCATTGATCCACCCCACGAGAAAACCCACCACGGGAGAGGGTTCCGTGGTGGGCCTTCTCGATGGGGACGAACGGGCGTATGACTACCTGGCGGCGTCGCCCTTCACTTCCCCGAGGAAGGAACTCCACGCCGAGGGGGTGAAGCTCAGGTGACCGAGGTCCCGATTCTCCGTGTCCCGCACGAGGACGGCGTCCGACACCTCCTTGACCTCCACGCAGCTATGCGCCCCCTGGCTACTGTACGTGGATTTGTGCCACTCGTTCACAGCGCGTCCTTCCGGTCTTTTATCTTCTCTAGCGAAGCGTCAGGGGACAGAGCCCATGCCTGGAGTTTATTGTACACCGACTCGAGATATCGGACATGGGCGACCTCATCGGTGATATGTTCACCAACGGAATGATCGGAACAGATTATGGGACTTCGGTCCTCAAAGTAAATAAGACGGAAGGCCCCGACGGTCCAGGCGAAGTCGCTGATCCCCATCGGGAGGACCTGGACGGTGACGAAGTCCCCCCGCGCCTCCTCGACCAACCGTTCCAGCTGGTCACGCATCACCTCCGGACCGCCCACCGGCTGGGTGAGGACGAACTCGGGGATGACGACGGAGAGCACGAGATCGCCGTCCGTGCGCAGCCGTTCCCGCCAGGCCCTGCGCGTCTCGACGGCACGCCGCACGGAGTCCCGGCCGCCCACGGGGACCGAGTGGGTGGCGATCACCCGGGTGTAGCTCTCGACCTGGAAGAACCCCGGAACGACGAACGGATGGAAGAAACGGATCTCCGTCGCCTTCTTCTCGTACTCGTCCGACTGCTCGTACCAGCCGGGATCGGTCTCGGCGCGCTCCGCGTCCCGCCACATCCGCAGCAGGGCCCCGTGTGTACCGAGTTCCCGGTCCAGGGCCTCCACAATTCCGGCATTGGGCGCCCGCACCGCACGCTCGATCTTGCTGAGGTACGTGGCCGAATACGTCGTCAGCCGCGCCAACCGGTCCAGTGAGAGGTTGGACTGCGTGCGCAAACGCCGAACGTGTCTGCCGAACTCCACCCACCCTGGCCGCTGCCGGTCCACCATGTACCGATCGTGTCAACCTCTCGGTACCGACGTGTACGGAACTGCCCAGAGCGTGATCTCTTCGTATCCTCCCTTCCCTCGCGTCCGCACGGGTGGGAACCTCTCACCATGACCACTCCCAGTGCCGATGCGGTGACCGCGCCATGAACGCCGCCCTGACCGCCCGACGGGACGACGCGCTCAAGGAGTTGTACGCCGCGCTCAGGCGAGCCGACGTCCCCGGAGCCGCCCTCGACCTGTACGGCGATCCGGCGGTGTACACGAGCAACACGCGCACCCGGATCCTCGGCCGGTACTTCCTCACCCAGCGCGTCGCGGGCGGCGGGACCGTCCTGGAGACGGGCTCGGTGCCCACCCACCACACGGACGCGGCGGTCGACCTCATCCGCGCCATGGCCTCCACCAGGCGCGTCGCCTGAGCGCACGCGTGCGGCGGCCCAGGGACCCCCCGAGCCGCCGCACGCGCCCTCGTCAGTCGTGGAAGTCGAGCTCCTCGGGCGGGAGCCGCTCGAAGTCGGACTCCTCGATCGGGCCGCCCGCCCGGTCCGTGACCCGTGCGTCCTGGACCATCTCGATCTCGCCGCCGTCCCCGTACCGGACCACGTAGACGCCCTGGTGCCCGCCGTGGTCGTCACCGGACGAGCTGAACGGCACCAGTCCCGGTCCACGCCACTCCTGGGCCTCCAGCGCGTCGACGAGCGACCGCCGGGTGAGGTCCTCGCCCGCCGACCGCAGGACCTGCGCGACCATCACCGCCTGGCTCATCCCGAACAGGTGCGTGTTGGTGAGCGGGCCGCCGTCCCCGTACTCCTCGTGCACCTCGACGAAGAACCGCGACCAGGCGTCCTCCCCGTCCTCCACGCGCGGCAGGTAGCTCGTGATGAGCAGACCTTCGAGGAAGGCGTCCGCGGGCACGTCCTCGGCGTCGCCGCCCTCGGTGAACTCGGCGAGCAGCCCCTGGAGGGTCGCGGTGTCGCCGCCGATGCTCGACACCACCCACTGAGGCTCGTACCCGATGCTCGCCGCCTCCAGCAGCCCCAGCGCGACGAACGCGGGGATGCACGAGCACACGACCACCTCCGCGCCGGACCGCTCCAGCTCGGCGACCTGTGCCCCGAGGTCGGGCACCTCCGTCTCGTAGTGCTCGCGCGCCACGACCTCCCCGCCGAGGTACTGGTCGAGCCCGGCCTGGGCGTCGACGCCGATGTCGTCGTTCTGGAACAGGTAGCCCACGTCCTGTCCGGGGAAGTTCTCCGCGATGTAGGCGCCCTGGATCTTCGCCTCCTTCGTGTAGTCCGTCTGCCACCCGTACGTGAGCGGGTGCTCCTCGGTGTCGTTCCAGGCCAGCGCCCCCGACGAGGGGAACACGTCCGGGACGCCCTCCTCGTTGAGGTAGTCGAGGACACCGCTGTGCGTCGGCGTGCCCAGTCCGCCGACCATCGCGAAGATCTCGTCCTCGATGACCAGCTGACGGGTCACGTCGATCGTTCGGGCGGGGTCGTAGGCGTCGTCCTCGACGCGGTAGTCGATCCGCCGCCCGTGCACGCCGCCCTGGTCGTTGACGTAGGCGAACACGGCGGCCGCCCCCTGCGAGACCGACGCGTACCCGGGAGCGGCGGGGCCGGTCAACGGCTGGTGGCTGCCGATGACGACGGCCTCGTCCGTGACCCCGGTCGCGACGTCCAGGTCGACGGCGTCGCCCTCGGTCACCTCACCGGCGCCGGTACACGCGGTGGCCAGCAGGGCCAGGGTCAGGGCGGCCGACGTGACGGCCGCCGTTCCTCTGCGGATGCGCATGGTGTTCTCCTTCTCAGGGGGTGGGTGTCGGCACGGGGGAGCCGCGCCGGGCGGAGAGACGCTGGACCAGGCCCTGGATCCCGAGGGGCCAGAAGCGCAGGACGAGAATGAGGACGACGCCGAAGAACACCACGGGGAGGTTGTTCTCCACGTCGCGGCCGAGGTCGAGGGAGCGGGCCAGGTCCGACGCCCACACCTCCAGGTAGACCAGGGCGAGGGCGGCCCACAGCGCCCCCCACACACTGCCGATCCCGCCCAGGACCAGGGCGGCGAGCAGGCTCAGGGACAGCGCGAGCGTGAAACTGCCGGGGGTGACCGTGCCCAGCACGTAGGCCTGGAGACCGCCGGCCAGGCCGCCGGCGGTGGAGGCGATGACGAACGCGGCCACCTTGGTCGATCCGACGGGCACGCCCGCCATGGCGGCGGCGGTCTCGTCGTCGCGGACGGCGCGCATCCGGCGGCCGAGCCGCCCCGTGGAGATCGTGGCCAGGACGGCGAGGGACACCAGGACGGTCGTCCACACGGCCAGGGCCCGCCAGTCGCTGGTGCTGACGACGCCCTGGAGGAACGGCGGCGCTCCGGCGGTGCGGATGTTGAGGCCGTTGCTACCGCCGAGCAGCTCGTGGTAGCGGTGGGCCAGTCCGGGCAGGCCCACCGCGAGGATGAGCGTGGCGCCCGCCAGGTAGGGGCCGTGCAGCCGCGCCGTCGCGATGCCGACCGCCACCCCCGCCACGGCGGAGACCGCGACGATGATCGCCAGGTTGGCGGTGAGGGGCAGCGTCGGCTGGTGCAGGACCAGCAGCGCCATCCCGTAGGCGCCGATCATCATGAAGGCGCCGTGGCCGAGCGAGACCTGGCCGCTGCCTCCGACGAGGAGCTGGAGCCCGGCGACGGCCAGCAGGGTGTACCCGACCGCGGCCAGGCGCAACGCGGTCAGGTCTCCGGTGGCGAGCAGCAGACCGCCCACGCCGACGAGCGCGAGCGCGGCGTACAGCAGGTGTCGTAGGACGGGGATCACGGCGGCTACACCTTTCGCGCGGTCGGGCGGGACAGGATGCCGCCGGGTCGCACGCTCAGGACGGCGACGACGACGGCGAGGGCGGCGAGGGTCGCCACCTCGGGCCCGGCGTAACCGGACACGTAGGACATGGCCAGGCCGATGAGCATCCCGCCGAGGAGGGCGCCGAACGGGTTGTCGAGCCCGCCGACCACGGCGGCGGTGATGCCGAACACGAACACGGCGTCGAAGGCGTTCGGGGAGATGAACGGAGGACCGGCGAGCATCCCCGCGAGGGCGCCGATGAAGGAGGCCACGGCCCAGCCGACGGTCAGCATCAGCCCGACCCGGACGCCGCTGAGCCGGGCGGCCTCGGGGTGGAAGGCGGCGGCGCGCATGCGCAGCCCGAGCGGGGTGAGGCGGTACAGGGCGAACAGGAGCGCCGCCACGGCCGCGACCGAGGCCAGCGCGAAGGCGTCGGCGGCGGAGAGGCGTCCGACGTAGCTGAACGCGTAGCCCAGGGCGTGCTGCTCGTTGCCCCACACCATCCCGACGCCGCCCTGGACGACCAGGAGGAGTCCGAGGGTGACGATGACGGCGTTGAGCTCCGAGGTCCGGGCGATCGGCCGGACGACCACCCGTTCCACCAGCGCCCCCGCGACCAGCCCGGCGGCGAGCGCCGCGGCGAAGCCCAGCCAGTAGGAGCCGGTGAGCCGGGTGACGGTGTAGGCGGTGTACACCGAGACCAGGGCGAGCGCGGGTTGGGCGAAGTTCACCAGCCGGGTGGCCTGGTAGATGATGACGAGGGAGAGCGCGAGTGCCGCGTAGACGGCCCCGGACGCCAGCCCGTTGAGGGTCAGGTTGACGAAGTGGGTCATGGAGGTCTCCTCAGAAACCGAGGTAGGCGTGGCGCGTGCGGTCGTCGGCGAGCAGGTCGGCGGAGGCGCCCTCGACGGCCACGCGTCCCTGGCCCAGGACGAAGGCGTGGTCGGTGACCGCCAGCGCGGCGGCGGCGTTCTGCTCGACGATGACGACGGTGAGCCCGGTGCCGTCGCGCAGGTCGCGCAGGAGGGTGAGGATGCGCTGGGTGACCAGGGGCGCCAGGCCGAGGGAGGGTTCGTCGAGGAGCAGGACCCGGGGTCTGGCCATGAGGGCGCGGCCGATGGCGAGCATCTGGCGTTCACCGCCGGACAGGGTGCTCGCGGACCGGTCGCGGCGCTCGGCCAGGGGCGGGAACAGGTCCATGACCTCGTCCATCGCGGTCCGGTCGCGGCGGGAGGAGCGCCAGAGCGCCCCCAGTCGCAGGTTCTCCTCGACGGTCAGCTCGACGATCACACCGCCGCCCTCGGGCACGTGCGCGAGGCCGCGGGTGATGACGCGCTCGGCGGGCAGTCGGGTCAGGTCCTCCCCGTCGAGCAGGACCTGACCGGAGCTGGCGGCGTGCAGACCGCTGAGGGTGCGCAGCAGGGTGGTCTTGCCCGCGCCGTTGGCGCCGAGGACCGCGCACACGCCTCGGGCGGGGACGTCCAGGGAGACGCCGTCGAGGGCCCGGACGGCGCCGTGGTGGGCGTGGAGGTCCGCCACGCGCAGGAGGGGGTCGGCGGTCATCGGGCGGCTCCGTCGTCGGTGTGGTCGGCGGGGGCGGTACGGGAGGCGTCGGCGGGAGCGGCGCGGGGAGCGTGCGTGGAATCCGCGGCGGGTTCGCCCAGGTAGGCACGGGTGACGGCGGGGTCGGACCGCACCCGCTCGGGGGTCCCCGTGGAGATGACCCGGCCGAAGTCGAGCACCACGATGTGGTCGCACACCGCCATGACCAGATCCATGTGGTGTTCGACGAGGACGACCGCCATGCTCCGGCGAAGGTCGCGGATCCGGTCGGCGAGCGCGTCCGTCTCCCGGGCGGACAGCCCGCTGGCGGGTTCGTCGAGCAGGAGGAGGTCGGGGTCGGCGACGCAGGCGCGGGCGAGGGCGACGTGCTTCTGGACGCCGTAGGGCAGGGTGCCGGGCAGCCGGTGGGCGTGGTCGGCGACGCCGAACCGGTCGAGCGAGGCCAGGGCACGGGTCCGGAGTTCGCGCTCGTCCCGGGCGTGCCGCCCCAGTCCGGTGACCAGGGACAGCGGACCTCCCCGGGCGAGACGGTCGGCGCCCGTGACCACGTTCTCCAGGACCGTCATGGTCGGGAAGAGGTTCAGGCCCTGGAAGGTGCGCGCGATCCCGGCGCGGGCCAGGCGGTGGGGGCCGCGTCCGGGCAAGGGCTTCCCCTTCCAGGTGAGGGTCCCGGAGTCGGGGCGCAGCACGCCGGAGAGGACGTTGAACAGCGTCGTCTTCCCGGCTCCGTTGGGCCCGATCAGCCCGGCGACGGTCCCGGGCGCGACACGGAGCCCGACGTCGTCCAGCGCGGTCAGGCCGCCGAAGCGCACGGTCACCCCGTCCGCGCTCAGGAGGTGGTCGTCTGCGGTCCTGGTCATGGCTTCCTCTCTCACGGTTGCCGACCGATATGCCGTACCGACTGGTTGGTACGGCTAGCTGACCCGACCACGCCGTCGTGTCCGGGTCCCCGGGGATCGGGAGCGGCCGTGCCCGGCCCGCCCCGCGTCAGTTGAGCAAACGGGCCAGGTCCACGCGGGACCTGATGTTGAGCTTGCGGAAGATGCCGCGCAGGTGGTGTTCGACCGTGCGCGGACTGATGAACATGTGCGCGGCGACCTCCCGGTTGGTCGCGCCGTCGGCGACCAGTCGGGCGATCTGCTGCTGTTGGGCGGTCAGGTCACCGGTGGCGGGCGGGTCGGGGTCGCGTTCGGCGGCCCCGATCGCCCGCAGCTCGGCCCGCGTCTGGCGGACCCAGAGCCGTGCGCCGAAACGCTCGAAGGACTCCAGCGCGTCGTACAGGTGCTCGCGCGCCCGGCCGGGCAGGCGGGCGCGCCTCAGGAAGGCCCCGAAGAGCAGGTGGGTGCGGGCCTGCTCGACGTCGTCGTCACCGCAGTCCCGGTGCAGGGCCAGCGCGTTCTCGAAGTGGTCGGCGGCCTCGTCGCCCGCGGCGAGCAGGCCGCGGCCGCGGGCCGCGAGGGCCCGGGCGGCCGGGCTCCCGACCGCCTCCGCCCAGCGCTCGTACCCGGCCAGCGACGTGCGCGCCCACTCGGTCTCGCCCATCCTGGTGGCCGCCTCCACGAAGTGCGGCGCGGTGAGCAGGCGCATCGTGGGATGTCCGTGTCCGGGCCCGGCGTGCACCAGGGCGCGCAGCCGGAAGAACGCCTCCGCCGCGTTGCCCCGGGACAGCTCCAGGACGGCCAGCGCCCAGGCCGCCAGGGCGGCGGGCAGCCCCAGGCTCCGTTCTCCCGCCTGCGAGGTGACCGCGCGCGCCCGGATGCGGCAGGTCTCCACGTCGCCCTGGATGGCGGCGATCATCGCCAGCGAGGCCAGGTGCTGGGTCGCCCAGACCGGCTGGCCGTACTCGCGCGCCGCCTTGAGCCCGCTGAGCGCGTGCCCCGCCGCGGAGGGGAAGCGGCCGCTCCAGAACTCGGAGAAGACCTGGAAGCCCAGCGCCGCCGGGAGGGTCGCGTACTCGCCCTGTGCGGTGCCCGCCTCCACGGCGCGCGAGGTGACCGCGCGCACGAACGGCGCGTCGCCCAGACGGAGCCCGCTGACGCTCGCCCAGATCAGTTCGGAGGGCTTGTCCAGACCCTCGGACAGCCGCACGGCGTCGCGCAGCAGCGGGGTCGAGGTCGTGTAGTCGCCGCGGAAGGACAGGGAGCACCCTTCGAGGAAGGCGGCGACCAGCCGCATCGACACGGAGTCGTCCGCGCGCACCAGCGGAACGGCCAGGTCGGCGGCCCTCCCGTGGCGGACGGGGTCGCCCGCCAGGGAGGCGGAGTCGGCGGAGCGCACCAGGGCGCGCAGGGCCAGGGCGCGGTCGTGCGCGACGAGCTCCCGGCCGACGGCGAACAGGCGCTCGGCGACCTCGATGGCGTTGCCGCCGCGCATGGACAGCTGGGCCTCGACGAGGTCGATGATCGCGCGGCGCCGGTCGGAGACGGCGAGCGGACGGGCCCGGTCGAGCAGGCGCGCCGCCCGTTCGGTGCCGCCGTACGTGTAGGCCTGGTAGGCGGCGGTGGCCAGGCGGCAGGCGCGGACGTCGGGGTCCGGGGAGAGGTCGGCGGCGTGCTCGTGGGCGAGGGAGGCGGCGCGCGGTCCCTCCAGCCGCCGGGCCCGGCGCGCCGCGGCCTCGACGGCGTCGGCGAGCGTGGCGTCGGGGGCGCTCGCACCGGCGGCGGCGTGGCGGGCGTACTCGGCCGGGGCGTACTCGCGGTCCACGGCCCCGGCGAGGGCCGCGTGGACCGCGCGCAGGCGCCCGGCGGGGGCGTCCTGGGCGATCGCCTCGCGGAGGAGGGGGTCGGGGAAGACGACGGTGCCGCCGTCCACGCGGACCAGCCCGAGCTCCTCGGCGGGTTCGAGGTCGCCCACGGTCAGGGCGGGGTTGCCGCTGGCCTCGGTCAGGACGGTCACACCGGGGTCGGTGGCGAGGGAGGCGACGAGGAGGAGGTGGCGGACGGGCTCGGGAAGCGCGTGGTAGGCGGTGAGCAGGGCCGAGCGCAGTCGCGCGGGCAGCCGCGGGGGGACGGGCAGTGGCGCCTCGCCGCGGACCTGGTCCTCGGAGAGGGCGTGGAGATGGCTGAGGACCACCGCGGGGTTGCCGTGCGCGGATCGGACGAGGGCGGCGCGCACGGCGGAGGCCGGGGTGACGGGGGCGTGGTCGGTGAGGATGTCGTGGATCGCGCGCTCGGTCAGGGGAGGGAGGACGAGTTCGGTGACGCCCGGGACGAGGGGGTCGGACATGGACGCGGCGGCGCCCCGCGGCGTGCCGTGGTCGTCGCGGGCGGTGAACACGGCCGCGACCGGGAGGTCGGACAGACGGCGGGCGACGAAGGCCAGGGCCTCCAGGGAGGGGGCGTCGAGGTGGTCGGCGTCGTCGACGCAGACCACGACCGGCCGCCGTTCGGAGGCGAGGCGGAGGAGGTCGAGGACGGCCGTGTAGAGGGCGAAGCGGTCGGCGTCGGCGAGGGCGCCACGGGTGAGCGCGGCGCGCAGGAGGTCGCGTCGGTGGTCGGGGAGGCGGTCGGTCTCGGACTCGACGGGGCGCAGGAGCCGGTGGAGTCCGGCGAGGGGGATGCCGGTCTCGGAGGGGACCCCGACGGTGTGGAGGACGGTGAGGTCGACGGCGGTGGCGCGTACGTGGTCGAGGAGGGCGGTCCTGCCACGGCCCGGCCCTCCGGTGAGGAGGACGGCCGCGCCGCCGCCGGACCGCGCGTCGTCGAGTACGTCCGCGAGGATCCGCCGTTCCGTGTCCCGGCCCCGGAGGCGCTGGTCCTGGGGGCCCGTGTTCCTGCCAGCCACACGCCGACCATCGCACACGGAGACCCCGTTACGGCAGGTGCGAGCGGGCACACTGGTCGATCCACCGATACCTGGACGGAGTCGCACGAAACGGGAACGAGACACGTCCGGACGATCCGAAGAGGGGCGTGCGCGAGTGCTCGTCAGGCGTGCGAAGAGGGCGCCCACCTGGGGATCCAGCACACGTCGGGAGTGACGCGCGTCACCCGCCCACGTGCCGACGACCGCGTTCCGACCACCCCGGCGGCCATCGCACGGTGATCAAGCCGCAATTCCCCCGCGGTCCTGATACGCGATACCGACAATTGTGACAAAACGTCCCTCGGATACCTTTTTGTCCTCCCAAGGACACTGTCGCGGGCGACCTTCACGGGATATCCAGTGCGAGACGCCCCCGGGGTCGGGGGACGGGACACCAGAAGGGACCGACGTCCATGGAGAACCGCTTCCTGGCCGCGCACGGCACGCGGGACCGCACACCGCTCGGCACCCGGGCCGCGAACCGGGCGGACCCGCCCACGTTCGGTGTCGAGGAGGAGTTCTTCATCGTCGATCCCCGCAGCCGCCGCATCCTCTCGCGCGCGCCCGAGGTGCTGTCCAACGCCCGTCACCTGGGCGGACACCTGTGCGCCGAGTTCACCCGCGCCCAGGTGGAGACCAACAGCCCGGTGTGCGGCACGTCCGAGGACGCCGCGCGTTTCCTCCGCTCCGCACGGCTCGAACTGGTACGGGCCGCAGCCGGGGCCGGACTGGCGGTCATCGCCTCGGGCACCCCGGTCCTGGGCGACCCGGCGTCGGCCAGGGTCAGCGACGGGACGCGCTACGCCGACATCGCCACCCACTTCGGCGCGCTGCGCGAGGCCCACGTGGTGTGCGGCTGCCATGTCCACGTCGGCGTCCCCGACCGGGAGACCGCCGTCGAGGCCGCCGGTCACCTGCGCCGATGGCTGCCGTTCCTGGTCGCGCTGTCGGCCAACTCGCCCTTCCAGGAGGGGCGGGACACCGGCTACGCCAGTTGGCGCACCATCACGTGGAACCGGCTGCCGTCGGCCGGGCCGCCGCCGCTGTTCCGCTCCTTAGCCGAGCACGAGCGCGCCGTCGGGGCGCTCGCCGGGAGCGGGGCGATCCTGGACCGGCACATGGTCTACTGGGACATCCGCCTCTCCGACCACCTGCCCACCCTGGAGATCCGGGTGGGCGACGTCGCGGCCACGGCCGACGAGGCGCTGCTGTTCGCGGTGCTCACCCGGGGACTGGTCACCCGGGCCCTCTCCGACGTGCGGCACGGGGTGCCCGCTCCGGAGATCGACGCCCCCGCGCTGCGCGCGGCCATCTGGCGGGCCGCCCGCGACGGGCTGGAGGGCCGCGTCCCCGACCCGCTGACCGGGGAGCCGCTGCCGGCCACGCTGGCCTTGGACCGGGTCCTCGGGGCGGCCCTGCCGGGGCTGGAGGCGAACGGGGACGCCGCCCTGGTGGTCGGGCTGCTCGACCGGGTACGCGCCGCCGGGTCCGGCGCGGCCCGCCAGCGCGCGTTCCTGGACCGACGGGGGCGGATCACGGACGTCGTGGACCACCTGGCCGTCCAGACCAGGGAAGGCCTGCCGTAGCCCGGGGCCACCGCACGCGACGGGTACCCCCGGCAGGGGCGGGCGCACCGGCTTCACGGCCCGCCCCGGTCCGCTGGCGCGACCCCGAACGGGCCCCGCCACCCGTGCGGCCACGGAGTGGGCATTCGGCTCGCCCGGCGGTCTTGTCCCCCCGAAACCGCCACCCGTGCGGCCCAGTCGACCCGGGCCTCCGGTACGGCCGCCCCGAGCGGGTGTCGGTCGATGACGCGACCGATCCGAACCCCGCCACCCGCGCGGCCACGGAGCGGGCGGCCTCCTCCCGTTTCAGAGGCACCGGAGGCGCCGACCAGGACCCGTGGCCCGCGTGGACGGCATCGAGGTGGACGGAGCGGCCGGGGCTTGCGTGTCCTGGATCCGTGGCCCGCGTGGAGGCATCCTCACCCCCGTGTGTCGACGGCGCTCACCCCCTCCAGTGCGGCCGCGAGCTCGTCGGCCGTCGGCGGGTCGGCCCCCTCTCGGGTCACCGTGTACGCGGCCGCCGTGGTCGCGAAGGCCAACAGCTCCCGCAGGGCGTCCTCGTCGAGCTTGGCCAGGCGGGCGCGCGGCCCGTCGCCCAACCGCCCGGCGCGGTCCAGCCAGTGCAGGAGCGCGCCCATGAAGGCGTCCCCGGCCCCGACCGTGTCCGCCACCCGAACCCTCGGCGCACGGACCGCTACCTCCCCCGTGTGGGACAGCGCGACGGCGCCCTCCGCCCCCAGGGTGACCACGACCAGCGCCGGGCCGAGCGCGGCGATCGCGTGGGCGGCCCGCAGCGGGGGCAGGTCGGGGTAGAGGAAGGCGAGGTCCTCGTCGCTGGCCTTGACCACGTGCGCCTGCGCCGCGTGCCGCAGCGCCAGGGCGCGGGCCTCGTCCGGGTCGCCGATGGCGTCGGGCCGGATGTTCGGGTCGAGCGTGACGGTGACCTCGTCGCGCCCGTGCTCGCGCCGCAGCATCGCCTCGATCCGCGCGGCCCCCGGCTCCCGGAACAGCGCCAACGACGCCGCGTGCACCGCCCTGACCTGAGGATCCAACGACTCGGGCAGCTCGCCGGGACGCCACCGCCAGTCGGCCGCGTCGTCCATCCGAAAGTCGTAGCGCGCCGAGCCGTCCGGGCCGACCGTGGCGACGGCCAGCGCGGACGGTTCGTCGGCGGCCACCAGCCCCGAGGATTCCAGCCCCTCCCGCAGGAGGCGGTCCCGGATCCGTTCGCCGAAACCGTCGGCCCCGATCCGCGCGAACAGCCGGGTGGGCGTGCCCAGGCGGGCGGCGGCCACCGCGGTGTTCGCGGGTCCGCCTCCGGGCACGGCGCGCAGGACGTCGGTCCCGTGCGGCGTGGGCAGCAGGTCCATGACGTTCTCCCCGACCACGACCAGCCGGGGGCTCGGGGCGCTCACGGCGTCCACGCGGCGCGGTCCCCCGCGGCGGCCGCCGCGAGTGAGCCCGCCAGGCCGATCTGGGGCAGGACGGTCGCCTGGTAGGCGTGGTAGACGTCGGGCTTGCCCGGCCACACCGTGCCCGACGGTCGGCTGGCGGGATCGAGTTCGTGGTGCCAGCTCCCGTGCTCGCGGTCGAGGTGGTGGCGGTCGGCGTAGTCCCACCAGCTGTCGTAGTGGCGGGTGTAGCCGCCGTCGCCGGTCAGCGCGCCGAGCGCCCACGCGGTCATCGTGGCCTCGGCGACCACCCAGTGCATGCGTTCCCGCACGACGGGCGCGTCCGCCCAGTCCAGCGTGTAGGCGAACCCGTCCGCGCCGTCCGCCGCCCACCCCCGCCGGACGGCGTGGTCGAAGAGCCGGACGGCGTCCGAGCGCAGCCAGTCGGGCACGTCCTCCCCCGCGTCCCTCAGAGACAGTTCCAGATGGACCAGCAGCCGCGCCCATTCCAGGAGGTGGCCGGTGGTGCTGCCGAAGGGGCGGAAGGGGTCGTCCGGCCGGTCCCGGTTGTGGTCGGGCAGGGCGCGCCAGTCGGAGGTGAAGTGCTCGGGCAGCCGCCAGTCGTGGTCGGCGGCCACGCCGTGCACCAGCCGCTCGGCGACGGCGAGCGCCCGGAGCGTCCAGCGACGGTCGCCGGTGGCGTCGGCCGCGGCCAGGAACGCCTCCACGCAGTGCATGTTGCTGTTCGCGCCCCGGTAGTCCTCCGGTCTGGTCCACGCACCGTCCCAGCTCTCCCGAACCGCGCGCGCCGACTCCTCCCAGAAGTGGGCGTCGACCACGCGCAGCGCCTCGTCCAGCAGGTCGCGGGCGCCGGGCCGGCCGGCGAGGGCGGCGCTCGCCGCGGCGAGGACCACGAAGGCGTGCGTGTAGGCGGACCTGCGCTGGCCGTCGGCCGCGACAGCGCCCGGGGCACCCGATGCCGCGGGGTCCCCCGGGCCCAACAGGTCCCCCACCCACGCGGGGTCGCCCCGGCCCTCGGCCGCCCGGCCCGGCCCGGCGGCGTCCGCCGCGTCGGCATACCCTTCCCGGGAGCGCTCCCGTTGGCCTCCGCGATCCGGAACCTCCTCGTACCACCCGCCCCGCGCGGCGTCCCGCAGGGGCCCCGCGAGCGCGGCGAGTCCGTGGTCGACCAAGCGGTCGGCCTCCTCCTCACCACGCAGGTGCGCCAGCGCGAACACGTGCGTCATGCGCGCCGTGATCCAGGTCGCGGTCGGCCGGTCCTCCTCCACCCGGCCACGGGCGTCCAGCCAACCGAAGCCGTCGGCCACCACCGAGCGTCTGGCGAACGCGAGCAGCCGCCGCTCCTCCGCGCGCAGCCAGTCGGGGTGTCCCGGACCGGGTCGTTGCGAAGCCGTCAATCCACTGCCTCCTCGGCGTGTCGGTTCGCGGTTCACGATAGCCCCGCCGCTCCGCGCGCGAAAAGGACGATCCACCGCCTGTGGACAACCCGATCCACCCATCGGACACGGGCGGACGTCCGCCCGTGTCCGATGGGACCGACGAGGCCGCTGGTGACCGTGGCGGGCCACGTCGATAACCTCCGAGGTGACACCGCCGGACCGTGACCCCGTCGCACCGCGTCCGGCGGCGGCCGCCCGGCACCGGATACCGGGAACCGCGAAGGAGGCGCCTGATGATGCTCGCTGCGGGGGAGACCCCCGTCTACCTCGGCCCGATCGTCGCCCTGCTCGTCGCGGCGGGCCTGATCGGGGCGCTCTTCGTCCGCCTCAGGGTCGTCCCGATCGTGGGCTTCCTCCTCGCGGGCGTGCTCATCGGCCCCCACCAACTCGGGGTCGTCGCGGACGAGACCCAGGTGGAGGCGGCGGCCGACATCGGCGTCATGCTGCTGCTCTTCACCATCGGCGTGGAGTTCTCCATCGAACGGCTCGCGCGGATCAAGCGGTTCGTCCTGGGCGGCGGCACCCTCCAGGTGGTGCTGACCACGGCGGTCGTGACCGGGCTCTGCGTCCTGTTCGGGGTGGACTGGCGGATCGGCGTCTTCACCGGCTTCCTGGTCGCGCTGTCCTCCACGGCGATCGTCCTGAAGGTCATCGCCGCCAAGGGCGCCACCCAGCGCCCCGTCGGCCAGGCCTCCGTCGGCACCCTCATCCTCCAGGACCTCGCCATCGTCGTCATGGTCATGCTCATCCCGATCCTCGGCGGAGAGGCGGAGGGCGCCTGGGGCATCGTCCAGGCCCTGGGCACCGCGGCGCTCGTGCTGACCGCCGTGATCGTGGTCGCGCGCAAGGTCATGCCGCCGCTGCTGGAGCGCATCGCCCGGCTGTGCTCGCCGGAGATCTTCCTGCTGTCGGTCGTGGCCATCGCGCTCGGCGTGGCCTACCTGACCTCCCTGGCGGGGGTGAGCGACGCCCTGGGCGCCTTCCTCGCGGGCATGGTGCTGAGCGAGTCGCGGCACAGCGCCCACGCGCTGAGCGAGATCATGCCGCTCCAGATGGTGTTCAGCGCCGTCTTCTTCGTCTCGATCGGGATGCTGCTCGACGTCTCCGTCCTGGCCGAGCTGTGGTGGATGGTCCTGCTCGCGGCCGTGGCGGTCGTGGTGGTCAAGGTGGCGACGGCCTTCGCGGCGGTCTCGGCGCTGCGCGTGGGCGCCCGCACGGCGGTCGCGTCGGCGTTCCTGCTCGCGCAGATCGGCGAGTTCTCCTTCGTCCTCCAGCAGTCCGGGGCCGAGTACGGCCTGACCCCGGTCGGCATGGGCGCCGAGGGCGGCCAGCTCCTGGTCGCCGTCACCGTCGTCCTCATGACCGCCACGCCCGCGCTGGGAGCGCTCGGCGAGCTGATCGCCCGCCGCCTGCCGGAGGGCGCGGCCGCTCCGACCGCCGCCGCGGCGGTGGAGGCCGACGACACCCGCGACCGCGTCCTGATGGCCGGGTGGGGACCGGTCTCCCGGAACCTCGGTCACTACCTGAGCGTCAACGGCGTCCCGTCGACCGTGACCACCCTCAGCCCCGACCTGGCGGCCGACGCGGAGAACCTCGGCCACACCGTCGTCCGCGGGGAGGCGACCAAGGCGAGCGTGCTGCACGAGGTCGGCATGGACCGCGTGAAGCTCATCGTCATCGCCGAGAACGAGTCCGAGGAGGCCACGCACATCGCGCACGTCCTCAACGGGCTCGCGCCGGGGGTGCCGATCGTGGTGCGCCCGACCGACACCACGGACGTCGTGGGGCTGTACGACGCCTCCGTCGACAGGATCGTGGACACCCACCGGGCGGTGACCGAACCGCTGGGCGGAACCGTCCTCGACCTCCTCGGCATCGACCACACCCACCGGGGACATCCCGACCCGACCGTGGTCACCCGGTTCGTCGCCGACCCCGACACCTCCTGCGCCCACATGGAGGAGCTCCCGCCCGTCCTGCCCAAGAGCCCCGGCTGCACCGAGTGTCTGCGCAAGGGGCAGCGCGACTGGGTCCACCTGCGGATCTGCGCCCAGTGCGGCTTCGTGGGGTGCTGCGACGACTCACCCGGCCGCCACGCCAGCGGGCACGCGGACAGGTTCGGCCACCCGGTCCTGTTCTCCGCCGAGCCGGGCGACGACTGGGCGTGGTGCGTCCTGGACGAACAGCTGGTCCAGAGCGCCGAGACCCCGGCCGGGGCGTCCTGACCCGGGCCGGGACGCCCGGCCCCGGTCCGGTCAGGCCGGGGCCGCCCCCACCCGGTCGGCCGCGCGGCACGTCCACCGGATGTGCTCGGCGACCGTGCGCGGATCGTCGGCCATGGGGATGTGCCCGCTGCCGATCAGCGACACCATGCGCGCGTGCGGCACGAGCCGACGGGCGGACACGGCGCTGGACGGGAGCAGGGTCCGGTCCCGGTCGCCCCAGGCGATGGTGACCGGGCAGTCGAGGGGGCGCGGCACGAAGGCGTACTCCGCGACGCCCGGCATCATCCGCACGAAGGCGGACCCCGGCTCCAGGACGTCGACGCTGAACCGGACCGACCTCGACTCCGGCGAGGCGGGGTTCCCCCGCAGCACCGCGCGGGCGAGCGCTCGTGCGGGGGCGCTGTCCGCGATCCGCTCCTTGAGGGGCCCCGGCGCCCTGGCGGCCAGGCGCGCGGCGGCCCCGACCGCGCGGATCCCGAGGCGGGCGAGGGCGTCGGAGAACCCGACGGGGGAGAACACGGTCACCGAACCGGCCGCGCCGCGCACCCCCAGTTCCAGGGCGACCGAACCGCCCAGGGAGTTGCCCGCGAGGTGGGGTCGCTCCAGACCGTGCAGCTCGCAGAACTCCTGGAGCGCGTCGGTCAGCGCCCGCACGTCGTAGGGCTCGTCGGGCGCGGGCGCCGGTGACGCCCCGAAGCCGGGCAGATCGACGCAGACCACCTGGTACTCCCGGGTGAGCCCGGCCGTCACGGCGCGCCAGCACTGCCGCCGGTCCCCCAGTCCGTGCAACAGGACCAGCGGGCGCCCGGAGCCGCGCCGCTCGAACGCGATGCGTGTGGGATCCATGGACACCGGTCTACTCCTCCGGCCCGCTCCGGGCCACACGACGTGCCCGGGACACGAGGGACCGACCGTTCGGACACCGTACGTGCCTCAGGAGCGCCGCGGCCCCCGGGTGAGCAGCAGACCGGCCACCACGGCCGACAGGCCGAGCACGGGCCCCCAACCGGTGCCGAGCCCGACCGCGACCAGCGTGCCCAGCCCGCCGCCGACCAGCGCGGCCGCCGCCAGGGCCCGGACCGGCCCCGGAACCCCGCACAGCCGTGCCGGGGGCGTCTCGAACCGCACCGCCCAGGTCGCGAGCACGGCGGTCAGCGGAAGCAGGGCCGCCGTACCGGCCAGACCCCACACCAGCCACGGGACGGTCATCGGGTCGGGGGTGTCGACGCCGAGGCCGTAGACCTGGGCGGCGGCGACCAGGCTCACCGGGAGCATGTGCCACAGGTACACGGTCATCAGGGTCGGGCAGACCGCGTCCAGCACCCGCGCGGGGCCGGGGCGGTCGGCCCAGGCCGCGATCCACCGGCGGAGCAGGACCGCCGCGCCGACCTGCACCGCGCCCAGCGCAGCCAGGACCAACGTCGGCGGACCGGCGTTGGAGGCCTCCATGGCGAAGACACCGGTCATGTTCGGCGAGTACGGGCCGGTCAGCATGAGCACGGCGGCCGCGACCGCGCCGCCCGCCGCCAGCACCGCTCCCTGAAGCGGGCGCAGCGCCCCGGCCCCGTAGAGCAGACCGAGCTGGTGCACGCCCAGCCACACGAAGACCACGTTCGCGTAGCCGACCGCGTCCACCCCCGTCGCGAAGCGGACGACGTCGACGAGGGCCGCCCCGGCGAACAGCGCCGCCGCCACCCGCCAGCCGAACCGGTCCTGGACCGGGAGGAGGACCGGCGTCGCCACGACCACCAGGACGTACACCGCCAGGAACCACAGCACGATCCCCGCCGCGTCCGCCGCCACCGACACCGGCTGTTCCGGAACCCCGCCCAGGGCCAGCAGGTGGGTCGCGGCGATCCAGACGGCGGCGAGCGGGACGACCGGCCAGGCGAGCCTGCGCAACCGGCGCGCCACCCACGTCGTGGCCGCGACGCCGCGCGCCGCGGCCGACCGCCGGCTGATGAGGTTGGCGGCGCCGCCGACGAAGAAGATCAGCGGCATGACCTGGGAGACCCACGTCATGGCCGAGGCGCCCGGAACGGCGAGGACGCTGTCCATGGCCAGGGTCCCCGGACCGCCGGTGAGCACCGGGTACCACCAGTGCTGGAGGACGACCAGCACCATGACGAGGAGGCGGAGGGCGTCCAGGAACCGGTCGCGGCCGGGCAGGGGTCGCGGGGCGCTCCCGGTGCCGGGCCGGGTGTCCGCGGTCGACGCGGGACGCGGCGCCGGCAGGACCGACGGCCCGCCTCCGGCGCCGGATCGGAGGGTCATGGTCATCGGTCGCTCCTGGGTCGTCTGCACCACGGGAGCGGTCGGGCGCCGCGCGGCGGAGGAGGTGTCGTGCCGACCGGGATCAGGGGGCGACGACGCGTGGTCCGACGGGCCCCGGCCGGTGCGGAGGTGTCCGCGTCCCCGCCGGTGCGTCGTCGGTACGACCCTAGGAAGACGGTGGGGTCCGTCGCGATGGCTCTGGTGCCACTCTTCGACCGGCGGCCCACCCACCCGCCGACGGTGGTGCGGGCACCACCTTCGGCGCGGCGGCCGGGCCGGGGATCGGGGCGAGCGGGCCCGGGCCGACCGGGCTCAGACCAGCCGGGCCCGGGCCGACCGGGCTCAGGCCGGCGGGGGAGCCGTGGGCAGGGCGCGCTTGTGCGCGGTGGCGCGGTAGCGGTCGACCAGGGCCGCCTCGACCTCCCCGGGGACCGGCAGGCCCTCCAGGAAGTCGTCGATCCGCTCGTAGGTGAGGCCGAGCGCCTCCTCGTCGGGCTTGCCCGGCGACAGGGTCTCCAGGTCGGCCGTGGGCACCTTGTTCACCAGGTCGTCGGGGGCGCCGAGCGCGGCGGCCACGGCGCGCACCCGGCGCTTGGTCAGCCCGGTCAGCGGGACGAGGTCGACCCCGCCGTCGCCGTACTTGGTGAAGAAGCCGGTGACCGCCTCGGCCGCGTGGTCGGTGCCGACGACGAGACCGCCGAGGCCGCCCGCCACCGCGTACTGGGCGATCATCCGCTGGCGGGCCTTGACGTTGCCGACCACGAAGTCCTCGGAGGCCACGCTCGCGTAGGTCATCCCGGCGGCGGTGAGGGAATCGGCCATGGCGTCGCTGGCCGGGCCGACGTCGACGGTGAGGCAGCGGTCGGGGTCGGTGAACTCGACCGCGCGGGCGGCGTCGTCCTCGTCCTTCTGCACCCTGTAGGGAAGACGCATGGCGACGTACTCGGCGGTGTGCCCGGCGGCGCGGGCGCGGTCCACGGCGAGACGGCAGAGGCGGCCGGTGGTGAGCGAGTCGACGCCGCCGCTGATGCCCAGCACCAGCGCGGCCGCGCCCGTGGTGGTCAGGCGCTCGGCGAGGAAGGCGACGCGTCGTTCGATCTCGCCCTGGACGTCGAAGTGCTCGGGGACGTCGAGGTCGCGGATGATCTCGCGTCTGGCCCGGCTCAGCTCGGTTTCGGTCACTGCGGTCCCCCGTGGGTGAGGTGGGTGTGCCCGCCGATTATCGCCGGTCGGGCGTGGCGGACGCACTCCGGGGGTGCGGGCCCGGACCGGGCTGGGGAGGGGCCGCTCAGCTGTCGGGGCCGAGCCTTCGGGCGAACCGCTCGTAGTCCACGACCAGCCCCTCGGCGTCCACGGACAGCCGGTACTCGCCGCGCAGGGGGTCGCGGTAGGTGTAGCGCTCCAGACCGCCCTCGGAGGGGTGGCGTGTGTACCGCTGGCGGACGCGGCGGACCCGCAGGGAGGGGATGTCGATCCAGGCCACCGCGATGTCGCGGTACTCCCCCGGGTTCAGCCCCAGGCGTCGGATCGGGAGGGTGTTGGTGAGGGGGGTCGCGGCGACGTCCGCGTCCAGGCAGCCCATGAGCTCGGGTCTGGGCCTGTTCTCGCCGTCGGTCCAGTTGCCGCCGTGCGCGGTCAGTGCGACCGCGTCCGTCCCCCGTGCGGAGACGACCTCGACACGCACCTCCCGCGTCGTCCAGGCCAGGTCGGTGCGGACCGTGAAGCGGGTGAGGAACCGCTCGTCGTCCTCCACGACGACCTCTCCGGCCTCCAACCGGTACCCGTCGGGCTCGGGCAGGAGGGCGCCGAGGCCGAGGCCCTCGGGGACGTCGGTCCGGGACCACGCGGCGGGGTGTTGTGTCAGTGACGACATGTCACCGTTCTACCGTTCCGCGCGGTCACCGCGCCAGACGGGTCCGGGCCCGCACCGACGCGCGGTACGGGCCCGTGTCACGGGTGGCTCGGGGCGTGCGCCCCGGAGGCCGTGGCGGGTGGGCTCAGGCCCCCTTCACCTTGGCCGCGCCGCCGGCGCCCTCGGCGCCCTTGACCTCGGCCTCCATCCGCTCGAAGTCCTGCGCCATGGCGCCGGTGACCCGGCCGAGGCCGTTGCAGAGGAAGATCGCGGCGAAGCTGAGGGCGACCGCCGGAACCATCGCGTACAGCCCGGTGTTCAGGTAGGCGCTGTCCACGATGTCCCAGACGATCGCGGTGGCGCCGCCGACGACCATGCCGCCGAGCGCGCCCGCCCAGGTCATGCGTCGCCAGAACACCGCGAGCAGCAGGACCGGACCGAACCCGGCGCCGAAGCCCGCCCAGGCGTAGCCGACCAGGTCCATGACCGAGCTGTCGCCCCAGAGGGCGATGCCCGCCGCGGCGAGGGCGACGGCGGCGACGGTTCCGCGGCTGATCCACAGCAGGACGCGCGGGTCGGCGTCGCGGGAGACGAAGCCCCGGTAGACGTCCTCGGTGAGCGCGGACGCCGCGACCAGGAGCTGGGAGTCGGCGGTGCTCATGACGGCGGCGAGGATCGCGGCGAGGAGGATGCCCGCGACCAGCGGGTGGGTCATGGCCTCGATGAGCTGCGGGAAGACCTGCTCGGGGTTCTCCAGCGGGGTCTCGAAGTAGGCGATGCCGACGAAGCCGACCACGAGGGCGAGCGCCATGGCGGTGACGGCCCAGCTGACGCTGACGATCCCGGCGTGGCGGATGTCCTTGACGGAGCGGATGCCCATGAAGCGGGCGAGGATGTGCGGCTGGCCGAAGTAGCCGAGGCCCCAGGCCAGGCCGGAGACGATGACGACCCAGCCGAGGGTGTCGGTGCTCTCCCAGGCGAGCGTCTCCGCGTTGAACGAGGTGCCGCCGACGACCGACAGGAGACCGTCGCTCTGCTCGGCCACACCGGCGGTGAGGCCGCCGAAGCCGCCGAGGGCCACGATCGCCATGACCGGCACGACGAGCAGGGCGAGCCACATCATGACGGCCTGCACGACGTCGGTGTAGGAGACCGCGAGGAAGCCGCCCAGCACGGTGTACAGGACGACGATGCCGACGCCGATGGCGATGGCGGGCGCGGGGTCGAGACCGAAGACCTGGTCGAACAGGGCCGACATGGCGACCAGGCCGGAGGCGACGTAGAAGAAGTAGAAGACCACGATCAGCACCGCCGACACGCCGCGCAGCAGCCGGGTCGGGTCGTTGAAGCGGTTCTCCAGGAAGGAGGACAGGGTCAGCGAGTCGGACTCGCCGCCGGTCCGGGCGTCGGTGACGCGTTCGGTGTACACGCGCAGGCGGGGTGCGAGCAGGATCCAGCTGCCCGCGAAACCGCAGGCCAGGCCGACCGCGATCCAGGCCTCGCCCAGGCCCGAGATGTAGATGGCGCCGGGCAGGCCGAGCAGCAGCCAGCCGCTGAAGTCGCTCGCGTTGGCGCTGAGGCCCGCGACCCAGCTGTTGAGCTGCCGACCACCGAGCACGAAGTCGGACTGAGAGACAGTACGCCGGTAGACCCAGAGACCGATGCCCACCATCGCGGCGAGGTACACCGCGAAGGTCAAGACCGAACCGAGCATGGAGCCGTCCATGACCGTCCCCTCCCTTCTCTGACGCGCGCGGCCGTGACCCTTACGCGCTGCTTACGAACTATGTGGGTGATCATGACCCCGTGTTCGCCGAGTCACAACGCCCGTTGGTGGAACATCACCTCTTTGATACCTGGCCGAGTCTTCGACCAGGCATGATTGTCCCGCCGACCACCTGGAGAGCCGTTCGGTTGTCCGATCGGACATACGTGACAGCCCGTGATGGGATCTTTGGCGTTCACCCAAGCGCGCACGTCCCGTCACCCGTCCCGCACGGTGGCGCGATCCCCCTCCCCCCGAACGCTCCCCCTCCCCTGCCGCGGACACCCCGGCCACGGCGGTTCGCGCCGGTCCGAAAGGGAACTGTCTTGGGCACGACGGATGCGAGAGAGGTTCCCGGATCGTGCCCACCCCCCACCCTCCGAGCGGTCTGCAGCCCAACGAACCGCCCTGGCAGATGCGGATGCTCGACCACGCGGACGGCGTCGTGGGCGGCGCCGTCCTCGTGTCACCCAGCCTGCTCGTGACGTGCGCGCACGTCGTCAACGCCGCCCTCGGCCGCCCCGGGGATCCGGAGGAGCACCCGGGGCCGGGGACCGCGGTCCGGCTGAGGTCCTTCGACGACCGGGTGTGGAGCGCCGACGTCCTCCCGGAGCTGTGGTCGGCCGGCCACGGCAGCCGCGACCTGGCCGTCCTCCGGCTGTCCGGCCCGGGACTGCCCGACACCGACTTCCCCACGATGAGCGGGTGCGCGGACGTCTCCTCGGAGCAGGTCCTGTACGCGGTCGGGTACCCCGCCGGCATGCGGTCGCTCCAGGCCTCGGTGGTCTACCGGGGCAGGGGCGGCCCCACCGACGCCACCCACCAGGTCGAGACGCCCGAGTCGCGGCCGGCCCAGATCACCGGCGGGTTCAGCGGCTGCGCGGTGCGCACCGCCACCGGCGAACTCGTGGGGATCATGCAGAAGAACCACCACTACCTGTGGAACGACCCCGACCAGCCCTCGGGCATCGCCTTCCTGCTGCCGGTCGAGGAGTTCGTCGGCGACCGGGACCGCCGGGAGGGCGTGTCCGTGCGGCGTCTGGCGGACGAGTCGCTCTGCGGGAGGGAGGCCTACGCCCGCCTCCACGACCTGCTGGACTCCGTGTCCGTGGAGGAGGTCCCGCCCGAAGCCCTGCTGAACGCCCACGAACTGCGCACGGTCAGACGGCGGGCGTCGGGCACGACCGCCTGGCAGGTGCTCACCGCGCTGTGGGACCTGGTCCCGCCGGTCGGCGAACCGCCGCCCCGGGTCGCCTGGGTGCACCACGTGTACCAGGAGGTCAGGGTCCGGCGACCGCTCCCCCCGATGGTCTGGCCGTGGATCAGGAAGGAGGCCTACCCCCTGGGCCGCGACTGGGAGGAGATCCTCTCGCGGCACCGGGACCGACGGCTGCTCAGCCACAGGAAACCGGACGCGTTCGTCGGCGCGGCGGAGCCGGACACGGTGGTGTTCTTCGACCTGGAGCCCGTGACCGGGGGCTACCGGCTGTCCCACAAGATCGCCCACGTGGACGAGGAGGTCCTCCTCCAGAGCACGAAGGTGGTCCGGGAGAGCGACATCCTCGACGAGATCGGCGACCTCATGGGCGACACGACCATGCGGAGGTTCGTCGTACCGGCCGAGGAGTCGCTGCGGTTGCGCGTCATGCTCCCGAAGGACCTCCTGCACCTGAACCTGGGCCAGGCCGCCACGCACCGCGAGTTGATGGAGTACCCGCCACGGCTCGGCGCGATGTACGAGATCGTCTACCACGTCCGGGAGCGCGTCCTGTTCCCGGGCTACATGGGGGCTCTCCCCACCAAGTGGAAGCGGAAGACGGAGCAGCAGAGGTCGGACACCCTGGTCAGGGACCGCAACTCCCTCCTCACGTGGGACTTTCCGGTGAGCGAGGCGGTGCACCTGTTGGACGACGGCGAGGTCACCGTCTGCGTCGCCGAGTCGGACGACGAGGACGTCCGACACATCTACGACTCCGCGCTCCACCAGGGGATCCCGACCATCGTCCGCGGCCCCAGACGGGCGATCCGCAATCTCGCCGAGGAGCTCCTCGGCCTCGACCCCGGCTCACGCGTACCGATCTCCGGTCTCGCCCGATACCTGCGCGACCGCGCCAAGGGGGACGCGGACAGCCGCGACATCGCCCTCATCCAGGACGACTTCGGGGACGACCTCCCGCCCCAGGCCCTCCGGGAGCACGATCGCCCGACCCCATAGGACAAACAAGACACAGATCTACAAGGAATGACAAAAGCCATTTAATTTAACATAGCTCACAGTCTTCACTTTTTAGGGCAAACAAAACAACGCCGCGGTTGTGGCACAGAGCCGCGATTATCCACAGATCGAGGCTCGGCGTATCGCGGAAGGCGAACCATCATGGCAGGATTGGGGGAGGAGACTTCCAGGAGGAGTTCGACGTTGTCGAACACATATCAGAGCGCACTCGAACATCTGGCGGGCGGGCCGTCCCGCCTGGTCATTCTCGTCGACTCCTCTCCCCTCATGGCCCTGCACCAGCACAATGTCGCCGAACTGGTCGAGCACGCCGGCCGGGCCGGCGCTCCGGTCGTGCGGTTCCACGCGGGGCACGCCGCGCACCCGACCGACGGGCACGGCCCCCCGTGGCCGCTCACCGACCCGCTCCCCGACGGGGTCGACACCGCCGTCATCGTCACCGACACCCAGGACCGGGGCTGGCGGCAGCGGCGGTTCCGCGCCTGGGTCGCCTCGATCGCCGCCCAGCTGCCGACCGCCCTCCTCCACCTCCTCGACCGCTCCGTCTGGTCCCGCGGGCCGCTCGCGCCCCAACCGCTGCGGCTGACCGAGGCGGTTCCGTCCACGCCCGCCTCCCGGACCCCGATGACCACCGCGGACGACGCCGAGGACACCGCCCTCCCGGAGGGCGCCGCGCTCCTGCCGGTGCTGGCGTTCGGACCCGACTCCCTGGCCGAGTGGACCACCGTGATGAACGGAGCCGAGGGGATCTGGGAGGCGGACGTCGGTGTCCTCCCGCCGGACGGCGCCCGTCCCCCGGAGACCGTTCCCTGGGACCCCGACCCGGTGTCGCGCTTCCTCGCGCAGGCCTCGCGCGGCGCGCGCGAACTCGCCGTGCGCCTGACCCAGGCCCCCGTCAACCTCCCCGTGGCCGAGCTGCTCCAACGGAACCTCCCGCACGCACCGCGCGACGCCCGTACGGCCGTCACCGAGATCGCCGAGGTGTTCGGCGGCGACCTGATGGACCCCACCCATGCCCTCGGAGACCTCAACGACCCCGCGGTCCCCGCCCTGGACTTCCTCCCCGGGGTGCGCCGGGACCTCCTCGGCCGGTTCGGCGATCTCAGCGTCATGCGCTCGGTGTTCCACTCGATGGCCATCGAGTTCAAGGACTCCGCCCGTGTCTTCCAGTGGCTGTCCAGGATCGAGACCGGTGCGCCCCGCGTTTCCGCTCTTGACGGTGAGGACGGCCTGGCCAGGGCCCTCCTGCCCGCCCTGTCCGAGATGCCGGGTGAGTACCGGCGGTTCGCCGAGCACCTGCGCGCCGCGCTCGGGGAACCCTCCGTCGACGGGGCCGACCACAGTCCACCGACCGCGACCGTCCGAGAGGAACCGACTCCGACCGTGACCGACACGCACACCTCCGAAACGGACCCCACCCCTTCGGAGCCCCTGGCCATCCAGCGTTCCCGGGAGAGGCGTCCCAGAGCGCGACGGCTCGCCAAACTCGGAGGCGTTCCCCCGCACAACCTCAACTTCACCGGCCGCGCGGAGATCCTCAGGCGGATCCACGACCTGATGTCGGAATCCTCCGGCAGCGTGTACCTGTTGGCGGGAGGCGGTGGGATCGGCAAGACCCAGATCGCGATCGAGTACGCGCACCGCAACCGGGACGGCTACGACCTGATCTGGTGGATCCCGGCCAACAGCGTTCCCGACATCCACCAGACGTACGTCGACCTCGCCAGGCACCTCGGACTGCCCGAGGACGGCGGCAATCTCGAGAAGACGGCCCAGAGGGTCCGCGACGTCCTGGAGACCGATCCCGAGGTCGGCCACTGGCTGCTCGTCCTCGACGACGTGGCGGACCTGAACTCCCTGGACACGGCCGAACTCCCCGTCAACGGACCAGGCGACATCATCATCACCTCCCGGGACCAGAGCTGGATCCCGGGCGGACGCAGCGAGGGCTCGGTCGTCCCCAGTCTCCAACCGGAGGAGAGCGTCGCCCTGCTCCGGAAGATCTGCCCCCATGGGCTGGAGAAGGAGGAGGACGCCCTCCGGATCGCCAACCGCCTCGAACACATTCCGCTCGCCCTGGCGCAGGTCGGCGCCTACCTCCGCGACTCCCTGATGACGGTGGACGACTTCCTCCACCTCATCCAGGACAAGTTCGACGAACTCGTCACGCACGTGGAACCGGACGGCTCGTACCCGCTCCCACTCGCCGCCGCGTGGAACATGCAGCTCGACGACCTGCGGCGCGCCACCGGTCCGGATCGGGCCATCAAGCAGATGGTGCGCGAGTTCGTCCAGCTCTGCTCGTTCTTCGGTCCCCGCCCGTTGGCGCGCACCCTGTTCCACCGGGCCCGGGGGCTGAGCTCCAACCCGCAGCTGGCCCGGATCCTCGGCAACGAGATGGAACTGTCCAAAGTGCTGCGCTATGTCGGCAGGCACAGTCTCGCCGAATTCGACCGGACCAAGCACACGTTCCAGATGCACGTCACCTTCCAGACGGTCGTCCAGCGGACGGTGAGCGACGAGGAGAGGGTGCGCTACCGGGACCTGGCCCACCGCCTCCTGGCGCAGAGCGATCCCCTCGGCCCCGAACTCCCCCAGAACTGGCCCGAGTACCAGCTGCTCTTCAGCCATGTGCAGGCGTCGGAGGCCTGGCGCAGCCACGATCCCCAGGTCCGCGGCCTGGTGCGCAACGTGATCACGTACCTGGTGGAGACCGGGAACGAAGGGTCGGCACTGGAACTGGCGGACCGTGCCATCGAAACCTGGTACGACGACACGGGACAGCGCTTCCGGGTCCAGCTGCTGCGGACCCGGCTCCTCCAACTGAGCGGCGACAACGAGACCGCCCTGGCGGAGGCGGAGCGGATGTACGCGGAACAGGCGGAGCTGGAGGGGCCGGAGAGCGAGGAGGCCCTGGAGGCCAGCCGGGCACAGGCCATCTCGCTGCACAATTCCGGTGACTACGGCCGGGCTCTCGCCATGTTCGAGGAGATCCACCGAATCCGGACCGCCCGATTCACCGAGGACGACGAGAACACCCTGGTCATCGCGCACGACATCGCCTCGTGTCTACGCCGTCTCGGAAGGTTCCAGGAGGCACTGGACCTGGATCGCCGGACCCTCGAACAGCGCACGTACCTGTTCAGCGCCAACGGCATCCCCACTCTGCGCACACAGATGTCGATCGGTCTGAGCCTGATGGCTCTCGGCCACCTGGAGAAGGCGAGGGAAACCCTGGAGGACTGCCAACGGCGGTTCGAGGCGATCGAGGCGGACGCCAGCACCCACACCCAGGAGATCCCCCTCCACCTCTCCGTGATCCATCGCAGGCTGGGCAACCATGAGAGCGCCCTGGAACTGTCCACCCGGGCGCGCGACGTCGCCGTCACGCGCTACCAGCCGCGCTCCAGGCAAAGACTGCACGTCAACAGCATCCACATGGTGAACCTGGCCTTCACCGGACAGGCGGAGGAGGCACGGGAGCTGGCCGAGGACCTCCTGGCCCACATGGGCCGGCGCTTCCCCAGACAGCATCTCTTCCCGTGGGCCTCCCAGGCCAACGCGGCGATCGTGTTCCGGGTCGTGGGCGAGTACGAGCGAGCGCACGAACTCGACCGCTCCGCCCTGAACGAGATCCGCCAGCTCTACCCGAGTGCGTCCGTCACCATCGCCGCCGTCGAGGTCAACCTGGGCAACGACCTCTTCGCGCTGGGAAGGCTCAAGGACGCCCGGGCCCAGGACGCGGCCAGCGTGGAGCTGTGCCTGGAGGTCCTCGGGGAACACCACCTCTTCCTCGCCACCGCCCAACGCAACCTGCTGATCAGCCGGAGAGCGCTGGGGGAGGAGGTCGACGAGGAGTGGAAGGCGCTGCGGGACCAGTACGCCGCCCAGTTCGGCCCCGACCACCGCTTCGTGACCACCATGGCGGACTTCTCACGGCTGGACACCGACATCATCCCGATGAGCGACTGACGCGGGACCGGGACCCGTGCACCGCACGGCAGGTCGTTCAGGCCAAAGAGGCGAGCAGCGACAGCCACTCTCGGGTGTGAAATCGCAGGACATGTCCGTCCGGGTGAACGGAGTCCCTGAACAGGACCCCCGGGGGCCTACGCAGGGAGGCCTCACAGCACGCGCCGGTGTTCGGCGACCTCGACGACTTGCGCCACTCAGTCCCGTCTCTTCCGTCCCGCCAGGTGGCCCGTACCCTGTCTCGCCCGGTCCTCACTGGTTCGTCCCACCGTTTCCTCCGCTCGGACGGCCGCGGAATCTCGCCTATTCCGGACATGTCCCATGATTTTACTTTCCGCCTCGGCTCACCGGAATACCAATACCCCCTCGAAGAATGCGTGAGGTCAGCGTGAACAAAGTGATCGACTTCGTCACCGATGACGGCACCGTGATCAGCGTCGAATCCGCGCCCGTCAGGCGTGAGGGCGCGGCCAACGTCGCGCGGGACGCCATGAGCATGCTCGGCGACAAACAGCTCGACTCGGTTCTGCTCCGGATCAGGAAGGTCGGCGAGGCCGTGTCCGCGCAGTTGACGGAACTCGCCTCATCCCGGTTCGCACCCACGGAGACGGAGGTGGAATTCGGGGTGAACGTGAGCGCCGAAGCCGACGCCGTGGTCGTCAAGGGCGGCGGCGAGGCCACCTTCAACGTCAGGATGACCTGGTCGAACGGCGGCTGACCCCCGTCGGGGGCTCCGGCGGTCCCCCAGGATCTCCCGACCCGGCTCCCACGATCCTCCGCCGACGGATCGGGGAGCCGGGGCCTCGCGGGTCAGTCCCAGTCCAGGCCGCCGGTCCGGTACGTGTGTGCCCGACGCGGATGGACAGCTGGGGCCTCGTCACAGATCACGCGCAGCGCCCCGAGGCCAGATCACGTCCACCGGCACCAAGCGGCCACGTGCGACCTCGACGGCGGTGCTGCCGCGTCGATCACTGCCCGCAGAGCAGGGCGCGGACCCGAGCACGTCGCCGAAGCTCGCCCACCAGCCGCGCCGGTCGCCTTCCTCGGCGAGGGTGGCCAGGGCCTCGCGTTCCTCAGGATTGGGCACGGTGGGCGACCGCACGTCTGACCCGCGACCGCGTCCCCGCACACGCACAAAGGGTGCCCCGCCTCCGAAGAGACGGGGCACCCTCGCGTCCGCCCGTGGGGCGGGGGAGGCCCGGTCGCGCCTACCGGGCCTCCTCTCGCATCGGCCCTCCGCCCCCTCCGCCGACGGGGAGGGAGGGCCGGGCTTCTCGGGTCAGTCCCAGTCCAGGCCGCCGCCGGTCTGGTACTCGATGACCCGGGTCTCGAAGAAGTTCTTCTCCTTCTGGAGGTCCATCATCTCCGACATCCACGGGAACGGGTTCTCCGTCTCGCCGAAGATGGGCGCCAGGCCGATCTGCTCGGCGCGGCGGTCGGTGATGAAGTGCATGTACTTCTCGCACAGCTCCGCGTTGAGGCCCAGCACGCCGCGCGGCATGGTCTCGCGACCGTAGGCGACCTCCAGCTCACAGGCCTCGGTGAGCATCGTGCGCACCTCGGCCTGGAACTCCTCGGTCCACAGGTGCGGGTTCTCGATCTTGATCTGGTTGATCACGTCGATGCCGAAGTTCAGGTGGATCGACTCGTCGCGCAGGATGTACTGGTACTGCTCGGCGATGCCGACCATCTTGTTGCGGCGGCCCAGCGAGAGGATCTGCGCGAAGCCGGTGTAGAACCACATGCCCTCGAAGATCACGTAGAACGCGACCAGGTCCCGCAGGAACGCCTGGTCCGCCTCGGGCGTGCCGGTGCGGAAGTCCGGGTCCTCCAGGTTCTGCGTGTACCTGAGCGCCCACGCGTCCTTGGCCGTGATCGACGGGATCTCCCGGTACATGTTGAAGAGCTCGCCCTCGTCCAGGCCCAGGCTCTCGCAGATGTACTGGAAGGTGTGCGTGTGCACGGCCTCCTCGAAGGCCTGGCGCAGCAGGTACTGGCGGCACTCCGGGTTGGTCAGCTGGCGGTACACGGCCAGGACGATGTTGTTGGCGACCAGCGACTCGGCGGTGGCGAAGAAGCCGAGGTTGCGCTTGAGCATCAGGCGCTCATCCTCGGTCAGGCCGTCCTTGGACTTCCACAGCGCGATGTCGGCCTGCATCGCGACCTCGGTGGGCATCCAGTGGTTGTTGCAGCCCGCCAGATACTTGTCCCACGCCCACGTGTACTTGAGCGGGAGCAGCTGGTTGACGTCGGCGCGGGCGTTGATCATCGCCTTGTCGTCGACGTTGACGCGCGCGGCGTCACGCTCGATCTCCCCGAGGCCGCTGGCGGCGCTGGCGCTGTGGTCGGGTGCTGTGGTCATGCTGCGGTCGCTTTCCGTTCTCCGGCCGGGCCGGACGTTGGTGATGCGTGATGTCTGGGGCGGGGGCCCGGCGCGGGGCCGCCCGCGGCGTGCGCGGACGGCCCCGCGGCGCGGAGCTCCCGGACGGGCGGGCCTACTGGCAGGCCTCGCACTCGGGGTCCTCGATGGAGCACGCCTGGCCCTCCACGATCTCGAACTCGTCCTCACCGGCGCCGGTGGGCACGGGGTTCGGAGCGGGGCTCGGGCTCGGGCTGGCCACCGGGGCCGGGCTGGCCACCGGGCTCGGGGCCGGAGCCGGGGCCGAGCCGGAGGACACGGCGTTGAGGCGGCCGTCCGTACCCTTCAGGGTGCTCTTCTCCACGTGGGTGGCGCTCTGCGAACGCAGGTAGTACGTGGTCTTCAGACCGGAACGCCACGCGCGGCGGTACAGCGTGTCGAGCTTGCGACCGCTCGGAGCGGCCATGTACAGGTTCAGAGACTGCGCCTGGTCGATCCACTTCTGACGGCGCGAGCCGGCGTCGACGAGCCAGTTCGGGTCGAGCTCGAAGGCCGTCGCGTACAGCGCCTTCAGGTCGTCCGGAACCCGGTCGATGGCGCCCAGGCTACCGTCGTGCAGCTTCAGGGCGGAGACCATGTCGTCGTCCCACAGACCGCGCTCCTTGAGGTCGCGCACCAGGTACGGGTTGACGACGGTGAAGTCGCCGGACATGTTCGACTTGACGAACAGGTTCCGGTAGACCGGCTCGATCGACTGGCTCACGCCGGTGATGTTGGCGATGGTCGCGGTCGGGGCGATGGCCATCACGTTGGAGTTGCGCATGCCGGTGGTGCGCACGCGCTCACGCAGCGAGTCCCAGTCCAGGGTCTCGCCCCGGTCCACGTCGAGGTCGCCTCCGCGCGCCTCGGCGAGCAGCCGCAGCGAGTCGATCGGCAGGACGCCCTTGCTCCACAGCGAGCCGTCGAAGGTCTCGTAGGAACCGCGCTCGGCCGCCAGCTCCATGGACGCCTCGATGGCGTAGTAGCTGATCAGCTCCATGCTCTCGTCGGCGAAGTCGACCGCGCCCTCGGAGGCGAACGGCGTGCGCAGCTTGAACAGCGCGTCCTGGAAGCCCATGAGGCCCAGACCCACGGGGCGGTGGCGCATGTTCGCACGGCGCGCCTCGGGGATCGTGTAGAAGTTCACGTCGATGACGTTGTCGAGCATCCGCACGGCGGTGCGCACGGTGCGGCGCAGGCGCTCGGCGTCCAGACCGTTGGGGCCGGTGTGCTGGGCCAGGTTGACCGAGCCCAGGTTGCAGACGGCGACCTCGTCGGCGCTGGTGTTCAGCGTGATCTCGGTGCACAGGTTGGAGGAGTGCACGACGCCCGAGTGCTGCTGCGGCGAGCGCAGGTTGCACGGGTCCTTGAACGTGATCCACGGGTGGCCGGTCTCGAACAGCATGGTGAGCATGCGGCGCCACAGGTCCACGGCCTGGACCTGCTTGAAGACCTTGACCCGGCCCGCCGCGGCCTCGGCCTCGTAGTGGGCGTAGGCCTCGGCGAACTCGGCCCCGTACGTGTCGTGCAGGTCGGGGACCTCGTCCGGCGAGAAGAGCGTCCAGGTGCCGCCCTGCTCCACACGCTGCATGAACAGGTCCGGAACCCAGTTCGCGGTGTTCATGTCGTGGGTGCGGCGGCGCTCGTCACCGGTGTTCTTGCGAAGGTCGAGGAACTCCTCGATGTCGATGTGCCAGGTCTCCAGGTACGCGCAGACCGCGCCCTTGCGCTTGCCGCCCTGGTTGACCGCGACCGCGGTGTCGTTGGCGATCTTCAGGAACGGGACGACGCCCTGGCTCTTGCCGTTGGTGCCGCGGATGTGCGAGCCCAGGCCGCGCACCGGCGTCCAGTCGTTGCCCAGGCCGCCCGAGTACTTCGACAGCATCGCGTTGTTGCTGATGCCGTGGAAGATCGACTGGAGGTCGTCGCCGACGGTGGTCAGGAAGCAGGAGGACAGCTGCGCGCGCACCGTGCCCGAGTTGAACAGGGTGGGGGTGGAGGCCATGAAGTCGAACGAGGACAGCAGCTCGTAGAACTCGATGGCGCGGGCGTCCCGGTCGTCCTCGTTGAGGGCCAGACCCATGGCCACGCGCATGAAGAACGCCTGCGGCAGCTCGTAGCGGACCTCGTCGCTGTGCAGGAAGTAGCGGTCGTAGAGGGTCTGGATGCCGAGGAAGGTGAAGTTCTCGTCCCGCTCGGGGCGCAGGGCCGCGCCCAGGCGCTCCAGGTCGAACGTGGCCAGCGCCGGGTCGAGCTGGCCGAGGTCGATGCCGCGGCCGACGTAGGCGGCCAGGTAGGCCGGGTAGCGGTCGGCCATCTCGGACTGGCTGGCGGCCTGGGGGGAGCCGGCGATGAAGGTGAGGGCCTCGCGGCGGAGTGTGTCCAGCAGCAGGCGGGCGGCCACGTAGGAGTAGTCGGGGTCGACCTCCACGAAGCTGCGGGCGGCCATGACCAGGGCCAACTCCACCTCGGCGTCCGAGATCCCGGGGTAGAAGCCGCGGCGCGCCTCGGTGAGGACCTTGTCCGCCGAAACACCGGTGAGCCGCGCGCAGGCCTCGGTTACGACGTGCTCGATCCGGTCGACGGCGGCGGGGGGCGCGGCGTCGTGGGTCGGCTCGGGCCGAACGGATGCGGGCACGGCCTCGACGTCAAGGGTCATACAGCGGCTCCAACCTCGGTAGAAGAGTCCCGGCGGGGAGGGACACGAGAAACACGGCCACGGCACACCGGTGGGCCGACACGCTCAGTGCGCGTGGTCATCGTGACCGGTGGGTCGCGGTGGCCCGCTCTCGAAGCCCCGTCGTCGGCGCACGCTCCGGTGCGCGCCGGTGGCAGGTCCCCGGGCTCGTGGTCGGTCTCCTGAGCGTCGCTCCCCGGGGGTCTCTCGGGGGATCCCAGTACGTGTGCGGAGTCCGATCCCACTCGCCGCTGCGGGCAGTCCCGGATGCGCACCGGGTTCCCTCTCGCCTCACCCCGTCGGGGTGAACCACCAGCGGGACTAGATACTACATCTTGGGGATGGGACGTTGGAACACCGCAAGATGATGGCGTGTCATGGATTTTTCCCAGGAGTCGACCGCGACGGAGGGCACGTCGGCGGCGTGGTATGGGGCGCGCGAACATGCCCGCTTCATGGGGGTTTGGACCATCGATTCGAAGGTGTGCGCGACCGCGACCCGACACAGCCTAGGGGCCCGCGAGCGGTGTGACGCACCAGGCGCGTCAGAAAGCTCACGACACGCGCCGCAGGGCCGCCCGCGCTCGGCGCGGCGTGCCGAACGGCGGCGGGGTCAGTCGGTGTCCAGCAGGCCGTCCAGGTCGTCCTCACCCAGCCCCAGGTCGGTGCGGACACGGAACCGCATCCGTAGGAGTTCGTCGAGCAGATCGCGCACGTACGGCGAGGCCGCGGCGTCCATGTGGGCGCGGATCCCGACGGTCGCCCAACGCTCGGCGCCCGCCAGGTCGTCGTGCGCGTACAGCACCTCGGCGATGTGCACGTAGGTGGGCAGGCCGAGCACCGGCTCGCCTTCCAGTCGTTTGAGCTGCGCGTAGGCCCGATCGGTCTCGTCCAGTTGCAGCAGGGCGCCCGCGCTCAGGGCACGCGCGTCGATCACCGTCGGACCGCCGTCGTCGATCGCCCGCTGGTAGGCCGCGCACGCGTGCTCGTACTCCTGGGCGATCTCCCACTGCTCACCCGCGCGCACGAACAGCTCCGCGCGGGTGATCTCGCTCCCGGCGTCGACCCGGTTGGCCAGGTCCTGCAACTGGGCGGCGACGGGGCCGTGCTCACCCGACCGGACGGCGTGGAACTCCATACGGTCGAGATCGGCCGTCGTCACGTGGGTCAACCGCATCGCCCCCATCCCCTAACTCGCGCTCCCGCGCGCCAGTCAGGGTCTGGCGCGCTCCAGCGCCTGCCAGAACCCCTGGCGCAGTCCGTCCCGGACCTCGTCCCTCAACAGGTGGTCGATCGGCAGCGAAGAGCCCTGGAGCAGACGCGCCTCCAGGTCGGAGGGCATCCGAGGTCTCCGGGCGAGGACCGCCTCGACCCACAGGGCGGGCGCCTCGCGCGCGATCGACTCCGCGAAGTCGTTCCCTTCTTTGTGTGCGACATGCACCGCATCGTCAACGGTATGCGCGGCGGCGCGTGTCTGCTGGGGATATCCAGGACTGGGACCGGGTTCCTGGTGTCCCCGTCGGCCGAAGTGGCCGTCATGGTCGGGACCAGTACGCGGCGGACCCCCGTATCCGGGAGCCGCCCCGCCGCGGCGTGCGGCGTCAGTTTCCGTACTGGTCCCATAGGTAGGGTTTGCGTCGTTCGCACCCCCGAAACCCGGTGTGTCGCCCGGACCGAAACGCGGGTCCGCCTGGGGTGGCGGCCCACTTCTCTGCGGCGGTGGGTGCCCCTGGGGGGTGTCTGAGGCGAACGATCGCTGGGGGCCGGTCCCCGCGGCGAAGGACCGCTGCGGCCCCGTACCCGCGGCGAACGACGGCTGTGGCCCGGTGCCGCCCGCGAAGGACTGCTGCGGGCCCGTCCCGTTGGTGAACGCGGGCTGGGACCCGGTCGCCGGGTGCTGGTGGGCGCCCGGCCCGACCTGCCCCGGAGCCGCTCTGCCGGGCAGACCGTACCCGTTCTGCTCGGCGCCGTGCGCGCCCGGGTCTCCACCGGGGTAGGCGGCCTGGCCGCTCTGCCCGCCGCGCGCGTGTCCACCCGCGGTCGTCGGCGACGCGCCCGGGAAGGCGCCGTTGCCGCTCATCGGCACCTGGGCGCCGGAGGGGAACCCGTTGGCGTCGATGGGACCGGGCGACGGGGTGTCCGTGGAGGGGCCTGCGAGGTGGTCGCCGCGCTGTTGGGCGAGCGAGCGCCGCATCGCGCGCAGCTGGTCCATGGCACTGCCCTGGGGGGCGGACTGGGGGCCGGTGCTCGCGAAGATCGCGTCGAGGCCGCCGTTGGCGCTTCCCGCGGGCTCGACCCTGCTGCCGCCGGGCTGGGCCTCGACCGGCTGGCGGCGGGTGTCGGGCGCGGACCGGGCACGGCCGTTGGAGAACGGCGTCGTGGTCTTGGCCGCGGTCTCCTGCGTGGAACCGCCGCTGGTGAGCAGGTTGACGTAGGGACGCAGGTGGCCGGCGCCGATCTCGATGAGGTCGTCGCACTCCCGGCGCAGGGTTCGGGAGATGGTCCAGTTGCCCTCGACCGAGATGTGCACGACGGTGACACGGACGCCCAGGTCCTGCACGTCCGCGACGACCGACGCCATGTCCTCGTCACCGCTGACCAGGACGGCGTCGCACAGGACGCCGGTGCGCGCGAGGGTGGTGAGATCGCGCTGGACGTAGCTCTCCACCCCCTCACGGCGACCGGGGCGTATCCGGGCCGCGCGGAACTTGATGCCGGGGATGTCCGCGATGCCGTCCTGTTCCTGGGTGCGCCGGTCGTCGGCGACGGCCTCGTACCAGTAGCAGCGCAGGAGCGGCAGGCCGGTGCGGTCCCGCGCGACCTCGTTGAGGAACTGGACGAGACCGGAGTAGTCCCAGGAGACGGAGTCCCGGTTGCGGGTTCCGTGCACGGCCATCGCGCCGTCCGCGAGAAGGTATCCCGCGTCGACGAACAACGCGCAGCGGTCCACGTGACACCGCCCCCTTCCCTGTTGACTCTGGGGCCATATCCATGACCGGCCACAGCCTAGCCAAGTCTGTCTTGTTTTGCGTGCCAGCCGTGAACACCCACGGTTATGGCCACGCTACGCAGCGGCGAAGTTCCGAGGTGACTCGCCCCTTTCACGACCCACACAGCGTCACCGGGAAGTCATACCGAGTCGGGACTTCAGGTCCGCATGGGCGCGGTCAGGGCGACCGTTCCCACCATCACGGCGTCCTGGTGGGACTGGATTCGGATGTCCGATTCCCGCCCCAGTACTGCGTCGAATCGGACCACGTCCGTCCCGAACGTGGCGGGGTCCCCGACGGCCCCGCGCGCGGAACCGACGAAGCCGTTGGCCGCGCCCGCGTGTCCACCCCGTGGCGTGAGAACGGTTCCGTCCACCGTCACCGAGTCACCGTCCAGGCCCGCGTCGCCCTCCCACGCGACGACGTCGACGGTGGACGGCACCGCGGCGGGCAGCAGCCCGGACACGGGGAAGCCGACCGCTCCGCCCTGGAAGACCAGGTCGGTGTGGTCGAGGACCATCGCCTGGTTGTACGAGCCCACGCGGGGGTCCTCCAACACCACCACCAGGCTCCACCCGGCGTACACGCCGCGGCCCTCGGCCGCGGGGACGTCGGCGACCCACCACTGGCCGCCGCCCTGGGCGCGCACGAGGTCGGTGACGTCGGCGAACGCGTGGTAGGCGGGGTATCCGGGCAACTCGACGACGTGGGTCTCGTCCGCCTGGACAGTCCGGTACTCGTCCGCGGCGGGACCCTTGATCCGCGCGGTGGGCGCGTCCTGGTGACCGCTCGCGGAGAAGTACAGGCCCGCCCAGCGCACGGTGCCGCCCTCGGGCAGTTCCCAGGTCGCGGAACTGGAGGAGGCGGTGTCGGGGTTCCCGTCCCGATCGAGCGGCGCCATCTCCCAGTGGTCGTTGTCGCGAAGGTACCCCTCCCGTGCCCGCGCCTGGGCGCAGAACCCCTCCAGCCCCAGACCGGAGGGGCCGTCCGGGGGCTCGTGCTCATGGTCGGGCCAGGGCCACGGCCACGGGATCTCCGGGGGCTCGGGGGGATCCGGCTCGACACAGGTCATCAGGGCGTTGCCGACGGCCTCGGTCCGGACGCGGCCCGCCGTCGCGTAGCGCGCGGCCGCGCCCTCGGTGGTCACGCCGCGCTCCCCCGCCGCGGTGACGGAGACGTCACCCGTCGACAGGGAGACCGCGGCGGGGATCCCGGTACCGGCGTCCCCGGCCACCCGCACGTCGAAGAACTGGGTGCTGTTCTGACCGGCGCCCATGCCCGGGTGCACGCACCGGCCGCCGCCGCTGCCCGCCGCGCAGCTCCAGTCCCCGTGCCCCGCCGCGCCGGGGACCGCGTTGCCCGCGCCGCCGGAGGAGACCATCTCGACCCCGGGTGGCAGCGTGATGAGGGCGACCACCTCGTCCACGGTGGCCGCGCCGATGTTGCGCACGTCCATGACCATGATTCCGTCGCTCCCCGGAACCAGCGCCCCGACCGGGTCGATGCCCGCCGCGAACAGCGGTTCGGGGGCTTCCTCCGCGGGGACCTCGGCCTCCGGGACGTCGGCGGGCGGTACGACCTCCCATTCGGGCCCAGGCTCGGGTTCCGGTTCCGGCTCGGGTTCTGGCTCGGGTTCCGGCTCGGGTTCGGGTTCCTCGGCAGGCACCGGGTCGGTGACCGGTGCGACCGGGGCCGACGGGGGATCCTGCGCTGGGGGATCGTCCTCGGGAACGGGCTGCGCCGTGTGGGCGGGAGGCGCGGCGGTCGGCGGGTCGGGCAGCGGTTCCTGACCGCCCACCAGGGCGAGGGCGACCGCGACCGCGACACCGGTCGTGGCGGCGGCTCCGGCCGTCGCCTGCTGCTGGCCGCGCGACATCCGCCCCCACCAGGCCCCGGTGGCGGCCCCGCCCGGGACGGAGGCGAGGTAGCCCGCGGCACCCATCCCGGCCACCAGCGGCAGGACGGTCCCGCGCAGCCCCACGTTGACGTCCATGAGCTCCGCGTACACCTCGCGGCAGTCCGCGCATCCGTCCAGGTGCGCGCCGACCTTGGCGGTGTCCCGCTTGGCCAGGCCGCCCCGGACGTAGGCGCCGAGCAGGCCGAGGGTGGGACGGCACGGCTCCGCGGCGCCCCCGCCCGCCAGGTGCATCTGGAGGTAGGCCTGACGCAGGCCCTCACGGGCGCGGTAGGCGAGGGCGGCGACGCCGTTGGCGTTCATCCCGAGGATGGGCGCGGCCTCGGAGGGCTTGACCCCCTCGATCTCGGTGTGCCACAGCACCGCCTGCCAGCGTTCGGGGAGGGAGAGGAAGGCGCGGGCGATCAGTGAGCGTTCCAGACCCGCGAGCGCCGGGTCGACGAAGGGCTCGCCCGGGTCGAGGCTCTCCATGTCGTCCATGACGACCTGGCGCTTCTCCCCGCGTCCGCGGTCGTAGGCGGCGTTGCGGACGGCGGTGAGCAGGTAGGGGCGGAAGGAGTCCGTCGGGCCCTGGCCGCGCTGGATGACGCTGAGCACCTTGGTGAAGGCCTCGGCGACGGCGTCCTCCACCTCCGCCTCGCCGCGCAGGAGCTGGCGGGCGAGACCGCGCGCCGCGGAGGCGTGGCGTTCGTAGAGAACGCCATAGGCCGCGGTGTCACCGTCGCGTACCCGCCTGATGAACTCGGCGTCACCGGTGATCACCTCTGTGTGATGGCCGTCGGCGTCGGTCACCCGGCGTCCTTTCTCAACAATCTCCGCCAGCTGGGAGGAACGCCGGATCGGCGTCGCGTTCGCACGTCCCCGAAAAAATATCCCGCATTGGCGTCATAGCCGCCACCGATCTCCGTAATCCGAGGTGGAGGCGGGCGGACGGGCCCCGGAGCGCGGGTCGCGACCGGCCGCCGAAGGAACGGGCGACAGGGGGGAGCGGTGCCGTGGGTGACGACGCGGCGGGAGCCGGGGCATGCGACCACGGGGTTCGTGCCAGGGAACTGCGTGCCCTGTGGGCGACGCGGAGTCGGGAGACGGGGTGGGACGCGGGCGAGGACTGGTGGATCCCGGCGGTCGACGCGGTGTGCGAGTCCTTCGCCACCGGGTCCGGTCTGGCCGACGCCTCCGGCCACCTGGGAGCGGCGCGGGCCCGGGCGGGCGTCGGGGTCGGGCAGAGCCTGGCGGACCTGGCGGCGTTCACGGAGGCGGTCGGGTGGGGCGATCCCCCGTTGCGGCTGGTCCGGGCGATGGCCGAGGGGTGGGCCGCAGGAGGTCGGGCGGTGGACACCTGCCAGGACGCGCTGACCGGTCTGGCGACCCTGGCCTACCTGAGGGCCCGGTTGGGGGAGCTGTACCCGATCGGCGGCGACGAACCCCCCGCCGTGGAGCACCGGTTGGTCGTGGTGACGCTCGACCCGGCGATGGATCCGTGGCGGCGCGCCGCCCGACTGATCGTGCTCGGCTACGAGCTGCGCCGGTTCTTCACCCGTGGGGAGTCGGTGTGCCTGCTCAGCCGAACCCGGATCGCGGTGGTCGCGCAGGAGTCGGAGGGCCTCGACGCACAGCTGGCCGAGTTCCGTCGGGGATCGGGCTGGCGGCACGGGGCCGGTGTGTGGGCGGTTCCGCTCCCCCCGACCCTCACGGAGGCGATCACCCTGGTCGACGGCCTGTCGAGGTCGGGTCCATGACCACATGACGCCGCCCCGCGCCGTGCGGTCCGCCATGGGAGAGGTGCGACCCGGCGCGAGGTGGTAGGCCGACCGCCGTGCCCCACTGAGGGGAGGGGTGCGGTGTGTCGGCCCGCCGGACGGGACACGGGTCCTCTGGCCCCTTCGGGGGCGACCCGCGGAACCGCCCGGTGAGGGGAGCGCCGCCACGCGGCGCCCCCGGAGGCGCGTCCGCGAGGGGAGTCGGGCGCGCCTCCCCGCCTGTCACCCGATCACGGGATCAACCGAGGTTGACCCTGCCGCCGGTCATCGCGAAGACGGCACGCCGCAACCGCGCGGCCGGGACGGGCTTGATCGCGAGGATGCGCGCCTCGTACCCGCCAGGGGTCGGCGTGTGGGCGCCGTCGAGGAACCCCGCGGCGGAGGGTTCCGGAGCGGGCAGGACGCCCGAAACGGACTCGACGACGGGCGGCGCCGCCTCCTGGGGTGGACGAACCCACGGAGACTCGGAGGTCGTGGCCGTCGTGGACACGGGGGTATCCGGAACCTTCTTCCCGCGAGCCCTCCGCTCGGAGCCGCGGACGAGGAAGACGTCCGTCTCCTCCGCGTGGGGGTTCGGCGGGTCCGCCACGCCCGGCACTCCGACGACCGGGGGCCGCGGTGTGCCCACCTGACGGGGTTCCCTCGTGGCCGACGCGGCGTCCTGACCCGAGGTCCACGGCGTCGGTCGGGGCAGGTCCGAGGGTGGCACCGTGCCGAACCGCGCCTTGGCGGGGGACGCGCAGCCGCCCGACCCCCCGGTGCCGGAACCAGGCGCCGCTTCGGGCGATCCCGGGCCATGCTCACCGGTGGCACCGGTGACCGGACCGCGAACGGGGGCCGATGGCGCGGACCACGGGGACACGGGACCCGGCGATGGGGTTCCCGCATCAGGGGCCTCGGAGCCGAGCACACCGGACGCAGGCGACTCAGGGACGAACCCTCCGGTCACGGGTGTCCCAGGCGCGGGTGTCCCCTGAACAGGCGGCCCCGACACGGGGTGCCCCTGCCCGGGGATCCCGGGCACGGGCCCTGGTTGGGGCCCACCCCCCTGCCCGGGGCCGCGCGCAGGCATCCCGGCCACGGGACCCGGCTGCGGTCCACTGCCGGGACCGAAGGCGGGCGGGGGCGCCCAGGGCGACACGGGGGCGGGGGGATCGGCGGGCGGCGGCTCGGGCTTGGGCGCGCCGGTCAGGAAGGCCTCGGCCACCGAGTCCTGCGCGACGATGTGCGACGGCTGCGGCGGCATCCTTCCGGGGGGCGCCGGGGGGCGCGGCGGCCCCGCGTGCCCCGGCCACGGAGCCTGGTGCGGGCCTGAGTCGGCGAACCACGCCGCCCGGTTCGGTCCCGAAGGGGCTTCCCACGGCGTCTGGTTGGGGCCGGTCGGCTCGTGCGGCCCCGGCCGTTCGATCGCGTACGGGCTCGGCGGGATGTACGGCTGCCCGTGCGGGGGTGGGGCTCCCTCGGGCACGTCGGGGCGTTCCGGGTCCTCGGGATGCCGCGGATTCCGGTGGTTCACAGCGCCTCTCCCCTCCGCGTGCCCGGTCGGTCTCCGTCGACCGCCCGGTTCAGTGCCTCCGCCGCCGCGTCCAGAATCGTCCGGTGCGTCGCCTCGGCGATGTCGCGGGCCCGAACCTCGCCCCCCCGCGCCAGATGCCGGTCATGCGCCAACCGCAGGACACCCGCGCCGCTGTCGGCCACGACCCGCGCCGTGCGCACCGCGTCGAGCCCGGGATCCTCGCCGCGCCGCTCGTCGAACAGGACCACCACCGTCCGCCGTGCCTCGAACTCCCGACCGCCCTGGACGAACGCGTCGAGGGCACGACCCACACGTGCCACGGCGGCGCGCGTCGCCCGCACGACCCACACGCGGGCGTGCGCCGCCTCGGCCACGGCGTCCACGAACGCCGCGTCCCCCGCACCGGCGACCAGTGTCACCCCGAAGAAGCGGGACAGCGGCAGCAGTCGGGACGCGTAGACCGCCGCGTCGTCCCGTGCCGTCGCGACCGTCCACAGCCCGTCGCCCACCTCCGCCAGCGTCTCGCGTGCCGTCTCGAAGGAGGCCTCGTCCACGCCCGAACCCAGGTGGGCGGCGCCGTCCGCGCCCAGCCGCGTTCCCAGCGACGGCGACCTTCCGGTCGCGTCGACGGCGAGCACACGGTCGTGCCGGTAGTGGGCGAACGACCGGGCGAGCAGAGCGGTCACCACGGCGGTGTCCGCGCCCGTCCCGAGGTCGTCCACGACGATCCGCCGCCCCGTGGCGGTCGACCGCTGCAACCGCCGTCCGACCTCGACCGCCCGGGCCGCCTCGTCCACCGGCCGGAACGGGCGCAACGCGGCACGCCCGACCCGGCGGGGCAGGCTGTCACCCGGTACCACGCGATCGCCGGCCCCGGCGGTCGTCCGCGAAACGCTCATCGTCCCTCCAGGTCAGAACGTGGCGAGGAGCCGCTCGTAGGTGCCGAAGGCGCCGATCGCCAACGGAATGAGGACGACCACCGCGATCGCCTCGAACCGGCTGGTGACCCCCCGCAGGCGTGCCCGAACGTGCTCGGGCTGCTCGACGGACAGGACCACGGCGGGGATCGCCGCCACCGCGACCGCCACGCCCAACGCGGGCCACACCCCCCACGACACGGCCTCGGCCAGCGAGAACAGGGCGCTCACCAGGACGACCAGGCTCGCCACGATGAGCACGGACTTCTGGGCGACCAGGGGGAACAGCCGCGCCCGGCTGGCGACCACCACCGCGAGCACCGCCGACAGGCCCGCCGTCCAGGGGTTGAACTCCGAGGCCAGCCCGAGACCCGCGGTGGCGGCGGCGACGGCGACCGCCACGGTCGCGATGACCAGGCTCCGGTGCGCGCCCGCCACGGAGGTGAGCACGTCCGCCCGGGTCACCGCGTCGCCCGAACTGCGGTTGTCGTCCAGCACGGCCAGCCCCGAGAACATCAGCGCCAACCGCAGCAGCGTGCTCAGCAGCACCACGCAGGCCACGGCCATGACCACGGCGACCTGGTGGTTCGGAAGACCGAGCGCGGCCCCGGCCGACCACACCGCCGCCAGCGCCAGGCCGACGCCGCCACCAGTCAGTCCTCCCCGGCCCAGCCCTGAGGTCAGGCCGAGCAGCAGCACCAGCCCGGCCACCAGGGCGGCGATCCCGCCCCAGCGCGCCCAGTGGGGCCAGCCGAACAGGTCACTGGCCAACCACAGGCCCAGCCCGCCCATCGCCGTGCCGCTCATCGCGAGTGCGGTGCCCAGGGGCTCGCGCCATGTCGGCCCGATCGCGGCACCCACCGCCAGGAGCAGCGCGGCGGCCGCACCGATGGCGCCGACCGCCGCCCCTCCGGGCACGAAGTCCCGCACCGTCCACCCCGTGCTCAGCGTGAGGACGATCAGTGCGAGCGTGGACGTCCACCGGGCCGCGGTCGGGTTCCACCGGCCTCGGTGACCGTCCAGGGCCATGGACACCGCCTCGGGCACCTCGTGCACCACGGGTGCCGGCACCGGTTCGTCCGCGCTGACCAGCCGCAGCACCGCGCCGTCGGTGATCCGCCGTTCCGCCAGGGTGGTGTCGCCCGCCAGGACCGCGCCGGAGGCGGTGACCAGGTGCCGCAGCCGGGCGGGGTTGCTCACCTCGTCGCCGAGGAGGTCGAGCACCTCGGGCATGAGCGCGCCGATGGGCTCCGACGCGGGCAGGACGGCGTCGACCCGACGCTCCGCACCGACGAGCGTCACCCGGCTCCAAGCGGTCATGGCCTTCCAATCGTGCTGCGTGGCTGGCGGGGGTCACGCCAGGTTCGGATCCGCCCCCGTGCGGTGGTCAGGCGGGAACGTCGCTCACGGCGACGCGTTCAAGGTAGCCATTGCCGATCAGCCAGCGCACGGTGGGTACCGGCGGGACCTCGGCGAACCCGGCCGTGTCGAGGCTGAAGCGGATGCCCCCGCCCGGGCTGGCGCCGTCGGGGGCCGCGGTGCTGGCACCCACCTGGAAGGGGTGGATGACCCGGTAGCGGTGGTAGAGGTCCTCCCCGCCGGGGGACCTGCGGGCGTGTTCGGGCAGACCGCGGTCGGAGAAGGGGGTGCCGTCGGGGTGGAGGAACCGGCCGCTCTCCTGGCCGAAGGCGTCGACGACGTCGCCGACCTCCAGGGTGTGCCGGTAGGAGTCGCCGCTGCGGTCCTCCAGGTTCTCCCGCACCTCGGCGGTCAGCTCCGCCGTGGCCTCGGCGACGGCCTCCTCCTGGGCGGCGGTCAACGGAGCGGGTTCCGCCTCGGTGGTGGCCAACTCCTGGAACAGCCAGCGGGCCGCCTCGTCCTCGGTGGTGAACCGCATCCCGGTCCGGCCCTGGTCGAACGCGATGACCGAGGAGTCGAAGTAGCCCTCCGCGTCCTCGGTGACGAGGTAGTAGCTGTCGATGGTCCCCGGCGCGGGCCGCTCGTCGCCGGGAAGGACGTACAGGGTGTCGGGGACGCCCGCCGCGACCAGCTCCCCGCGGGCCATGTCCAGGGTGACCTCCGCGCCGACCCAGTCTCCCGGGAACTGCGGGACGGCGTTGCTCGCCGGACCGGAGGAGGCCTGTTCCTGCTCGATCCGCTGGTCGCTCAGGGTGTTGGTGACGAACGACCACCCGACCGTGGCCCCGCAGGCCACGGCGGCGAGACAGGCGCTGATCACCACCTTGCCCAGGTTCTCGTCGAGGCGGCGCCGGGTGCGCTGGCCGCCGAACAGCACCGCCTCGCGCAGGCGTTGCCGACGGACCGCGATGGACTCAAGAAGTTGGCTGTCGTAGTCGCGGGCCAACAGCACTCCTCGTTCTGGTCACGGGCGCCCCCGGGAGGTGGGGGCGGCCTGGTCGCCGCCTGTCCCGCCGGGGCCGGTCAGATGTTGGCGACCGCGGCGCCGGCGCGGCTCAGCGTCTCCTGTGCGGTGGCGTCGTTGGACTCCAGGGTCTCGCGCACGAGGCGAATGATCTCACGAACCTCGTTCGCCGCCGCGTTCCACTTCTGTTCCTTGCCGTGGTACTCCTCGGAGACACCGTCGGCCTCGAAGTCGCTCATCGCCGCGGCGACGTCGGTCTCGTGCTGGCCGATGATCGCCTCAAGGCGGGTCATGATGCCGTTGATGTTGCCCTGGACCTCCGAGGAGGCATCCGTGTTGTAGGCGTTGCGTCCGGTCATCTGGGGTTCTCCTCCACAAGGGGGGTGGGCGCGGTCTACCTGAACTTCGCGGCGTCGAAGTTGGCCGCGGCCATGTTCTGGTTGGCGTCGTCGGCCATGGTCTGGGTACCGGTCTGGAAGGCCGTCTCCATGCCCGCCTGGCCCTCGTTGATGGAGCCGAGCCCGGTGCGCAGGTCGGCGGTGATGGCGTCGGCGCGGTTCTTGAAGGAGTCGAACGCGGCCTTGCCGGGTCCGTCGAACTTGCCGTAGAGGGGCTCGGCCGCCTGGATGAGCTGACCGATCAGGGTGGAGAGTTCCTCACCGCTGCCCGCGGTGTTCTGTCCCAGGGTGGCCAGCGTCGTATCGCCTTGGTCCCAGCGTGGCATTCTTCACCTTTCCTCGGGGGCCTCGCGAGGCGGTCGCCTCCAGGAGGGGAGACGCGCGTGGAGTCGCCGTGGTTCCGGGTTCACGGAACCGCCGCCCCGTTTGGTAGGGGGACTTCGAATAATACAAGTGGCCAACGACGGAGAATAGGAGAGAACGGCCACCTGTGGACAACCGCGGAATGGCTCCCCGCGCCGTCCGCGACAAGGGCGGGAAGGCCGCGTACACGGCGCGGACGCGGGAAGACGCGGAAAACACGGAAGCGCACGCACCGCAGGCCTGCGCGCGGACGGAGAACCCCGTCCGAGACATCGGCCCCGTGCCGAGGCCGACGAACGCGAACACCCGGCCGGTGCGAACCAGCGGCGCCGAGGCGGGATCCCCGGAAGTGCCGTCGAATACCATCGGGACCGGCCACACCGAATTGCCCCGGTCGGACGAGTACGGCGCGCACCGGGAAAGACGATCTCTCCCCCGTCATCCCCACGGCCACCGCCGTGGTCCTCACCGCGCCGGAGACCGTCCGCCCGGCGCCGCCCCGCACGTGAGGAGACCCCTTGAGCCACGACGTGGTCGCTCTGCTGTCCCAGCCGCCCGACCGGCGCTCCCTGACCAGGGCCATGGTCGAGGCCGGACCCGGCCTGAGGGTCCGCCTCGTGGCCGAGGGCGCGTTGGTCGAGCTGCGCGACGACGACGGCCGGATCGTGGCCGCCCTCCAGGCCGCCCAGCGCCTGGCGATGTCCGCCGAGGCCGACCGCCTGTTGGCCGACGGCGTCAGCGACGACCTGCCCGCCGAGCCCTACTGGGTGGAGGCGCACGGAGCCGGGGTCCGGGACGCCGACACCGCGGGCATGGTCCGCCGGTTCGCCCGGTACCTGGCCGACGAGCACGACGGCGTGCTGTGGGAGCCCGAGCGCCGCCTCGATCGGAGCCACCCGCACCTCAACGGCACCACCGACCACCCCGCGGTGACCGCCGTCCCGGGCGAGTGCTTCGTCGTGCTCCAGGACCGCCCCGTGGTACCGCTCTCCCCCTGGCTCCTGGACGCCGTGGCCCGGCACGGACGGGAGGGGCGCCGCCTCCAGCTCGTCACACCCTCCACCAGCCGCCTCACGTACGCGCTGCGCTCCCTGGTCGGCAAACCCGGCTGCCGGTGGGTCGTCCAGGCGCCGGACGGGGCCTACTACGACGGCTTCTCCGGGGTCCCCCTGGTCTGGGACGCCGACTCCGGGTTCGTCGTGGACCCGGACGCCTCCGCCGAGGACGGACCGCACGAGGCGTTCCGGGGGTCCGCGCGGGATCTGGGCGCACAGCTGCTCGTCGAGGTCAACGTGGAGCACCCGGCCACCGACGACCTCCTCCTGGGCGGCGCCGCCGAACTGCTCGCCGAGACCCTGGGCGGCGCCCTCCCCTCCCTGTGGGGCACCGGCGAACCGCTGGCGCAGGCCTGGGACCGCGACGCCGTGACCGCGACGTGCCGCGGGCGCGTGCCCGCCCAGACGCTCATCGCGTTCTCCGGCCCGCCGGAGAGCGTGCGCGAGGAGGGGGTCCGCCCGTTCGCCGGTACCCAGCGGGTGGGGCGGACCGCGAACGGCGTGCGGGAGAACATCACGTTCGCGGTGGGGCACGAGCCCGGCGAGGAGCCCGACATGGCGGCCCTGACCACGGTCGTCAAGGAGCTCGCCGCGCGCGACGTGCTCCAGAACGCGACCGTGCGCCGGATGGGCGGACGGTCCGACCTGACCTATCCGGCCCGGTGGTCGGGGGTGCCGATTCCCGTGGGCGTGGCGCTCGGCGCCGAGGCGGTCTCGACCGTCGGGACGGACCGCGCCCTGTCCGCGCCCGTGCGCTCGATCCCGTTCGGCCCGCCCATGACCCCCGCCGTCTGGTACCGGATCGGGGACGGCACGGAGACGAACGCCTGGGAACGCTTCCGGAGCCTCATGAGGCACCTGCACCCCGGGGGTTCGCCGGGCTCCTCCGCGACGTCCTGACGGAACCGGCTTCGATAGGGTTCTCCGCATCCCGTGAGCCCGCCGGGGCGTTCCCCGCGCTCGCCGCTCCCCCGCACCTCAGGGCACGTGTCCACCCGGCCCGACCCGCCCGCCCCCGCCGCCCGAGCCGAGAGGAACGCCGATGAGCCTCCGCGTCGTGCACCGGCCGACACGGACCGTCCACCCCACTCCGGTTCAGGAACCCCACGAGGTGGAGGCGCCGCCCACGCTCCCCGACGGGAAGACGCAGGGCAACCCCCTCATGTCCATCCTGCCGATGGTGGGCATGATGGCGTCGCTGACGATCATGATGGTCATGCGCAACCCGGCGTTCATGGCGCTCGGCGCCGTGCTCCTGTGCGTGGCACTGCTCGGCGCGCTCGCCATGCTGTTCTCCCGGCGCGGCCAGGTCGGCCGGCAGCGCCGCAACCAGCGCGAGCTCTACCTCCAGTACCTGGAGGAGCTGCGCGAGGAACTGAGCGGCTGGGAGCAGCGCACCCGCGCCCACGCCCGGCTGCTCGACCCCCCTCCCGAAGCGCTCTACGACGTCGTCCGCGACCCCACGCGCCTGTGGGAGCGCCGCCGTCGCCACCGCGACTTCCTGCGGGTGCGGATCGGCACTGGTCTGACCGAGGGCCGCCACCTGCGGCTGGCCGAGCAGGGCACCGCCCTCACCCCCACCGACCCGTTCATGCTCTCCGAGGCCCAGGCCGCGATCCGCCGGTTCGAGACGATCCCGGAGATGCCGCTCACCCTCCCCCTGGACATGGCCGGGAACGTCAGCGTCATCGGCGGGCGCGAGGACGTGATGCGCCTCGTCCGCGCCCTGGCCGCCCAGTTCGGCGCCTTCCACGCCCCCGAGGACGCGGGACTGGCCGTCTCCTACCCCGCCGAGCGCGCCGACGACTGGACCTGGCTGCCGTGGCTGCCGCAGGTCCTGGACCCGCGGCGGCGCGAGGGCGGCGCCGCGGTCCGCCTCATCGCGCCCGACCCCGGCACGCTGGGCGGGCTCCTCTCCGACGAACTGCGCTCGCGCACGGACTTCGCGTCGGAGGTCCGCCGCGGGATGGGCAAGCGCGAGGCGTACCGGATGCTCCGCCGTCTGCTCGTCATCCACGACACCCATGGAGGGGTCGCCGCCGAACTGGTCCGGCCCGACCACGCGTTGGACCCGGCCGACCTGGGCGTGACCGTGCTGCACCTGGTGTCGCGGCAGATCGACGAGCCCGGCGACGTCAACGTGCGCGTCACCGTGACCGGCGACCAGGTGCGGATCGAGGAGCTGCGCGGCGACGACCCCGTCGTCATGACCGGCACCGTGGACGACGTCCCGGCCGCCGCCCTCGCCGGCCTCGTCCGCATGCTCGCGCCGCTGCGGCTCTCCCCCGACTCGGTCGAGGAGAGCGCGCAGGAGGGCGGCAACGTCGACTTCCCGGCCCTGATGGGGGTGCGGGACCCGGGCGCGATGGACGTGCGGCGCCTGTGGTCGCCGCGCAGCGAACGCGCGTTCCTGCGGGTGCCGATCGGTGTGGACGACATGGGGCAGCCGGTCGTGCTGGACCTCAAGGAGTCGGCCCAGCTGGGCATGGGTCCGCACGGGCTCTGCGTCGGCGCGACCGGCTCCGGCAAGAGCGAGATGCTGCGCACCCTCGTCCTGGCGCTGGCCGCCTCCCATCCCCCCGAACGCGTGAGCATGGTGCTGGTCGACTACAAGGGCGGCGCCACCTTCGCCCCGTTCGAGGACATGCCGCACGTCGCCGGCGTGATCACCAACCTGGAGGACGACGCCGCGCTGATCGAGCGCGTGTACGCGAGCCTGTCGGGTGAGGTCCAGCGCCGCCAGCAGGTCCTGCGCGACGCCGGGAACGTGGCCAACATCGGCGACTACCAGTTCAGGCGCCAGCACGACCCCGGCCTGCCGCCGCTTCCACACCTGCTCGTCATCATCGACGAGTTCGGCGAACTCCTCACCGCCCGGCCCGACTTCATCGAGCTGTTCCTGTCGATCGGCCGGATCGGCCGCAGCATCGGCGTGCACCTGCTGCTGTCCAGCCAGCGCATCGAGGGCGGCAAACTGCGCGGCCTGGACACCTACCTGTCCTACCGCCTGGGTCTGCGGACCTTCTCCGAGGAGGAGAGCCGCACCGTCCTCAACACCCCCGACGCCTTCCACCTGCCGTCCCTGCCCGGTTTCGGCTACCTCAAGGTGGACACCAGCGTCTACCAGCGGTTCAAGGCGGGCTACGTGTCGGGACCCTACCGGGGACCGGTGGCCGAGGAGGAGGACACCGACGCGACCCCGTCGGTGCGCCGGTACACCGCCTACAACGAGCAGGACGACGCCTCCGGGGTGCGGGCGGACGCACCGGCCGAGGAGGAGTCGCCGATGCCCTCCCGCACGGTCGGCCCGACGCTGTTGGACGTCATGGTCGGCCAGTTCTCGCGGCACGGGGAGCGGACGCGCGAGATCTGGCTGCCGCCGCTGCCGTCCGTGACCTCCCTGGACGCGGTGGTCGGCGAGCCGGAGGAGACCGACCAGGGGCTGCGGCTGCCCGGCGAGCGCGGGCACCTGAGCGTCCCGGTCGGGCTGTTGGACGACGCCGCCAAGCAGTGGCGGGGCGTGTGGGAGCTGGACCTGACCGCCTCCGGCGGGCACGCGGCGATCATCGGCGGCCCGCAGAGCGGCAAGACCACCCTGTTGCGCACGATGGTGCTGTCGCTGGCCCTCACGCACACGCCGCAGCAGGTCGCCGTGTACTGCCTGGACCTGGTCGGCGGCGGGTTGCAGTCCCTGGCGGGGCTGCCGCACGTGGGCGGCGTGGCCGCGCGCACCGACTCCGAGCGGGTGCGGCGCACCGTGGAGGAGCTGCGCGGGATGCTGGACCACCGCCAGGAGGTGTTCCGGGAGCGGGGCGTCGACTCGGTGCGGCAGCTGCGACGGAAGCACGCCCGAGGCGAGGTGCCCGAGCTGGCCAGTGCCGACGTGGTGCTGTGCGTGGACGGGTTCGGGGCCGTTCGCAAGGACTTCGAGGACATCGACCCGATCGTCAACGACCTGCTGCAGCGCGGCGGCGGGTACGGCATCCACGTGGTGGCGGGGATGCTGCGGTGGAACGACGTGCGCATCGCGGCGCAGTCGAACTTCGGGCAGAAGGTGGAGCTGCGCCTGAACGACCCGTCGGAGTCGACGATCGACCGCAAGCTGGCGGAGACGATCGGCGCCGGGATGCCCGGCCGGGTGCTCACGGACGCCGAGCTGTTCGGGCAGGTGGCACTGCCGAGGTTCGACGGCGTCACAGGCGACGAGGGGCTCGGTGAGGTCGTGGAGGCCGCGGTGCGCTCCGTGGACCGGGCCTGGCGCGGCAAGCGCGCGCCGGAGGTGCGCGTCCTGCCGCACGAGCTGCCCGCGCGCACGCTGCCCACCCGGGAGTCCGAGCCGAGGAAGGTGCCGATCGGAGTGGACGAGCGGGCCCTGGAGCCGGTGCTGCTCGACCTGTTCGACGGCGACCAGAACCTGCTGGTCCTCGGGGACGGCGGGTGCGGCAAGACCAACCTGCTCCGCCTGGTGGCCGAGGGACTGGTCGAGCGGTACGGCTCGGACGAGGTGGTGTTCGCGGTGATGGACCCGCGGCGCACCCTGCGCGACCTGGTCCCCGAGGAGTACATGGGCGGGTACGCGAGCAGCCCGCGGGTCTGCGCGGGACTGGCGGGCGGCGTCGCCAAGGAGCTGGAGGGCCGCCTGCCCGAGGACGGGGACCTCGACGCGCTGGAACCGGGGTCGGTCAAGGGCCCCCGGATCGTGGTGATCGCGGACGACTACGACGTGCTCACGACGGCGGGCCAGAAGCCGCTGGCGCCGTTCGTGCCGTTCGTGTCCAACGGGCGCGACATCGGGCTGCACTTCGTGGTGGCGCGCCGCGTGGCCGGTGCCGGGCGCGGGCTGTTCGACCCGCTGGTGCAGGCGATGCGGGAGATCGGCACCGGCGCCCTGGTGATGTCGGGCGACCGCGGTGAGGGACAGCTCCTGCCCAGGCTGTACGCCTCGCCGCAGCCGCCCGGACGCGGCACGTGGGTGGCGCGGGGCGGTTCGGCGCGGTTGGTGCAGACCGCCCTGAGGACGCCGGGGGGATCCGACCGGGGGTGACGGTTCGCCGGACGCCCCCGTCGCGCCCCGCCCCCGGGCAGGGGCGAGGGCCCGGGAGCGGGAGCCCGGCCCGGAGCGGAGGTCAGGCCGGGGCCGGTCAGTCGACGGCGTCGAGCCCGAGGAACGGCAGGCACGGTTCCACGCCCTCCACGGTGACCGGAACCGTGCGGTGCCTCTCCCAGTCCTCCCTGGTCAGCCTGTACCGGTGGTCCACCACCGAGGCGCCGCGCACCTCCACCAGCGAGACGCCGTTCGGCCGGTAGCCGAGCTTGCGCGACACCCGCTCCGAGGCCGCGTTGCCCTCGAGCACCGCCGTCTCCGCCGCGACCGCGCCCAGTTCCGCGAACGCCAGGTGCAGCACGGCCGCGCGCATCTCGGTCCCGATCCCCCGGCCCTGGTGGCGGCGGCCCAACCACGACCCCGTACTCACCTGGCGGGTGACCGCGAAGTCCCGCCCGCTCACGTCCTGCACCCCGACCACGGTGCCCTCGCACACCACGACGAGGTTCAGACTCCACGCGCGCGGGGTCATGTCGGCCATCCGCGCCAGGTTGTACCGCACGACCCTGAGCGCCACCTCGTCGGGGGTCCCCTCGGTCCACGGTTCGACGAAGGGCATCGAGCCCGGGTCGTGGACCCCGCCCGCGGCGGTCTCGGCCAGTCGGCCCAGGTCCTCGGTGTCGGGCAGCCGCAGTTCGAGACGCGGGGTGGTCAGGCGCAGTCCCATCGGAGGGAAGTAGGTGCTGAGCATGCCTGCATTCTTCGTGCCAGGGCGTCCGCGTGTCACCCGGATTTCCGTGTCGGACCAGGCCGTCCGCGTGGCGTCCGGGCCCGCCGCCGGGTCCGGAACGGTGTCAGCCGGTGCCCCGCAGCTCCGTCAGCAGCTCCCGCAGAACGGTCGCGGCCTCCCCCGGCACGGTCTCGCGCACCGTCCACCCGCGCATCCCGGCGAGGCGGGCGACGTGCGCGCGGGCCGGGTCGGTGAGCAGGTAGCCGCACGGGGCGTCCGGCCAGTCGGCGACCATCGGCAGGTGCTCGGACCGGTAGGCGGGCGGCTCGTCCTCCAGGGAGCCGGTGTCCGCCGGATCCCCCACCGCCCCCTCCGGACTCTGCGCCCGCTCCAACTCCGCCCGCGTGGAGCTGCCCGGCCCCGGCAGGAAGGCGTCCACGAGGACGTACCCGAACACCGGCCGGTGCGCCGCGCGCTGTGCCGCGCCCACCGCGCCGACGAGCGGGCCCGCGTCCCCCTCGGCGACCAGGGCGACCGGGCTCGCGGCGTCCACCAGGCGGTTGATCTCCAGGCTGGCGCGGGCGACGTAGCGGCCCGCGTGCGGGGGGCGGCGGTCGCCCTCGATCCCGGGCTGGACGGGCGTGACGCCCTGGTCGGCGAGGGCGTCCGCCAGACCGGGGAGCCGCGAGGGGCGGCCGAGCGGCGGTGGGAGGAGGACGGCGATCACGCGGTGCCGCCGCCCCGTGTCTCGTCGGCCACCCACTCCAGGTACGCGGCGTTGCCCCCGGTGACCGGGACGGCGACGACCTCGGGGACGTCGTAGGGGTGGATCTCCACGACGTGCGCGGTGAGCGCGTCCACCCGGTCGGCGGACGTCTTGGCGACCACCAGCCACTCCTCGTCGGCGTGGACCTCGCCCTCCCACCGGTAGAAGCTCGTGATCGGCCCGCTCACCTGCGCGCACGCGGCCAGGCGGTGCTCGATCAGCGACCGCGCCACCCGCTCCGCCCCCTCCCGGCCGTCGACGGTGGTCTCCACCCGGACGGTGCCCTCGGGTCCCGGCACGGTCACCCCTCCCGACCTGGGCGGGCGCGTCCGCGCGGCGCCGCCCGGTGTTCTAGGCTCACTGATCATGAGCGAACGTGATGAACTCCTGCGTCAGATCAACGATAAGGCGGTCGTCCGCGGGAAGGTGACCCTGTCCTCCGGGATGGAGGCCGACTACTACGTCGACCTGCGCCGGGTGACCCTGGACGCGAAGGCCGCGCCGCTGGTCGGCTCGGTCATGTTGGACAACGTCGCGGACCTGGAGTTCGACGCCGTGGGTGGACTGACCCTGGGCGCCGACCCGGTGGCCACCGCGATGCTGCACGCCGCGCACGCGCGCGGCCGCGAACTGGACGCCTTCGTGGTGCGCAAGGCGGGCAAGGCGCACGGCCTCCAGCGCCGGATCGAGGGCCCCGACGTGCGGGGGCGGCGCGTCCTCGCCCTGGAGGACACCTCGACCACGGGCGGCTCCGTGCTGACGGCGGTGGAGGCGCTCCGTGAGGCGGGCGCCGAGGTGGTGGCGGTCGCGTTGATCATGGACCGCGGCGCGCGCGAGCGCGTGACCGGGGAGGGCCTGGAGTACCGGGCGGTCTTCGAGGCGTCCGACCTGGACATCTGAGTCCGGGCGCGGCGCGGGAGAGCGACGCGGGACGGTGCGGCGGCGGGGTCGACGGCCCCGCCGTCGGTGTGTGCGGGCGGTGTGGAGGCGCCGACCGCGGGTCTACCCGTCGATGGTGAAGCTGTAGTCGTCGCTGCGGTCGGAGATGTCGCGCTGGCTGCCGTTGACGAAGACCTCCACCGCCGAGGGGTCGCTGATGGTGACCTCCAGCGGCGCCTGGGCGAAGGTGATCGATCCGCCGTGCCTTATCACCTGGTCGTGCAGCACGTCACCGCCCGGGACCCGGACGAAGACGTTGCTGGACTCGCCGATGACGCGCACGTAGAGCACGCCCATGTTCTCCGGTTCCTCCACGTCGGCGGAGGCTTCTGACGCGTTGGCGCTCACGCTCGTGCCGTCGCTCGGCAGCGACCGGTAGAGGAAGTAGCCCCCGAGGGCCACCAGAGCGGCCAAGAGCAGGACGGCCCCGACGATGGCCATCACCTGGCCAACGCCGCGCGGATCGTTCCTGTGCCTTCCCACGGCGTTGAATGTAGCGTGTATCACGACAAAAAGCGACAGCGGGCGCCCGAATACCTCGTGAGTCCACCGATTCGGGCACGTGCGCACGCGCGTCGCTCGCCCTCCCGCGGCCCTGGGCGACCGGTTCGCGCCGACCCCGGAGGCCCCACGCCCGCGAACTGCGCATACGCGCCCAGCCTCGGCCAATTTGGTCTAGACCTTTTCAAGGGCTCCGTGCATTCGGGATACTTGGACGACACCTGGTGGACACCCCCGGACGCGGCCCTCCCCTTGGGCCGACCCCCCGACGGCCGGCCTCCACCGGGGCAACGCACGTGGGGTGCCGTCGGGCGAAGGACCGGCGGCCGCTCGCTCCAGGCCGATTCCAGGGAGAGTAAGCATGCCCATCGCCAGCCCCGAGGTCTACACCGAGATGCTGAGCCGCGCGAAGTCCCAGGGCTTCGCCTACCCGGCGATCAACGTGACCTCCAGCCAGACACTCCACGCCGCCCTGCGGGGCTTCGCCGAGGCGGAGACCGACGGCATCGTCCAGATCTCCACCGGCGGCGCCGAGTTCCTCTCCGGGGCCACGGTCAAGGACATGGTCACCGGCTCGGTCGCCTTCGCCGAGTTCGCCCGCGTGGTCGCCGACAAGTACCCGGTGAACGTCGCCCTCCACACCGACCACTGCCCCAAGAACAAGCTCGACGGCTTCGTCCGCCCGCTGCTGGAGATCTCCAGGGAGCGCGTGGCCAACGGCCAGGAGCCGCTGTTCCAGTCCCACATGTGGGACGGCTCGGCCGTCGACCTGGAGGAGAACCTCCAGATCGCCGAGGAGCTGCTGGCCGCCTCCAAGGCCGCCCGCACCATCCTGGAGATCGAGGTCGGCGTGGTCGGCGGCGAGGAGGACGGCATCGTCGGCGAGATCAACGAGAAGCTGTACACGACCCCCGACGACGCCCTGCGCACCGCCGAGGCCCTGGGCCTGGGCGAGAAGGGCTACTACATGACCGCCCTGACCTTCGGCAACGTGCACGGCTCCTACAAGCCGGGCTTCGTGAAGCTGCGCCCGGAGGTCCTCAAGGAGGCCCAGGAGGCGGTGGGCCAGAAGTACGGCAAGGCCAAGCCGTTCGACTTCGTGTTCCACGGCGGGTCCGGCTCCACCCTGGAGGAGATCCACGAGGCCATCGAGTACGGCGTGGTGAAGATGAACATCGACACCGACACCCAGTACGCGTACACCCGCCCCGTGGTCGACCACGTCATGCGCAACTACGACGGTGTGCTCAAGATCGACGGCGAGATCGGCAGCAAGAAGGCCTACGACCCGCGCGCCTACGGCAAGGCCGCCGAGGCGGGCATGGCCGCGCGCGTCGTCGAGGCCGCCCAGCAGCTGAAGTCCGCGGGCAACAAGATGGCGTAGTGACGGACGGCGCCCGTGCGGAACGGGCGCGGTTCGCGACAGGGGCGTCCGGGTGCGGGAACGCACACGGGCGCCCCTTCTGGTTTTCCACAGGTTATCCACAGATCCGCACCCGCATTCGCGGAAAACCAGCTCCACATTAACCAACAAAACGTGATTAATCGCCCAACGGAAAGAAGGTTATCCACACCCCCGTTTCAGCGAAGCGCGCCCGGGAATTCTCTTCAACGCCTCGACCCCTCGGCGAAGAATGAGGAAAAGTGAAGACCAGGAACAGCATCGCGCGTACCGTGGCGGTTGGCGTTCTGACGGCGGGGACCGTGCTCGTCGGAGCGACGGCGTGGGCCGGGACCGACACCGCGATCGGTCACGCCGCCGCCCCCTGTGGACTCGGCGCCAGCATCCCCAGCCAGTACGGGAACACGGTGGCCGGCACCGGATCACGCACCGAGTGCGGCGGCAAGGTGACGCTCACCGTCCAGGTCCGCAAGCACCGCCCCGCGTGGCCCGATCTGACCGTGGCCGAAACCACCAGGACCGATTTCACGTCCGGGAATCTCACCGCGCGCGGCGGCTGCGAGGGAAAGGGAACGTACTTCACCGAGACCCGCAGCTCGACCGGAAACAAACTCGCCTCCGGACGCGTCAACCGATGCTGAGGGAGCCGACCGAAATCCCCCGCTGACCACCACGCGAGTTCGACGAGTGGAAACGGACGAGCCCATGCGCGTCACCGCAGAGGACCTGGAATTCCGGTACCGGCGCGGGAGAAGGGTCCTGAACGGCCTCTCCTGGACCGTCGAGCCCGGTGTCACCGGCCTGATCGGGCCCAACGGATCGGGCAAGACCACCCTGCTCTCGCTCATGGCGACGCTGCTGCCGGTCAGAGCCGGACGGCTGCTCCTGGGCGAGCACGACCTCTCCACGGCGGCGGGGCGGTCCGGAGCACGGTGGGCGTTGGGGTTCGTCCCCCAGCGCTTCTCCCTCGCCGGGGAACTCACCGTGGCGGACACGGTCGCCTACGCGGCCTGGGCGCAGGGGGTGGGTCGGCGCGGGTGCGGGGCGGCGGCGCGGCGGGCCCTGGACCTGGTCGACCTCACCGACCTCGCCGGTCACCGCACCCGCACGCTGTCCTGCGGCCAGCGCCGACGCGTCGGCATCGCCGCCGCGCTCGCGCACGACCCCCGGATCCTCGTCCTGGACGAGCCCACGGCGGGTCTCGACCCCGGGCAGCGGCTCCGCGTGCGCGAGGCGGTCGCCCGGCTCGGGCGGGACCGGACCGTGCTGGTCGCCACCCACCTCATCGAGGACGTCGCCCACGTGTGCTCCCGCGTCGGCGTCCTGGCGGGCGGCCGGATCGAGTTCGACGGCACGTTCGCCCGACTGGAGGAGATGATCGCGGACGGCTCCGGTGGGAGCCCCCACGGCTCCGGGTTCGAGCGGGCCTACGACCGGCTGATCGCACGGATCGGGGAGCGCGCATGACACCCGCCGCGACCCGTACCTCACCGCTGTTCTGGCCGCTGCCCCGGGTGTTCGTCCTGGTTCCCGCCGCGGTCATCCTCCTGCTCACGCTCGCCTCGACGTGGGGCCACCTGTCCTGGCGGGCGCTCGACTGGGTCCACCTGTCCTCCGAGGTCGGCGCCCAGGCACGCCTCCCGGTCGCGGTGGCGGCGGGCGCCGCCGCGCTGGTGGCCGCCCGGTTCGCCCGTCCCACCCTCGTGTTCGCCCAGCGTTGGCAGCCGCGCGTGGAGCGGGACGTCCCGCGGCGGCACTGTGCGGTGGTCACGGGCTGGTGCCTGGCCGCCTACCTCGCGGGGCTGGTCCCGCTCACCGTCGCCGTCGCCGCGCGGGGCGCCGGGGTCCCGGACGTGTCCGCGGTCGCGGGCGCCCTGGTGGGGTTCGCCTCCCTGACCGTGTCCGGCTACCTGTGCGGCGTCGCGCTGCGCGGCCCGCTCGCCGTCCCCGTGGCGATCGGCCTGGTGTTCCTCCTCACCAGCCTCCCCCTGGTGGCCGACGCCTGGAGCGCGCTCGCCCTCCAACTCCCCGTCTCCCCCTCCCTGGGGACACGGGAGAGCACGGCCCTCGGCCTCTACCGGCTGGGGTACTTCCTGCTCCTGATCGTCGCGCTCTCCTGGACGGTCGCGTGGCTGGTGCGGACGCCGCGACGGGTCTCGGCGGCGCACGGACTGGCCGTGGCGGCCGTCGCGGTCGCGCTCGTCCTGCCCCACCTGCGCCCGTTCCCGCTGCTGGCCTACGCCGGGGACGGCGCCGAGGTCTGCGACGAACGCGACGGCGTGCGCTACTGCGTCCACGAGGGACACCGGGACGAACTCGCCACGATCGTCGGCCTCGCCGCTCCGGTGTTCGACGCGTACGGCCTGCCGGGAGCGGCGCCCGCCCAGGTGCGCGATCTCAGCCTGGCCGGGGACGACGGCGAGGTGCTCCGCGGAGTCGAGCGCGGCGTGCTCTGGGTGCGCGTGTACCCGGGGTGGGACCCGTACCAGGAGGTGCCGGCGACCGCGGCGGACTGGCTCGTGCCCGACGTGTTCCGGTGCGGTTCCGGCGGCGTGGCCAGCCTGGCCCCGGGCGCCGAGCCGTCGGCGCGTCGGGCCGCGGTCGTGGAGGGCCTGCGGACCTGGTTGGTCTCCCGGGCCCAGGGCGACCCGTCGGGCGCCGAACCCTTCGCCGGGGTCTCCCCCGACCAGGTCCGGGCCTGGATCCGCCGCGACGCGGATCGCCTCGCGGCGTGTGAGGTGGCCCCGGAGGACCTGCCATGGCGAACGTGATCGCGCGGCCGTCCCTGCTGCCGATGACGGGGGCGCTGGTCGCCGCGGTGGTCGCGGCGCTGCTCGGTCTGGCGGCGTCGGGTGTCGTGGTGCCGGTCGCCCTCGTCGGCTGGCCGAACGAGGAGCAACGCGTCCCCGTCGCGGAACTGCTGTGCGTGTGCGCGGCCTCGGCGGGAGCGTGGTCGAACCGGCCCCGGCTGTGGGTCTGGGAGCGGCTGGGGGGCGTCCGAACCCGGCTGCGGGCGGCGGCGGTGGCGGTCCTCGGCGCGTCGCTGCCCGCCCTCGCGGTCCTGGCCGTCCTGCCCGCCGCCGACCAGGCGGAGCACCGTTGGCTGATGGTCACCAACGTGCTCCTCTCGGCCTCCGGCGTGTACCTGCTCGCCCCCGTCCTCGGCCCGGTGGTCTCCGGACCGGCCGTCCTGGCCGGTGTGTTCCTGGGCGCCGTGGCCTGCGACGCCGTGCCGGGACTCCACCGGGTGGTCCCGTACGCCTACGCGGACGGCGACGGGTGGGTCGTTCCGGACCTGCTGCCGCCCGGCGCGGTGCCCGCCCTGGCCGCCGCGGCCGTCCTGACGGCGGGGGGCGTCCACGCGGCGACCCGGGGAACCACCGCGCGCGTGCACCTGAGAGCGGAGGTCGAGGGATGAGGACCATGACCGACTCCGAGTTCCGTGCGGACCACGCCGCCGTACTCGACTCGGTGGTCGAGGACCGCGAGGAGGTCGTCGTCACCGGAACCGGGCGGGAACCCGTGGTCCTGGTGACGCTCCGCGAGTACGAGGCCCTCAGGGAAACCGTCCACCTACTCCGCTGCCCGGAGAACGCCCGCCGACTCGCGACCGCGATCGAGGAACTGGAGTCCGGCCACGGGGTCGAACGATCGTTGGGAGGTGAGACCCGTCCGGGCGAGCAGCGGTCGGCGGAGCCGTGACCGATGCCGAAGGCGGCCGGGGAACTCCGAGCGCGGTGGGACACGGGTTCCCGGGCCCGGGCCGGGCCGGGCGCGGTGGCAGGATGGGCCCATGAGTCTGCACCAGAACCTGCTGGGCGAACCGCCCGCCACCCGCCTGCCCGACGACCCCGAGGCCCGCGAGGCGCTGGCCGCGTCCGACGACCCCACCCCGGTCGCGGGCCGGTTCCCCTCCTACTCCGCCGCCTGGGCGCACCTCGCGGAGAACGCCCTCGCCCAGGGCCAGCCGGTCACCGCCTACGCCTACGCCCGTACGGGCTACCACCGCGGACTGGACCAGCTGCGCCGGGCGGGCTGGAAGGGCCACGGGCCGATCCCGTGGGACCACGAGCCGAACCGGGGCTTCCTGCGCGCCCTGCACGCGCTGGGCACCGCCGCCGGGGAGATCGGTGAGGCCGAGGAGGCCGAGCGGTGCTCGACCTTCCTGCGCGAGTCCAGCGCCGAGGCCGCCGACGCGCTCAACGCCTGAACCCGCTCGTCCACAGGGTGTGGACGGACTCCGTGCGCACCGTCCACACCCTGTGGACATCACCGCCCGGAGCACGGAACCACAGGTCGTGTACCCTCAATACGCAACGGCCCCTGTCGCTGCCTTGCGCCAGGGGTTCATCCATGTCCGGGGTGGGAAAGCCTCGGTCAGGCGTCGAGCGAAGAGGTTGAGACAATGCCGGCGATCACGCTCGTGGGGGCCCAGTGGGGCGACGAGGGCAAGGGCAAGGCGACCGACCTTGTCGGTGACCGCGTGGACTACGTGGTCCGCTACCAGGGTGGCAACAACGCCGGGCACACGGTGGTCATCGGCGACCAGAAGTACGCCCTCCACCTGCTGCCGTCCGGCATCCTCTCCCCGAACGTGGTGCCGGTCATCGCCAACGGCGTCGTCATCGACCCGGGCGTCCTCCTGGAGGAGCTGGAGGGCCTCAACGCGCGCGGCGTGGACACGTCCCGCCTGCTCATCTCCGCCAACGCGCACCTGATCATGCCCTACCACCGGGCCCTCGACAAGGTCAGCGAGCGCTTCCTCGGCAAGGCCCGCATCGGCACCACCGGCCGCGGCATCGGCCCCACCTACGCCGACAAGGTCTCCCGGCAGGGTGTCCGCGTGCAGGACATGTTCGACCCCAAGATCCTGCGCAAGAAGATCGAGCTGTCCCTCAACGACAAGAACCAGCTCCTCACCAAGGTGTTCAACCGGCGCGGTCTGGAGGTCGAGCCGATCGTCGAGGAGTACCTGGGCTACGCCGAGCGCCTGCGCCCCTTCGTCGCCGACACCTCGCTCATCCTCAACCGCGCGCTGGACGAGGGCAGGACGGTCTACCTGGAGGGCTCCCAGGGCACGCTGCTCGACATCGACCACGGCACCTACCCGTTCGTGACCTCGTCCTCCCCCACGGCGGGCGGCGCGGCGGCGGGCGCGGGCATCGGCCCCACCCGCATCACCAAGGTGGTCGGCATCCTCAAGGCCTACACCACGCGCGTCGGCTCCGGCCCCTTCCCCACCGAGCTCCACGACGAGCAGGGCCAGTGGCTGCGCACCCAGGGCGGCGAGTACGGCGTCACCACCGGCCGTGACCGCCGCTGCGGCTGGTTCGACGCCCCGATCGCGCGCTACGCCACGCGGGTCAACGGCATCACCGACTTCTTCCTCACCAAGCTCGACGTGCTCACCGGCCTCGACCGCATCCCGGTCTGCGTCGCCTACGACGTCGAGGGCGTCCGCCACGACGAGATCCCGATGACGCAGACCGACTTCCACCACGCCGTCCCCGTGTACGAGTACCTCGACGGCTGGAACGAGGACATCACCGGCGCCCGCCGATTCGAGGATCTGCCCAAGAACGCCCAGCGGTACGTGCGTACCCTTGAGGAGATGGCGGGAGCGCCCATCTCCGCCATCGGTGTCGGCCCGGGCCGCGACGAGACGCTGGAGCTGCGCTCCCTCGTCTGATCCGACGCCGCACAGTCAGTCCGCCTTCAACCCGAAGAGGCCCCTGTAGTGAAAGCCCTCGTTCTCGGCGGCGGAGGCCGCGAGCACGCACTCGTCCGCGCTCTGTCCCTTGATCCGGGTGTCACCAGTATCCACTGCGCGCCGGGCAACCCCGGTATCTCGGACCTGGCAGAGAACCACGTCATCAACGTGACCGACGGCCTGGCCGTGACCGAGCTGGCCGCGCGCATCCGCGCGGAGCTGGTCGTGATCGGTCCGGAGGCGCCCCTGGTGGCCGGGGTGGCGGACGCCCTGCGCGACCGCGGCATCCCCGTGTTCGGGCCCGACCAGGCGGCCGCCCGCCTGGAGGGCTCCAAGGCCTTCGCCAAGGAGGTCATGGAGGCGGCCGGCGTGCCGACCGCCCGGGCCCGGGTGTGCCGGAACGCGGGCCAGGTGTCGGAGGCCCTCGACGAGTTCGGCGCCCCCTACGTCGTGAAGAACGACGGGCTGGCCGCGGGCAAGGGCGTCGTCGTCACCGAGGACCGCGCCGCCGCCGAGAGACACGCGCGCGAGTGCGGCCGCGTGGTCATCGAGGAGTTCCTCGACGGCCCCGAGGTGTCCCTGTTCGTGCTCAGCGACGGCGCGCACGCGCTCCCGCTGCTGCCCGCCCAGGACTTCAAGCGCGCCTACGACGGCGACGAGGGCCCCAACACCGGCGGCATGGGCGCCTACGCCCCGCTCCCCTGGGCCCCGGCCGGGCTGGTGGACGAGGTCATGGAGTCGGTCGTGCGGCCGACCCTCATGGAGATGAACCGGCGCGGCACGCGCTACCAGGGCCTGCTGTACGTGGGACTCGCGCTCACCTCGCGCGGCCCGCGCGTGGTGGAGTTCAACGCGCGCTTCGGCGACCCGGAGACCCAGGTGGTCCTGGACCGGCTGGCGACGCCGATCGGCGCGGTCCTCCAGGCCACCGACACCGGGGGCCTGGGCTCCATCGGCTCCCTCCAGTGGAAGCCGGGCGCCGCGGTCACCGTGGTCGTGGCCGCCGAGAACTACCCCGGCGACCCGGTCAAGGGCGACGTGATCGGCGGACTCGACGCCGCGGACGCGCTGGACGGCGCCTACGTCCTGCACGCGGGCACCGACTGGGACGGTCCGAGCGACGTCAGGTCCAACGGCGGGCGCGTGCTCAACGTCGTCGGCACCGGCGCCGACCTGCGACAGGCCCGCGAGCGGGCGTACGAGGCGGTGAGCCGGATCGAGCTGCGCGGTTCGTTCCACCGGACCGACATCGCCGAGCGCGCCGCGGCGCAGCTGTAGGGGGTCCGACGATGAGCGGCTTCGTCGTCCAGCCCCCGCACACCGAGGTGGAGGGGCTGACCCACCTGCACACCGGCAAGGTCCGCGACCTGTACGCGACCGCCGACGGCCGACTCGTGATGGTCGCCAGCGACCGGGTCTCGGCCTACGACTGGGTCCTGCCCACCGACATCCCCGGCAAGGGACGCCTGCTCACGCAGCTGTCCCTGTGGTGGTTCGACCAGCTCGCGGACCTGGTTCCGAACCACGTCGTCTCCGACGTCCCGCCGGAGGGCGCTCCCGCGTCCTGGGCCGGGCGCACGCTCGTGTGCCAGCGCCTGGACATGGTTCCGGTCGAGTGCGTGGCGCGCGGCTACCTGGCGGGATCCGGCCTGGCCGAGTACCGCGCCGACGGCACGGTCTGCGGCGTCCCCCTCCCCGAGGGGCTGACCGACGGCTCCGAGCTTCCGGAACCGATCTTCACCCCGGCCACCAAGGCCGAGGTCGGCGACCACGACGAGAACGTCTCCTTCGAGGTCGTCGCCGAGCGGCACGGGGCGGAGCTCGCCGCCGAGCTGCGCGACCTCACCCTGGCCGTGTACGGCAGGGGGCGGGAGATCGCGCGTGAACGGGGCGTCCTCCTCGCCGACACCAAGTTCGAGTTCGGCCGCGACGCCGACGGGCGGCTGGTGCTGGCCGACGAGGTCTTCACCCCGGACTCCTCCCGGTACTGGCCCGCCGACGCGTGGGAACCGGGCGGGCCGCAGCCCTCCTTCGACAAGCAGGTGCTGCGCGACTGGCTGACCTCGTCCGACTCCGGGTGGGACCGGGCCTCGGACACGCCTCCGCCGGAACTGACGGCCGAGGTCGTGGAGCGGACCCTGGGTCGTTACATCGAGATCTTCGAGCGTCTGACCGGCACGAAGCCCGCGTTGTGACGTGTGGCGCGTGCGTGATTCCGCGCACGGGCCTCCGTTCCGGACGCCGGAGCACGTATGGTGGTGGGGTCGAGTCGGGCTCCGGAGCGTGGCCCGACGCGCGGCCCCCATCCCGGTCTTCTCCGACAGACTTGTGCCACTTTGGACGTTTGTCGGGACTCCATCCGTGATCTGCGGGTATACCACGTTCTGGGCCGGTACACGCGAGTGGGTGCTATAGAGTCGTCGCGAACCACCGGTTCACTGGCCACGCAGGTCACGCGCAAGATGGTCGCAACGTTCCAGGGGTGACCCGCGTCCAAACCGCATACAGGCGGTGCCCGTCGAGGGTGACCCCTTTTTCACATCTGCCTCACAAAGGAGCACAAGAGCATGGGCCAGGAGGTTCGTTACCGCGTCCGCGGCGGACGCCCCCTCAGCGGAACGGCGTTCATCCAAGGCGCGAAGAACGCCGTCCTGCCGATGATCGGCGCCGCCCTCCTCGCGGCGAAGGGCCGTACGGTGCTGCGCAATGTCCCGGTCATCGAGGACGTCTACCGCGCACTGGAGCTCGCCGAACACGTGGGCGCCAAGGTCGAGTTCCATGAGGCCGAGCGGACCGTCGTCATCGACGCCTCCACTCTGACCGACCCGGAGCGCGCCGTCCTGCCCGCCGAGATCGCGGCCCGCTTCCGCGGCTCCGTGCTCTTCGTCCCGGCGCTGATGCACCGCACGGGCCGCGCCCGCATCGAGGGCGTCGGCGGGTGCAACCTCGGCAGCCGCAACCTCGACTTCCACTACCGGGGCTTCGCGCGCCTGGGCGCCGAGGTCACCGAGGACCTCGAGCGCAACCACATCAACGTCGAGGCCAGCAACCTCCGCGGTGGCCGCCTCTACCTCGACACCCCCTCGCACACCGGCACCGAGAACCTCATCATGGCCGCCGTGCTGGCCCCCGGCACCACGGTGATCGAGCACGCCGCGCTGGAGCCCGAGGTCCTGGACGTCATCGCGTTCCTGACCGCCATGGGCGCGAGGATCAGCGGTGGCGGAACCGGTCTGATCACCGTCGAGGGCGTCGAGGAGCTCACCGCCGTCGAGCACACGATCATGTCCGACCGCATCGACGCCGGCGTGTTCGCGATGACCGTCGCCGCCACCGGTGGCGAGGTCAGCCTGGTCGGCGCCCAGCTGGACCACCTGGGCGTGGCCCGCTGGAAACTCGAGCAGATGGGCGTCGGCTTCTCCCAGGAGGGCGCCGTCCTGCACGTCCACCGGGACCCCTCCGTTCCGCTCCGCCCGATCAACGCGGTCACCTCGCCGTTCCCCGGCTTCGCGACCGACCTCCAGTCGCCGCTGATGGCCCTGGCGACGCTGGCCGAGGGCGAGAGCTACATCCACGAGGCCATCTACGACGGCCGCTTCGCCCTGGCCGACGAGCTCAACAAGATGGGCGCCAAGATCGAGGTGGAGGGCACCCGCGCGATCGTGCACGGACCCACCAACCTGCGCGGGACCGAGGTCATCGCCCACGACCTCCGTACCGGCGCGGCGCTGGTCCTCGCCGGACTGGTCGCCGAAGGTGAGACAATCGTGGCGCCTGGTTATCTGGTGGACCGCGGTCACTCCCAGTTCGCGACGCGGCTTGCCGCGCTCGGCGGCGACGTGGAGCGCGTCACCGTCTCGTAGGAGTCGAGGGCGCAGTTCAAGCCGGGGTGGGGGGTCGTCCCCCACCCGGGCTTTCGGCGTTGATATGGAAAACGATCTTCTTTGGCCCCGCACAATGGGTACGATCTCGGCAATCATGCCGTGACAGAGATCGGGTCGGGAAACCAGTGGGCGCACATAGTGAAGAGCGTGGAATGGTAGCGGGGAGCAGCCCGAGGTGAGTGCCCAGCGTACTGGCGATTTGACGATCGGCGTCATAGGGCCCCATGAGGTGGTCGAACGGGTCATGCTCATGGGACCGGGGTCCACGGGGCCCCTCAACGCCAGACTCATCGCCGCCGCGTACCGAGATGAGCAAGAGGCGACGGACAAGGTCGTCAGGCTGGGTTCGGCGATCGACGCCTACCTGTTCGCCAGCCCTGTCCCCTACGAGTTCGCGCGCAAGGCCGGGGTCCTGACGATGCCCGCCACCTTCGTGCCGCTCGGCGGGGCGAGCCTGCACGAGGCCCTGCTCCGAGCGACCCTCGACGACCGCTTCGACCCGACCAGAGCCAGCCTGGACGTGCTCAGCCGCGCCGACGTCGTGGAGGCCTACTCCGAGGTCGACCTGCCCGTGGACGGGATCCACGTGCACGAGGAGCTGACCAACACCGCGCAGCTGACCTCCTTCCACGAGGGACTGTGGCGGCGCAAGGCGACCAGGATGGCGATCACCTGCGTGCGCGGCGTGGCCGAGCGGCTGGAGGCGATCGGTGTCCCCGTCGTCCGGCTCCGGCCCACCAACGCGGGCGTGCGCAGCGCCCTCCAGACCGCGGGGCTGCTGGGAGCGCACCACCGGTTGGAGGAGGCGCAGCTGGGGGTCGTCGTGGTGGACGTGCCCACGCTGCGGGACTCGTCGCGCCGGTCCACCCCCCGGTACTGGCGGGAGGAGCTGCGTCTGTCGCTGCACCGGCTGCTGCTCCAGGAGGCGCACCGGATCAACGCCACGGCGCACCGGTTGGACGACCATTCGTTCATGGTGACCGCGACCCGCGGGTCCCTGGTCACCGCGACCGAGGGTTTCCGGCAGCCGCCGTTCGTGGAGCGGATCAAGGCGGAGCTGGGGATCGCGATCGAGGTCGGCATCGGCATGGGGCGCACCACCCAGGACGCCGAGGCACACGCCCGGGCGGCCCTGAACCGCGCCCAGGCGTCGCGTCAGAGCTTCGCGGTGGACCGCGAGGGTCGTTCCCTGGTCCCGGCCCAGCGCGCGCCCGCACGGCAGTCCTCCGAACCGCTGCGCACCAAGGGGCGGGAGACGCTGATTCGGCTGTCGGAGAAGATCGCCGAGGAGGACGGCCCCCTGGTCGTCGACGCGGAGAACGCCGGGCGGATGCTCGGCGTCACCTCCCGGACCGCGCGGCGGCTGCTGCGCACGCTCGTGGAGGAGGGGTTGGCGTGGCCGCTGCCGCCCAACCGCACCCTCCAGCCCGGCCGGCCGCGCCAGCTGTACCGGCTGATCGTGGAGAAACTCGACAAGGACGCCGCGGGCAAGTAGCCGCGACGCCGCGCGCCGCCCCGTACGCGGGGGCGCCCTCGGAGGGCGCCCCCGCGCCCGTTCGGGACGCGCCCCAACGTACGCCGACGGGACCCGCTCGTGCGGTCGCCGCCTACGACCGATCGCCCCCGTCCCCCTCGCCCATCTGGGCGGCGGCCTGGATCTGGAGCCGCGCGTTGGCGTCCAGGAAACGCGTGATCAGGGCGATCTCCTCGTCCCCGTACTCCTTCATCAGCCGGGCGAGCGCGACGGCGTAGCCCGCGAACAGCTCTCCGGCGGCTTCGGAGAGCCCCTCCGCCATCTCGACCACCACGCGCCGCCCGTCACGCTCGTCCTTGCGGCGGCGGACGTAGCCCCGCTTCTCCAGGCGGGTGACGATCCCCGTGACCGAGGCCGGGGCCAGTCCCGACCCGCGCACGATCTCCCCCGCCGTCATCGGCCCGTTCCGCTCCAGCAGCCCGAGGGTCTTCCAGTCGCTGGGACCGATCCCGAGCCGCTCCCCCAGCGCGGTGTGGTACATGACGGCGGCGTCGCTCGACCGCCGCCCCGCCGCGCGGAACTCGTCGAGCAGGGCGGCCCGACGCGCGCCGGCCTCGTCGTCCGCACTCCCGCCGCCAGCGTCGGTTGACACAGCGGAACCTCCTCCATATATTTCGTTCGAACGAAAGAAATAAATGATCCGACACCAACCTACCCCAGGAGGGGCGACATGCGCGCCATCGTCATCGGATCCGGCATCGGCGGGCCGGTCGCGGCCACCGCCCTGCGCCGCGCCGGGATCGACGTCTCGGTCCACGAGGCCCACGCGGGCCCCGGCATCACCCTCGGAGCCCAGCTCAACCTCGCGCCCAACGGCCTGGCCGTGCTGCGGACCCTCGGACTGCTCGACGCCGTCCTGGCCGCGCCCGGCACCATCCCCAACTCCGCGATCGACTTCCGCTCCGGCACCGGCCGCCGCCTGGGCATGATCGACGACGGCTCCACGGCCCTGGAGGAGGGGCTCCAGTCCGTCAGCGTCCGGCGTGGCGAACTCCAGGCGGCGCTCGCCCGGGCCGCGAGCGATCACGGCGTCACCGTCGAGTACGGTCGGCGGTTCGTCCGCCACACCGACACCGGCTCCTCCGTCGTCGCCGAGTTCGAGGACGGCTCCACGGAGGAGGCCGACATCCTCATCGGCGCCGACGGCATCCACTCCCGGGTCCGCCGGGGCATGGACCCGTCCGCGCCCGCTCCCGTGTACACCGGCCTGCTCGACCAGGGCGGGTGGACCTCCGCGCCCGGCCTGCCGACGACCCCGCCGTCCACGAGTCGGCTGGTCTGGGGCCGCCGTGCCTTCTTCGGCTACCAGAGCGCCCCCGACGGCACCGTGTACTGGTTCGTCAACACCCCGCACCGCGACCTCGACGAGGCCGAGCTCCGGAGTCACGACGCCGCGTGGTGGAAGCGGAGCGCGCTGGACCTGTTCACCGACCAGATGCCCGAGATCACCGCGATCCTGGAGGCGAGCGAGGAGCGCTGGTTCACGCCGCGCGCCGTCCACACCATCCCGACGCTGCCGCACTGGGTCCGGGGCAGGGTGGGACTGCTCGGCGACGCGGCGCACGCGCTCCCCAACTCCAGCGGGCAGGGCGCGTCCATGGCGCTGGAGGACGCCGCGACACTGGCCACGTGCCTGCGCGACGTCACCGGCCCGGCGGCGGCCCTCGCCACCTACGAACGGCTGCGCCGTCCCCGTGTGGAGCGGATCATCACCGAGGGCACCCAGCGGGGGGACCTCAAACTGATCACCAACCCGGTGGGGGTGTTCCTGCGCGACAGGGTGCTGCTGCCCCTCGTCTTCCGCATGGTGGCCAGGACGGAGGGGCACTCGTGGATCTTCGACCACCGCGTCGACTTCGACGCCCGGGTCAGCCCCGTCGGCTGAGGGACGCCCCCGGCGAGGGGCGTCCCGGACGCCGACGCGTGTGCGGCTAGCGGCGCTCGGCGTAGGCCGTGGCGACGGACAGGAACACGTCGTTCTCCTCGGGGGTGCCGAGGCTGACGCGGGCCCCCTCGCCGTCGAACGGGCGGACCGAGACGCCGACCTTCGCGCACTCGGCGGCGAAGTCGAGGGTGTGCTCCCCGAGGCGCAGCCAGACGAAGTTGGCCTCGGTCGGCGGGACCGTCCATCCGGCGGCGACCAGGGCCTCCCGCACCCGGGTGCGCTCCTCGACCGTGGCCGCCACGCGTTCCATCAGCTCGTCGCGCGCGGCGAGGGAGGCGGCGCCGGCCGCCTGGGCGAGGTGGTTGACGGCGAACGGCACCAGCGTCTTGCGCACGGCGGCGGCCACGTGCGGGTGGCCGACGAGGTAGCCCAGGCGCAGCGCCGCCAGACCGTAGGCCTTGGAGAACGTCCGGAGCACGGCGACGTTCGGGCGGTCGCGGTACAGCCGGACCCCGTCCGGCACCCGCGGGTCGCGCACGTACTCGTGGTAGGCCTCGTCGAGGATGACCAGGACGTGTTCGGGGACCCGGTCGAGGAAGGCCGTCAGCTCGTCCTCGGGCAGGGCCGTGCCGGTGGGGTTGTTCGGGTTGCACACCAGCACCATGCGCGTGTTCTCGGTGATGGCGTCGGCGATCGCGTCGAGGTCGTGGGTCTCGTCGCGGAGGGGGACGCGCACCGAGGTCACACCCGCCAGTTCGGCCAGGAGCGGGTAGGCCTCGAAGGAGCGCCAGGCGTAGACGACCTCCGCGCCCGGCTCGCCGACGGCCTCCAGCAGCTGCTGGAGCACGCCGACCGAACCGGCGCCCAGCGCCACGTGCTCCTCGGGGACCTCCAGGAACCGGGCGAGGGCGCCCACGAGTTCGGTGGCGCCGGGGTCGGGGTAGCGGTTCAGCTCCGCGGACGCCCGGGCGACGGCCTCACGCACGGACGGAAGCGGCCCGAGGGGGCTCTCGTTGGAGGACAACTTGATGGACCGCCCGTCGGGCCCGACGACCTTCCTGCCGGGCTTGTAGGCGGGGATGCTCTCCAGCACCGACCGCAGATATGGCGATTTCGGCTCCGACACCATTGTCCTTCCTCAATACTTTGTGTTATCCCCGCGACACGATCAGCGATATCGTGCCCGGATCGATCACCGCTCCCAAGCGGAAATATCGCACAAACGAGGAGATTGCACCATGCTTTCGCGTCATCGCCCCGCCACTTCCGCTCGAATCATGGCAGCTCAGGGCTCCGGTGCGCACAACGGCCCAGGCGTCCGGTCACTGGCCCTCCCCGTGACCCTGTCCATGGTCCTGGCGCTCTCCGCGTGCGGTTCCGGCGGGGAGGAACAGGAGCAGGCGGCGGACGCCCCCAACGCCGAGGCGGCCGCGCGGCTGCACGAGGCCCAGCCGACGTCCTTCCGCGACGCCACGCTGCTGCCCGAGGGCAGCGAGAGCGGCACCTACGCCGATCTCGCCACGGTCCAGTACAGCGAGCAGGTCCGCGAGAGCACCGAGATCGACAAGCCCGAGTGCGTGGACGCCGCCAACCGGTGGGGCGACCTCGACAGCGTTCGCGCCGCGCCCGCGTCGGTGGCCTCCTACGAGTGGCCCGAGGGCTCGGTGTCGAGCGTCCTCGTCCAACTCGACGAGGAGGAGGCGGCCGAGGCGATGGAGGTCGAACCGCCGTCCTCCTGCACGTCGTACAGCGCCACCTACGCCGACGGCACGTCCTCCGACTACGGCGTGCGCGAACTCGACACGCCGGCGGTGGGCGACGAGTCGCGCGCGTTCCTCATCGAGGTGCGCACCGGGGACGAGGAGAGCCACATGCTCAGCCTCATGTACCGCAACGGCGGCCTGCTGGGCGCCACCTCCGTCCTCGGCGGCGGCGACGTGGCGGAGTACGAGGACATGCTGGTGGGGTTCACCGAGGCAGCCATCGCTCGTCAGGGGCAGATGCTGGAGTGACGGGCTCGCCCGCGGCCCGGGCCGCCCGCAGCGCCCTGGCCTCGCGTTCGGGGTCCCGAACCGCGTCGTCCCGTTTGGCCGCCACCCGGGGGCGGGGCAGCTTGCGGGGCGGCCCCGGCAGTGCGCGCCTGGTCACGGCGCCGAAGGACGCGGACACGATCCCGCTCTCCCGGTCCACCAGCGCCGCGCGCACCGCGGTCCGACCGCGTCCACCGATCCGGACCGCGAAGACGACGTCCACCCGGCGTCCGTGCCGCATCCCGTCGTAGCGCAGGAACCTCCAGCAGCCGTGCCGCCACACGTCCTGGGGCTCGGCCCCCAGCATCACGGGCCGGTTGGTCCGCCACACGTCGCTGGAGCGCAGCCGCGCCATGGTGCGGCGCGCCGAGGCCGTGCGGAGCTCGCACGGCTCCTTGCCGGTGAGGCGCGCGGCCAGCTCCCGCAGCTCCGGACTGAGCGCCGCCAGCAGAACCAGCTCCCCGCCCAGGACCACGGCGTGCGTGACGGTGAACCCGGTGAGGGCCGTCCATCCCGTCGGGGCGAGGCCGAGTGTGGACAGGGCGGCGAGCGCGAGCAGTCCGGCGCGGGTCAGCGTGCGCCAACCGATCGGCGCCCGGCTCAGGCCGCCGAAGCATCCGCACCCGGCCTCCGGGTCGCGTCGACGCGCCAGGAGGAGGACGACGACCGATGCGGCGAACAGCGCCGCCGTGCCCGCGCGGGCCGCCGTGCCCAGTGCCCCCGCGAACCCGATGAGTCCGACGGCGAGCACGGCCTCCAGCAGGCCCGAGGCCACGGTGACCGGGCGGCGCAGACGTTCGGTCAGCAGGACGGCCAGACCGGACCTGGCGGCCCCGGTGGTGGTCTTGGCGACGGCCCCGAACATCAGCAGCACGGTCAGCAGCGGCAACTGGACCTCGCGGACCGCCTCGACGATCTCGGTCGGCATGGTCATCCCTCCCCCTGGGCGACGGTCATGGTCGCGTTGAAGCAGCCGTCCTCCAGTCGCCCGCCGAGGGCGACGAACGCGGTCATGGTGAGGGACGCGATCCGGCCCGCGCTCTGCCCCCCGCAGGTGGGGCACAGGTCGCAGATCCAGCTGTCGGCGGCGGCGCAGTCGACCACGGGCACCACGGTGGTGTCGCGCGTGCAGTCGTTGCGCAACCGCAGCGTGGCGCCGGTCGACAGGAGCGGCAGGGGCACGCAGGGCGTCCGCCGGTCGCACCCGCCGTGGTGCCCCACCGGGTCGATCGCCGGATAGGCGGCGGCGTTGGCGAGGGCGCGGGGGTCCAGGTGGGTGGAGCGGCCGAGGACGGGGTCGTACCAGGTGGCGATCCCGCTGACGGTGCCGGTGTACCCGCGCGTGGGCGGGCGGTGCGGGGTCGCGTGGAGCGGGTACGGGGGCTGCGTCGTGGCGGGTCGCGTCACCCGGATCGTTCCGTCGTGCCACACGCCGACGGCGTCGAAGACGTAGCCGGGCTCCAGGCGGGGGTGGCGGACGCCGATCCGCCCGGAGACGCGGTAGGGGATGACGACGGGCACGCGCGGGCGCCCGTGGCCCGGATCGATCTCCAGTTCCTCGCCGTCGCTCCCGACGATGACACCGGTCGCGCGGGCGGCCTGGGCCCAGACGCGTTCGGCGACCAGGCGGCCGTCGTGGGAGCAGAGGACGACCGCGTCGTCGCCCGGGCGCAGGTCGGTGGGCTCGGCCTCGTCGCCCCTCCAGAACGTGGTCACCCGCTCGAAGAGGAAGCGCTCCTCGCCGCGGGTCGTGGCCAGGCAGAGCATGTACGAGGTGGCGTCGACGACCACGCCCCGCGCCACGCGGTCGCTGAGCGGCAGGGGCTCGGGGACGGTGTCGGGGCCGAGGACCGCCGCGGTGAACCGTCTGCGGTCACGCCCCCTTCCAGCCATCACTGACATGTCGTCCGCGCCCCCTTGTCACCCGACTCGTCACTCCGTGCCCATTGTCCTGCTCGGCGTCCCGCCCGGGCGTTCACACGCCGAACCGCACCGGTTCGTGCCGGTGACATGTCCCAGGCATTGCCCAGCGACGGCACGGAACCCCGTTCGCCCCATACGCGCGGTTTGTCAGCGCGTGGGGCGGAAGTGCCTGAATATTGGCGTTCGCTGTGTGAGAGTGAGAGGAAGAAAAGTGACCGAGCTCACGAGTGCGCCTGAAAGTCGGTGGTCGGTGTGGGGGGGACGACCCAGACGCCCCGGTACGACGAGTTCAGCCGCTACGTGGAGGAGCGCGGTCCGACGCTGCTGCGGATGGCGCGGTCGCTGACCAACAGCCACGCCGACGCCGAGGACCTGCTGCAGGCGGCGCTGGTCAAGACCTTCCTCGCCTGGGACCGCATCGCCAACCCGAGGGCCCGCGACGGATACGTGCGCAGGGCGATGGTCAACACGCAGATCTCCGAGTGGCGCCGCAGCCACCTGGACGTCTACCCCACCGACGACATCCCCGAGCAGCGGGTCGACGACCCGACGTGGCGCAGCGACCTCGCCGACGTCGTGGAGCGGGCGATCGAGAAACTGCCCGACCGGCAGCGCACGACGGTGGTGCTCCGGTACTACGACGACCTCACCGAGGCGCAGATCGCCGAGCGGATGGGCGTGACGTTGGGCACGGTCAAGAGCACGCTGTCCCGCGCGGTGGAGAAGCTGAGGCGCGACGCCGACCTGATCATCGAGCGCACGATCGGCTGACGGGGCCCGGGGGGGAGACCGGTCTCGTTTTGCGCAACGCCCCGTGGGGTCTGTACCCTTGTCACAGCCAGGAGGATTCGCCTAGTCAGGTCTATGGCGCCGCACTGCTAATGCGGTTAGGTGGCAACGCCTTCCGGGGTTCAAATCCCCGATCCTCCGCGCTCCGGCCTGGGGCTTCTCGCATCGCGGAAGCGAGAGAAGCCCCAGGCCTCTTCATGTTCAGGGGTCGCCTCGGGGCCAGCAGGCACCACATCCGTGCCTGCCGAGCCGCCGTCGCAGGCGCTACGCCGCCAGACTGCAGGCAGCACCCCGGCCGCCGTCGACACAGTCCCCAACCTGAGCACCCCAGCCTCGGCACCGCCGAGGGCGCCCTTTCCCGAGAGCTCCTTCGCACCCCGACGGGCGTGACCAAGCCGCCAGACGAGCCCGAGCCGATGACTCTGAGTAGCCAGTTATCGCCGCGTCGAGTTGCCCCGATTCGGACCGCCCTCTCCGCTCCAAGCGCTCACGGCGAGCCACGATCGCGTCGACCGTCTCGCGTTCCTGCGTGCCGTACCGGGCATCGATCATCGCGGCCAGGACCTCCCTCCCTGTCGCCTCTGGCTGCTCGACAAGGGCGCGAACCGCCACCTCGATGTCCTGGGAGTAGTTCCTCCTGATCATCGACTTCACATGGGCGAGCCGCTCCGCGTACGCGTCTTCACCCTCGCCCCAGCGTTTGGCGACCGGGTACCGGGCCTCGTGCGCGTCTTGCTCCGCTTGGGCGGACGCCGCCCGTTCCGCTTCCACTGGAGCGTGCTCGGCCTTCATACGCTCACATTGTGAGCACCATGATTCAGGACGCTCAGCGGTCGAGGCGCTACCATTCCACGTCACACCGTCGGCGAAAACATCGTGATCCACGCAGTGCAGAATCACATCCGCCCGACCGCCATCCACCTTGGACGGCAGGTCGACACCGAGATACGGTGACACACACGGATCATGGAGGGGGATTTTCCCAAAAGAGAAATCCACCCTCCTGACCACCACGCTCGGAGCGCCATGGCGCCAATCACCGAGCGGAACACGATGTTGCTTGAATTTCGCCACTCCGCCATCACCTCGACGTCAACTTGGGAGCCGTCCGTGGAAGCAGCGGAAGGAATTCCGCCGAAGCAGCTCTGATCGGACCACCCATCCTTCCAGAAGCCCCAGACAGAACAACCGGTTCAACCACGCTCGGATCCCGCCAGCACCACCTGCGCACGGGGCTCACGCCGACCGACAGCCGGCCTTCGGCCCAGGCCGGCATGCGCGTGCGACGCGGACCGACCCCAGCCCAGGACCCAGCCGCCCCGCAGAGATCCCATGTGATTCACATCCCCGAAAGACAGCGAACCCGAGGACACCATTACCAGAAAAGCAAAACCGCTTCCTTTCAACCTCCCATCCGGAAAGGCATTCCCCTGAGGCCGGAGCAGAAGAGGCGCCCCAACACCGACAACACAGACCATACAGACAAGCAAGCCAATTCATCACATAGTCACATAAATTAGAAGCCGGGGATTCCGAATGAGAATCTTGGGGAACATCTGCAAACGTCACTCCCAACCCCCACCCAGGAGGTTGACATCAACGGCCACATCAGTCAGTTGTGTTGGTGCCGCAACCCCGAGACGAAGCGACCGTACCCCAAAAAGGCATGCCCCAAGTTCAAGAAGCCAGGGCACGCGAAATGGTACGCGCGCTTCGATGTTCCCACCGCAGACGGAAAGCGACGACAGGTGAGGATCGGACCGTTCCGCACACGCGCGGAAGCCCAGGAGACCCTCCGCCACGAAATCTCCCGTATCAGCTACGGCGGCGTCCCCTCCGCGCACAAGATCACGGTGGAGTCGCACTTCAACGACTGGCTCGCCCGGCAGCGTCCGCGGCTCGCCGTGTCGACGTTCGCTGACTACGAGCGTGTCATCCGCAACATCGTCCAACCGACGTTGGGCCAGGTGAAGCTCGTCAGGCTGACGACCCACCACCTGCGCTGCCTGTACGCGGCACTCGGTGCGGACGGCATCGAGTCCAACTCCTCGGTCGCCCTCATGGCGGAGCGCCTGGCTCCTTCGAAGACGGGCCCCGACGCGCCAAAGCGCAAAGGGACATGGAAGTACCCGCTGAGCGCGAAGCGCATCAGGAAAGTGCATTCCATCATCAGCTCCGGACTCACACACGCATGCAAGACCGGGCTGATAGCCCACAACCCGGCCTGGAACGCCGGCCTGCCGAAGATGGTCGAGGAGCCGGCACTCGTGTGGACCGAGCCCAGGGTCACCCACTGGCGCGAAACCGGAAGGAAACCGGCCACCGTCATGGTGTGGACCCCCGAGCAATGCGGCCAGTTCCTCGACTACCTGCAAGAGACCCGCGACCGCCATTACGCCCTGTTCCAGCTGGCGATGACGCGCGGCCCACGCTGCAACGAGCTGACGAACCTGCTCTGGCGGGACCTCGATCTCAGCAAGCCGGGCATCATCACCATCCGCGGTACGAAGACACCGCGCAGCTACCGGACCTTCCACCTGGGCCAGGGGAACGTCGCCGCGCTACGCCGCTGGTACCGGGTACAGGAACAGGAACGCTGGGAAGCCGGACTGCAGTGGACGCACAGCGGCCACGTCTTCACCAACCCTCGGGGCGAACCGGTGACGCGCAACGCCCTGTGGCACCGCTTCACACGGCTCACAGCCGCAGCGGACGTGCCACCGATCCGGCTCCACGACCTGCGGCACTGCGCCGCGAGTCTCGGCCTGACCGCGGGCACCGACCTCAAGGTCATCTCTGAGACGCTCGGCCACCGCCACCACTCGTTCACCGCCGACACCTACACGAACGTGATGCCCAAGAGCGACCGGGAGGCCGCCGACGCGGTCTTCGACATCATCCCCCGCAGAGCGGCCTGACCTCTCGGGCGGGAGCATCGCTGCCTCACGAGGCGCCCTGGCAGCCGCATGTCCCCTCTCCGGGGAGGGGACACCGTGCGTTGTGTGGTGTGCTCAGGGCGGGCCGGGGTTGAAGATGGCGTGTGTGCCCACCCGACGCCAGATGACATGCGGCTTACCCGGGTACCGTTCCTGGCCGTACTCCCACGTGGCGCGCCCATCAGGTGCCCAGGTCATTTCGTAGACCCCCGGGGCTCCCTGTACGCCCTTGACGCGCAGGCCCGGTCGAAACTGCCCCTTCTCCACGTCGGGTGCGAACTCGGTGGTGACCACCCGCCGGAAGCGCTCCGCCTGCTCACAGGTCAGCAAGTCGGCCTGGAAGCGGGGGGTGGTGGCGAACGTGGCCAGTGCTCTCAGCGCTCCTCGTCGGGTTCCAGAGCATCGAACATCGACTCCGCGTCCTCGAACTCCTCGGTCCGGCCCTCGGCGATCTGCTCGCTGGCCTCCCGCTCACCCCGCTGCCACTCGGGGTCCCAGAACCACGCCTGGTCGGCGGGGACCGACGTCATACCCCTCAGCGTGACCTGACCGCTCTCCGTGATGTCGAACTCGACCTCGTCGCCCTCACGGATGTGCAGCGCCTCGGCGACCTCGCGGGGCAGGGTGACCTGGTTCTTACGACGCATCACCGCACGTCGACGTCTTGCCTTCGTCTCGTTCATGGTCAGCAGCCTTGGGTCGTGCTCCGGCTTCCCTCCGGGGCACGGTTCCAGGATGACTCTAAGGGCCGGAAAGTTTAACTTTCCTACTAGCGACCTGTAGATCAAGCGGTCTCGCACAGGGCTCGCTGTCCTGCGCGAGACCGACTGCGGAACGCTCACGGGTCCGTTTCGCGTGGTGGGCCAGCATCCGCTGCAGGTGAAACGATCGAGTTCAAGAATCCCTCGCTGGTGATCAGATCACCGCTTCGGCCAGCCGTGGCCGGATTGCGTACTCGATTTGCTTCAACCGCTGCGCTTTGAAGTAGGCGTTAACGTCCTCTTGAGAACGGCGGTGCGCCTCCATGAGCTCGTTCATGAAGTCCCGGTGGGTGGACTGCCACAGCGCGAGCGCCAAGTCAATCCTCACCTTCTTCGTGAAGGGCCTACATGACCGAAGGCGCTCGCGAGCCTCCAGATTCCCTCTCTTCCGGTCTCGGGTGAAACATCCACGTCTGTCTGACTAGACAGGCAAAGGAGAATAGGAGCATCCACATGACCAGTAAGAACACCAACCCCGCAGTCAAACCCAAACGCCGCACCTTCACCACCGCCTACAAGCTGGACATCGTCACCGCAGACGACGCCTGCACAAGTGGCACCAAACGCGGCATCCTACTACGTCGCGAAGGCCTCCACCACTCCCACATCGCCGAGTGACGCACCACTTGAAAGGCGACCCAGTGCTGGATGCGGTCCTTGTGTTAGGTGGCACCCAAGAACAACATGAGGGAAGACGGTCAGTGCAGGAACCCGGTAAGCTCCTCGGCCAGTTCGTCGGGGTTGGTCAGATAGAAGTAGTGCCCGCCCGGGACGAGGCCAACCCGAAATGACGACTTAGTATGACTGCGCCAGTACTCCATATCCTCCACATCCAACTCCGGGTCTTCGATCCCGTGCAGGGCGCTGATCGGCAGGGGAAGCGGACCTCGGGGACTGTGGACGTAGCCGAGACCGAGCTCGTTATCCCGGCGGATCTGGCGGATCATGAGAGTCCTGATCGGAGTAGGCAACTCTCGCACGTCCGTTCCCGGTGGCCAACTGGCCCCGAGACGGTCGAGGATCTCCTCGTCAGTCCTGGTTCCCAAGGGTTCGAAGGAGGGAGCGGTGTCAGGAGGGCGCCGTCCCGAGACGACGAGTGCACGCGGCCCCGGCAAGCCGCGTTCGAGGATCTGCCAAACCAGTTCCAGGCCAATGATGGTGCCGAAGCAGGTCGCGAAGACGACGTAGGGCCGGGAGGCGATCCTCGGCTCCAGCTCTGCGGTGATCTCAGCGGCCAAATCCGCCACGGTCAGGCCCGCGGGCGCACGTGTCCTACGCCCCCGCCCCGGCAAGTCGGGAACCGCCAGACCGATGCCGGCGGGTATTGCCTTCCGGAGCGCGGCGAACACCCCGGCACCGCCACCTCCCGCAGGGAAGGCGACAACGGTCGCCTCCTCGTTCCGTTTCATCACCCCTCCCTGAATAGCCGAAACGGCGGTTCCTCAACCCTCAGCTCTCGCAACCAGGATGAGCTGGTCGGACGTGGGGCCGAAAGGTCGGCCGTCATACGTTCCGTAGACGTGTTCCAGGCACAGGCCCGATTCGCGGACGAACCGTTGCAGCTCCGCCGGGTGGCGGTAGTACAGCGTCTGCGAGGAGTGCCGCCGTTCGAGGACCAACCCGTCCTCGTCAAGGATCTCGGTGATCCTCCTACGCGTGGCCACCTGCGTCACCTCGGTAACGGAGGTGTAGTCCCAGATGGCCACCCGCTGGCCGGTACGCGGGTGACGGACCTCGCCGACGAACCTCAGCCTGTTCTGCATCTCGGCCATCGCCTCGTGTCTGAGCACCGGGACACTTGTCGCCCATCGGCCGCCGGGAGCAAGGTGTGCCCGGACCGTCCGTAGCGCCGCCCGCAGCCGCTCATCGGTGTCCAGGAAGAACAGCGGCTGTCCGGCCATGATGACGAGGGGGAAGGTCCGGTCGAACCGGACAGTGCACATGTCGCCCTGGAGGAGCGTCACCGCGTCCTCCAAGCCCTCGGACCGGCTTTTGTCCCACCCTCGTTCCAACATCTCGGGTGAGAGGTCGACTCCGACGGCCTCGCCCGTCGCACGGGCGCAAGGCAGGGTGACCCTGCCGGTCCCGCAGGCCAGATCGAGGACCGGACCACCGGTCTGCTCGGCGAGCCCAAGGTAGAAGGACACGTCGGGTTGGGCCTTGCGGAAGGGGAGTTCATCGTAAAGTTCCGCCTCCAAGGCGAACGTACCGGTCATTTTCCCTTTCCTATCCATGGGTGGGCATCTCCCGCAGCCGCCGCAGCGGCGACAAGACACACAACACGAAAGCACTCATCGAACCGACGGCCCCAATGAGAATGGTGGCGCGCAGTCCGACCACCTCACCGAGCAGGCCACCCGTGAACACTCCCACCGCGACCAGTCCTGATCCCAGAAAGCGGTAGGTCGCGTTCACCCTGGCCAAGACCTCTCTAGGCGTGTGGGCCTGCCGGACACTGGTCATCAGGATGCCGCCGATGGTCCAGCCGTACCCGGCGACCGCAAAGGCTGTGATCAGCCAGGGCACGGCCACTGCGGTCCGCTCCGGGGTGAACCCGACCAGCACGAACGGAACCGACGCGACCACCGTGGACAGGACGATGACCCGGCCGGGACCGAGCCGGTCACTCAACCTGGCCACCGTGACCGAGCCCAGCACCCCTCCGGCCGCGGCCGCCGACACGACCCCTCCCATGAGGCCAGCGCTGAAACCCAGGTCCCGAACGGCGAACAGCGGCAGCATCGCCACCACCCACTGGCTGAACATGTTGAACAGAGCCCCGATGCCGACCAGTGACCGCAGCAGCGGGTCACGGAACGACACCGCTAGACCCTCTCGGACAGCGCCGAGACTGCCGAACCTCCGGTCGGGAGCGGTGTCGATCCGCTCGTCGATTCGCGTGGTGGACAGGCAGACCGCTGAGACGAGGAAGGCGACGGCCTGCACGAGCAGGGTGAGGGGGGCTGTCACCCACTGGACGAGTAACCCGCCCAGCCCCGGACCGCCCACCTGGGCGACCGAACCGGATGCCTGGAGCCAGCCGTTGGCCCTCACGAGCTGTTCCCGGGGAACGGCGCTGACCAGCACCGTGGGAGAGGAGATGTCGAAGAGCACGGTCATCACGCCGAGCAGGAACACGACACCAACCAGCGCGGGCAGGGTCAGCAGCCCAGTCACGGCCAGCGCCACCGTACCGACCAGCAGCACCGCTCGCAGCAGGTCCGTCACGATCATGATGGGGATACGACGGCGCCGTTCCACCCAGGCTCCGGCCCACAAGGCCAGCAGGACGAACGGTAACCAGCGGGCGGCATTGACCATCCCGAGATCGGCGGCGCTGGCCTGAAGGACCAGGATCGCCATCAGCGGCAACGCCATCTCACTGATCTCGAAGCCGATCAACGCCACGGACTGACCGCCCCAGATCTTCAGGAAGTCGCCCTGCCGACTCAGTGGCGGATGATCCGCTCCGAGGACCTTGTCCTGCATGTCACCCCAGTTTCCAGGAGAGGTTGTCAAGCGGTGAGCGTGACGTCGTAGGTACGGAGCCAGCGGTCGACCTCGATGAGCGGCAGGAGGAGGTGGAGGTTGTCGGCCATGGTCATCATCTCCGTCCGACCGTCCGCGAACTCCCGGACCCTGTCACGGTCGAGCAAGCCGTCGAGTGGGGAGGAGCCGTTCTTCAGGAGCGTGTCCAGGGCCCCGCGTACTGCCCGCGCGTGCGCGGAGGAGAAGGTCGCCGGGTAACCACTCTTCCTTCGGTTCAGGAGTTGGCGCGGCAGCAGGTCACCGACAGCGGAGCGCAGGAGACTCTTCTCCCGCCCGTCCGCGACCTTCATCTTCCACGGGACGTTCCACATGTACTCCACCAACGTGTGATCGCAGAACGGAACCCGGACCTCCAGTCCCAGGGCCATACTCATCCGGTCCTTGCGGTCGAGCAGGTACAGCAGAGGTCCCTGCATGCTCAGGTAGAGCACCTCACGCATGCGGGCTTGCAGGCCGGTCTCACCCGTCAGGCGGGGTACACGCGCCTTCAGGGTGAGGTAGCGGTCCTTCTCGTCCTCCTCCGGGCGGACACGCGCCCTGACGTCGGGGGCCAGGCAGTCGGTCAGCCTCGGTGCGTTGCCGAGCCAGGGAAAGGTGTCTCCGAAGACCGTCGCGTGATCGAAGAACCAGGGGTAGCCGCCGAACACCTCGTCTCCGGCCTCCCCGGACAGCGCCACCGTCGACCGCTCGCGGATCCGCTGGAAGAGCAGGTACATGGAGGTGTCGAACTGGCCGAGGCTCGGCATGTCGCGCGCGGCCAGCGTGGTTGGGACGATCTCGGCGAGTGCGGCCGGATCGAGGATGACCTGCGTGTGATCGACGCCCAGGTGGCGAGCGGCCGCGAGAGCGAAGGGGGTGTCGCGCTCCGGGCGCAGCGTGGTTCCGCGGAAGTCGGCGTCAGCGCCCTCGAAGTCGACGGAGTAGGAGCGCAGCCCCTCCGGCCGGTGGATCGAGGCGAGCGCGGTGATGGCACTGGAGTCCAGCCCGCCCGACAGCAGTGTGCACAACGGCACGTCCGCGACGAGTTGGTGCACCACGGTGTCTTCGAGGATCTCCCGGACTCTCCGCACAGTCGTGGCGTGGTCGTCGTGGTGCTCCCGACTGACCAGCCGCCAGTACGGCGTCTCATGGACGCCCGAGCGGTCGATCCGTACCAGGTGACCGGGCTGCACCTGCCTCATGCCCGTGAAGGGCGTCTCCCACGGCATGGCCAGGCGCGGGTTGAACAGAATCGGCAGTTTCCGCTCACTGGTCCGCGCCGTGAACAACGGGTTCGCCAGGATCGCCTTGGGCTCCGAGCCGAACAGCAGCCCTTCGGAGTAGGGGTGGTAATACAGCGGTTTGATCCCAAGTCTGTCCCGTACGAGGAGCAGTTCCTCACGCCAGGCGTCCCAGATGGCGAAGGCGTACATCCCCGAGAGCCGGTCAACGAACGCCGCCCCCCACTCCAGATAGGCGTGCAGGACGACCTCGGTGTCCGACGAGGTGTGGAAGTGGTGGCCTAACCCGGCCAACTGGGTGCGCAACTCGCGGAAGTTGTAAAGCTCACCGCTGTAGGTCAGGACGACCGGCGCGTCCAGGCCACGTCTGCGGGCCCGCATGGGCTGTGCTCCCCCCTCAGGGTCGACGACCGCGAGGCGGCGGTGCCCGAGGGCGACGTGTGAGCTGAGCCAGATGCCCTCCGCGTCCGGACCGCGCCGGTGCAGTGACCTGGTCATGGCCTCCACCGTAGGGCGTTCGAGTTCGAGGTCTCGGGAAAAGTCGATCCAGCCGGTGATGCCACACATCACGGACCCCCTTCGTGAAAATCGTTGGTCTGAATGACGGTCTTCCAGCGCGATGGAGGAGTCACTGGCCCCGCAGGCAGCCCCGCGAGGAAGCCGTCCAGATCGACAAGCCGATACCGTTCCACGCCGGGACTCCGCCAACGCAGGTCGAGCCGTGGTGAGCGGTCCACGTCATGGAAATAGACGGCTTCGAGGTCGCCGTTCTCGGTGAACGCCAGGACGGGGTTGGCCACGAGGAAGTCGCGGACTGCGTCGTTGTCACGACACACCCGCAGGAGCAACCGCTTGTCGCGGAAATGGTTGGCCGGAAGCGTGACCTCCGGATGCATCTTGCGTTTGAACTGGAACGTCCCCTTGCTGAGGAACGGCTCGCCGCCGGACAGATCCACCCGGGTGAAGCGGTGCTCAGCGGCCCACTGGAGGATCATGATGAAGAGCGCCATGTACGTGCCGGACTGGTAGGCGTTCTCGTCCCCGCCGTCAACCCCCGCGAGCCGAACGGTCAGGGTGCGTCCCTCCAGTCGGCAAAGCATCCCGGCCACCCGTCGACCCGACTCACACAGGAAGAACAACCGACCCCGCCGGAGGATGCAGGCCCGAGCGCTCTCCCTGGGTTCGGATCGCGCGGCCTCACCGTGTCGGCGGTCCATCGTCGGCTGGTGCATGTTGTCGTAGAATCCGTCGAAATCGGCGTCCTCGGCGGTGACCTCGAGACTGCGTGCCCGGGACCGGAGCTCCCGGTTGTGCTGTTGGCGGGCTTTGCGGGAGACCCTGCGGAGCACCTCCGCGGGGTCGGATCCCACCTCCACCGTCAGCGAGACCCGGAACGGCAGCAGCAGAGCGTGGCTGGGGGGCACAACGGGAACCCGTGGCCCCGGATAGCCGACGGCGAGGATGTCCGCCCCGGGGGCGGCCGATCCACGGGTCAACTCGGCCCAGGAGGTGTGGTGCTCGTAACGCCGTGAGGGCAGCCCCCGGCGCTGTTCGAGGAACGGCAGCACATAGGTGAGCCCTTCCGACAGCCCTCCGTAGGCGAGTACCGGGTCACCGGTCACCGGGACCGAATACGTCACACGTGGACGGAACGAGGCGGCGGTGTCGGCCCACTCGCGCACGCGAAGAATCCACGGGTCACCGCTGTTGTGCCAGGCGTACCGCCAACTCCATGAGATCACCCGGTCTCCACGACGTTCCCGGGCACCAGGCCGGAACCCTCAGGTGCTCCGGACAACGCGGAGTCCAGGTCGACGATCCGGTTCTCGCCGTCCACGAAGACGACCCTCGGCTCCAGCTCCCGGGCTTGGGCGTCATCCACGGTGGCGTAGCCGATGATGATCACCAGGTCGCCCTTCTGGACCAGCCGGGCCGCCGCGCCGTTGACGCCGATGATCCCGCTACCGCGGGGCCCCTCGATGACATAGGTCTCCAGGCGGCTGCCGTTGTCGATGTCCACCACGTGGACCAGTTCGCCCGGAAGAAGGTCGGCTTCCTCCATGAGATCGGCATCGATGGTGAGCGAACCCACGTAGTGCAGGTCGCATTGGGTGACCACTGCCCGATGGATCTTGGATTTCAGCATCGTGCGGTACATCAGTTCGTCCTCTCATGCGTCAACATGCGTCGCACTTCGTCGTCGGTCATCCGGAGGAACTCCAGCGCCGCCCCAGCACGCTCGTCCAGGTAACGCCGCGGGGCGAGCTTCGCCAACGCGGCCGCAACGCCGCGTGGCGCGGGGTCGAGGTAAAGGGTCCGCAGCGGCAGGGAGACGGCGAGGAGCTTGTTGATGCGTACCAGCAGCCTGGCGGCGAGAAGGGAGTGTCCCCCCAGAGCGAAGAAGCTGTCAGTGACACCCACCCGTGTCCCGAGCACCTCCGACCAGATCTCGACGAGCAACTCCTCGACGGCGTCGATGGGCGGCGTTGCGCCATCCGGTTCGACCCCCCGGCTGGATGGCGCGGGCAGCGCACGGGTGTCGATCTTTCCGTTCGCGGTCAGCGGCAGCGCGTCGAGTTCGACGAGGGCGGCGGGGATCATGTACTCGGGAAGCCAGTTCCGCAGGTTGAGCAGGATGTCGTCGACCGCCGCGCCGCCGTTCTCCGCCGTGAAGTAACACACGAGCCGCCTGTCGCCAGGGGTGTCCTCACGGACGACAGCCGCGCAACCGGCGATGCCGGGGATGTCCGTCAGGGCCGCCTGCACCTCACTGAGCTCGATACGGAAGCCGCGAATCTTGACCTGGTGGTCGCTGCGCCCCAGGAAGGCCAGTTCTCCGTCGGGCCGGAGGCGCACCTGGTCACCGGTGCGGTACAGGCGTTCGCCGACACGACCGCTCAGTGAGTCCGGGACGAACCTGTCAGCGGTCTGCTGAGGACGGCCGAGATAGCCCCGGGCGAGCGCCGACTCACCGACCAGCAGCTCACCGGGCACCCCCATGGGAACCGGACGCAGCGCCTCGTCCACCACGTACACCTGGTAACCGGGGAGCGGACGGCCGATGGTGGGCGACGTGTCGGAGGTGATCAGGCGACCCGTGGCGTTGTTGGTCTCGGTGGGCCCATAGACGTTGAAGGTGCGCCAAGGCCCGGTGCTCAGTTTTCGCCACAGGTCGTCCGAGATCGCCTCGCCGGCCACAATCACTCGCAGCGCACGTGGCACCCGGGCGAAAGCGTCGGCGTAGACGAGCAGCTCCGCGTGCGAGGGGGTGCAGTCGAGAATGTCGATGTCCTCGTCCGCCAGGAGATCGACGAAGCGGTCGGGATCCTGACGGACCTCGTCGGGGACGACGACCAAAGTGGCGCCACGGAACATCCAGCCGAACTGCTGCACGGATCCGTCGAAGAAGACCGGTGCGTTCAGCGTGACCCGGCGCGGCGGTTCGAGGTCCCGGCCCAGCAACCGTCCCAGCGCGAAGAACATGCGGGTGATCGGGCGGTGCGCCATCGCGACGCCCTTGGGCGTGCCGGTGGACCCAGAAGTGTAGATCACGTAGAGCAGACCGTCGACGGTGCACCGTCGGCCGGGACGTTCCGTCGAATACGCCCCGAGGGGATCGGCCGGTCCGTCGTCCAGACAGACCGCGGGCAGTGCCTCGGGCAGACGCCCGGCATGGCGGTACTGGGTCACAACCGCGACGGCGCCGGCGTCCTCCAGCATGAAGCCGAGCCGTGTGATCGGCTGCTCCGGGTCGAGTGGCAGGTAGGCGGCGCCCGCCTTGAGTGCGCCGAGGATCCCCACGAGCAGGTCCACCGACCTGTCGAGACAGAGCGCGACCACGGTCTCGGGGCCCGCCCCCCGCTCGACAAGCCACCAGGCGAGGCGGTTCGCCTGCTCTTCCAGCTCGCGGAAGGTCAGCGACCGTGGGCCGCACACCACCGCAACGTTGTCGGGTGTCCGGTCGACCTGCTGCTCGAAGAGCTCGTGCACACAGGTGTTCTCCGGCCAGTCCAGACCCTCGCCATTCCCGGTCACCAGGAGCTGTTCGCGCTCGGTGGGCGAAAGCATGTCCAGGCCGGACAAGGGGGTGTCGAGCCCGGTGGTCATCGCGTCGAGGAGACGCAGGTAGTGCCCGGCCATCCGGCGTATCGTCGCCGCGTCGAACAGGTCAGTGCAGTAGTTCAGGACCCCGCGAACCTGACCGTCCTTCTCCTTCAGGTCGAGGGTCAGGTCGAACCTGGCGGTGTCCACGGGGAAGTTGACGCTATCGAAGGTGATCCCTCCGCCCCGTGCCGAGGGGGCGGGCAGGCTCTCGAAGGCGAACATCGACTGGAACAGGGGTGTGTGGCTCAGGTCACGTTCCGGTTGCAGATCCTCCACGAGCCGGTCGAAGGGGAGGTCCTGATGTGTGTAGTCGTCCAGGGACCACTCCCTGACCCGGTCCAGGAACTCGCGCACCGTCGGGTCGCCGGACAGATCGGCTCTGAGCGCCAGTGTGTTGACGAAGAATCCGATGAGCGGTTCCAGCTCGGTACGGGTGCGTTGGGAGACCGGGGTTCCGACGACCACGTCGGTCTGGCCGGTGTAGCGGGACAACAGCAAGTGGAACCCGGCGAGCAGGACCATGAAGAGGGTGAGCCCCTGTCCGTGGCAGAGCTCTCTCAGTCGGGCCATCAGGTCGTCGGACAGGGTGATGTCCTCGTTGCCCCCGCGGAAGGACTGGATGGGGGGGCGCGGCCGATCCGTCGGGAGCAGGAGCAGCGGAGGTGCCTCCGCCAGGCGATCACGCCAGTATCCGACCTCTTGTCCGAGGGCTCCGGAATCCAGCCGCCTTCGTTCCCAGATGGCGTGGTCAGCGCATTGGATCCGAAGGCGGGGCGAAGGCGCGTCGGCGTCGTCGTACAAGGCCGCGAGTTCCTCGACGAGAATCCGCAGTGACCAGCTGTCGAAGACGATGTGATGGACGACGAACACCAGGATGTGTTCGTCGGCGTCCACACGCAGCAGCTCAGCACGTAGCAATGGCCCTCGGGCCAGGTCGAACGGAACGCGGACCATCGCGTCCACCCGTCGACGCAATCCGTCGGCGTCGAGGCCCCGAACGTTCGTGACGGGAAGCGGAACCTCGACCGTATCCCGCACCTCCTGGTACGGAGCTCCCTCGTTGGTGGTGAAGACGGTCCGCAGCACCTCGTGCCGCGCGACGACCCCGGACAGGGCGGCCCGCAGGGCCGCGACGTCCAGTGGCCCCCGGAGTTGGACGACGGCGGGCAGGTTGTAGGCGACGCTGTCAGGTCGCAGTTGTTCGAGAAACCATAGGCGCTCCTGTGCCGAGGTCAGAGGCACTGGTCCTTCGCCGTCTCCGGGGGGAACGGACGCCACCGCGGGGTTGTCACCGCCCGCGCGCACCACGGCCGCCAGGTCGGCGATACGGGAGTGTCGAAGGATCGTACGGGCTGTGGTCTCGACACCGAAGGTGTCACGGATGCACGCGGCCAGGCGCATCGCCAGGAGTGAGTGACCGCCGAGATCGAGGAACCCGTCGTCGACACCGACGTCCGGTACCTGGAGGACCTCGGCGACCAGCGCCACGATTTCGGCCTCGACCCGGTCCCGGGGAGCCGTTCCCGTGGTGAGCGTTGCTCCGTCGAGGTCGGGGAGGGCTCGATAGTCGATCTTGCCGATCCCCTCGATCCGCGGCAGGGCGTCCACCTCCACGACGGTCGCGGGCAGCATGTGATCGGGCAACCGGTTCGCGAGCGCGCCCCGAACCTCCTCAGGCGGCATCCGCAGCCCGTCCGAGGTGATATAGGCGACCAGGCGCTCCCGATGCGCGATGACCGCGGCCTCGGTGATGCCGGGCAGACGAGTCAGGGCATCCTCCACCTCGCCTGGCTCGACCCGCAATCCCCGAATCTTCACCTGCCGGTCGATCCGTCCCACGAACTCCAGGACACCGGCCTCACCCCGGCGGACCATGTCGCCCGTCCGGTACAGGCGGGCCCCCCACTCTCCACTGAACGGATCCGGGAGGAAGCGGTCGGCGGTGAGCCCGGGGCATCCCATGTACCCGCGAGCGACCCCGGCCCCGCCGATCAAGAGTTCTCCCTGTCCGCCGGGTGGCACCAGCTCCATGGTCTCGTCCACGACGTACGTGCGGACGTTCCGAATCGGCCCCCCGATGGGCACTGTCGCCGAGGGGCGAGCCCGGCCGAGAGCGAAGGATGTCGCGTTGACCGTGGTCTCCGTAGGCCCGTAGACGTTGTGGATCTCGACCTCGGGGAGAACCGCCCTGCACCGGTCGACGAGGTCGTCGCGCAAGACGTCCCCTCCACAGAGCATCCACCGGATCCGGGTGCCGTCGAAGACCCCCTCCGCGAGGAGCGCGGACAACACGGGAGGGGTGAAGGCGACCGCGTCGACCCGCTGTGCGACCAGCAGCTCCCGAAGACACCGGCCGTTGGAGGTGAAGTCGGGCGGCGCCATGATGACCGTGCCCCCGGTGGTCAGCGGTGCGTAGAAGTCCTCCGTGGCCGCGTCGAAGCCGATAGAAATCGCTTGCAGGAAACGCACCGGTCCGCCGCGCAGCACCGTGGAGGTCAACCATGTGACCTGGTTGACGATGGATCGATGCTCAACCATCACGCCCTTGGGTGCCCCGCTGGATCCGGAGGTGTAGATCACGTAGGCCAGGGACCCCGGCACGACCTCCGCGTTCCGACGGTCGATCGGTTCGCCGTCGATGCTGTGCCGGTCGCTGTCGAAGCACAGGACCTTCGGCGCGGTGAGCCCGTCTGCGTGACGCTGACGTGTCAGGACGAGTCGGGCACCGGCGTCGGCGAGCATGAGGTTGACCCGTTCCACCGGCGTCATCTCTGGGTCGATGGGGAGGTGGGCCCCACCCGCCTTGAGAATGCCAAGCATGCCCACCACGAGCTCGGTCGACCGCTCCAGGCACAGGCCGACCACGGTGTCGGGGCCGACCCCGTGCCGGGTAAGGAACCGGGCCAGACGGTTGGCCTCCCGCTCCAGGTCCTGGTAGGTCAGGGTGTCATCCCCCGCGACGACGGCCACAGCCTCCGGAGTCCGGTCGGCCTGCCGCTCAAACAGGGTGTGCAGGCACGCGTTCATCGGGAGCTTCCACTCAGACGGGAGATCGGGGTGTCCGGGTTGTTGACCATCTCCGTGACGATCCGGCGATAGTCCTCAAGGATCCGACACGCGGTGGCAGGCTCGAACAGGTCGGTGCAGTACTCCAAAGCGACGGAGACGTCGTCGTCGCGTTCCTTGACCAGCAGCGACAGATCGAACCGGGCCGCTCCCTGTTCGACGTCGAGGGGCTCGGCGGTCAGCCCTACCAGCTCCGGCTCGGTGTCGGGGGTATTGGCCAGCGCGAACATCACCTGAACGACCGGCGACCGGCTGAGATCGCGTTCCGGCCGCAGCGCCTTGACGAGTTCCGAATAGGGCAGGTCCTGGTTGGCGTAGGCCCCCAGAGCGGTCTCACGCACCCGGTCCAGAAGCTCGACGACCGTCGGATCACCGCCCACATCCGTCCGGAACACCAACGTGTTGACGAAGAAACCGATCAACGGCTCAACCTCGACCCGGTTCCGGTTCGCCACCGGCGTACCCACCACCACGTCCGACTGACCGCTGTAACGCGCCAACAACACCTTGAACGCCGCGAGCAGGACCATGAAAACGGTCACCTCCTCGCGCTCACACAACTTGTGGAGCCCTTCGAGAACCTCTCCCGGAACGACCGTCGCCTCGTGGGCGCCAAGATGTGACTGCACGGCGGGGCGGGGTCGGTCGGTCGGCAACTCCAACACCGGCGGAGCACCCGAAAGACGCTCCCTCCAATACGCCAACAACTCCTCCCGGACACCCCCCTCCAACCACTCACGCTG
>NZ_JBFAME010000012.1:0-159951 GCF_040660275.1 Nocardiopsis sp. NPDC049922 | reverse complement strand
CCCGCAGTCCCCGGCCTCGGCGCTCAACCCGGCGCTGCGGCTGCGGACGCAGCTGAGCGTCTCCCGTGCACGGGAGACGGGCCACCGCCGTCTCGCGTGGGTCAGGCCCGTCCGCGCGGATCGCCGGAGCGGCGCGGACGGGCGAGGGACAGTTTGTAGAGCAGTCGACACTGCTCCGCCGCGCCGATGAGGTCGGAGGTCTCCACGGGACGGCCGCCGCTGTAGTGCGTGCGCTCCACGACGAGTACCGACATGCCCGGAGCGGCCCCGAGGAGGGTGGCCTCCGAGTCGCGCAGGGACCGTACGCACACCTCCTCGACCACCCGGTCGACGGGGTGGCCCGCGGTGCTGAGCCGGTCGAGCAGGCCGAGGTCGGCCGCGGCGTCGAAGGGGGTGCGCAGCGTGCCCGCCGTGAGGGCGGCGGACTCCCAGGAGATGTGGAGGGCGATGGGCACCCGCGCGGAGAGGCCCCGCTGGGTCGTCCGGTACACCGGGTCCCCGTCGCGCAGGCGCAGGCGGGAACTCAGGGGGGACGCGCAGGGCTCCTGTTCGGTGCCGAACCGCTCGCGGCTGAGCCGACCGAGCCCCGAACCGGAGGAGGCGTCCGTGCGGCACAGCCGGAACACCTCGGGGACGTCGCGGACGAAGTAGCCGGAGCCCGGTCTGGCCTCGACCAGGCCCTCGGTGACCAGGAGGCGGAGCGCGGTGCGGGAGATCTGTTCGCTGACGCGGTAGGCGCGTGCCAGCCGGGTTCGGGAGGGCAACCTGGTGCCGGGGGACATCTCGCCGCGCAGGATCGGTTCGCGGAGCTGTTCGGCCAGCCAGAGGTACCGGGGCTGCCTGACCACGGTCACTCGACCACGGTCGCCGGGCCCTCCGTGGCCGCGTCCGCTCTGGGCTCCCACGGGGGAGCGGTGGGGCGGACGGGTGGGTGGGGGCCCGCGTCGGGCCGGGTGGAGGGGGTGGACCTGCCAGTTCGCCGAAGCTCGCCCATGTGCCCAGTAAAGCAGTGGAAAGCGCAGGTGGGGGGCGCTACCTGAAAGTAGTCGGTTACGGCCGACCCAAGACCGTGGATTCGGAACGACGCCGCGTGCACGGGAAACGCCCGAAAGCAACGGAATGTCAGGGAGTGAACACGATCTGTTATTACTCTACCTCGTAGTGGCAGCACCGCATATGGGGAGAGTCATGTTCACGTACCTCGCCGACACCACCGATCCCGTCGCCACGCTGGCGGCCGGGATCACGGGGGTCATCGTCCTCGCCCTCGGCCTGGCGCTGTTGGTTCTGTTGGTGGCCGCGGTCGTCTCCACGCTGGTCCACAAGGACACGACCGGCGGGGGCAAGCTCCTGTGGATCATCTTCGAGATCTCGTACCCGCTGTTCGGTCCCGTGGCCTGGTTCGTCGTCGGTCGCAAGGGCCACCTGAACCGGATTCTCGGCATCGCCAAGAACCGCTCCCGCCACTCCGCTCCCCCCAGCGTCGGTCAGCACAGCGACGTCTCCAACGACCAGAACGGCCTCGGTCACGCCTGACCCCGCCCCGTTCCGGCCGGACCCGACGGTCCGGAGGCCGCCGCCGTCGTCCACAGGCTGTGGACGACGACGGCGGTCGCGTGTGCGAGGATCCGGTGGACACGCACGCCGAACGTGAGGAATGGGTATGTTCGCGATCTCCCTGGGCGGATCGGCCGAACTCCGGCCACTGGAACCCTGGCGGGCCGAGGAGTTCCTCGCTCACATGGACCGCGGTCGCGAGCACGTCGGCCGACACGTCGGCCTCCCGGACATCGTCCCCGACCTCGACTCCGCGCGGGCCTGGCTCCGGACCTACGCCGACAAGGCGGCCGCCGACACCGGGCGGCTGTACGGCATCTGGGAGGACGGGCTCCTCGTCGGCGGTGTCCTGTTCCGGGTCTTCGACGCCGCCTCGGGCACCTGCGAGGCGGGCTGCTGGCTGGAACCGGCCGCGGTCGGGCGCGGGCTGGTCACCCGCGCGACCAGGGTCATCATCGACTGGGCGTTCCGGGAACGCGGGATGCACCGCGTGGAGTGGCACGTCTCCTCCGAGAACCTCCCGAGCATCAACGTCGCCAAGCGCCTCGGGATGAGCCGTGACGGCGTCCTGCGCGAGGACAGCCTGTACCGGGGTGTGCGGCAGGACACGGAGATCTGGTCGGTGCTCGCCCACGAGTGGCCGGGCGGGCAGGCGGACTGAACGACGAACGCCCCGGCCGGGGATCCGGCCGGGGCGCCCGCGAACGCGCGGCGCTCGTGGAGCGTTACAGGATGATCCGCATGGGCTCTTCCAGGATCTCCGCGAGGTCCTTGAGGAAGGCCGCGCCCACGGCGCCGTCCACCGCGCGGTGGTCCACCGACAACTCCAGGGCGATGCGGTTGCGCACGGCGACCTCGCCGTCGACGACCACGGCCTCCTGCCGCATCGCGCCGACCGCGAGGATCGCCGCCTCCGGCGGGTTGATCACGGCGGCGAAGCTGTCCACGCCGAACATGCCCAGGTTGGACACGCTGAACGTGCCGCCGCTCATCTCCTGCGGCTTGAGCTTGTTGTCGCGTGCCTTGCCCGCCAGTTCACGCGTGCGGGTGGAGATCTCCGACAGCGTCGCCTTGTCCGTGTCGTGCAGGACCGGGACCACCAGGCCCGCCTCCACGGCCACGGCCACGCCGACGTTGACCCGGTGGTGCTGGAGCAGCGTGTCGTCCACCCAGGAGGTGTTCACGGCCGGGTGCAGCTTCAGCGCGGTCGCGCACGCCTTGACGATGAGGTCGTTGAAGCTGACCTTCACGCCCGTGCTCGCCAGCTGCTCGTTGATCTGCGCGCGGAAGGCCTTGAGGGCCTCGGCGTCGATCGTGCGGCGCAGGTAGAAGTGCGGCACCTGCTGCTTGCTCTCGGTCAGGCGGCGCGCGATCACCTTGCGCATGTTGCTGACCTTGAGCTCCTCGGAGGCGCGGCCGTCGTCGAAGGCCGGGGCCTGCGGCGCGGCGGCCGGGGCGGCCGCGGCGGGAGCGGCGGCCGGAGCCTCGGGGACACCGGCCTTGGCGGCGGCCTCGATGTCGGCGCGCACGATTCGGCCCTTGGGACCGGAGCCCTTGATCCTGGTGATGTCCAGGCCGTACTCCTTGGCCAGCCGACGGGCCAGCGGGGAGGTGCGCGGACGCTCACCGTCGACCGACGGGGCGGCCGGGGCGGCGGGCTCGGCGGCGGGGGCCGGGGCCTCGGCCCCCTTCTTCTCCTCGGCCTTCTCCTCCCGCTCGGCGGGGGCCGGGGCGGCCGGAGCGGACTCCTCGGGCACGGCGTCGGGGCTGTCCCCGATCACACCGATGACCTCGCCGATCGGCACCGTGTCACCCTCGGCCACGGACTGCTTCACCAGGAAGCCGTCCTCGTAGGCCTCGTACTCCATGACGGCCTTGTCGGTCTCGATCTCGACCAGGACGTCACCGGAGGCGACCTTGTCGCCCACCTTCTTGACCCAGGTGCTGATGACGCCTTCCTCCATGGTGTCGGAGAGGCGTGGCATGTGGATTTCGCTCATGACTGGAAAAACTCCTCTACCCGACCCGCTTGCCGACGGCGCTCAGGGTCTCCTTGATGGCGGTGCTGATCGACTCGACGGAGGGCAGGGCCGCCGTCTCCAGCGGCTTGGCGTAGGGCATCGGCACCTCCGCCATGGCCACGCGTCGGACCGGGGCGTCCAGGTAGTCGAAGGCGCCCTCCTGGATGGACGCGGCGATCTCCGCGCCGATCCCGTAGGTCAGCCAGTCGTCCTCGCAGATCACCGCGGCGCCGGTCTTCTTCACCGAGTCCACGAACGTCTGGCGGTCCAGCGGGCGCAGGCTGCGCAGGTCGACCACCTCGACGCTGATGTCCTCCCGCGCCAGCTTCTCGGCGACCTGGCTGGCCACCATCGCCATGCGGGAGTAGCCGATGAGCGTGATGTCGGTGCCCTCGCGGGTGACCGCGGCACGGCCGATCGGGGCGACGTCGTCGTTGTCGGCCTCGGCGTAGTCCTCGGGCACCTCGCCCTTGGAGTTGTACAGCCCCAGGTTCTCCAGGAACAGGACCGGGTCGTCGTCGCGGATGGCCGCGCGGAGCATCGCGGAGGCCTCCGCCGGGGTGCTCGGCGCGAGCACCTTCAGGCCCGGGATGAAGGAGTAGAACAGCTCGATGTTCTGCGAGTGCGTCGCACCGAGCTGCTGGCCGCCGCCACCGGGGGTGCGGATGACCATGGGCACGCTGGTCTGGCCGCCGAACATCCCGTAGATCTTGGCGGCGTGGTTGATGATCTGGTCGATGGCGATCAGCGAGAAGTTGATCGTCATGAGCTCGACGACCGGGCGCAGGCCCAGCATGGCCGCGCCGATGGCGGCGCCGACGAAACCCTCCTCGGCGATCGGGGTGTCCTTGACCCGGCGGGGGCCGAACTCCTTGAGCAGGCCCTCGGTGATCTTGTAGGAGCCCTCGAAGACGCCGATCTCCTCGCCCAAGACGAAGACGTTCTCGTCACGGAGCATCTCGGCGCGAAGGGTGTCCCGCAGAGCCTGGCGGTAAGTGATCACAGACATGTGCTGGTTCCTTCTCTACTCCGCGAACACCGGGTCGGCGGGCATGCGCCGCGACTCGTTGGGAACCGGGGTGGCGTACGTGTAGTCGAAGAGGGTGGAGACGTCGGGCTTGGGGCTGTTCTCGGCGAAGTCGGCGGCCTCGGTGACCTCGGCCTTGACCGCGGCGGCGATCTCGTCGCGGATCTCGTCGGTCAGCACGCCCGCCTTGGTGAGCTGGGCCTCGAACAGGTGGATCGGGTCGTTCTCGTCGGCCCGCGCCGTGTCACGCTGCTCGTCGGTGCGGTACTTGGCCGGGTCGACGACCGAGTGCCCCTTCTGGCGGTAGCTCCACGCCTCCAGCAGGAACGGGGTCTGCTCCTCGCGGGCGCGCTCCACGAGGCGGCGGGCGGTGTCGCGCACGGCCAGGACGTCGCGGCCGTCCACGCGCTCGCCCTCGATGCGGAACGCGGCGCCGCGCTTGTACAGCTCGGGCTCGGCCGAGGACATCTCGACGGTGGTGCCCATGCCGGTGAAGTTGTTGATCACCACGAAGACGATCGGCAGGTTCCACAGCTTGGCGATGTTGAGGGACTCGTGCCAGGCGCCGATGTTGGTGGTGCCGTCGCCCATCTGGCACATGACGACCTCGTCGCCGCCCTTGTAGGAGACGGCCAGCGCCGCGCCCGTGGCCAGCGGGAGCTGACCGCCGACGATGCCGTAGCCACCGAGCATGCGGGACTCGGTGTCGTACATGTGCATCGAGCCGCCCCAGCCCTTGGACACGCCGTCGGAGCGTCCGTAGAGCTCGGCCATGACCCGCTTGGGGTCCATCCCCTTCTCGATCGCGTACCCGTGGTCGCGGTAGTTCGTGAAGAGGTAGTCGGTCTCCTTCAGGGCGGTCATCAGGCCGACGACCGTGGCCTCCTCGCCCAGGTTCAGGTGGCAGTAACCGCCGACCCTGGCCTGGGTGTACGCCTGCGCGGTGCGCTCCTCGAAGCGGCGGATGAAGAGCATCCGGCGGTAGTAGTCGAGGAGGGTGTCGGGGCTCTCGTCGCCGAGGTTCGGGGAGGTGTCCTTGCGGGTCCGCCGCCGGGACCCGGAGGACCTGGCGGTGCCGCCCTTCGGCTTGGCCGTGTCAGCCATGGTGTGCCTTTCTACGTACGAGAAGGCCTGTCGCCCGGGCCTGTGGGCCGGAGCGCGAGGCCCGCCGTGGCCCGCTGTCGGGCGTGACCGTGGCGTACGCCGTCGCCGGGCTCATTCGGCGGTGGCGTTCTTGTGGCTGTCGCGGGGCGCGTCTCGGGGACTGTGGCTCGTTGCTCCCCTGACGCGAAGCGATGATGGGGTCTCGTGTGCAGTTGTCGCCGGGACCCTTGACCGCATTGCTTCCCGGTCTGGGGTGCCCTATGCATCCCGTGCGGTCGGCGCGGCGGTCTCCGGTCACCCGGGTTCGTCCACCGGCCGGATGAACGACACCGTGATCCCGTGGGACACGTGCGTGTGACGTGTGTCGCGCACACTCTACGGACTGATCGATGATCGATCAATACGACTTTACGGTAGATCTCCGAAGTTTGGTGCGAAGGGGCAGGTCATCCCGGATCGGCTCGGAGAGTCATCCCGGATCGGCTCGGAGAGTCGTCCCGGGGCCGGCCGGAGCGCGATCCCGGGCCCGTGTCAGTGGTGCACGGCCTGTCCGTGGGTCCGGAGGGCGGCCTCGACGTAGTTGAGGACGTGGTCGCTCACCATCTGGCCCACCGCGGGATCGCCCTCGCGGAAGGCCCGCGTGATCTGGTCGTGGTCGGCCGCCTTGGCGTGCAGCTCCATGTCCAGCCACCGCACGGACAGGGCGGTCCAGACCTCGACGCCCAGCGACTCCCAGGTGTGCAGCAGCACGCTGTTGTCGGCGGCGCGCACGATCTCGCGGTGGAACTCGACGCTGTGCCGGATCTGCTCGGAGACGTCGCCCTGGGCGGTGGCCCGCTTGAGCGCCTCGACCTCCCGCTCCAGCGCGGACGGGTCCGCGGCCAGCCGGGGCGCCGCGAGTCGGGCGGCGACGAGCTCCAGACCGGCGCGGACGGGGTAGATCTCCGCCATGTCCTGGACCCCGAAGGCGCGTACGCGGGCGCCCTTGTTCGGCACCGTCTCGATCAGCCGCAGAGTCTCCAGCTCCCGCAGCGCCTCGCGGACGGGAGCCTGGCTCACCCTGAGTTCCGTCGCGACGCGGCGCTCGACGATCCGTTCGCCGGGCTTCCACCGCCCGGACAGCAGGCCCTCGACCAGTACCTGCCGGATCTGCTCCCGGAGCGGCTCTCGGGCCAGCTTCGAGGGATCATCCGGCAACTGCGGGAGGTCGACCATCCACGGCCCTTCCGTTCCACGGCTCGCGCGCGCCCTGCGCGAGCCCGTCCGCTCAGCGACGTACAAGCTCCTTGAAGGGTGCCACACCGGCGCGGGTCGACCGGACCGCGTGCGTCGAACGTCTAACGGAAGCGTCACGAACGCGTCTCCTCGGAGTGAACCATGCCCGACTGCTACCGGGGCATCGGGCAAAGTCCCAGGTGGAAGGAGCACGGTTGACCCGACGGGACGCTCTTGGGCCGAAGTGTCCAGGTAGGCTCATCTGTCGGCAATGTTCACCCCTGCTTCGGCGAGGAGTGTCCCACGCCATGGCAAAGGACCCGACGAGAGCGCCCTGAACTGCGCTGACGACCATATTCGCGAGGCGGGGCGCACCCCATGGGCGCCACAGCCGTCCAGTTTGTTCCTTGGACGCCGGACCTGCACGTGACCGGACACGACGTCGTGAACCGGTTCCAAGGCCCGGCCGTCGAACGGGGTGACGGGGAACGTACCCCGTCCTGAACGACGAGCCCCGAGTCGGCCCTGAGGACGTCAGGATCAGTACCAGCAACCGCGGCTAGCCCGTCCCCCGCGCTCCGACAGCGCCAAGGCGAGCCCCCGAGAGACAGCACTGAGCACATGACGCACTCTTCGCGGACCCGGCACGCACGGTCCATCCACGTGACGAAGGCACACGACAGACAGCAGCGGTCCCCCGCACCGGGACCGTACAGCGGTCCCATTCCGGTGGTGCGCACCTCGGGCGCGGCCCCGGGGGTCCCCGTCGTGCGTTCCGTCACGTGGCCGAGTGTGAGCGAGATCGCGTGGGGGCTGGCCTCGGACCGGGTCGCCATCATCCTCGCGGTCGCGCTCATCGTGATGACGATGCTGGCCGCGGGGCCGCTGCACCCCGTCGACGTGTTCCTCAACGAGCTGCCGAGGCCCTACTGGGACCTGCTGCGCGAACCGCTCATCCTCTGGCCGGACACGGTGGCCTCGCGTGCGGTGGCGCTCCCCGTTCTCATGGTGACCGCGATCCAGCTCGCCTACTGGCACCGCAGCTGGCGGCCGATCGTGCTGAGCGCGGTCGGGGTGGTCGGCATGATGTCCCTGGTGTCGGTGATGAAGCTGGCGATCAACCGGGGGCACGCCAAGAACTTCGACCCGGACTTCTTCCAGGGGATGGGCAACGTGGCCTTCCCCTCCGGGCACGGGGCCAACGCCATCCTCATCTACGGGCTGGTGCTGTTCCTCATCATCCGCTTCGCCGCGGCCCGCCCGCACATCATCCGGAGGCTGGGGTACTGCATCGTGGGCATCGCCCTGCTGCAGTCGACCGTCTCCGTCTACCTGCACTTCCACTGGTTCACGGATCTGCTGGCGGGGATGGTCGCGGGCGGTTTCGCGCTCCGGGTGACCATCCGCCTGGACCGGATGTTCCCGCACGGCCGCACGGTCGAGTGGTGGCCCTGGTACGGGCGCGAGGCGCCGGTCGAGACCGGCGCCTGACCCCCCGAAGCACGCGGCGCCCGTCGGAGTCCCTCCGACGGGCGCCGCTGTCACGTGCGGGGCGGCTCGCACACCGATGCGGACGCGTCAGGCCCCGTTCGGAGCGGATCGCTCGGTACGGGTTCCGTCCGTCGGGGGACGCCAGCCCAGGGTCTCCTCCAGGGGACCGAAGAACAGGCGGGGCAGGAGGCGGATGGTGAGCACCATTCCGTTGTCGCGCAGCGCCCTGGCCAGCGGATTTCGCATGAGGGACATCCGCCCGGCGGCGGCGGAGCGGCGGACGGTCGCCGAGGTGCGGGGGAGCCGGGCGGCGGTGTAGGCGGCCAGTCGTTCCGGCACCGCCGCACCCTTCCCGACCGCGTGGGCCAGCACGACGGCGTCCTCGATCGCCTGGCAGGCGCCCTGTCCCAGGTTCGGGGTCATGGCGTGCGCGGCGTCGCCGAGCAGCGCGACCCGGCCGCGGTGGTGGGCGGGCAGCGGGGTGGGCATGTGCCAGACGTCGTTGCGCAGCACCGCGTCGGGGTCCGCACGGTCGATGACCCTCGGGATCGGGTCGTGCCAGTGGCCGAAGCGGCGGAGGAGTTCGGCGCGCTCGTCGGCCGCGTGCGCGTTCGCGGGCAGGCGGCTCATGGCGTACAGGTACACGCGGCCGTCGGCGAGCGGCATGACCCCGACCGATCCGCCCGGGCCCCACGACTCCGCGGACACCGAGGCGTCGACGCCCTCGGCGATCAGGCGCCAGGTGGTGGAGCCGGAGTAGACGGGGCCCGGGTGCTCGGGGAACAGCGTCGCGCGGGTGCGCGAGCGGATGCCGTCGGCGGCCACCACCAGGTCGGCCGCCCACTCCCGGCCGTCGTCGGCGGTGACGCGGGCGGGGTGGTCACGATCGCCCATGTCGGTGAGCACCGCGCGCGTCCGCGTGTGGATCGCCGGTGCGACCCCTCCGCCGGACAGGATCTCCATCAGTTCCGCGCGGGGGACGATCGCGATGGTGTCGCCGAACCGCCGGCGCATCTCGTCGACGTTGGTCGGCATGATCCAGCGCCCGCGCCAGTCGCGGATGCCGCCCGTGCCGATCGCGGCCCGCTCGCGCACCGCGTCGCCCAGGCCGACGGTGTCCAGTGCGCGCAGGGCGTTGGGCGCGACCGCGAGGCCCGCACCGACCGGTGTGGGGTCGCGCTCCTCCAGGACGTCGACCTCCCATCCGCGTGCCTGGAGGGCCTGGGCCGTGGCCAGCCCGCCGATGCCGCCCCCGATGACGACCGCTCTTGCCATGTCCGCTCCCCGTGGTCGCAGGCTCTACACCTGTAGAGCCATTACTCTACAGGTGTAGAGACGACGGGTGAAAGGGGGTCGGCGCGTGCCGAACCCGAACGAGCGGGTGGAGCTGATCGCCGCCACCGCCGTGGAGCTGATCGCCGACCGGGGGCTGCGCGGGCTCACGCACCGGGCGGTGGACGAGGCCGCGGGGCTCCCGCCGGGGTCGACCTCGTACCACGCGCGGACCCGGCTACGGCTGATCGAGACCGCGCTGACCTGGCTGGTCGACCAGGAGGAGAGGGACACGATGTCCCTGCTCCGCCAGATGAGGGGGGACCGGGCGGAGGTGGCGCGGCTGGCCGCCCGGTTCCTGCGGGCCTCCGTCACACGCGACCGGAAGCGGTCGCTGGCGCGGTACGAATTGGCGTTGGAGGCGGGGCGCAACCCCGAACTGCGGGAGATCTACGACCGGTTGGGTGAGCGGTTCCGCGCGATGCTCGACGAGCTGATGGTCGCTCTGGGCTCCCCGACGCCGAGGCGGCACACGCGCGCGTTCCTCGGGTGGATCGACGGGACGCTCTTCGACTCCCTCGCCGGGGTCGGCGCCGCCGCGCCCCTGGGGGAGGAGGAGCTGCGGGCGATGGCGTCGGCCGTGCTCGACGGACTGTTGGACGCCGACCCGGCGCACGGGGGGTAGGTCGGTGGGACTGGAGATGACGGCCGGCAGCGCCGCGCGGCTGGGGCTCCGGCGGACGAGCGCGTGAGTGGGAACCGGATTCGGTTCTCGCCCCACCAATGACCGCGCCCTACTCAGACTGATCGAGCTGATCGAGCGATTCCTTGTCGAAGCTGAGTAGAGGCCTAACCCGGGCATACCTGCGAACCTCGCCTCGCGGTACGGAGAGCCCGTCCACCTCGATGAAACCGGCTGGCGTGAGGTTGATGGTGTCTCCGCGCTCGTATACGAGGAGGAGAGGGAAGAATGGGTCGGGTAGATCGGGGAGCTGTTCCCCCGCATCCTTCAGGGAGGCGAAGTGAAGTGACCATTCCACGGTTCGCCTCACGTAGAAGGTGACGAAGCCGGGAAGCGCCCTCAGAGTGTCGTCGACGGTCTCCTCCGGGGCCCGGACATCCGGGTTGACCCAGTGGGCGATGTCGAAGAAGGGCCACCCCTGAGCTTGGATTTCCTGGGTCCAGATGGCGGATCGCCTGAGGTACTCCTGAAGGAGCCGTGCCTGGGACCTCCTGAACAGGGGTTTCTCATTCCATTCGACCGCCCGCAGTCGGGAGGCGATCTCTGTGCACTCGTTCATCACTTATTGAACCTTTCGAAGATCTCCCGTGCGATTTCCTCGGAGTTCGACAGGTCCGCGTTGGGCCTGACGCTCGGAGCTTCCCACTCCTCACGATAGTGATCCCACGGGTTCGGCCTCCCCTCCGACGGCGCGAGGTTGTGAGCACCATAGTGGTCGACTGTTGGCGTGGGGGTGTAGTCCTCATAGAGGTCATCCCACGAGAAGGCAGCGGGGTCGGACGACAGGTAGGGCATCCCCCACTCCATGAGCAGGCTTTCTACCGACTCGTGCTCCAGCCACTGATGGAACGCAGGCAACTCGGTATCACTGATCCGGCCTGTCTGGGCCTTGATCCACCAGCTGGCGATGTGTGTCATCGGAGTGAACCTCCCTCGTCTCACCTCGCCCGGTCCGACAGCGACGTCGTGTTCGCTCATGAAGATGTGATTCTTGATGCGGTCGAGAACTTCGACCCTCACGCCGGTCTGCTCAGCGATTCTGTTGGTGTCACCCACATCTGCGCGGATCTGGTTGTAGATCCGCGCGTCATTGGCTGTGACTGGTGGCTCGATGTGTGCGATCCCCATGTCGTCGAACCAACGCCCCGACGCGTCGGTGTGGCCGTACTCGATGTCGAATGGCTTCTTCCCATCCTCCAGGATGGTCGGTTCCATGGTGTCTGGGTCGGGCCCGTCGCTAGGAGGCCGATCGCTGTCCGTGCTCTCACCCTCATGGCCGGGAACACGTTCTCCAGAAGGAAAGTCGTCATCGGCACTCGTTGTCAGACCGCGACCGCCGGTCGAGTCTCCGACGGTCGGACTGTCGCCGTTGACACGCGTGTTGTCGGGCGAGCCCCCGTTGGTGGGCGTGGTGTTGTCGGAGCTGTTGATGACGTCCGGGGTCCGGGCGCGCATGTCAACGTCGTTCTGGACGTCACCGTTTCGCTGGTTGTTCGGAACATCGCTGTCGGAACCGGACATGTCGATCCGCTGGCTCGGCCGTGTGTTCGCGGTCTCCGCCGCGTCGCTTGTACCCATGTGCGGGCCGACCAGAGCGGGTTCCCTGTCTATTTCAGGCCCACCGCTCCCATCAGATTCAGGATCGCGGACGACACCAGCCTCCCATGGGGAGTCCGGGTCCATGGCTCGGAACTCCTCGGCCAGCTCCGGGGTCATGGCCTCAGCCAGGGACGGGTCCTCCCGGAGCATCTCCGCCAGCACCTGGGCGTCCTGAACCTCCTGGACCGTGGGGTCCTGCGCGGGGGCGTCAGCGTGAGAGTCGTCAGGAACCTCGGCGTCGCTGTCCGACGTCGGGGCCGTCTCGCCGCTGTCGCGGTTCGGGGGGCGTCCGGGGGATTCCTGTGCCTCCGGCACCCAGGGGACGTCGGGCGTAGTGCGAGGGGTCTGGGGTGGTGGGGGGCTCTGTTGGGCGGCGAGCTCGTCCAGGGTCTCGCGCACGGAGTCCAGCTGCTCGCTGTCCCAATGCCCCTCGGACGTGTTCGACAGGTCCGTGCGTGGGACGTTGCCGGTCGATCCGTTGGAGAGCGGCGTCCTGCCCCCCATCACGTCGGTGAGTTCCTCATGGGACAGAGCGTTGAGGTCGATGTCTCCGTTGCCGAGTCCCCGCAGCCCTCCAAGCCCGCCCTTGATCAGGCTGGCGCCGCCCACGAACACACCGGCCACGTTGATGGCTCCCTGGGTCAGTGCGTAGCCGGGGCGCCTCTCGTTCTCCGTCCAGGGGTACACGCCGTGTGCCATCTCGGTGAGGCCGGTCCTGACGTTGCCCCACCATTCCTCCCGGGATTCGGGCATGTACCAGCCGTCCCACTCCCACGCGTACGGTACGTCGAAGAAGCTGTCGTCAGCGGTGAACGGAGCTGGACCCTCGCCCCGGTAGAACCCGCTCAGCCGGAAGATTCCGGTCCAGGTGTCGGCCGCGTAGTTCCGGAAGTTGGCCTGGCCCTGGGAGGGGATGAAGGGTGCGATGGGCGCGAACAGGACGATGGGTACGCCCCACTGGCCCTCGTAGTACGTGCCGGTCATCCCCGCGATGTCGGTGACCCCGCCCATGGTCCAGTCCCACGCACTGTGGGTGGCGTCCACCCACCAGTGGTGGTCGGTGGTGGCGGGCGGTCCCCACTCGGTTTCCATGTCCGCCGGGATCTCGGTGAGCCCGTACACGAACTCGTTCTCCCCGACCTCGGTGGATCCGTCGGGATCGGCCGACTTGAAGAGCGTGCCGTCCGGAAGCAGGCTCGTGATCGCGTTGGCGCACTCGATCTCGGCTGCGGTGAACTCTTCCGTGGCCTGGCGGATGTCGGCCTGGAGGGCAGCGAGTTCTTCCGCCTTGTCGCTCTTGCCACCGAACCAGCCGCCCTTGTCCCAGTCGTCGTCGCCTTCGATCGATGTCAGGAAACGGCGCGCTTCGATCTGGAGCGTCAGCATGCGCAGTCTGATCTCGGCCGCGGTGGCGGCGAAGGTCTCCAGTGCGCTGGCAGCCGAGGTCAGGGCATCGTTGAGGTCCTCGCCCTTGCTGGATACGGGGTCCAGGACAGCGAACAGGGTTTCGGCCTCGGGAGCGGAGTAGCAGTGGGACAATCCGGCCCAGGTGCTCGTGATGTCGTGACCGGAGTCGGAGAAGTCACCACCGATGGTCCTGAGCTTCGCGGCCTCGTTCTCCAGTTCGATGGTTCTGGTCTGCGGGACAGGGATCGCGTCGGGATCGATGGGGTCACTCACGGCTCTTGTTCCACCTCGCGTCGGGGACCCGTCGTGCCCGTCGTTCCTGGGGGAGGGCAGGTCGGGAGTGGGGGCAGGGATTCGACGGATGCGCTGAACGCACCTTTCGTCTTATCAGTGAGTGGTGACGGAGTCGACGCTGTCGGTGAAGGTCGAGGTGGCCTTCCATGAGCGGGATGGCGAGCGCCGATGGGCAGGTCAAAGCCGATGCCCGCAGCGGCTGCGGGCATCCCGGGTCTGTATGGGGTTGTGGTCCGCGTCACTGGCCGGTTTCGGTCACGGACGCGGGACGGGGGTGGCTAGAAAGGGACGTCGCTACCGGCGAGCGCCGCGTCGCGGGGGTCCACGGGCGTCGGTGGGATCTCGCCAGCGTTGGCCTGGGCCTCCGCGGCCATCGCATGGTTGCCGTTGTTGTAGTGCACGGTGGCCTCCCCGGCGCCTTCGATGGCGCTGCCCGTCAAAGCGACCATGTCACCGCTGAACGAGAAGTAGTGCTCGGCGAACTCCGCCAGGGCCATGCTGACGACTGGGCTCTTGGCGTGGTTGCTCGCGTTGATCAGGCTGGTCTCCATGCGGTCGATGCAGCCGACCAAACCCTCTCCGCTGCCTTCTTCTCCCACGTGACCCATGACGGATTCCAACACGGAGAGGACCTCGCTCGGTTGGATGTCCCAGGCTGTCATTCGGGCACGCTCCCTTCGGCTTCGAGCTACACGTGGCGGTGACCGGCGTTCCCGGCGAAATGGGGCTGGAGTCCGGTTCGCCGCTTGTGTCCGCTCGTCATTATGCCAACACCCACGGTCAGGGGGTGGTCGGCGCGTTGCCTCCCGACGTTGGGCGAGGTCATCCCGGTTGGCCGCTTCCACGGATGAGAGCCGGACGACGACGCCGCTCATTCCGCGACCCGGCGGCGGCTCCATACCCCTCGGTGGTATCTTCTCCGCAACGCGGGGCGACGGTCCCCGGCGGTCGCGGGGGGAGGGGCGTGCACGCGATGACGCGGTGGGCGTCGGCCCTGCTCGCGACGGTTCTCGTCCTCCTGGCCCTGGCGCGCCACGGCGTCGGCGAGTGGGATCCCGCGACTCCGGAGGAGACGAGGGCGCACGCGGCGCCGCCTGTGTCCGCCACCGCCGAGGACCACCACCTCGCGACCCACGGCGACGCGGCCCTCGCCAACGCGAGCCCCACCGACTGCTCGACGGACGCTCCCGCTTGCTGGGACGGTCATCCTGGCCTGAATCTCCCGGGGCCGGTCCCGGCACCCGACGTCGTGCTCCCGCCGCCGCCCGTCCAGGCGGCCCCGCGCGTGGACCGGTGGTCGGGTCCACGGCCCCGCGCCCCCGACCTCTCCGAACTCTCGGTTCTGCGGATCTAGAAGCCGCCTCGTCCACAGGCGTTCTCCAGATCCAGCAGAAAGATCCATCCACCATGTCCGCATTCCGTTCCCGCATGCCCGCAATCACCCGCCGCACGGTCGTCGGCGGGGGCGTCGCCCTCGGCGGGGCCGTCCTCCTCGGCGCCTGCTCGGGGGAGGGGGAGACGGCGTCGCTCGTCAGCCCCGAAGACCCCCGCGTCCAGGCCACCGAGGAGGCGCGCTCCGCCACCGGACGCGAGCGACGGGTGACCCTCACCGCAGCGCCCACCGAGTTCGACCTCGCCGGTACGACCGTCGCCACCTGGGCCTACGGCTCCTCGATCCCCGGCGAGGAGGTACGCGTCCGGAGGGGTGACACCGTGGTCGCCGAACTGGTCAACGACCTGCCCGCCCCCACGACCGTGCACTGGCACGGCCTGGCGCTGCGCAACGACATGGACGGGGTCCCCGGCCTCACCCAGGACCCCGTCGCCCCGGGCGAGCGGTTCACCTACCGCTTCGTCGCCGCCAACCCGGGCACGCACTGGTTCCACCCGCACGTGGGCACCCAGCTCGACCGGGGCCTGTACGTCCCCTTCGTGGTCGAGGACCCGGACGAGCCGTTGTCGTACGACGAGGAGTGGGTGGTCGTGCTCGACGACTGGCTCGACGGTGTGGACGGCACCCCTGACGACGTCCTGGCCGAGCTTCGACAGGGCATGGGCCACGGGTCGGGCGACGGGGGCGGCCCGATGCGCATGGGCTCCACCCTGATGGGTGCCACCAGCGACTACCTGGGCGGCGACGCCGGGGACGTGTACTACCCCGAGTACCTGGTCAACGGTCGACCGACGGGGGACCCGCGGACCTTCGAGGCGGCTCCGGGCGCACGGGTGCGCATCCGGTTCGTCAACGCGGGCGGCGACACCGCCTTCCGGGTGGCGCTCGGCGGGCACGTCATGACCGTCACCCACACCGACGGCTACCCGGTCGAGCACACGGAGGCCGACGCGCTGGTGGTCGGCATGGGCGAGCGTTTCGACGTACTGGTCACCGTGGAGGACGGGACGTTTCCGCTGGTGGCTCTGGCTGAGGGTAAGGACCGAACCGGGTTCACCGTGGTGCGCACGGGCGGCGGATCGGCTCCGGAGGCCGACGTCCGCCCGGAGGAGCTGGACGGCCGCGTGGTGGTGGCGACCGACCTCACGGCGGAGGAAGGAGCCCGTTTGGACGGGGGTGAGCCGGACGTCGAGCACGCGATCGACCTGACCGGGGGGATGGTGAACTTCAACTGGGGACTCAACGACCGCCGGTTCGACCCGCGGGACCCGACGGGCGGGGTCTTCCGGGTCGCCGAGGGGCAGCGGGTCCGGCTCACACTGACCAACGCCACCGCCATGTGGCACCCCATGCACCTGCACGGACACCACGTCCAGGTCGGAGCGGACGGGCCCCGCAAGGACACCGTGAACCTGCTGCCCGGGCAGACGCTGTCCCTCGACTTCGACGCCGACAACCCCGGACTGTGGATGACGCACTGCCACAACGTCTACCACGGTGAGGCGGGCATGATGGGGGTGGTCGGCTACTCCGCGTGACGGGCGTGGCCGGGTGGGGTTTCACGTGAAACCCCACCCGGCCTGGCCGTTCAATCAGCCTGGGCGTCCGCCCGAGGACACGAGAGGGGGCGGTGCCGTGGCGGCACCGCCCCCTGGGCGTCGGTCACCGGTGGCCGGGAACCCTGCCGGTGACAGGGGGTGATCCGGGGGTCAGCCCCGTCCGGGCACCTTCCGGGCCCGGTCCAGGTTCTCCTCGCCCCAGCACTCGACCCCGGTGAGCTCGGGCATGCTCGCCTTGGTGAAGACGGGGTCCGAGCCCTGGCGGCGCTGTCGGACGAAGTCGTCGAGCAGGCGGCAGGCGATCGGCGCCAGGAAGGCCAGCGCCGCGAGGTTGACCAGGGCCATGATGCCCATGGTCGTGTCCGCCAGCGTCCAGACGAGGCCGCCGGAGCCGATCGCGCCGAGGAAGGTCACCACGACGACCGTGAACCGGAAGGCGATCATGGCCGAGGGGTTGCGCGTGAGGTAGCTGATGTTCGAGGCGCCGTAGAAGGTGTTGCCGAGCACGGAGGTGAAGGCCACCAGCAGGATGATCAGCGTGAGCAGGTGCAGCGCCCACGAGCCCAGGCTGGCCTCCAGCGCGTTCTGCGTCAGCGTCGGACCGGCTTCCTCGGTGTAGGTCGGGTTGGACAGCAGGATGATGAACGCGGTGGTGGAGCAGACGATGAGGGTGTCGAAGTAGACGCCCAGGGTCTGCACGAGGCCCTGCTTGACCGGGTGGCTGACCGAGGCGCTGGCGGCGGCGTTGGGCGCCGAGCCGAGCCCGGCCTCGTTGGAGAACATGCCGCGGCGCATGCCCTGCACGATCGCCGTGCCGATGCCGCCCGCCGCGATCTCGCGGAGGCCGAACGCGTGCGCGACGATGTCGGCGATGACGGCGGGGATCTGGCCGACGTTCATCACGACGACGGCCAGGCCCATGAGGACGTAGATCGCAGCCATGAACGGCACCAGCGCCGTCGCGGCCTGGGCGATCCGGCGGGCGCCGCCGAAGATGATGACACCGGTGGCCACGGCGATCACCGCGCCGACCGCGTACGGCAGCCACGGCGCGGGGTCGGCTCCGGTGGCGGTGGAGACCGTGTTGGAGATGGCGGCCGAGATGGTGTTGCTCTGCACGCTGTTGAACACGAGGCTGAAGGTCACCGTGATGATCACGGCGAAGAGCACGCCCATCCACCGGGCGCCGAGCCCGCGTTCCATGTAGTAGGCGGGACCTCCCTGGTACCCCTCCTTCCCGCCGACCTTGTAGAGCTGGGCGAGGGTGGACTCGACGAAGCTCGCCGCGCCCACGATCAGCGCCATGGCCCACATCCAGAAGACCGCGCCGGGGCCGCCGAGGGCGATCGCGGTGGCCACGCCCGCGATGTTGCCGGTGCCGATGCGGGCGGCGGCGGAGACGGCGAAGGCCTGGAACGCCGAGATGGGCTTGCCGCCGTCGGCCGCGAGGCCCGGGTCGCCCCGCATCGCGCGGAACATGTCGGGCAGCAGGCGGAACTGCACGGCCTTGGAGCGCACCGTGAAGTACAGGCTCAGGATGAGCAGCACGGGGATGAGCAGGTACGCCCAGAAGGCGTCGTTGAAGCTGGAGACGCCAGCACTGAAGGCTTCCACAGGGAACGTTCCCTTCGTCGTCGGCGGAGACGGCGTTGTCTCGCTCCGCGACCGGTTCGTGTCCGCGGGGGGTCGGGCGGAGGTTGCGTGCGGTGTGGGGCTTTCCGTCGGAGCTCGAACACGGAGCGCGATGACGCGGTCGAGATCATCGCCGGTCGAAGCGCCCGGGCCGCCGAGGTGTGGCGGGCCCCGACTGGATCGAGGGAAAAACGCCCGTCGTGCAAGATACGTCACTTTGGGGAGTGATGCGGTCAATGTGCTCGCGGTCACGTTCCGAGTGGGACTCGGTCTCCGGTCGGCGTCGGCCGGGCGGGGCGGCGTTCCCGGAAGGGCGTTGGGGTGGCGTTCCCGGAATGAGGCGGCGCGCCGGGGCGCGGTCGACCGACCGGGCGGTGTCCCGGCCTCGCCGCTTCCACGCGCCGAATCGGCGGGAGTCCTTGTGGTGCACATCACGTGATACGCGCATGGAGGAACTGACAAAAGGGATCACTGTACGTGTCCGAAAGTCCACGAATTATCGCAGTTATAGGAATGTGACATGTTGCGTCCGTGTTAACTCATTCGCTACCGTTCACGCCGTGGTACAACTTCGTATAGCTCTGGCCCAGGTCAACCCGGTTGTGGGTGATCTGGAAGAAAATTGCGACAGCGTCGTCGCTTACGCTCGTGAGGCGAGCGACGCTGGAGCCCATCTCGTCGTGTTTCCCGAGATGGTCGTGACGGGATACTCGGTCGAGGATCTCGCCCTGCGGGACGGCTTCGTCTCCGCGTCCACCAAGGCCACCCACCAACTCGCCGAACGGCTTTCCGCCGCGGGGCTCGGACATCTTCCGACGGTCATCGGATTCCTGAATCGCAGGGAGGGCGCCGAGGCCCGGTTCGGTCAGCCCTCCGGTGCGCCGCAGAATTCGCTCGCGGTCCTGCACCGGGGCCGCGTCCGACTCGTCTCGGCCAAACACCACCTGCCCAACTACGGCGTCTTCGACGAATTCCGCTACTTCGTCCCCGGTGACACCCTTCCGGTGCTGCGGTTGCACGGCGTCGACTTCGCCTTCGCCATCTGCGAGGACCTGTGGCAGGACGGCGGGCCCGTCGCCGCCGCGGCCGAGGCCCGTGTGGGGATGCTCATCACGCTGAACGGCTCCCCCTACGAGCGGCACAAGGACGACGTGCGGCTCGGGCTGTGCCAGCGGCGAGCGCGGGAGATCGGCGCGGCCATCGGGTACGTCAACATGACCGGCGGCCAGGACGACCTGGTCTTCGAGGGCGACTCCCTCATCGTCGACGCCGACGGGGAGCTGGTCGCCCGGGCCGCGCAGTTCGAGGACGCACTGCTGGTCACCGACGTCTCCCTCCCCCCGGCGGAGGACTCGGCGGACGAGTTGACGGAGGCGGGCGGCTTCCGGATCGTCCGGTACACCGTGTCCGACCAGCCCGCCGCGCCCTACGAGTCGCGCTCACCGGTCCTGACCCCGCGCAGGGACCCGCTCAGCGACCTCGGCGAGGTCTACACCGCGCTCGTCACCGGTGTCCGCGACCACGTCCGCAAGAACGGGTTCACCTCGGTCCTGGTGGGCGTCTCCGGCGGCGCGGACTCCGCGCTCACCGCCACCATCGCCGCCGACGCGGTCGGGCCGGAGCACGTCCACGCTCTCGTCACCCCCGGGCGGGGCGCCGACGCCGGAGCCCTGGAGCGCGCCGAGGACCTGATCAAGCGTCAGGACCTCATCCGGCGCCTGCACCCGACGGACGGTCTGCTGGACGCGCTGGAGTCGGCGTTCGTCTCCGACGACGAGGGCCGGGGCGCTCTCCTGGACCAGGCGCGGGGCGCGCTCCTCACCGCCCTCTCCCGTCAGGAGGGGCACCTGGTCCTGGCGACCGGCAACAAGACCGAGCTCGCGACCGGGATGTGCGCCCACTACGGCGACGCGGTGGGAGCCTACGCACCGCTCAAGGACTGCTGGAAGACCCTGGTGTGGGAGCTGGCCCGCTGGCGCAACGCCCAAGACGTCGGCGCGGGCGGCGGGCCGCCCATCCCGGAGGCCTCCCTGGAACGGAGGCCGGTCAGCGGCTGGGGGGTCCTCGACCCGGCGCCCGCGCGCCCGGAGTACGAGGTTCTCGACGGCCTGCTGGACGCCTACATCGGCACCGACCAGGGGGTCGCGGCGCTGACGGCCGCCGGGTTCGCCCCCGACCTGGTGCGGCACGTCGTCCGCCTGGTCGACCGGGCCGAGCACAAGCGCCGCCAGTACCCGCCGGGTCCCAAGATCACCCGGCGCAACCTGGGTCGGGACCGGCGCCTGCCGATCACCAACCGGTGGATGGCCTGACGGAGGCGGGAGCGACGGACGACACCGCGGTGCGGAGCGCGTGGACGCCCCGCACCGCGGCCGCGGATCAGATGCCGAACGGCGCCGCGTAGCGGACGGTTCCGCCGGGCAGCGGGTGTGCGGCGTCCAGGGCGAGGGCCATGAGCGCCTCGTCCGGAACGTCGACGCTCAGGCGGATGCCGTGGGCGGAGGCACGGGTGAAGCCGAACCTGGGGTAGTACGTCGGGTGCCCCAGGACGACGACGTGACGCTCGCCCCTCTCCCCCGCCGCTTCGAGCGCGGCCCGGGCGGCCGCGGACCCGGCGCCGGTTCCCTGCAGCTCGGGCAGGACGGCGCACGGCGCCAGACACAGGGCCGGGACGTCGCCGATGTGGCAGCGGGTCAGCAGCGCGTGGCCGACGACGCGGCCGTCCTCGTCCGCGGAGACGAGGGACAGGCCGTCGATCCACGCGGACGCGTCGGCGCGCAGGGCGTCGACGAGGTCGGCTTCCTCGTCTCGGCCGAAGGCGGCGCGGTTGATCTCACGGATCGCGGGGATGTCGGCGCGTGTCTCGGCGCGCGTGGTCCAGGTGTTGTTCATGGGTGGTGACCCGTTCTGGAGTGGTGTTCGTGGACGTACCCCGCGAGCTCACGCTCCCAGCGGGGCGGACGAGGGTCAGGCCACGGCCCGGGACGTGAGGGAGACCCGGGTGCTGTGCACGGTGGCCGTCAGCGCGGTCATCGACCCCACCTCCCCCGTTCCTCACTCCGAACACGAACGCACGTCAGGATACCAACCCCGGCCCGGCCGCTCCGTGCCCGCGAACCGTCGTCGGACCCGTCCCGTTCCCGATCAGCTCGGCATGCTGTCGTGGCGCCGGTCGGCGTCCGCGACCGCCTCGGTTCGCGCGGTGCCCTGGGGGACGGTGAGCAGGCGGATGCCGTGCGCGGCCAGCAGGGCGCTCACCAGCGCGACCGCGCCGCCCACCCAGCCGCCCGCGTAGGACTCACCCATGAACGCCACCCCGACCACGGAGGCCGCGACCGGGTTGGTCAGCGTGGTGATGCCCAGGGGCGCTCCGAGGTCCATGCCCTGGTAGGCGGCCTGGGCGAGGAACAGGCCGAGGATCGCGATCACGGGCGTGGCCAGGGTGGCGGGGTGCGCCAGACCGGCGGCCCCGGTGTCGGCGATGACGGCGACGGACGTCTTGACGGTGGCGGAGGAGACCCCGAAGGCCACCCCGGCGGCCCCCGACAGCAGGTAGCTGCGCCACGCCGTCGACGGGACCCGGCCCGCGCCCCACGCCGTGACCAGCAGGAGCGCGGTCGTGCCGACCCCGACCAGGACGGAGTCGGGCGTGTCGAGGACACCGCCCTGGCCGTTGGTGACCGACACCGCGAGCAGGGCGCCGAGCGCCACGACCGTGAACGCCGCGCCGCGCCACTCCGCGCGGCTCACGCGCCGTCCGCCCAGCCTGGCCGACCACGGGATGCCGAACACGAGCACGAGGACGCCGAGCGGCTGGATCACGGTGAGCGGGGCGAAGCTGACCGCCGCGACCTGGAACCCCGCGCGTCCCCCGTTGAACACCAGCGACACCCACCACAGCGGGTGGCGCAGCAGGCCGACCACCTGGCGGCGACCGGTGAGCGGGGCGGTCACGCGCACGGCCAGTCGACGCTGCGCCACCGCCGCCGCCGTGTAGGCGGTGCAGGACAGGACCGCGAACATGATCCCCAGCCAGATACCCATGTCGGACATCCTTCCGTTCGCGGGGAAGTCCGTGTGGGGCGGGGTCCGGTCCTCCCCCGGACCGTCCGGTCGCCGCTGGTCGGAGCGGGGGCGGCCGGGCTGGGCCGGGCCACGGCCGGGCGGAGTACCGGTTCGCGGACGGGGTGGACGTCAGGACCGAGGCGGCGGGCACCGGGACTGGGGTCCTTTCGACTGATGAGAACGCGGCGAGAGTTGTGCTGGGGCGACGTGTAGCAGGGCACGTGTCCGCCATACACGCCCTAATCCCGGGTGGGGACCGCGCCGCGGTAGAGGGCGGCGACCACGTGCTCGATGTCGGGCTCGCGCAGGGTCAGGTCGGCGACCTCGTGCCGCCGCGTGACCTCGGAGATCACCGACGCCGGGTTGGCCGACAGCTCCACCCACTGCCGAGGGCCCTCCACGCGTACGCAGCGGCCGCCCGGCACCTCGATCGGCGGGGCCGGGGCCGCCAGGTCCACGACCAGGACACGGGGGGTGGGCACACTCGCGCGCAGCCCCGGAAGGTCGCCGTCGTAGGCGAGCCGTCCGTGGTCGATCACCACCACCCGTCGGCACAGCCGTTCGACGTCCCCGAGGTCGTGCGTGGTGAGCAGGATCGTGGTCCCCTCCTCCGCGTTGAGCCGGAGGAGGAACTCGCGGATGGCGGACTTGCTCACCACGTCCAGGCCGATGGTCGGTTCGTCCAACACCAGCAGCCGGGGCCCGTGCAGGAGCGCCGCCGTCAGGTCGCCGCGCATGCGCTGGCCGAGGCTGAGCTGGCGCACGGGCGTCGACAGGAACGGGCCCAGCTCCAGCAGGTCGGTGAGTTCGGCGAGGCGGCGAGCGTGGTCGGCGGCCGGGACGCGGTACATGTGCCGGGTCAGCTCCAGGCTGTCGCGCAGCGGGAGGTCCCACCACAGGGTGGTGCGCTGGCCGAACACGACGCCGATGCGCGAGGCCAGCCGGGTGCGTTGGCGGGAGGGCTCCAGTCCGGTGACCCGGACCCGGCCCGCGGTGGGGGTGAGGATGCCGGTCAGCATCTTCATCGTCGAACTCTTGCCCGCGCCGTTCGGCCCCAGGTAGCCGACGATCTCGCCCGGCTGGACGTTGAGGGTCACGTCGCGTACGGCGCTGACGGTCCGCTTCCGCCGGCGGAGGAAGGGGCCCTCGCGCAGGACGAAGTCGCGGCCCAGGCCGACGGCCTCGACGATGGGAGGGCGGTTCGCGGTCGGGTGGTTCGCGGTCATGGGTCAGCTCCCGGTGGATCGGTAGCGGCGCAGCCCGGCGCGCCAGCACAGGGCGGCGACCGCGCACATGAGGAGGGCGGCGACGGGCGGGGCGAAGCGGAGTGCGTCCGGCAGGCCCGTCGGGTCGGGGCGGCCGAGCAGGAACAGGGCGGGCTGCCAGCTGACGAAGGCCAGTGGGACCACGAAGGTCACCGAGCGCACGACCGCCCCGCCGTAGACGGCGAGTGGGTACTCGGTCAGTGCCTGCCCGCCGTAGGTGAGGGAGTTGGCGGCCACGTGCGCCTCGGGGAGGACGAACTGGATGCACGCGCCCGCGACCCACACGGCGCAGCAGAGGGCGATCGCGGAGACCAGCAGCACCGGCAGCGTCAGCACGCGCGCGGGCGTCCAGTCGATGTCGCACGCGACGAGGGCGACGGTGAGGGCCCCGACGGCGGGCACGATCTTGCCCAGCCGGCGCGGCGTGAACTGGTCGGTGGCCAGCAGCACGAGCGTCGGGACCGGGCGGACCAGCATCGTGTCGAAGGCCCCGGACCGGATGTGCCGACCCAGGCGCTCCACCGAACCCATGAGCATGTCGGCGCACCCGAACGCGGTCGCGGACAGCCCGTAGACCAGGAGTCCCTCGTGGACGCCGAATCCGGCCAGCTCGCCCGCGTGGCCGAAGACGATCAGCACCGCGGTCATCTCCGCGAGCGCGCCCAGGGAGACGAACACGGTGAGCAGGATGAGGGAGGTCGGGTACTGGGCCAGGGCGCGGCACCACGTCCACGCCAGCCGGACGTAGGCGCGCAGCGGCCACAGCGCGCGGGTCGTGAGCGGTTCAGCCACCCTGGAGCACCACCCTGCGCGTCGCCCGGGAAGTCGCCAGCGCGCCGAGGGCCAGGAGCACGGCCGCCCAGAACGCCTGGAGGGCCAGACCGCCGACCACGCTCCCGCCCGGCAGGGTGTCCTTGCCGAGCAGGATCTCGGCGGGGATCTGGACCATCGACGCCCACGGCAGCAGCCGCAGCACGTCGCCCACCGCCGTCGGGAACAGGGTGAGCGGCAGCAGCGTCCCGGCGGCCACCGGTCCCAGCAGCCCGGCCGCCGCCCACACGCCCCGGGTGTCGGTGAGCCAGAACCCGGCCAGCGCGTACAGGTAGCGCAACGCGAAGGCGACCACGGCGACCAGGGCGAAGGAGACCAGGACGGCGGCCCAGCCGAGGAGTCCGTCCGGGAACCGGAGGTCGAACAGGAGGACCCCGACGCCGAACGTGGGGACGGAGCGGAAGGCGAGCTGGAAGGTCGCTCGGCCGAGGTCGTCCGCCAGCCACCAGGCCTGGAGCGACACCGGGCGCAGGAGGTCGATCGCCACCGCTCCGTCGCGGATGCGTTCCTCCAGGTCCAGGGGCGGCCCCATGACGGCGGACACGCCGAGCAGCGCCTGGGCGACGAACACCTGCGTGACGGCGTCGCGCGCGTCGTAGCCGTTGATCTCGGGGCGGGCGGCGAACAGCGCGAGCAGGACCATCGCGTTGACGACGCCGAAGACCGCGTTGGTCAACACGTGTGCGACCGTGGCGGCACGGTAGGTGGAGTAGCGGCGCAGCCCTCGGGCGAACACCGCGCGGTGGACACGCATGGGTGTGGCTCCCTGGCGGATCGAGACCGTGCTGGGGTGAACGTCCGGTCTCGGCGCCGGGGCGGGGCCGCCGCGGGCGAGGCCGGATCCGGCACGTCCCTGATCTCGCACAGGTCCGGGTCGCCGCGAGGGAGTGAGGCTAACACAGGGGCAGGGGGCGGGCGAGGGGTTTTCTCGAAGAGGGGTCCTCACGAACGCGTGGACGGCGGCGCGCCGAGGTCGGCCCCCGGTCGCACCGGCGGAGTCCGCCCCGGATAACCTCCGACTGCCGAGCGGACGGGGAGGAACAGCTGGTGACGTCGACGACTGCCGGGACGACCGGAGACGACCGGAAGGTCGTGGTGCTGACGGGAGCGGGGTCGGGTCTGGGCCGCGCCATGACCCGGCGGCTGCTGGCCGACGGGCACTCCGTGGTCCTGGCGGGGCGCAGGCGCGCGACGCTGGAGGAGACGGCGGACGGGCACCCCGGCGCCGTGGTCGTGGAGGCCGACGTGACCTCGGCGGACTCCGTGCGGGAGCTGTTCGACGTGGTCCGGGAGCGGTTCGGCCGGGTCGACGTGCTCGTGAACAACGCGGGGATCTTCGGCCCGAGGGCGTCGGTGGACGGGATCACGGACGAGGACTGGGAGCGCACGCTGGCCACCAACGTGACCGGCTCGCTGTACTGCGCGCGAGAGGCGGTCCGCCTGATGAAGGAGCAGTCGCCGAGCGGGGGCCGCGTCGTCAACAACGGGTCGGTGTCGGCGTACGTGCCGCGTCCGCTGAGCGTGGCCTACACCGTCACCAAGCACGCGATCACCGGGCTGACCGCCGCGATGAACCTGGACCTGCGGGCGCACGGGATCCCCTGCACGCAGATCGACGTGGGCAACGCGGCGACGCCGATGGTGGCCGACTTCGGCGTGGAGGCGTTGCAGGCGGACGGGTCCACACGGGCCGAGCCCACGATCGACCCGGTGCACGTGGCCGACATGGTCGCCCACGTCGTCTCCCTGCCGCTGGACGTGTCCGTTCCGCGCGTGACCGTGATGGCCAGGGAGATGCCGTTCGCCGGGCGGGGGTAGGCACTGCGGAGTGACCGTTTCGCGAGACGAGGGCCCGCGCCCGGCGGGGCGCGCTCAGACCGTGGTCGGGTGGGCCGGGTCGGTCCGCTCCGCCCGTTCCCGGCGGGAGCTCCGGACGTAACCCCAGGCGACCAGGGCGATCACCAACAGGGCGAAGAAGGCGTTGCTGCCGTACTTGAGCAGCGGCGCCACCGGTTCGCCCAGGGGCTCGACCACGAACGACAGCAGCCCGTTGACGACGAGCGGCGCTCCGGCCACCAGGACGACGTGCCGCCCGGACCAGCCCTCGCCCCGTGACCACGCCCAGACCAGGGCGGCGAGTCCGGCGAGCACGGCCAGCTTGCCCGCGAAGCCCGGCCAGGTGGGCGGGAGGAACATCGACCCCGCCGCCGCGAGGAGGGTCAGACCACCGACGAGCCAGGGCGACGGAGCCCTCCGGGCGGACCCGGGCTCCGACCCGTGCGCCCGTCGGCGCGGCAGGGTGAGGGCGACCAGGACCAGGAGCGCCACGACGGCCGCCGCTCCGGCGAGCTGGCCCGGGGAGGCGGTGAAGTCCTCGGTGGACAGGTGGTCGTCGAACACGAGGTAGGCCGCCGCGAGGTAGAGGACGGCCACGACCGAGGTGCCGAACCAGCCCAGCCACGGGCGGCGGGCGAGGTCACGCGGGGCGAGGGCCTCGACCACGGCGATCGGCGCGCCGAAGGACCAGACCGTGTGGCCCAGCAGGAAGGTGAGTCCCATGTCGGCGCTCACCCCGATCTCCTCGACGAGCGTGGGAGCGCGCATGCCGTCCCAGTAGTCGATGTCCCGGTAGACGGGGTTGAACAGGCTCTGGTCGACGAGGCCGGCCTGGATGACGCCGAAGGCCAGCGCGAGGAGCAGGATCGTCGGCCAGCCGCGCCCGGTCCGGCGGGCGATCTCCCGGATGAGAAGGGCGACCGCGCCGTACAGGGGGCCGAGGATGAGCAGCCCGCCGAGGAGGACGAGCGGTCTGCCGACGTTGGCGTCGTAGCCGATGAGGTACTCGGCGCAGACGGGGGAGAGCAGGAGCAGGCCGATCACCGGGAGCAGTCGGCGGTGGAGGCGTGGACGTGGGGCGGTCGGAGCGTTGGGCATGTCACCGACATTAACAGAGCAATCACTCTATTAATAGCCCGGGCGCGGTCGGGAGTCCGCGCGCGGCGCCGATATGCTGCGCGGGATGCGCACCGTCAACCCCGAACAGCACGCCCGCAGGCGGGCCGCCATCCTGGCCGCCGCCGCCCAGGAGTTCGCCGAGAAGGGCCTCGACGGCACCTCCACGGCGAGCATCTGCCGCCGCGCGGGCATCGGCTCCGGCACGCTGTTCCACTACTTCCCGACCAAGCGCGAGATCTTCCACGCGCTCTTCGCCGACGACCTGGAGGGCGGCGCGCGCGCCCGCGAACGCGCTCTGGCCGCCGGGGACCCGCGCGCGGGAATCGACGGTCTGGTCGACCACCTCGTCGCCGACGCCGACGACCCGCTCGTCCCGGGCCTCATGGCGGCGGCCCTGTTCCAGGTCAACCGGGACCCGGAGTTCGCGCGTCTGCTCGGTGAGGACGAGGAGCGCACGGTCGAGACCCTCACGACCCTCCTGGGTGCCCTGGCCGACGCGGGGCGGCCGCCCGCCTTCCCGCCGGAGCGGGCCGCCCGCTGGATCCACCACCTCGTGGACGCGGTCTTCCTGTCCGCGGGGGACGACGACTTCGACGCCGACCGCGCCCGCGCGGAACTGCGCACCATGGTCGACTGGCTGCTGACCGGCCCCGATCGCACTCCGTGACACGGGCCACCCCGCGTCGTTACCTGGGATTCACAGAGTGACGACGCGACGCAACGTCGGATGGGCACCGTGGTGGGCATGGACGCTTCCGAAGGCAGCTACGGAACCGACGACCGCACGCGCCCCGGCTTCCTCGGCCGCGAGGCGCTGGACCTGGGAGTACTGCTGCTCGCCGCCGGTGCGGCGCACGTGCTGGTGCTCTCCCTCGGACACAGTGACGGCGGTGTCCGCGCCCTCATCACCATGGGGGCGATCCTGCTCGCCGTCTCGGCACTGCACCGCTGGCACCGCCACCGGAGCGCGGTGACCCGCCGGTCCCGGGCGGGCGGCCGTGCGCGGAAGGGCGGTCGCAGGGCCCGCGAAGCCGTTCCCGATCGGCCTGAGGGGGCCGTGGACCGGCTGTGGAGCGTGCGGGTCACACTCGCCGACCTCCCGGGCGGGCTCGCCGCGCTCACCGCGCGCTTCGCCTCGCTGGGAGTCGACATAAGGCTCGTGCGGGTCCACCCGGACGAGGCCGAGACCACCGACGAGTTCCTCGTCAGCGCGCCCGCGCACGTGGTCGAGGAGACCCTCTACTCGGCGGTCCTGGGCGCCGGGGTCCGCGACGCGATCGTCCGACCGGCCGACGTCCACGAACTCAGCGACACGACGAGCCGCACGCTCAGGCTGGTCAGCGCGCTGGTGGAGGGCGCCGCCACGCTGGAGGGGGCGCTGCTGTCCCTGGCCTCCGCCCAGGACGTGGAGCGGGCGGAGGAGGCGCCGGACGGGATGGGCCGGGAGGACACGGACGGGACCACGATGACCCTGCCCGCGCCGGACGGGACGGTCCTCGTCGTCCGCAGGGTGGGCGTGCCCTTCACCGCCGTGGAGTTCGCGCGCTGCCGGGCGTTGGTCCAGGTGGCGGCCTCCCTGCACGGGCGGTCGCGGCAGCGCTGAGCGGATCGGCCGTGGTCGTGGGGGCTACGTCGGGGGCATCAGGAGGTCCCACACCAGATCGATGCCCGCGCTCCAGACCACGGCCATGAGGAGGACGACGCCGAGGGCGGGCAGCCGGTCCGCCTTCCGGCGGGACGCCAGGACGGTGAGCAGGAGACCGGCGACGGCCTGCACGGCCTGGTCGGCGTACCACCAGAGTCGCGAGCCGTCGTCGGGCGGCATCGGGACCGGGCTCAGCGCGAGCGTCACCTCGTCCACCAGCACGCGCAGCGACTCGGCGACGAAGACCGCGCCCAGCAGACCGAGCGCGCCGAGTCGCAGCCAGCGGGGGACGTCGCGCACCAGGAAGGTCCCGGTCAGCGCGAGGATGGGCCCGGCCAAGCCGGCGGCCACCAGCCAGGCCCAGGCGGGGAGCAGCCATCGGTCGACGTCGGCGAGGGTGGTGGGGCCAGGGAACACGGCCACGACGAATCCGTAGTACCCCACCACGGAGGCGACCAGGAAGAGCGCCCCGGCGGGGAGCACGAAGCCGGTGCGGAAGCGGGCGAGCGCCGCGCCCACGCCGAGGGTGACGGCGCACCACAGGGCCGAGGATCCGCCGATATCGCGGAACGGCGGGAAGGGGAGGACGGCCGGGAGGAAGAGGGTGACGACGCCGAACAGCAGTCCGGTGACCAGGACGCCGACCCCCGCCAGCGCGTGCCGGGCGGCGGAGGGGACCGGTCGGGGGGTGGAGGTCGTCGAGGGGTTCATACCGTCCCTTACGGCCTCCCACGCGGTCGCGGTTCCGTTCGGGAGTCCGGCCCGGGCGTTCGCGGAACGGCGCTGACGCCTGACCCGCGCGGATGCGACGGAGTTGTCCACAGGCGCGGTTTCGATGAGGAAAACGCCGGGCGCGTGGGTAGATGTGGCGTATGGCAACCCCACTGTCACCCCCTGTCCGAAGCCGCCCCCGACCCCTCGCCCGCACCGCCGTCCTGGCCCTGGCCGCGGCGTGCGCGCTCGGGACCGGCGCCGTCCTGCTCGCCGCCCCGGCCCACGCCGCCACGCCGAGCGTCGCCGCCCCCGCCACGCTTCCGCCCGATCTGCGGGAGGGCGACTCCGGCGCCGACGTGACCGAGCTCCAGAACCGGCTGAACGAGCTCGGCTACTGGACCAACGGCGTGGACGGCGAGTTCGGCTACCACACCGAACAGGCCGTCATCGCCCTCCAGAAGGCCGCCGGGATCGCCCGGGACGGCGTCGTCGGTCCCGACACCGAGAACGCCCTCGACCAGGGTGTGCGCCCGTCCGCCAGCACCGGCTCCGGCGATCTGCTGGAGATCGACCTCGACGACCAGCTCCTGCTCGTCGTCTCCGACGGCGAGGTCGAGCGGATCATCAACACCTCCACCGGGTCGGGTCGGCCCTACGAGCGGTGGGACGGGACCGAGGTCATCGCCACCACGCCCACCGGGACGTACAGGGTCTTCCGCGAGGTCGACGCGTGGGACCCCGGGCCCTACGGGGCGCTGTACAGACCCAAGTACTTCAACGGCGGGATCGCCGTCCACGGATACCCGAGCGTCCCGGCCCACCCCGCCTCGCACGGCTGCGCCCGGGTGAGCATGGCCGCGATGGACTGGCTGTGGGAGAGCGGAACGATGGAGGTGAACACCACGGTCGTCGTGTACTGACGGGCGGGGTCGGGTCTGGTCGGTGCCGCCCCGCGGGCCGAGGTCGTCATCGTGGTCCTCGGGGGTGGGCCGGATCCTCGGGCATTCTCGGCCGTGACCGCGGCCGGACACCGGGTAAGGGACGGTCGGGGAAGCGTCCACCCGCGGCCCCGACCGTCCACGAACGCGAGGAGAAGCGCGTGCCCTTCCGGATCGCCACGGACCCCGGACGCCCCGACCATCCGAACGAGGACTTCGCGGCCGTGAGCGCCGACTGCGCGGTGCTGCTCGACGGCGTGACCGCGCGCCCGGACAACGGATGCCGCCACGGGGTGGCGTGGTTCACCCGGTCCCTGGGCGGTCTGCTGCTGGCCGGGGCGGACGCGGGACCGCCCCTGGACGAGGCCCTGGCGGAGGCGATCGCGGGCGTGTCCTCGCTGCACGCCGCCACCTGCGACCTCGCCAACCCCCGGACGCCGTCCGCCACCGTCGTCGCGGTGCGGGTGCGCGACGGCGTCCTGGAGTACCTGGTCCTGTCCGACTCCGTGCTGGTGGCGGAACAGCCGGAGGGGGTGCGCGTGGTCGCCGACACCCGGTTGGACGATCTCGAGGAACGGCTGGCCGTCGGATCGCGGGACGCCGGGGCTGGGCGCACCACGCGAGGGGTGGCGCCCGATCGGGGCGGGGCGGCTCTGACGGTGGGTCCGAATCCCGGCGTCGAGGCGTACCGCAACGTGCCCGGCGGCTTCTGGACGGCGGGCGCCGACCCGGCGGCGGCCGACGAGGCGCTCACGGGGACGCTGCTCCCGGGGACCTTCGCGGCGCTCACCGACGGGGCGAGCAGGGCCGTCGAGGTGTTCGGCGCGTGCCGCTGGGACGAGGCGTTGACCCTGGTGACGAAGGACGGTCCCGACGCCCTCGTGAGCCTGGTCCGCGAGCTGGAACGCGCCGATCCCGAGGGGACGCGTCATCCTCGGGGCAAGGGGCACGACGACGCGACCGTCGTTGCCTGGTCCCCGTGACCGGATTACGGACATCCGTTACCAAGGGTTCCGGTTCGTCTGATCTGGGATGAAAGGGATCGTTTCTGTGGGAGCACCAGGTGAAACATGTGCGGATATCGCGTGGTGATTGATGACGTTTTCTCCGGTGCGTGAGATCACCTTCTCCCCCTTTTTAAGGAAAATTCCCCCAAGGGTCGCCTCGCCGACTCGCCGACCTGTGCCGAGGAGACGAAGGCCTCGTCCCCAAGGGGGCGTCGGACGCTTTCGTGTGTCGTCTTCATCCGGTAGATTTCTCGGTAACCGATCAGTCGGGATTCTCTCCACAACGTCCCGTCATCGGTGTTCCCCCTACTTCTCGCGCGTGCGCGTTCCCGCATGGTCGGCGTCAGCGCGCGTCAATGATCGTGGTCGTCGTCCCGCCCGGTGAAAAGGAGACGGTGTGAGCAGCACGGGCGTCCTCGAACCGACCGGTCCCCACGACTCCTTCGGCGGAGTGGGCTGGTTGGACCGCCTTCTCGCCACGCCCGTGAGCGGTGCCGTCGAGCGGCCCGGTGCGGTCCGTGACCGCGCCGGATACCACCAGCGCCCCGACCCCACCCACGCCGCCACCGCCGCCGAGTTCCTGCTGACCATGCGCCGCTACCTCGTCTGGGCGGGCGACTGGTCCTACGCCGAGCTGGAGTACCTGTGCGGGGGAGCGGTCAAGAGCTCCACCTTCCGTGCCGCCCTCGAAGGGGCCTGCCTGCCGCGCTACGTCGTCCTCATGGCCTTCGTGACCGCCTGCGCGGGCGAGGACGAGGCCGAACGCCGCCGCTGGGCGACCGCCTGGCATCGACTCCGCCGCTCCGGCCACGGCTAGCCGCTTCCGGCGGGTCGACCGACCGGAACCGGCTGGGCGTCGCGGCCACCCGATGCGGTCGGCCACCCGCCGTGCGGTCTCCTGACCGTCACTGCCCGACCACGCCCGCGTCGATGCGCTGGCCGTTGGTCGTCTGGACCACGACCGGGATGCCCCTGGGGACCTGGCCGTCGAGCCGTTCGATCAGGTCCTCCTTCGGCGGGAGGTCACCCGGGGTGCGGACGTGCACCTGGATCGTCCGCGACACCATGTCCACATGGGTGACGGACGATCCGGGATCGTCGGCGAGCCACGCGTGGGCGGCCTCCCGCGCCCGTGCCGTCCACAGGTCGATGAGCAGCGTGATCGTGGTGTTGCCGACGAGCGGGATGAACACGACCGTGAACAGCAGGGCCATGGCGAACCGGGTCCTACGGGGCGTCCGTCCGGCATCCCCGGCCCCGTACCCGACCGCCGCGAAGACCGCCATCCCGGCGGCGACCAGGCCGAACAGGTTGGACAGGAACAGCACGAGCGCGCCCGCGGCGGGCCAGAACGCGAAGTGCCCGAGGCACACCCCCACCACGACCAGGGGAGGGACGAGGGAGATCGCGATCGCCACCCCCGGCAGCACGGCGGCGACGTCCCGGCGGGACAGGGCCAAGGCGCCGGCGAGGCCCGTCGCGATCGCGGACACCAGGTCCATCAGACCCGGCGAGGTCCGCCCGGAGACCTGGCCGTTGGAGAGAAGGTTGTAGTTGTCGGGCAGGGCCAAGGAGAACAGCAGCCCCACGCCGATCACCAGCAGGCAGCCGAGGAGGACGACACGGACCGACCTGGTCCGCCGCCGTTGGACGGATCCCAGGGCGATGCCCATGATCGGCGTGGCCAGGGGAGCGATGATCATCGCGCCGATCACCGTGGCGGTCGAGTCGGTGATCACCCCTCCCGCCGCGATGACCGCCGACAGCGTCAGCATCGTCCAGAACGCCGAGCGCTTGGCCCTGCTGTCCCCCGCCGACAGGTCGAGGTCCTGCACCATCTCGTCCACCGTGCGACGTTGGCTGGCCGGAACGATGCGTTCGAGAAGTGCGCTGAGCATGGCCCGAGTATCGCCCCGGCGGCCGCTCCGACCAGGGGGGACACGGCGGTGGACCCGGGTCGCCGTTGGACCGGCTCCGTCGTCGCGGGCTCCGCGTCGCTTCGCGCGCGGTGGCGCCGGGCCGCGCGACCGGTTCCACCCGGATCCCCGGTCGGCGGCGTGCCCCGGGGCCCGTGCGGCGCCCGGCGCCTAACGTTGGCCGCATGCGCGTACTCGTCACTGGTGGTGCTGGGTTCATCGGTTCGCACGTCGCGGAGGCCCTCCGCGCCGCCGGGCACACGGCGGTGACGCTCGACGTCCTCCTGCCGCAGGCGCACGCGGGGCGGCCGCGCGGGGACGCGGAGGTCGACCTGGTGTGCGACGTCCGCGACGGCGAGGCCGTGGAACGGGCGCTGCTGGGAGTGGACGCCGTGTGCCACCAGGCGGCGATGGTGGGACTGGGCTCGGACTTCGACGACGCGCCGGACTACGTCGGCTGCAACGACCTCGGCACCGCGACGCTGCTGGCCGCGATGGCCCGCCGGGGGGTCCGCGACATCGTGGTGGCCGGGTCCATGGTGGTCTACGGCGAGGGGACCTACACCTGCGCCGAGCACGGTGGGGTCCGGCCCGGGCCGCGTCGGGAGTCCGACCTGGCCGCCGGTCGTTTCGACCCTCCGTGTCCCCGTTGCGGGGCGCCGCTGGAGCCCGGACTGGTGGGCGAGGACGCCCCGACCGACCCGCGCAACGTCTACGCCGCCACCAAACTGGCCCAGGAACACCTGTGCGCGGCGTGGGCGCGGGCCGTCGGCGGACGCGCGGTGTCGTTGCGCTACCACAACGTGTACGGCCCCGGCATGCCGCGCGACACCCCCTACGCCGGTGTGGCGTCCTTCTTCCGCTCGGCCCTGGCCCGGGGCGAGGCTCCGCGCGTGTTCGAGGACGGTCGCCAGCGGCGCGACTTCGTGCACGTCCGCGACGTGGCCGACGCCAACGTGGCGGTGCTGGAAGCGCTCTCCGAACGGCCGGAGGGGGTCCTGTCCGCGTTCAACGCCGGCAGCGGGACACCGCACACGGTCGGGGAGATGGCGTGGGCCCTGGCGGAGGTGCACGGGGGGCCGTACCCCGAGGTCACCGGCGAGTACCGGCTGGGCGACGTCCGGCACATCACCGCCCGCTCCGCGCGCCTGACCGAGGAGTTCGGCTGGCGTCCGCGCGTCGGGTTCACCGAGGGCGTGGCGGAGTTCGCGCGGGCGGGGCTGCGCGCCCGGTCCGGGGCGGACGCGTCGGCGAGGTGACGGGGGCGCCCGCGTGTCGCGGAGCACACCTCCCCCATCGGAGTCGGTTCGCTTCGTAGCGTGATGATCGTGATCGATGAGCGACGTGAGAGCGATGACTCCACCACGTGTCAGGACCGCCCCTCGGAAGAGCCCGCAGACCCGGCGCGAGAGCACCGGCGACCGCCGGTGGACGTGATCCTGCCGTGCCTCGACGAGGCCTCGGCACTGCCGTGGGTCATCGAGCGCGTCCCCTCCGGGTGGCGGCCGATCGTGGTGGACAACGGGTCCACGGACGGGTCCGCGGGCATCGCCGAACGGCTGGGGGCCCTGGTCGTCACCGAGCCGCGGCGGGGGTTCGGGGCGGCGTGCCACGCGGGGCTCCTCGCGGCCACCGCCGACATCGTGTGCTTCTGCGACTGCGACGCCTCACTGGACCCGTCCCTGCTCCCGCTGCTGGTGGACACCGTGCGCGAGGGCGCGTCGGACCTGGTCGTGGGGCGCCGTCGACCCACCGTGGCCGGTGCCTGGCCCGCCCACGCCCGGTGGGGCAACGCGGTGGTCGCGGGGATGCTGCGGGGGCGCACCGGAGTGCGGATCCGCGACATCGGCCCCATGCGCGGCGCGCGGAGGGAGGACCTCCTCGCACTCGGACTCACCGATCGCCGCTCCGGCTACCCCCTGGAGATGGTCGTGCGCGCCGCGGCCGCGGGGTGGCGGATCGACGAGGTGGACGTCCCCTACCACCCGCGCGTCGGCGCCTCCAAGGTGACCGGCACGTGGCGGGGGACGTGGACGGCCGTGCGGGACATGGCCTCCGTGCTGCGCGAGCCCACCACGCGAACACGGGCGCGGTCCGTGGGAGGGAACCTGTGAACGGCCGCGGGGAGGGCGGGTCGGCGGCCGGGTCGGCGACGCTCCTGGTGATCGCCAAGGAGCCCGTCCCCGGCCGGGTCAAGACCCGGCTGGCGCCCGAGTACACACCGGAGGAGGCGGCGCGCGTGGCCGCCGCGGCGCTGGAGGACACACTGCACACCGTGCTGTCGCTTCCGGCGCGCAGGAGGGTGCTGGCTCTGGAGGGACGGCCGGGACCGTGGCTGCCGGACGGCGGGTTCGACGTGGTCGCGCAGCCGGACGGCGGGCTGGACGAGCGTCTGGCCGCCGCGTTCGCCGGGTGTTCGGGGCCCACGCTGCTGCTCGGCATGGACACGCCGCAGGTCACGGCGGGCATCCTGGCCCCCGTGTTGGCGGCCGACGCCTGGCGGCGCGCGGACGCCTGGTTCGGTGCGTCCGAGGACGGGGGGTTCTGGGCGCTCGGCCTCGCGGATCCCGACCCCGCCCTGCTGCTCGGTGTGCCCATGTCGACGGACCGGACCGGCCGGGTGCAGCGCCGACGTCTGACCGACGCGGGTCTTCGGGTGGGCGACCTGCCGCGCCTGGTCGACGTGGACACCGCCGCGGACGCCGCCCGGGTCGCCCGGCAGGCCCCCTGGAGCCGGTTCGGGCGCACCGTCCGGGCCCTGGCCGAGGGGTGCGCGCGATGAGCGCGGCCGAACTCGGGGTCGCCCCCGCCGACGTGACGGCGTGGCGGTGCGACCCGTACACCGAGGCGCTGGTCAGGGGGTACGGTCCCCTGTTCATGCGTCGGCCCGACGGGTCGCTGCTGTCGTTGGACGTCCAACGCTGGTGCGGCGGCGTCGACGCGGTCGACGCCGCCGCACTGGACCGCTGCGAGGGCAGCACGCTCGACCTGGGATGCGGGCCGGGACGCCTGGTGGCGGCGCTGGCCGAACGCGGTCGCCCCGCTCTGGGGGTGGACCTGAACCCGCTGGCCGTGGCGCGCGCTCAGGCGGCGGGCGGAAGGGCGCTGTGCCAGTCGGCGTTCGACCCCCTGCCCGACGAGGGCCGTTGGGGCACCGCGCTGCTGGTGGACGGCAACATCGGGATCGGCGGGGCCCCCGAGAGACTCCTCGCCCGGGTGCGGGATCTGGTGCGGTCCGGCGGACTGCTCATCGTCGAGACCGCCCGGGAGGACGTCTGTGAACGGATGACCGTGCGCGTCACCGACGGGTGGGGCCTGATCGGCGCCCCCTTCCCGTGGGCCCGGCTCGGGCTCTTCGCGCTCCTGCGGCTGGCGGAGCGGTCGGGGTGGTCGCACGCGGAGTCGTGGGAGGTCGGGGGGCGCACGTTCGCGGCACTGCGCTCCGCCGGACCGGGTGTGGCGGTTCCTCAGGCCGAGCGGGCGCCCGAGGACGCGCGTAGGTACCGGACCGCTCCCACCACCGCGGAGGCGGCGAACAGGAACGCGCAGACCAGCAGCCACCGTCCGGCGAACGGGTGCCCGGGCAGCCCGCTCTTGGACAGGTAGGTCTCCGAGGGGCCGAGGACCAGTGGGAAGTAGACGACGAACAGCAGGGCGGAGACGACCGCGGGAACGCGCACGTGGTTGATCAGCCGGATCCGGGCCCGGTCGTCTCCCTCCGTGGTCCGCCTCCGCCGTGTCAGGCGTCCGGTCGCCGACTGCCAGACGCGGTCGACCAGGCTGTAGCCCGGGAGGAACACCAGGTCGTGGAGGACGGCGGCGCCGACGAACCACACCAGGACGCCGACGACGTCGCCGCCCAGAAGGCGCACTCCCGCGTAGCCGATGAGGGCGAAGGCCCCGACCATGAGCAGGAGGTGGAGGGCCGAGGCTCCGTACCACCGCCGCAGGACGGTCATGGCAGCTCCCCGAAGGTGAGCCGTCCGATCCACTTCGTGTTGTGCACGCCGGGACTGGCCGGAACGATGACGCGGGCCGGATAGCCGTGGTCGAGCGAGAGGTCCGCGCCGTTGACGCGCAGGGCCAGCAGCGAGCGGGGGTCGCCGACTTGGTTGGCGCGCAGCCCGACGCTGGTGAAGCTGCCTCCGCGCTGGAGGGACTCCACGAACACCCCGGTTGGACCCGGGACTCCGACCAGGCCGGCCAGGTCGGAGAGGCGGACCCCGGACCAGTCCTGGTTCTCCGTCGACCACCCCTCCACGCAGGCGATCGGCAGCGCCGCGCGGTGCTGGGGGAGGGCGAGCAGCTCCTCCCTGCTGAGGACGGCCTCACGCCCGCCGCCGCGCACGGTCAGCCGCCAGTCGTCGCCGACGTCGTCCGCCCCGATACGGGCTCGGGCCGCGGTGTTGTTGACGGGGAAGCCGTTGGGGCCGTCGCCCGACCTGCCGCGCGGGGCCAGCAGAGCGGTCGCGCGCAGCGGTCCGCCGATGCTCTGCCCCACGGTCACCGCGAGCAGCGTCAGCGATCCCAGCCCCACCATGCCCAGCAGTCCGCCGCGGGAGAGCGTCGCGGGTGCGGGGTCGGGAGTGACGAGCCCGGTGTCACCGGGTGGCGCGCCGCCAGGGGACTCCCCCGAACTCGGAGGGCCCTCCCGCAGGGCCCGGACCATCGTCGGCGCCTTGGTGGCGATGTGGACGACGAAGCCCCCGAGGAACACCCACGAGCCGTAGAAGTGCAGGACGTAGAAGGAGCCGGGGAAGACGTACTCGAGCTGGACGTTCAGCAGCCCGGTGGCGAAGACGAACAGCGCCCCGCCCACCAGGCACAGCAGCGACAGCCGTTCCAGGGCGTGGGCCGCGGATCGGACCGGCGGCCACGTGAAGAAGAGGGGGATGACCGACCAGAGCTTCGCGAGCAGCACGGGGACCAGCACGATGCCCAGGGTGACGTGGATGCCCTGGGTCAGCCGGTAGAGCCAGGGCGGGTCGGTGGGCCAGGGGAAGAGGTAGAACCCGAGCAGGCCCTTGTCGGGGGTCTTGTCGTTGACCGGGGTCAGGTCGGGGTTGTAGGCGGCGTACGACAGCAGCCCGGTCACGGTCACGAGGGTGAGGCCGACCAGCAGCACGGCTCCCAGCACCGACGTCGTCCAGGGGCCGCGGATCGGGCTGCGCCAGAACCCCGGGCGTGTGGGGCCGAAGGGCGGCCCCTCGCGAAGGAAGGCGCGCAACCGGTCGCGTGGCGGGGGCGGCCCGCCGGAGACCGCCGGTGCGGAGGGGCTCGTCCGGTCGGTGTCCTCGTCCATGCGTGCCTTCCGTCCCTCGTTCGCGCCGGGCCGCGCACGCGATCATGCTAGGCGAGCGGATCCGTGCGCCCCGGGAACGAAACGCCCTCTGAACAGGCGTTCTCGGCGACACACCACGAGGCGTCATGGCTCCGGGACGGGCTCGAACCTAGGCTGGCGGCGTGACGTCGAGGGGTCTCCAGAACCACGTTCGTGAGGCGGTCGGCGACGAGCGTGCCGGACGTCGGCTCGACGTGCTCACCGCGGTCGGGGCCGTGCTCCTCGTCGTGCTGGCCGTGACCGTCGGACGCGCGATCGAACGCGCCGACGCCAGCCTGTACGTGGGCTGGCCCCCTCTCTACGCCTCCTGGGACCCGCACTCGGGTCCCGGCAGCGTTCCCGCGCTCGCCCTGGCCGCGGTGGTGGTCGCCTGCGGGCCCTCCGTGGCGCGGATCCTTCCGTGGCGCCGCCTGCCGCTGGTCGTGTGGGCGGCGGCCGCACTGTGGACGCTGTCCCTCGCCCTCGTCGACGGCTGGCGGGGGTTCGCCCAGCCGCTGGAGTCCCCCTACGAGTACCTGGGTTCGGTCGACCGCTTCGCGGACGTGGGCGCCGCGCTGCGCGGGTTCACCGGGCACATCCTCGTCGGGTCGCCCGACAACTGGCCGACGCACGTCGCCGGGCATCCGCCCGGAGCGATCCTGACGTTCGTCGCGCTGGACCGGGTCGGCCTCGGGGGCGGCGTCTGGGCGGGGCTCTGGTGCGTCGTGGTCGGGGCCTCGGCCGCGGCGGCCGTCCTCGTCGCGCTCCGGGCGCTGGGAGCCGAGGAGGCGGCGCGCCGGTCGGCCCCGTTCCTGGTGCTGTTCCCCGGCGCGGTCTGGATCGGCTCGTCGGCGGACGGATACTTCGCCGCCGCGGCGGCGTGGGGTCTGGCCCTGCTCGCGGTGGCGGCGGCTCCGGGCGCCCGCGCGCCCCGCGCCACCGCGCTGACGTCCGGCCTGCTGCTCGGCTGGACGGTGTACCTGTCCTACGGGTTGGTCCTGGTCGGGATCCTGGCGGTGACCGTGCTGGTGTGCGCGCGCACCGTGCGTCCCCTGCCCTTCGCCCTCGCGGGTGCGCTGGCCGTCGCCGCGGCCTTCACGGCGGCGGGCTTCTGGTGGTGGGAGGGGTACCACCTGCTGGTGGAGCGGTACTACCAGGGGGTGGCCGCCGTCCGGCCCTACGGGTACTGGGTGTGGGCCAACCTGGCCAACGCGTTGATCGTGGCGGGGGCCGCCTCCGCCGCCGGGGCGCGGCGCGTCCTCGCGCTGCTGCCGGGGGCGGTGCGCGCGCTGCCCACGGCCGTGCCCGGCACCGGCGCGGTGGTCCTCCTCGTGACGGCCGCGCTCTGCGCGACCGCCGTCGCCGACCTGTCGGGGATGAGCAAGGGCGAGACCGAGCGCATCTGGCTCCCCTTCCTCGTGTGGTTCGTCCCCGCCGTCGCGCTGCTGCCGTCCCGCGACCACCGCGCGTGGCTCGCCCTCCAGGCCTCGGCCGCCCTGCTCGTCAACCACGTGCTGCGTACCGGGTGGTGAGGCGCGCACGGGAGACGCCCCCGCTCGCGGAGGCGGACGTCCGTGCGATGTCGTCAGGAGACGACTCCTGACCTGGACGATCCCGTTCGCCTCTCCAGGTGCGGAAGAGTGCGGGCCACGGCGACGACGTAGGAGCGTGTGTCCGGCACGCTCTCCGTGCCACGGCCCAGGATGAGGCGCGTCATCTGGGGAAAGGCCAACGGCCAGACGGCGATGCCGACGACCGCCAGGAAGGTGGCCGCGGCCGCCTCGTCGTCCAGGGGCGCTCCGGTCGCCTCGGCCAGGGCCGCGGCCTTGCGCGCGTAGTGCCCGCTCCGCAGCTGTTCGTCGGGGAGGAGGTCGCTGCCGTAGTGCAGGGCCTCCCACATCATCAACCTCGTCATCTCGGGGTTCTCCCGATGGAAGTCGAAGATCCGTCCCGCGTACTCGCCCAGGTCGCCGCAGGGAGGACCGACCTTGGCCGCGTGCTCGCTCAGGGCTTCCGCGACCACCGCGGTGAACAGGTCCGCCTTGCTGCCGAAGTGACTGTAGATGCGCTCCTTGTTGATCCCGGCGTTGAGGGCGATGCGGTCGACACGGGCTCCGCTCATGCCGTACGCGGCGAACTCCGAGCGTGCGGCCGCAAGCAGGCGGGCTCGCGTGTGTTCCGAGCGGCTGCTCAAGGACATGCCGAGAGCATAGCGGATCAAAACCAACTCATTGGTTTGTTTGGTCAGGAGATTTGGCCGACACGTTGGCTCGATTCACGCGAAAAACCACCACAAACCACCACAAACACCCCAAATAAGGTATTGCGTACCTACCAGTAGGTTGGCTAGAGTCCCCAGCCATGCAGTCACGCACTACTGACGTCTGGGCAACGGGTCTGGGCGCTATGACTCCCCTCGGCGCCGACGCCACCACGACCTGGTCGGCGATGTGCGCGGGCGAGAACGGTGTCTCCCCTCTCCACCAGAGCTGGGCGGAGACACTTCCGGTGCGTATCGCCGCCCAACTGCCCACCGACCCCGCCGAGGCGCTGGAACGCACGGAGGCCCGTCGGCTGGATCGCTGCGAGCAGATGGCGCTGGCGACCGCACGCGACGCCTGGGACGACGCGAAACGTCCCGAGGTGGACCCCGAGCGCCTGGCGGTGGTGATCGGCACCGGTATCGGCGGAATCGGTTCGCTGCTCGACCAGAACCACACCCTGATGACCTCCGGGCCACGACGGGTGTCCCCGCACACCGTGCCCATGCTGATGGCCAACGGGCCCGCCGCCTGGGTCAGCATGGAGTTCGGCGCCCTCGCCGGAGTGCACTCCCCGGTGAGTGCCTGCGCCTCGGGGGCCGAGGCGCTCGCGCTCGGTCTCGACCTCATCCGCTCCGACCGCGCCGACATGGTCATCGCCGGCGGCGTCGAAGCCAGCATCTATCCGCTCACGTTGGCCGCCTTCGCCCGCATGCTGGCACTGTCGACCGACAACGCCGCCCCGGAGCTCGCCTGTCGCCCCTTCGACACCGGCCGCAACGGCTTCGTCCTCGGCGAGGGCGCCGCGATCGTCGTTCTGGAGCGGGCCGAGCACGCCCGCGCCCGGGGCGTGACGACGCCGCACGGCCGACTGCTCGGCGCGGGCCTCAGCGCCAGCGCGTCGCACATCACCGCCTCGGACACACCGGGCCAGGTCCGCGCCATCCGGCAGTCCCTGCGCACCGCCGACCTGAGCCCGGCCGACGTGGGCGTCGTGCACGCCCACGCGACCTCGACACCGCAGGGTGACGTGGCGGAGGCCGACGCCATCACCTCCGCGCTGGGAAGCCACCCCGTGGTCACCGCCACCAAGTCCATGACCGGACACCTCCTCGGGGCCTCGGGCGCGCTGGGCGCCGTCGCCGCGATCCTCTCGCTGCGCGACGGAACGGTGCCGCCCACCCGCAACCTGCGGGACCTCGATCCCGAGGTCGACTGCGACGTCGTCACCGGCACCGCACGCACCGGCCACTGGGACTGTGCCCTCGTGAACTCCTTCGGCTTCGGGGGGCACAACGTCTCCCTGGTTCTCGGCCGCCCCTGACCCGCCCCGACCGGGGCCGGTACGCCCCGGCCCGCTGCCGACCGGCAGCGCACCACCCCACAGAAACCGATGGTGTGACGTGAGAGAACCGAACGACACGCCGCGCGGCGGCTGCCCCATGGAACTCGACGGGGAGTTCTACGCTGACCCCTACCCCGTCTACCGGACCATCAGGGACTCCGGCAACAAGCCGACGCCCGTGGTCCTGAAGACCGGAATGGCCTATCTTCCGCCGGGCCTCAAGGCGTGGCTCGTGACCTCCTACGAGGACGTCACCTTCGTGCTGCGCGACCCGAGGTTCCGCAAGAGCATCGACGAGGCCATGCCGCTGTTCGCGGCCAACTCGGGCCGGGAACAGGGCGCCGCGGGCGACCGGGGGCGGGCCTCGCTGCTGTACGACAACATGGCGAACAACGACCCGCCCAAGCACACCCGACTGCGCAAGCCGCTCAACACGATCTTCACCGCCCGTGCGGTCGCGGCGAAGCGCGACGACATGCACCGGGCGGTCACCGAGACCCTGGACGCCCTCGTCGGCAAGGACAGCTTCGACCTCGTACAGGACTTCGCCCTCCCATACTCCGTCGCGGTCATCTGCGACACGTTGGGCGTCCCCCGCGCGGACCGGAGCCGGTTCCACGCGTGGGTGCAGACCATCACCGGCGCCGCGGAGCCGGAGGCGCTGCGTCGTGACGCCGACCGTATGGCGTCCTACCTGGGCGAGCTGATCCGTGCCCGGCGCGACGGCTCGGGTGACGACGTCCTCACACAGCTGGCCACGTCGCTCGATGAGCGGGAGGCCGTGGCGCAGGCGTACGCCCTGCTGGCGGCCGGATACGAGACGAGCGCCAACCTCGTCGTGACGGGTTTCCTCGCGCTCGAACGCGACCCGGAGCAGAAACGGCGCCTGTGGGCGGATCCCTCCCTGGTGCCCGGAGCCGTCGAGGAGCTGCTCCGCCACCAGTCACCGTTCAACTTCTCGCTCTACCGCTACGTGACGGAGACGGTCGAGGTGGGCGGTGTGGAACTCCCGGCGGGCGCCATCGTCTTCCTCTCCTTCGCCGCGGCCAACCGGGACAGCGCACGCTTCGAGGACCCGGACGCCCTCGACGTCACCGCACCGCGCGGCGAGCACCTCGCGTTCGGCGGGGGCATCCACAACTGCATCGGCAAGCACCTCGCACGGCTGGAGGCCGAGGTCGCCTTCGACGCCCTCATCCGCCGCTGCGCCGACCTGTCGATCGTCACCCCCTCCGACCGGTTCGACTGGAAGGCCAGTCCGACGTTCCGCGGTCTGAAGAGCCTCACGGTCGCCCCCGGGCCGCTGGCCTGACCCCCACCGCCACACTCCCACCGCCACCCACTCCCACGCACCAACCCCGCGCGTCCGCCATCACCCATGCCCACGCGCAGTGAACCCCTCGGAGCGCATCCATGACACCTGTCGCCATCATCGGCCTGGCCTGTCGATTTCCCGGGGCGAAGAACCCTGTCCGGTTCTGGGCCAACCTCATCGGCGCCGTCTCCAGCGTCGGCGCCGTCCCCGAGGGACGATGGGCCGACCGAAGACCCGGACCGGGCGCCCCTCCGGCCGGTGCGGGGGGCTTCCTGCCCGACCCCGACCTCTTCGACGCGGAGTTCTTCGGCATCTCGCGCAGGGAAGCCCAGTACATGGACCCGCAACAGCGGCTGCTGCTGGAGCTGGCGTGGGAATGCGTCGAGGACGCCGGTGTCGCGGCCGACGGGCTGCGCGGCACGCGCTGGGGCGTCTTCGTCGGCGCGGACGCCGACGACTTCCGGATGCGCTACTTCATGAGCGGATCCCTGGACCGGTTCGGCCACATGGGCACCAGCGGCTGCATGCTCGCCAACCGGGTGTCCCACCACCTGGGCCTCCGCGGCCCCAGCGAGGTCGTCTCCAGCGGCCAGTCCTCCTCCCTGGTCGCGCTCCACCGCGCCGTCGGCGCCCTGCGGCTCGGTGAATGCTCGGCCGCACTCGTCGCCGGAGCCAACCTCAACCTGTCGGGGGCCGTCACCGAGCAGGTGCGGCTGTGGGGCGGGCTGTCACCGGACGGGCGGTGCCACACCTTCGACGAGAGGGCGAACGGATACGTCCGGGGCGAGGGGGCCGGTTGCGTCGTCCTCAAGCCGCTGGACGCGGCGGTTCGGGACGGTGACCACGTCTACGCGGTCATCCGCGGCAGCGCCACCGCCAACGACGCCGGCCGGGGACCGGGCGGCGTCGGCGTCCCCTCGGTCGAGGCCCAGCGCGAGGCGATCACCGCCGCGCACGAGATGGCCGACGTCACCGCCGACCGTGTCGCCTACGTGGAACTCCACGGCACCGGAACCGCGGTCGGGGACCCCGTGGAGGCCGCGGCACTCGGTGCGGCCGTGGGACGGCGCCGCCCGGACGAGGACCCGCTGCCGGTCGGTTCCGTCAAGACGAACATCGGACACCTGGAGTCCGCCGCCGGCATCGCCGGACTGATCAAGGCGTGCCTGATGCTGCACCACGGCTGTCTGCCGCCCACCCTCAACCACAGCCGGGCCCACCCCGGCATCCCGCTGGACGAGCACAACATCCGGGTGGTCACCCGGCCCGAGCGGCGGACGTTCGGTCCCCAGGAGGTCATCGGGGTCAGCTCCTTCGGCATGGGCGGTACCCACGCGCACGTGCTGCTCGGAGCGCCGCCCGACCGGTCGGACTCCGGCGGCTCCGGTGACTCGCCGGACCCGGACCCGGTTCCGGGGAGCGACGATCACGCGGACGCCGTCTGGTGCCTGTCCGGACGTTCCCGCGACGCCGTCCTCGACCTGGCCCGAGCCCTGCTCGACCACCCGTTCGGCACGTCCACCGGCACGGTCACCGACGTCGGGCGCGCCCTGAGCGCCCGAAGCCACGGGGAGCACCGGGCCGCCGTCCTGGGCTCCGACTGGGACCAGATCCGGCAGGGGTTGGCGAAGATCGTCTCCGGGCACGATCTCGCGGTCCCCGCCGAGTGGATGACCCGGACCCCCGGGCGTCGCGCCACGGCGGTGCGGGCCGCGAGCGCCTACGTCCACGGAGGCGATGTCACGGCCGTCCGCGACCACCTCGGCGAACGGCGGCGCGCGGTGCCGCTGCTGCCCACCTACCCCTTCCAACGTCGGCCCCACCCCCTGCCGGGCGGTGCCGCGGACCCCGACGCGCCCACCGCGTCCCAGCGACGGAACCCGGAGCCCGACGACCGGTCCACCGCCCCGCCGACCGGCGCGGCCGACAGCGCACGCCCCGTGCCGCGTTTCCTGGACCGGTGGTCCGCCGCCCGCACCGCCGCCGACCGGTCCTGGGCGATGCGGACCCTGCTCGAGGACGAGCTCGCCGCCGTCCTCGACGAACCCGCTCCCGCGCGGGCCTTCGAGCGCAGCTTCAGCGATCTCGGCATCGACTCGATGACCCTCCTGGAGTTCGCGGACGCGGTCGCGGACCGGACCGGGGTCGGGATACCCGAGACCGTCCTCTTCGACCACCCCACTCTGAACGCACTCGCCGCATACCTGACGGAGAAGCTGGAGGGACAGCGTGTCTGAACACGGTCCGGCACGGGACGACATCGCCGTCGTGGGCATGGCATGCCGCTTCCCAGGCGGGGTGAACACCCCCGAGGAGCTGTGGGACCTGGTCCGCCAGGGCCGCGACGCCGTGGACGACTTCCCCGACGACCGCGGCTGGGACACCGCGGACCTCTACGATCGGGCCTACGCCCGGCAGGGCGGCTTCCTGTACGAGGCCGACTCCTTCGACGCGGCCTTCTTCGGGATCCGACCCGCGGAGGCGAAGGCCATGGACCCCCAGCAGCGGGTGCTGCTGGAGGTGGCCTGGGAGGCGGTCGAGCGGGCCGGGATCGTGCCGTCGAGCCTCCGGGGCTCGTCGACGGGCGTCTTCGTCGGCGTCATGCCCAACGAGTACGGGATGCCGCTGTGGCGCTGGCAGGACGAGACGGCCGGGTACATGGGGACCGGCACCTCCACCAGCGTCGCCTCCGGCCGCATCTCCTACCTGCTCGGCCTGGAAGGCCCGGCGCTCACCATCGACACGGCCTGCTCGTCGTCGGGCGTGGCCATCCACACCGCCGTGCGGTCGCTCCGGAGCGGGGAGACGGACCTGGCGCTCGTCGGCGGTTGCACGGTTCTCGCGGGGCCGGGCATGTTCGTCGACTTCGCCAAGAACCACGCGCTCTCGCCCGGGGCCCGCTGCCGCACCTTCTCGGACGCCGCCGACGGCACCGTGTGGGCCGAGGGCGCGGGCGTCCTCGTCCTCGAACCGCTCGCCAAGGCCCGACGCCTCAACCGCCGCGTCCTCGGCGTCATCAAGGGGACGGCCGTCAACCAGGACGGCGCCAGCAACGGCCTGACCGCGCCCAACGGCCGCGCCCAGGCCAAGGTCATCACCCGGGCGCTGGCCGACGCGGGGCTGGCCCCCCAGGACGTCCAGCTGGTCGAGGCGCACGGCACGGCGACCCGGCTCGGCGACCCCATCGAGGTCAACGCCATCAGCTCCACCTACGGTCGGGGCGACCGTGAGCACCCGGTCTACCTCGGCTCCCTCAAGTCCAACATCGGCCACTCCATGGCCGCGGCCGGAGTCGGCGGCGTCATCAAGTGCCTCGTCGCGATGCGTGCGGGGGTGATGCCCCGGACGCTCCATGTCGACGGGCCGCTCAACACGCACGTCGACTGGTCGAACGCGGTCGAGGTGCTGCGGGAGAACCGTCCCTGGGCTCCCCGGGACGGGGTCCGGCGCTGCGCGGTCTCCTCGTTCGGCGTCAGCGGCACGAACGCGCACGTGATCCTGGAGGGCTGGGACGACGCACCCGTCGCGGACCCCGGTGGTGCGACGGAGGACCGCCCGACCCTGCTCAAGCTCTCGGCCAAGACCCCCACGGCCCTTCGGGCCTACGCCGAGGCCGTGGCCGCCAGGCTGGAGTCGGACGAGGTCCCGCTGGACGGCGTGGAGCACTCCCTGATGTCCGCCCGCCAGGACTTCGACCACCGCGCGATCGTGTCGGGCGACAGCCGCGGCGCGCTGGTCGCCGCCGCACGCGCGTTCGCCGCGGATCCCGCGGACGCTCCGGCCGTGTACGGCGACGCCCGCCCCATCCGCCGCCCGGTGTTCGTCTTTCCGGGCCAGGGCTCGCAGTGGCCGGAGATGGCCCGGACGCTGCTGCGGGAATCCGACGTCTTCCGACTCCGGGTCGAGGAGTGCGCCCAGGCCTTCAAACCCCACCTCGACTACGAGGTCATGCGGGTCCTCACCGGCGAACGGACGGATGTCGACCCGGAACGCACCGACGTCATCCAGCCCCTGCTGTTCTGCGTCATGCTCGGCCTGGCCGAGATGTGGCGCTCGGTCGGGGTGGAGCCCGCCGCCGTGGTGGGCCACTCACAGGGCGAGGTCGCGGCCGCCTGCCTGAGCGGCGCCCTCAGCGTGGAGGACGCCGCCCGTGTCGTCGCCTGCCGCAGCAGGCTCCTGGAGGCGTCGGGACGCGGCGGCATGGCCGCTCTCGCCGTCTCCGCCGAGACGGCGCGGCGACTCATCGACGAGGCCGACGCCGACCTGGTCGTCGCGGCGACCAACGGCCCCGAGTTCGTGCTCGTCTCCGGTGACGACGACCCGGGAATCGGACGCCTGCTCGATCTCTGCGACGGCCGTGACGTCTACGCCCGCCGGGTGCCGGTGAAGTACGCCTCGCACTCGCCCACCGTGGACGCCCTGCGCGACGACATCCTGACGGCTCTGTCCGACGTCACCCCGACCCGCGCCACGATCCCCATGTTCTCCACCGTGGGGGCCGAGCCGGTCGAGGGCGACGAACTCGACGCCGCGTACTGGTACCGCAACCTGCGGGGACAGGTGCGGTTCGCGGAGACCGTCGCCGAGATGACCGAACGCGGCTACGACGCGTTCATCGAGGTCAGCCCGCACCCGGTGCTGGTCGGTTCCCTGGAGGGGATCGTGCGGCAGGCGGGCGGCGACATCCCGGTCACCCCGACCCTCAGACGCGACCAGGGGACCCGGGAACGCTTCCGCACGGCGGTCGGCGAAGCCTACGTGCGCGGCCACGCGATCGACTGGCGCGCCCTGCGCGGTGACCGGGAGGAAACCGAACCTCCTCTGGTGGAGCTGCCCACCTACCCCTTCGAACGGCAGCGCTTCTGGCTGTCCGGCCCGGCGGGCCCGTCGGGTTCGGCGGCCCCGAGTGCCGCCCCGCCCGTCGCCTCCGTCCGGGACGGGGGGCACCCCTTCCTCTCCTCCGTCGTGTCGACGCACGACGGGACGGTCCTGCTCAGCGGAGACCTGTCCGTGCGCGGTCACCCGTGGCTCATGGACCACCGCGTCGAGGACACCGCGCTGCTGCCCGGCACCGCCTTCATGGAGCTGCTGCTGACCGCCGGCCGTGAGGTGGGCTGTCCCGACGTCGAGGAGATGATGCTCTGGGACCCGCTTCCGGTCCCCATGGACGGATCGGCCGTCGACGTCCAGGTGGCCGTCCGACCTCCCGACCCGCGGGGCACGCGTCCCGTCGCGGTCTACTCGCGCCCGCGGGGGGACCAGGAGTGGTCGTGCCACGCCGAGGGGTCGCTGACCCCCAGCGGCACGGCCGAACGGGACACGGAACGGACCGACGCGGTCCGCGCGGGCCGGGACGGCACGCCGCTGCCCGCGGACGCCATGTACACGCTGCTGCGCGGACGCGGATACGGTTACGGCCCCGCCTTCCGCGGGGTCCGCGAGGCCGAGCACCACGGCGGACTCAGCCGCTCGCGCATCGTTCTCCCGGACGCCGCCCGCGTCAACCACCGCGGCTTCACGATCCATCCGGCGCTCACCGACGCCGCGCTCCACGCCGCCGTCGCCACCGGGCTGCTGGGCGCCGCCGACACCGGAAGCGTCGCCGTCCCGTTCGCGTTCAGCGGTGTGCGGCTGGGACCGGCCGCCGACGGCGAGGCCTGCCACGCGATCGCGCGGCGCACCGACGACAACGCCGTCTCGCTCGTCCTGACCGACGAGTCCGGAGCGGTGCTGCTGACCGTGTCGCGCATGGTCGTGCGCGACCTCGCGGTCGCCCCGGCCGAGCGGGACGACACCGACGCCGCCGCCCTCTACGAGCTGGACTGGCGTCCGCCCACCGCCGAACCGGCGGACGACGCTCGGCTCTGCGTGGTCAGCGAGGACGACGGCCCCCTCCACGCCGCCCTGCGGGACGCCAGCAGAGGGGGCATCTCGGTGGCGACGCTGGACGAGGCCCTCATGATCATCGGCGGCCTCCCGGGACGATGGCGGATCGCCGTCGCCGTCGCCGAGACGGAGGGCACGGTCGGCGAGCAGGCCCACGGGACGGCGGCCGCCGCCCTGGACACGCTCCAACGGTGGCTCGGGGAGGAGGAGCTCGCCGACCGCGTGCTGCTCACCTTCGTCACGCGCAACGCCGTCGCCGTTCCCGGTGACGAGGAGTTCCGGTTGGGCGCGAGCGCGGTGTGGGGCATGGTCCGCTCGGCGCAGACCGAACACCCCGGTCAGGTCCGGATCGTCGACGTCGACGACGCGGCACTGGGCGAGCGCGAGGTCGTGGCGGCGGCGCTCCGGCGTTCCGAGCCACAGCTCGCCGTCCGCGGCGACCGCGTGCTGTGCCCGCAGCTGGCCCGCCACAGACCAGGCGAAGCCGCTCCCCTCGACCCGGGCGACGGCGCCGTCGTCATCACCGGCGGGACCGGCACCCTCGGCCGCGAGCTGGCCCGACATCTGGTGTCCCACCGGGGCGTGCGCTCCCTCGCCCTGCTGAGCCGAAGCGGGGACCGGGCCCCGGGGATCACCGAGTTCCACGACGAACTGTCCGGGCTCGGCGCGGCCGTCCGGGTCGTCGCCGCCGACACCTCGGACGCCGATGACGCGCGCCGGGCGTTGGCCGAGGTGCGGGCGTGGCGGCCGATCACCGGTGTGGTGCACGCGGCGGGGCTGCTGGACGACGCCATCGTCTCCGCCATGACCCCCGACCAGCTGCACCGGGTCCTGCGGAGCAAGATCGACTCCGCCGTGGCCCTGGACGACGCGACGCGCGACGACGACCTGCGGTTCTTCACGCTCTTCTCGTCGATCTACGGTGTGCTGGGCGGCCCGGGACAGGCGAACTACGCCGGCGCCAACACCTTCCTCGACCACTTCGCGGCGTGGCGTCGCGCCAGGGGACGCCCCGCCAACGCGGTCGCCTGGGGACTGTGGTCCGAGTCCACCGGAATGACGGGCCACCTCGACGAACGCGACCTGCTGCGACTGCGCCGCAACGGCGTGGCGCCGTTCTCCGTCGGCGAGGGGCTGGAGCTCTTCGACCGCGCCCTCGCCAGCGGCGCGGCCGCGCTGGTGGGCGGGCGTGTGGCGCTGCCCGACGCGGGCACGCCCGACCTGGCCGACGTGCCGTTCCTGCTGGGTGACCTGACGGCACGGCGCAACCGCGGGACCGTCGCCGCCGCGCGTCCCGACGCCGCGACACGCGACGGCTCGGCCCCGACCGGCGACGCCCTCCGGTCGCCCGGTTCCGACGACGCGGACTCCGGCGCCGCATCCGTCCTCGCCGTGCTGAACGACCCGGACGCGTCCGCGGACCAGCGCACCGCCGCACTGCTCCGCCTGGTCACGGAGCGCAGCGCCGAGCTGCTCGGCATCCGGCCGGAACGCGTCGACCCGCGGAGTTCCTTCTACGAGATGGGATTCGACTCCCTGACCTCCGTGGAGCTGCGTACACGGCTCGGCCGGGCGCTGGACGTCCGGCTCGGGGCGACCGCGGTGTTCGACCACCCCACCCCCCAGGCCCTGACCGAGCACGTCCTCGGACTGTTCGCGCCGACCGGGGCGGGCGCGGCGACGGCGGAGAGCACCGCCGAGCCCGACGGGACGGAGGAGCACCGCACCCGCACGGAGCCGGTACCGCGGGCCACCCGCCCCGACTCCGGGGAGTTCGGCCTCACCAAGCTCCAGGAGGCCTACGTCCTCGGCCGCGCGGGCGACTTCGAGCTGGGCGACGTGCCCACCGTGCTGTACATCGAGGTCGATCTCACCGGATTCGACGTCACGGCGGCCGAGCGCGCGCTGCGCACGCTCATCGACCGGCACGAGATGACGCGGGCGGTCTTCTCCCCCGACGGGACCCAGCGCGTGCTGGGAGAGGTGCCGGAGTACCGCATCGCCGTGGAGGACCTCCGCGACCTCGACGAGGAGGAGCGGACGTCCCGCCTGGCGGAGCTGCACGACCAGCTGCGCACGCACGCTTTCGACATCACCGCCTGGCCGCTGTTCCTGGTTCGCGCCACCCGCCTGACCGACCGCGTCACCCGCCTGCACGTCGCCGTGGACGTGCTCATCTCGGACGGCGGGAGCAGCACGCTGCTGTTCAACGAGTGGGCTCGGCTGTACCGGGACCCGCGGGCCCAGCTGCCCCCGGTCGGACCGTCGTTCGCGACCTTCGTACGAGGGATCCGCGCGCACGGCGCGTCCGAGGAGGTCGAACCGAGCCGGGAGTACTGGCGTGGGCGCGCCGCCGAGCTGCCGCCCGCGCCCCAGCTCCCCCTCACCGTCAGCCTGGGCGACGTGACGACCCCGGACTTCGGCAACCGGTGCCTCCGGATCAGCGCGCCGGAGTGGGCGGCGTTCCAGCGCAACGCCGCGGCGGCCGGGGTGACCCCGTCCTGCGCGATCCTCACCGCCTACTGCCACGTGCTGGCCCGGTGGTCGAAGACCCCGGACTTCACGGTCACCATGCTGGTCTCCCAGCGCAGCGGCGTCCTCGACCTGGACATGTCCCGGACGGTCGGCAACTTCTCCTCGACCAGCCTCCTGGAGGTGCACATCGACCCCGCCGCGCCCTTCCGCGAGAACGCCGCGGCGATCCAGCGGCAACTGCTCCGCGACATGGAGCACGTCGCCCACACGGGTCTCGACGTCCTGCGCGACCTGGGTCGACTGGACGGCGGCGCCGGACGGGCGCGGATGCCCGTGGTCTTCAACAGCACCCTCGGCGGCGGCCCGCGCCCCGGGGGAGCGGACGAGGCGGGGCCGATCGGCGCGCTGTGTCGGCTCGGCGAGTCCGGCGTCCCGGTGTGGAGCGGTGTCCGCACGCCCCAGGTGATCCTGGACCACCAGGCCTTCGAGGAGGAGGGGTGCCTGGTCCTCAACTGGGACGTCGTCGAGGAGGTCTTCCCCGAGGGGACCGTGGACGCCATGCTCACCGCTTACGAAGGGCTGATCCGTGAACTCTGCCGTTGACAGCGCCTGGACTCGGCCCGCCTGGTCCGAGCCGCACGGCGGCGCCGAAACCGTCCCGCCGGCCGCCGAGCACGTCTTCGCCGAGGACGCCCTGCTGCACCGCGACGTCGTGGCCCAGGCGGCGAGGACGCCGGAGGCCGTCGCGGTCGTCGCCGAGGGCCGGTCGCTGACCTACGCCGAACTGGACGCCGAGTCCGTTCGCGTGGCCAGGTGCCTGGCCGACGGCGGGGCGGGCCCGGAGCACCTGGTCGCCGTCACCATGGAGAAGGGATGGGAACAGGTCGTCGCCTGCCTCGGTGTGCTGCGGGCCGGGGCCGCCTACGTGCCCGTCGACCCGCGGTGGCCCGCGCGCCGGGTGCGCGGCATCGTCGAGGCGGCCGGGATCCGCCAGGCGCTGGTGCAACCGTGGCTGCGCGACGCCGTCGAGTGGCCCGAGGGCGTGCTGGTCCGGGAGGTCGGGCCGCCCGCCGCGGACGATCCGGCGGTGGCCCCTCCGGAGGTGACCTCGTCGCCGCGCGACCTCGCCTACGTCATCTACACCTCCGGTTCCACCGGGACGCCCAAGGGGGTGATGATCGAACACGGTCCCGCGCTCAACACCGTGCTCGACGTCAACGAGGAACTGGGCCTGACGTCCCGGGACCGGGTCCTCGCCCTGTCGGCGCTCAACTTCGACCTGTCCGTCTACGATCTCTTCGGACCGCTGTCCGTCGGCGGTGCGGTGGTCATCCCCGCCCCGGGGGAGCTACGGGAGCCGGGCGCGTGGCTGCGGCGCATGCGCCAGGACGGCGTCACCGTCTGGAACAGCGTTCCGGCGCTCATGGCGATGCTGTGCGCGTACGTGCCGACCGACGCGCCCCGGCCCGCGCTTCCGCCGCTGCGCGCGGTGCTGATGAGCGGCGACTGGATCCCGGTGGCGTTGCCCGCCGACATCTGGAGACTGTTCCCCGAGGCCGCGCAGTGGAGCCTCGGCGGCGCCACGGAGGCGTCCATCTGGTCCGTCTGGCACCGGATCGCCGCCTCCGACGGAGCGCTCCCGTCGATCCCGTACGGGGTGTCGATGCGCGACCAGCGCGTGTTCGTCGCCGACCGGGCGATGCGGCCGCGCCCGCCGTGGGTCCCCGGAGAGATCCACATCGCCGGGGCCGGGCTGGCACGCGGCTACCTGGGGGACGCGGAACGCACCGCCCGCAGCTTCGTCACCGACCCCGCCACGGGGCGGCGCCTGTACCGCACCGGTGACTGGGGACGCCTCCTGCCCAACGGTGAGATCGAGTTCCTCGGCCGTGAGGACATGCAGGTGAAGGTCGGCGGCCACCGCATCGAGCTCGGCGACGTGGAGGCGGCCCTGCTCGGCTGCCCGGGTGTCCGGGACGCCGTGGCCGTGGTCCACGGCGACCGCGGCAAGAAGCGCCTCACCGCCCACGTCCTCCTGCGGCCGGACGTCGCGTACACGGGCGCCGAACTGCGCGAGATGCTGACCGACCGGGTCCCGGAGTACATGGTTCCGGCGGCCGTCGCGGTCCGCGACGCCTTCCCCCTGACCTCCAACGGCAAGGTGGACCGGGCCGCCCTGGCCGCCGTCCCGGACGACCCGGCGGCGGAGGAGGAAACCGCCGCGCCCCCAGCCGACGCCGAGGAGAAGCTGCTGCTGGACATCTGGGGAGCGTTCTTCGACGCGCCCGCGCTGTCCGTGACCGACGACTTCTTCGAGCTGGGCGGCGATTCACTGCTGGCGGTGCGACTCGTGTCGGCACTGCGCCGGGAGCTGGGCGCCGACCTTCCCGTGGCCGCCCTGTTCGCCGCCCCCACCATCCGCGCACTGGCCCGGAGGATACGTGACGAGGGGGTCGGCACGCCGTCGAACGACCGTCCGACGGTGGTGCCGATCAGGACCGAGGGAACGGCCACACCGCTGGTGCTGGCCCACCCGGTGGGCGGAGAGGTGCTGTGCTACGCGGAGCTGAGCCGCCGCCTCGGCGAGGACCAGCCCGTCTACGCGCTGCAGTCGCCGCACCCGAACGAACGGGAATCGACCCTCACCGAGCTCGTGGCCGACTACGCGCGGGCCGTCGCGCGTGACGTCCCGGGGAGCACCTACCGGCTCGCCGGATGGTCGATGGGCGGCCTGCTGTCCCTGGAGCTCGCCCGGGAGCTGGAGTCGCTGGGGCACGTCGTCGAACGGGTGGACGCGATCGACGTGACGGAGACCCCCGGGGACCTGGAGAGGGCCGAGGTGAGCGATGCGCGGCTGCGCACCTGGCTCGCCCGCGACCTCGCGGGTCTCACCGGCCATGGAGCGGACACCGACACCGAGTACCCCTCCCTGGAAGATCTCTTCTCCGCGCTGGGTGAACGCGGCATCCTTCCCAGCGACATCGACCTGACGGAGTTCGAGTCGACCTTCGCGCGCTTCGCCGCGAACGCCCGGGCCCTCGCGGGATACCGGCCCGAGCCGTACCCGGGAGCGGTGCACTTCATCCAGGCGGAGTCGGGCGGCGGTGCCGCGACCGCCGAAGCCTGGCTGCCCGTGTGCGAGGGGGGCGTCACGGTCGCGGAGGTTCCCGGCGACCACTACACAGTGCTGACACCGGAGTGCGTCGACGCCGTGGTCGACGAGCTGCGCGCCCCCTCACCACGGGCAGTGGGGTCGATCGGCGCTTGACACCCGTCGACAGGTGAACACCGCGGCGCGTTCGGCGAGGAGGTCTCCGCTGGACGCGCCGCACTCGTCACGGCGCTGGTCGGGGCCGTGACGGGGCTGGACACGGCCCTTCGAGGGGCACGAAAGAAACCGCCGGGCCTGTGTGGTGTCCAGGTCCGGCGGTATCTCCACTGTCTCAAGGTGGCGCACTCGGGAGGACTCGAACCCCCAACCTTCCGATGTTCCGGGTGCCTCCGCTGGCTGGCGGGTGAGGGGTGGGAACGGCCGCTGACCTGTGCGGGAGTGCTGGGGGCTTCCCGGGGGTTCTGGCGGCTTCCCGGCGGCGTGTGCACTGAATGTGCATCGCCTTGACCCCAGCCACAGGATGCCAGCCCCAGGTGAACTGGCCTTTCCCGCGTACCTCAGCCATGCTCCCCTAGCCACGGTCTTCGGCAACCATCGTTTCTGGTCCAGTGCGGCTGATGGCGCTGGGGACAGCGGCCACGGACAGTCCGGGTCGCGCGATCGGGTGCCCTTGGGGCCTGAGGACGTCTCTGCTGCCGTCCGACCGGGCAAGGTGTTCAGGCTTAGAGCTGCATGTGGTGTGACGGACCGGAGGACTCCGGAGACCATCCGTGAGCGAGAGCGCTCCGGATGGCCGCGACGACCACGGCCGGGGTCACAGCGGTGGGAGAGTCCACCGACAGCCAGGTTCCCGGGTGCGGGTGCTGGGTGGTGACGACGAGCGTCTGCCCTGGCTCCTCTGCCAGTTCCACGGCGAAGGTCATGGGTGTCGCGCAGATGCCCTGTGTGTAGGTCGGCTTGTGCCGTACGCGCCACCGGTAGTCGGTGCCGTCCACGGTGATGCGGCGAGAGCCCTTGCGGACCAGTGCCATATGGGTCGCCTTCTGCCGGGGGTTCGGATATGAACCGTACTCACTTTAGGCGTAGAGCGGTTGAGCGCGCATGGAACGCTTGCCCGAGTAACCACGGAGGTGGATTGATGGGCGGTTCGGGGCAGGAGAGCACATCCGTCCGTTTCAGGACCAAAAGCTCTGACATACGCGCAGGTCATGAGGCATGATGGCCTGACTTGGTCCGTTCTGGCCCCATCTTCGGGGGCCGCGTCAGACAATGGCAGAGGCGTTGCCACGGGCGCGCTCGGGACCGGGCGTCAGCCCGCAGCCCGAGCGGCGGCCGGTGGCCGCAGCGACGGCGCTCGCGCCGTCGCCTTGATTTCATACAGCTCAATTCTGCAGTTTCTTGAATTAAGGAAATGATTGAAATACAATATCCAGCCTGATGGCAAAGGCTTTCGCCAAATGATCTCCGATGCCACCGGGGAAGTGTTTCCCGTATTCCAGGAGTGCCTAGATGCAATCGTCGGGGTTGCTGAATTTGTCGGACACCTTAGACCTGAACCCGCAATTCTTCAATTGATGAATCAGAGCTTCAATGATTTTTATGATCTGGCGAGAGAGCTTCAAGAGGGTAGTGGTAGGGCGGCAACGCGAACGGCGCGCGCCTTAATTGAGCATTCTATTAATTTTGCCTCGATTTCCTCTGACGATGAGATGCTAGGCAGGTATTCGGATCATTATTACGTCTCAGTTATTTCGGAGTGCGAAGCGAAAATTGGAGCAAATAACCTGCCTAGCGCTGAGCGCAGTTCGTACCTTCATGAATTAAATAAAGTGGATAGGGATAATCGCTCAAAGCGCGATGAAGTATTGTCTAGGCATGGAGCTTCTTTTCGGGGATCTTGGTCTCAAAAGAATCTATACGAGAGAGCTCGTGATCATGACATGCTAGATTTCTATCCTTATTATAGGATTGCTTCCTCTGTGATGCATGGAAGCTCTGGTGGAATTAAGGGCACTGCCTTTGATGTGGAGGGGCACTCTTTTTTTCGTCTTGGTCCAGCGCTGAAGCTCTGTCCCCTTGCTTACCACGAGGGTGTGCGCGCTTTTCACTCGCTGATGAGCCAACTGGAAAGGTCTTTTCCTGGATCAGGTGTCGTGCAACTGAAGGAAAAGCTGCGAAAACTGCAGGTCTTGTGGCCAAAATATAGGTCAGCTGTGCTTAATTTGGATAAGGAAGTAACCCCTGATTCTCCGCTCGATGTATCTCACTCCTGCGCTTTGATCAGCGGAACTGGAACGGTCAAGTGGTCGATCGTTTCTCCATTGGGTGGGTGGATCATGTTTTGCGAGGAGCCGCAGCTCTATAAGGATGGAGGAGCATTCAAGGATTCGATAGATTCTTTCAGGAGGAGATTTTCTCAAATTTTTGATCACGACCACTGGGAGCCAGTGGGGCTGCCTTCAATTTCCCTGGCGCCAACCCCTGGGGGGAAGAAATATCCCCGAGCAAACTTCATCCCTAACAAAGAGTGGGACGAGCTTCTCGTTAGCTTGGGTTTTAAAAAGAGAAATCTTTAGTGGATGCTATTTCATCGAGCCTTGGGTTCTTTTTGCGTATTTTCTACCTGCTTCTCAGATGGCTCGCGCTTTGCATGCATCTCCGTTGGTTCCAACTTCCTCTTGGGGGAGGTTTGACTGGAGAAATCTTATTCGGCGCTATTGTCTATAGTTTGTCATTATTTTTATTCTCCCACTTGTAGAATATTTGTCTATCTTGTTGAGGTTAGTCGCACACCATCGTGGGTTCGGATGTATGGGGTTTCTGCGCCTAGAGCATCGAGTAGGCGGACCGCATAGACCTCGCCCATGTGCTTCTTGACCTCGTCGGGTGTGAACCATTCGACGGCGGTCGCTTCGGGGGTGACGCGTGCTTCGCCTCCGGACGGCTTGCAGCGGAAGACGAGGGCGATGATTCCGCGGGCCATGTTCTTGTAGACGCCCGTGAGCTGTTCCACCTCGACGCGGATACCGGTCTCCTCCAGCACCTCGCGGACAACCCCCTCTTCCGGGGTCTCCTCCAACTCCAGCACCCCGCCCGGGGGCTCCCACCGGCCGTTGTCCCTGCGCTGGATCGCCAACATGCGTCCGTCCTCGCGGATGACGGCTCCTGCGACGGACACGGAATGCAGCGGCGTTGACGGCTTGTCTCCGGTGCTGTTACTCATGTACATGAGCATAGGAGGCACAGAAGGACTATGGCGAGCACTGTAGGGGCGAAGTCGGCGAAGCCCCGGTATCTCCAGATCGCGGACGACATCGAAGAGCAGATCAGGACTGGTCGCCTGGCACCTGCTGAGGAGATACCGAGCGAGACCGCCCTGATGGAGCGCTATAGCGTCTCCTCCGGTACGGTCCGCAAGGCGATCGCCCAGCTTCGGGCGACCGGCCTGGTGGAGACCTTCCAGGGCAAGGGCTCCTTCGTGAAGTCCCGGCCTCCCGTCACGCGCAAGTCCTCGGACCGGTTCCGGCGCTCGCACCGCCGCGCGGGCAAGGCGGCCTACATCGCGGAGACCGAACAGGCCGGGGTGAAGCCCACGGTTCAGGTCCTGTCCATCGGACCCGTCTCCGCTCCCGCCGAGATCGCTGAGCGCCTGGACGTGAACGAGGGTGACAAGGTCCTTGCCCGCCGTCGTCTCTACTTCAGCGACGGCACTCCCACTGAGGAGGCGACGTCCTACCTGCCGTGGGACGTGGCGCGGGACATCCCCGAACTCTTCGAGGAGAACCCGGGCGGCGGTGGCATCTACGCCCGTCTGGAAGAGCACGGGCACGAGTTCGCCGAGTACACCGAGACTGTTCGGGCGCGTCTGGCCACCAAGCAGGAGGCGAGTGCGCTGAGCCTGAGCCCCGGCTCTCCGATCATCCACCTGACGCGGAACGCGGTCACCACGGCTGGGCGTGTGGTGGAGGTGTGCGACACGATCATGGTCGCTGATCAGTTTGTGCTCGACTACCGCATACCCGCCACAGACTGAGGCCCGGAACGTCCGAGTTAGACAGGCTTCTTGGCCTCACGGGGTTGACTCATGTACATGAGTGAGGCAACCTGTGTATGACAACTCATATACATGAGTGCATGTGATTGTCCCATGTATATGAGTTGGGCAGGGTTCGTTTGAGCGGTGCGCTCGTGGTCCGACAACCCAGTGCACCCCAGTCCCCCGGGGAGCGTGCTTCGTGGATGCCGTCGCCGTCTCAGCTTCGAAGCGGTGCAAGTCCTGTCGCGGGCGCGGACGTAGGACCGTCCGCTCTCGTCGCCTGGTCGTGGTCCGCTCGTCGGCTACGCGAGAACCGGCGACACGTGTCGTGTCCTGCACGACCTGTCGGGGGACCGGAACGGGCTCCTGAAACGCACGGGTGGATATACCGCGGCCGGATGGGCTGCCGGTCGTGGTCACAGCCACTCACAGACAGCAGACCCCCGCGACGCGGGCTAGGCGTCCGGGGGCACGGCCAACCTGAGGAAAGCAGGCTGACGTGAGCGACCTTATCGCCCTGATTCGGGCGTTGGTGACTCTGATTCGACCGAAGCGACGCGGCAGGCACCGCCGGACCGGTCCCCGGCCGTTCCCCCTGCCGTCGCCTACGCGGGTGGCGATGCTGCCCGCGCCGGAACCCATCGTGATGGACGGTGACGACCCCCGCGCCTACCGCCTCGTGCGCGGCCCCTACACGGCCCTGGAGCACAAGCGTGCCGCGCAGCGGGCCGAACGGGACCGGCGGGGAATCGACACGCTGGTGCGGATCGCGCAATCGACCTCCCCTGACGACGGCCTGGACGAACTGCGTGACCTGGTGCGCACGGCCATAGCCGCAGGGGTGGTGGGACGGTGACCGCCGATGAACCCGATTCCGTGGTCGACAGGGAGACCCTGAAGGCATGGGCGCGTGCTCGGGGAGTGCGGGTGCGCGTGGCCTGTGAGGACTGGGAGTCCATCACCTACGAGGCACTGTCCCCCCAACCGGACGGAACCTCGCTGGTGCAGCGGATCCGATGTGTGCTGCCCGAGACGATCGCGCGACGGCGGTTGCGCATGACCTACGTGGTCGGGCTCTGCCACGAGTTCGACGGGGCCGAGTGCGCCCATGTCCGGCGCATCGTGCCCCCGGTGCTGTCCTCGACGGACGAGGCGGCACGCCGTGACGTGTCCTTGGTTGCCGCCGCCCTGGTGGAGGCTGAACGCCGGACGGTGTGCGGGGCGACCGCGGACAACCTGCGGGTCTACATCGTCGAACGCGCCGATCGCTGGCGCCCCTTCTGAGAACCCCGCGTGCCTGACGTCTCCCCGAGACCACGGCGGCCAGGGCACGCGGGTCTCTTCCTCACCTGCTGGCGTGCGCGCCTCCTGGCGACACGACCAGGTGCCGCGTCCGCCCACGATGACCGGGCGTTGACTCTCCTGCTCGGTTACATCGTTCTGCGTGGAACGAGGTCGCCGAAGCCATGGACGCGGCCCGGTCGCGGGTGCTCGCCGCCTGAGGGGGCACCGACGCCATGTGTACTGGATGTGCATCGCGGCTCCGGACGCCGCCCTCCTCGGGGCACAAAAGAAACCGCCGGGCCTGTGTGGTGTCCAGGTCCGGCGGTATCTCCACTGTCTCAAGGTGGCGCACTCGGGAGGACTCGAACCCCCAACCTTCTGATCCGTAGTCAGATGCTCTATCCATTGAGCTACGAGTGCAGGTCTTCAGTTGTGTGTCGCCCGGATGGCCGTGCCTCCCTGGCGACGTCTCCGACTCTACCACGGGGTTGGAAGGGCTTCGCGCCAATTTCCGGTGTGACCCGGGACATGGAGCCCTCCCGGGGCGGATGCCCCAACGGCACCCACCCCTGAGGCGGACGGCCGCACGTCAACTCCGGGTCGCCTCCTCCACCGAGGCCGCCCACAGGGAGACCGCGGTGTCGACCTGCTCGCCGTTGACCACCAGCGGCGGGATCATCCGGACGACGTTCCCGGCCGGGCCGCAGGTGAGGAGGAGAAGCCCGTTCCTCGCGGCGGCCTGCTGGGCGCGCAGGGCGGTGGCTCCGTCGGGAGAGCCGTCGGGCGCGGTGAACTCGCTGGCCAGCATCAGACCCCGTCCGCGCACGTCCCCGATCGTCGGGTGGGCCCCCGCGACCTTCTCCAGGCCCTGCCGCAGCCGCTCGCCCATGCGCGCCGAGTTCTCCACCAGACCCTCGTCCTGGATCACGTCCAGCGTGGCGATCGCCGCGGCGCAGGACACCGCGTTGCCGCCGTAGGTCCCGCCCTGCGAGCCCGGCCACGCCTTGGACATGATCGACTCCGGGGCGGCGATCGCCGACAGCGGGAAGCCGCTCGCCAGCCCCTTGGCGGTGATGACGATGTCCGGGCGCACGCCGGAGGGGTCGTGCCCCCAGAACGTTCCGGTCCGTCCGAACCCCGTCTGCACCTCGTCCAGGACGAGCAGGAACCCGTGCTGGTCCGCGCGCTCGCGCAGCCCCTGGAGGAAGGCGTCCGGCGCGGGGACGTAACCGCCCTCGCCCAGGACCGGTTCGATGAACACCGCCGCGGTGTCCTTGGGCGAACTCACCGTCGCGAACTGGTAGTCGAGCTCGCGCAGCGCGTAGGCGACGGCGTCGTCCTCGGACATCCCCAGCCGGTAGGCGTACGGGAACGGTGCGACGACCACGCCGGGTACGAGGGGGCCGATCCCCGCGCGGATCTTCACCCCCGACGTGGTCAACGACGCCGCGCCCATGGTCCGCCCGTGGAAGGACCCCTGGAACACGATCACGTTCTGCCGCCCCGTCGCCTGCCGTGCCAGACGCAGCGCCGCCTCCACGGCCTCGCTGCCGGAGTTGACGTAGAACAGCCGGTCGACGCCCTGCGGGAGCACCTCTCCGAGCCGCTCGGTGAGTCGCAGCAGCGGGCGGTGCATCACGGTGGTGTACTGGCCGTGGACGAGCGTGGCGACCTGCTCCTGGGCGGCGGCCACCACCCGGGGGTGGCAGTGGCCGGTGCTGGTCACGCCGATGCCCGCGGTGAAGTCGAGGTAGCGGCGGTCGTCCTCGTCGTAGAGGTAGACGCCCTCACCCCGTGCCGCGAGAACGGGGGTCGCCTGCTTGAGGATCGGGGAGAGCTCCGCCATGCGCTGTCTCACTTCCCTGTTGCATGTTCCGTAGGATTGTTGACAATCGACAGTGCTATGGAAGCATCCGTGTCGGGCGGTGTCCAGAGGGCTCACGCCGGGCGGTTCCGACCACGGGTGGTCGATCCGGGTCGGTGCGTGACTGGAGAGTGGGAAACATGTCGGATCAGGAAGCACGGGTCGTCGCACAGGTCGACAAGCGGCTCTTTCTCGGCGGGCAGTGGCGCGACGCCGTGTCCGGGGCCACCTTCCCGGTGGAGGACCCCTCGACCCGGGAGACGTTGTGCGAGGTGGCCGACGCGGGCAAGGAGGACGCCCTCGCCGCCCTCGACATCGCCCACCGGACCCAGCGCGAGTGGGCCGCGGTGGCCCCCAGGACCCGCGGTGAGATCCTGCGCGGGGGCTACGAGCTGCTCATGGAGCGCCAGGAGGACCTGGCCGTCCTCATGACCCTGGAGATGGGCAAACCGCTGCCCGAGGCGCGGGGCGAGATCGCCTACGCCGCCGAGTTCCTGCGCTGGTTCTCGGAGGAGTCCGTGCGCGTCGAGGGCGGCTTCTCGACCTCGCCGGACGGCAGGTCGCGCTTCCTCATCATGCGCCAGCCCGTCGGCCCCTCGATGCTCATCACCCCCTGGAACTTCCCCATGGCGATGGGCACCCGCAAGATCGGCCCCGCGATCGCGGCCGGGTGCACGATGATCCTCAAGCCCGCCCACCAGACCCCGCTGTGCGCCCTCGCCCTGGCGGGCATCCTGGCGGAGGCCGGACTCCCGGAGGGCGTCCTCAGCGTCATCCCCACCACGTCGCCCGGGGCGGTCACCGAGCCCCTGCTGAGCGACGGCCGCATCCGCAAGCTCTCCTTCACCGGCTCGACGGCGGTCGGGCGCAAGCTCCTCGAACAGAGCGCCGGGCAGGTCCTGCGCACCTCCATGGAGCTGGGCGGCAACGCGCCCTTCCTGGTCTTCGACGACGCCGACCTCGAGGCCGCCGTGGACGGCGCGATGCTCGCCAAGATGCGCAACATCGGGGAGGCCTGCACGGCCGCCAACCGCATCTACGCCCAGTCCGGCGTGGCCGCCGAGTTCGCGGCGCGGCTCAGCGAGCGCATGGGCGCGCTGCGGCTGGGGCGCGGCGTGGACGAGGGTGTCCAGGTCGGACCGCTGATCGACGACAAGGCCCGCCAGAAGGTCCAGGGACTCGTGGACGACGCGGTCAACAGGGGCGCGCGCGTGCTGGTCGGCGGCGGGCCGGGCGAGGGCCCCGGGCACTTCTACCAGCCGACCGTGCTCGCCGACGTGCCCATGGACAGCGAGCTCTCGTACACCGAGATCTTCGGGCCCGTCGCCCCCGTGCTCACCTTCGAGACGGAGCAGGAGGCGCTGGCGGCCGCCAACGACACCGAGTTCGGCCTGGTCAGCTACCTCTACACCCGCGACCTCAACCGCGCGCTGCGGGTCAGTGAGCGGCTGGAGACGGGGATGGTCGGACTCAACCAGGGCATCGTCTCCAACCCCGCCGCGCCCTTCGGCGGGGTGAAGCACTCCGGTCTGGGCCGCGAGGGCGGCCGCGTGGGCATCGAGGAGTTCCTCGACACGAAGTATGTCGGCATCGGCGGGCTCTGACCTCATCCGGGGTGAGGGAGACACGCGAGGGGGCCGCACGGCGTGTGCGGCCCCGAGTGCCGGACGGTGCGCCCGTTCCGGTCAGGCCCTGATGGCGGTGGCCTCCCGGTCGGCGCCGTGGCCGACGGAGATCTTGCGTGCCTTGCTCTTCTCGGCCACCGGGATGCGCAGGGTGAGTACACCGTCTTCGTACTGCGCGTTGATGTGCTCGGTGTCGAGGGCGTCGCCGAGGAAGACCTGGCGGGTGAACGTGCCGTTCGGTCGCTCGTTCACGATCGGCTCCACGCCGTCGCGACGCGGGGCGGGGCGCTCGGCCTTCACGGTGAGCACGTTGCGCTCGACCTCCAGGTCGATGCTCTCGTGGGAGACACCGGGCAGGTCGAAGTGGACCACGAAGTCGTCGCCGTCGCGGTAGGCGTCGATCGGCATGACCGCCGGACGACCGCTCTCCAGAAGCCGCTGGGCGAGTCGGTCGAACTCACGGAACGAGTCGGTGCGCATCAACATCACTCTTCACCTCCAGGCATCGTCGACGTTGTCGTCGGTGACTTGATGCGAACACGCTCAACTTTATTGATCTCAATCGTCTTGTCAAGTGTGGTACACGCGGGCGCGCCCCGGGCCGTCGCCCCGCCCTGCGCGAGTCCCTACACTCCGGTCCTCGGCGGCTCCGCGTTGATCCGTGCGGCCGTGTCCACCATGTGCGACTCGATCAGGGTGAGCAGCCGCTCCTCGGCCCCGTCGACGATGGCGTCGAGGATGCGGCGGTGCTCGTCGAGGATCTCCTCGGGCTCCGGGTAGACGTCCTGCATGACCGTCAGGCACATGCGGGTCTCCACCAGCAGCGTCTGCGCCATGCGCTCCAACCGGCTGTTGCCCGAGCAGCTCACGAGCGTCTGGTGGAAGGCCTGGTCCGCGTCGCTCATCGCGGTCCGGTCCCGGCTCCTCGCCGCCTCGGCCAGCCGGTCCAGCGCGGGGGTGAGGCGGGCCAGGGCCTCGCCGCGGTTCCCCCGCATGATCAGCTCGCACGCGGCGCGCTCCACGGCGAGCCTGGCCACGTAGACGTCCCGGACGTCGTCCGGGGTGAGCTCGCGCACGAACAGGCCCCTGTGCCGTTCGCTGCGCAGCAGCCCCTCCTGGACGAGCCTCTGCATGGCCTCCCGGAGCGGACCGCGGCTCACCCCCAGCTGTCCCGCGAGCTCGGCCTCACCGAGCTGGTCCCCCGGCGCCAGGGAGCCGTACATGATCGCGGACCGCAGCTGGTCGGCGATCAGTTCGGCGGTGGAACGCCGGGGCACGGGTCTCAGTTGACCTGGGGCGGACATGGGCCGCCCTCCTTTCGTCGGGGACACGGGGTCCGGTGTGTCGTCAGAGGTTAACGGTCGGCCAGCGCGCTGGTGATCGCGGTGGCGCCGGAACGGAACAGGGTGCCCGGGCCCGACCTGGCCGCCGTCACACCGGCCAGTCGCATGCCCTCCCAGATGCTCACCTGGTTGGCGGTGAGCACGGTCTTGCCGATGAGGGCCTCCATCGGTTCGATGAGGTCGGCGCTGTGCAGCGCGGTGTCCGGCACCAGGATCGCCTCGGCGCGCGGGTGGTCGTTGGAGATGACGAAGTCCAGGACCTCGTCCGGGTCGAGGAGACCGACCTCGGCGGCCGTGACGATCCCGTGGCTGGCCAGGGAGAGCACCGAGACACCGGCCTCGCCGAGGAAGTCCACGAAGTACCGCGCGACGTCGTCCGGGTAGGTGGCGGCGATCGCGACCCGGGTGACGCGCAGCTGCCGCAGGGCGTGCACGAACGCGAACGAGGTGCTCGACGCGGGCACCCCGGCGACGTTGCGCACCCCTTGGACCTGCTTGCGGGCGCCCTCCCACCCGAACACGAAACTGCCGCTGGTGCACGCCCAGACGGCGGCGTCCACCCCCATCCCCGCCAGCTCGCGCGCGCCCGTCGCCAGGACCTCCTCACCCCCGACGTCGAGCAGGGCGTCCACCCGGTGGACGTCCTCGTGCATGAGCGTGTGGACGACGGAGAGCTCCACGTCGCCGCCGAGCATGGCGGCGAACGCGGTGTAGTCGTCCTCGGCGCTGAAGCCGGGATAGAGGAATCCGACTCGGGTCATGGCGCTCCTTCGGTGGGTGTGGCCGACGGTCACACGGCACTCGGTGCCGTGACGTCGAGCAGACTCTGTCCCCGGGCGACGGCCTGTCGGTTGGCCTCCCTCATCACCGCCCACATGGTCACCTGGTTGGCCGCGATCACCGGCTTGCCCAGCTCGCGCTCCAGCGGCGCGATGATGTCGTAGGTGAGGACGTTGGTGCAGCTGATGAAGACGCCCTGGGCGTCCGGGCGGTCCACCGCGTGCACCGCCTGGGACACCTCGGCGTAGGTGACCCGCCAGATGTGGCTGAGTAGGCCGAGTCCCACGCTGGAGGTCACCTCGACGCCGTGTTCGCCCAGGTAGGCCAGGAGCCGGTCGGTGACGCTGTCCACGTACGGTGTGACGACCGCGATGCGGCGGAGGTCGAGCGCGCCGAGCGCCCGGACGAGGGCGCCCGACGTGGTGACGGCCGCCGGAGCTCCGGCGGCCATCATGGTCCGGTGCAGGCGGCGCTCGCCCTCGGCGCCGTGCACGAAGCTGCCGGAGGCGCACGCGTAGCCGATGGCGAGCGGTTCGGGAGCGAGGAGCGCGCGGACCGCGGGGTCGACGTTCCGCTCCATGCTTAGCGCCGCCGCCTGGTCCACCGTGACGGGGACGTGCACGTACGGCAACCGCGTGACGTGCAGTGAGACGTCGTCCGGCGTCCACCGCCAGAGCTCCCGGTCGAGGGCGAAGTCGTAGGGCGCGATGACACCGACCCCCGACTGCCACGGCGTCTGTTGGGCCGCGGCCAGTTCGACGACCTCGTGCTCGGCGCCGGTGCCCTCGGCGGGCATGTGGCTTCCATCGGTCCGCATCGGTCACTCACCTCCCGGAAAGACGTGTGGATTCGCGTGGGTGCGGGCGGGGAGGGCCGGACGGTCGGCGGACCGTGGCCCGGTCATCGTTCGAGACGCTCGTACAGGAGGCGTTCGCCGACGCTGCCGGAGCGCCAGACGTCGTTGCACGCCTCGGCCATGGCCGGCAGGTTCTCGACGACCGCGGCGAAGACGTTTCCGGGGACCCAGCCGACGTCGCCGTTGAGCAGCAGGTTGTTGCGTCCGTAGAAGAGGGCGATGTCGATGACGCCGGGCAGGTGGTCGATGCCCTTGTCCTCCTTGAAGGAGCGGTCGAGCATCCCGCCGTCGAAGGAGAAGTAGACGACGTCGCCGGGGATCGGGGTGACGGTGGGGTTCTCCAGCCCGGGTTCGGTCCCGGCGAACCGCGGCACCATGGTGTAGACCTCGTTGCGCGCGTACTTGGCGTGCTGGACGGCGTCTCCCTGGGGGAGCGCGTTCCAGACCGCGTCGCAGGTGCGCGGCGCGTCCTTCTCCAGGAGTTCGGCCACGCAGGACACTCCGCGCTTGGCCAGTGTGATGGTCATGTACCTGGGCAATGGCTGTCCCCTCGACGGCGGCGCGTGAGCGTGGCTCGGGACGCTGACCAACAGAGATGTTGATTGTCGACAATCTTATGGTTTACAGGTCTCGCGCGGCAATAGGTGCGCGCGGGTCGGGTATTCCGACCTCTCTGGAGTGTCGAGAAGACCCGCTTCGCCGGAGAACGACCGGTTTGTGGATTGTTGACAATCCTATGTCGGCTCCCTAGCGTTTCTCGTGCAGGGCGGACCATCCACCACCCCAGACGACACCGCGGACCCTCGTCGCCCATCGGAGTGCACGCCCGTGAACAGTTCCAGCACGTCGAACCGGCCCCGGCTCCTCGTCCTCCGCGGGGAGGACCTCCCGCCCGGGCACGATCGGATCGACGACCACCCCGGCCTGGGGGAGGTCGTCTACGCCACCGCCGACGAGTTGCCCGCCCGCCTGCCCGGCGCCCACGTGCTCCTGGTGTGGGACCTGTTCTCCGAGGCCCTCGCCTCCGCCTGGCCCAAGGCCGACGCGCTGAGGTGGGTCCACGCCGCCACGACCGGAGTGGACAACCTCGTGTTCCCCGGCATGGTCGACAGCGACGTCGTGCTCACCAACTCGCGCGGGATCTTCGAGCAGCCCATCGCGGAGTACGTCGTCGGCCAGGTGATCGCGTTCGCCAAGGACTTCCACCACAGCTGGGACCTGCAGCGCGAGCGTCGCTGGCGGCACCGCGAGACCGAACGGGTGGCGGGGCGGCGCGCACTGGTCGTGGGCACCGGGCCGATCGGCCGCGCCGTCGGCCGGGGGCTCGCCGCGATGGGCATGGACGTGCACGCCTCCGGAAGCCGTGCGCGGTCTGGCGACCCCGATTTCGCCTCCGTGGTCGAGTCCAGCCTCGCCGAGCACGGCGCCGACGGCGGGCCCACGCTGGTCTCCGCGCTGCCCGAGGCCGACTACGTGGTCGTCGCGGCGCCGCTCACCGACGCCACCCGCGGCCTGGTGGACCGGCGCTTCCTCCACCTCATGAAGCCCACCGCGCGCCTGCTCAACGTCGCGCGCGGGCCCATCGTCGTCCAGTCCGACCTCGTGGCCGCCCTCCGGGAGGGCCGGATCGCCGGGGCCGCGCTGGACGTCTTCGAGGACGAACCACTGGCGGCCGACTCCCCGCTGTGGGAGCTGCCCGGCTCCGTGGTCTCGCCGCACATGTCCGGTGACGTCGTCGGCTGGCGGGAGGACCTGGTCGACCTGTTCCTGGACAACCTCGCCCGCTACCTCGACGGGCGTGACCTGCTCAACGTCGTCGACAAGAGCCGTGGCTACGTGCCCGGCTGACCCCTGACCCGCGGTGTGACCTGGGAGGCTGAAGTGACGATCCGTGCCGATCGGACCGAGATCGGAGGGAACGGTGCGGTTGCCGGTGCGAGCCGACCGTCCCCGGAGGTGCCACGTGTCCGGGGCGACGTGCCCACCAGCCCGGCCGACCTGTCCGCCGAACAACTCCTCGCCGCCTACGCGTCGGGAGAACTGTCCCCCGTGGAGGCGGTGGACGCCGTCCTGGCGCGCATCGAGCAGGACAACCCCGCGTTGAACGCGTTCTGCCTGGTCCGCCCGGAGGAGGCGCGCGAGGCGGCCGAGGCGTCCGCGGAGCGGTGGCGGCGGGGTGAGCCCGACGGCGCCCTGGACGGGGTCCCGACCTCGATCAAGGACGTCCACCTCACCCGGGGCTGGCCCACCCTCCGGGGCTCGGTCACCACCTCCCAGGGCGGCCCGTGGGACGAGGACTCCCCGGTGACCGCCCGCCTGCGCGAACAGGGCGCGGTGTTCGTCGGCAAGACGACCACGCCCGAACTCGCGTGGAAGGGGGTCACCGACTCCCCGCTCACCGGGATCACCCGCAACCCGTGGGACCTGGCCACCACCCCCGGCGGCTCCAGCGGGGGGTCGGCGGCGGCGGTCGCGGCCGGGATGGGACCGCTCGCCACCGGCACCGACGGCGGCGGTTCCATCCGCATTCCGGCGAGCTTCACCGGGGTCTGCGGGATCAAGCCGACCTGGGGACTGGTGCCGCACTACCCGGCCAGCCCCTTCGGGTCGCTCGCGCACACCGGGCCGCTGACCCGCACGGTCGGCGACATGGCGCTGATGCTGGAGTGCGTCACCGGACCCGATCCCCGGGACTGGGCCGCACTGGCGCCACCGGCGCCGGGGCTGGGCGACGTCCGGCACCGCACGGACGCCGAGGAACTCGTGCGCGGGATGCGCGTCGCCTACAGCCCCACCCTGGGCGGACTCGACGTCGACCCGGAGGTGGCCCGGATCGTCGCCGGCGCGGTCAAGGTGTTCGAGGGGCTCGGCGCCGTGGTGGAGGAGGCCGACCCCGGCCTGCCCCCGTCGATGGACGAGTTCCACGTGCTCTGGTACTCCGGCGCGGCCAAGGCCACCGAGGCGCTCACCGACCGGGAGCGCGACCTGCTCGACCCCGGGCTCCGGGAGATCGTCCAGGAGGGGCTGACCTACTCCGCGCAGGACTACCTGACCGCGATGGCGCTGCGGATGGCCATGGGCGCGCGCATGGGGCGGTTCCACACCGATCACGACCTCCTGCTCACCCCGGCCACCCCGACCGTCGCCTTCGAGGCGGGCCTGGAGTCGCCGCCGGAGCTGGCGGGGCGGCGGTGGACGTCGTGGGCGGGGTTCAGCTACCCCTTCAACATGACCCAGCAGCCCGCGGCGAGCATCCCGTGCGGCTTCTCCGAGTCCGGCCTGCCGGTCGGCCTCCAGATCGTCGGACCCCGCCACGCCGACGCCCGTGTCCTGGCGGCCTGCCGGGCGTTCGAACTGGCCCACCCCTGGGCGGACCGGAGGCCGTAGCCGTATCCTCACCACACGTCACCAGGCAGTTCTCTCCCCGGGCAGCGTGAATCATCCCTTTCCGGGACTTTCGCCCGGGGAGTTTCGTGCCATCGGACCCGTGCACTGGCACCGGTAGGCGCTACGGTCTAGGGCGGAGTGGTGTCTGACCCGCGAGACACGGGATGGGGATGGGCGGATGACGGGCGGCGGAGCCGAGGGCACTCGGGAGCGGATCAGGGTCTTCCTCGTGGACGACCACGAGGTGGTCCGCCGCGGCGTGGCGGCGCTCCTGGAGACCGAGGACGACATGACCGTGGTCGGCGAGGCGGGGACCGCGGAGCAGGCGCTCTCCCGGATCCCGGTGGTGCTGCCGGACGTGGCCGTCCTGGACGTGCGGCTGCCCGGGGGATCGGGCGTGCAGGTGTGCAGGGAGATACGGTCCGACCATCCGGAGATCGCCTGCCTCATGCTCACCTCGTTCGCCGACGAGGACGCGCTCTACGACGCGGTCATGGCGGGCGCCGCGGGGTACGTGCTCAAGCAGATCCACGGCGCGGACCTCGTCGGGGCCGTGCGGACGGTCGCCTCGGGCGGGTCGCTGCTGGACTCGGGCAGCACGGGCGCGATGCTCGAACGCCTGCGCGGGGCCCAGGCCGAACCCGACCCCCTGGCCGAGCTGACCCCGCAGGAGCGCCAGATCCTCGACCTCATCGGCGAGGGCCTGACCAACCGGCAGATCGGGGAGCGGCTCTACCTCGCGGAGAAGACCGTCAAGAACTACGTCTCCGCGCTGTTGTCCAAGCTCGACCTCAAGCGCCGCACCCAGGCGGCGGTCCTCGTCGCCGAGCTCCGAGGAAGGCGCTACTAGATGCCCGTGGGAACCGTCGACCAGTGGGTCGTCAACGCCGCCGATCCCGCCGCCCTCGCCCGGTTCTGGGCGTTCGTGCTCGGCGGCGAGCCGGTGGTGCGCGATGACGGCTGGGCGCTCATCGAGGGGACCGGGGGCCGCCCGAGGATCTCGTTCCAGCCGGACCCCCACCCCAGGACCGCGCCGGGCCGCATCCACCTCGACGTCCGCGTCGACGACCTCGTCGGCGCCACCGAGGCCGTCGTCGGTCGCGGCGCCAGCCGGGTCGGCGACGTGGTCACCGACGAGGAGGGCTCGTTCCAGGTGCTGCGGGATCCCGAGGGCCACGAGTTCTGCCTGGTGGTCCCCCTGGCCCGGTGACCGGTCACCGGGCCGGTCACCGGGCCGTGTTCCCGCCGGGCGGTGCGGAGGGTCGTTCCCGCCGGGCCGAGGGGGAGGGGAGCCTCCGCCCTAGTAGTCGTCCAGGGGCCGGTCCTCGGTGTCGGGCACGGGCACCCTCCACGTGAGCACCGTGCCCGCGGACGCGCCCCGGGCCGCCGTGAACCCGCCGCCCAGTGCCTGGGCGCGCTCGTCGAGGTTGCGCAGCCCGCTGCGGCGGCCCTCCGCGGGCAGCCCGACGCCGTTGTCGGTCACCGTCAGGGTCAGTGTGGTGGGCCGTCCGGTGGTCGCCGGTCCCTCCACGACCACGGACACGTGCACCTCGGTGGCGCGCGCGTGCCGGGCCACGTTGCTCAGCCCCTCGCCCAGGACCGCGAGCAGCTGTTCGCCGATCTCGTCGGGAACGGACGCGTCGATCGGCCCGTCCAGGCTCACCCCCGGGTGGCAGCCCAGGGTGTGCGCGGAGTTCTCCGCCAGCCGCAGGATGCGGCCGCGCAGCGAGGTGTCCTCGCGGCTCGGCGGGTTCTGCAGCGCGAAGATGGTCGAGCGGATCTCCCGGATGGTGGAGTCCAGGTCGTCGATCGTGCGCTGGACCCGGTCCGCGGCCTCCGACGAGTCGATCAGCCGCATCGTGCTCATCAGCGTCATCGCGGACGCGAACAACCGCTGGATCACCACGTCGTGCAGGTCCTTGGCGATGCGGTCCCGCTCCTCCAGGACGACCAGACGTTCGTTGTCGCCCCGTGCCTCGGCCAGCTCCAGGGCCACCCCGGCCTGCACCGAGAAGCCGTGGAGCATGCGCCGTATCGTCGGGCCGAACGGTGACCGGTCGTCGAGCTTGCCGAGCAGGAGGACGCCGCGGGTGTAACCGGGGGTCCCCAGCGGCACCACCAGCCCCGGCCCGTAGCCGTGGTGGGCGAGCATCGGGCAGTCCGACCGGGTCAGGTCCGGGATGCTCGCCGGCTCGCCGCTCTCGTACACCTCGCCGAACGGGGTGCCCTCGATCTCGACCGGGGTTCCCAGGACCTCCTGGGCGACGGCGCCGTCCGCGATCTCGGCGAACAGGTGCCCCCGGGCGCGGGGGTCGGGGAGCAGGACCACCGCGATGTCCGCGTCGCCGATCTCCCGCGCCCGCGCGGCCATGTGGGCGAGGACCTCGCCGGAGTCGGCCCCCGACAGCAGGCGCGTGGTGATCTCGGTCGAGGCGGCCAGCCACCGCTCGCGCAGCCGCGCCTCCTCGTACAGGCGCGCGTTCTCGATCGCCACGCCCGCGGCGGTCGCGAGCGCCTCGACGACCGCCTCGTCCTCCTCGTCGAACGCGCCGCCGCCCGCCTTCTCCGTCAGGAACAGGTTGCCGAACACCTCGTCGCGCACCTGGACGGGGACGCCGAGGAAGCTCGCCATCATCGGGTGGCCGTCGGGGAAGCCCGCGAAGTCGGGGTGGTCGCGCAGGTCGGTCATGCGCAGCGGCCCGCCGTCGGTCAGGGGCGCGGCCAGTACGCCCCGGCCGTGGGGGACCCCGTTGATCCGCTCGGCCTGGTCCCGGGTCATGCCCACCGAGACGAACTCCGTGAACACGCCGTCCTCGTCGATGACGCCCAGTCCGGCGTACCGGGCGCCGACCAGCTCCGCCGCGGCCTCGGTGAGGCGGCGGAGCACCGCGGCCAGGTCCAGGTCGCCCCCGATGGCCAGCACCGCCCCCAGGAGCGACCGTATCCGGCCCTGGGGTGACAGGCCCGGGTCGAGGTGCGTGCGCACCTCCGTGAGCAGGTCGTCCAGGTGGGCGGGGGACGGCGGAGGGCTCTGGGGGATCTCGGTCATGTGGTGGTCAACCTCCGCAGAGCCGGGTCGGGGGACTCTGTAGGCAATTGCGCGTTTTTCTTCGGGTGCAATGGTCGAATTGTCGTTGTTTTTACCCCGGTGCGCCACAGTCGTGCGGGGTGGACGTGGGCTCCGGTGCGGGGAATTCCTGGGGAATCCGGGTGTCGGCCGCGCAATTCATGCTAACGTCGCGGTCAGCGGTTGGCAGGAAGGTCTCGTCAGGCCCCGCACCGCACGGCCCGGAGTGCCCTGACCTTCGGTGTCGTACCCCTTGGAACCGACCAACCCACACGTGTCGGACGACCTCCTCGGCGGAAGGAACCCCCGGTGTCTGGAACCCACGGCTTCGCGAGCGCCACCGGCGCCCGTGCCGTCGTGTTCTCCGCGCCGGTCCGGCGGGCGCTGCTGTTGGCCGCCCTCGTCGCCGGGATCCTGGTCGCCGTCTGGTTGGCGTCGGCCGCTCCCGTCCACGCGGCCCAGGTGGCCGAGCGCCCCTCCGGGGAGGGGCTGCTCGGGCAGGTCGAGCAGACCCGTGGTCCCGACACCGCGGCCCAGAACCGGACCGCTGCGGCGGGCCGGCCGGAGCACGGCCGGGCCGACCACGGCGTCGCGGAGGGCCGCGGCGGCGAGGCGCGCGGCGGGAACAACGCCCCGGCCGTCTCTCCCGTCGCGACCGCACTGCACCACCAGCCCCTGAGCGGGGCCGTGGCCGGTGTGGGCGAGCGGACCTCGCACGCGGTCCGGACGGCCTCCGACACCGTCGCGCCGCCCGTCGCCGAGGGCGTCGAGGTGGCCGAGCGGGTCCACGAGACGATTCGTCACGGGGCGCCCGAGCACGCTCACGGCCCCCGTGCCGAGGCGGAGCGGGGCGACACCGACGCGCCGGCCGACGGAGCCGGGGAGGCTCCCGAGGCGGGCGTCGACGTCCTGCCCGAGTTCGTCGCCCACGCGCACGAGCACCCCGTGGACGGCGGCGACGCCCACGCGCCCGACACCGTGGACGACGCCGCGAGCGACGCCGACGACAAGGACGAGCGGCACCGCGCCGTCGTCGACTCCACCCGCTCGGCCGTGCCCTCGTCGTCCTCGTCCTCCGCGCCCGGTGGCGCGGTCGGCGGCACCGGTGTCGCGGGCTTCCTGCCCGCCACGGCGGCCCCCGCCCCCTCCCACGGTCTGCTCCAGGCCGCCTGGCACGTCCTGCGCTCGGCCCCCGCCGACTCCGCCGACGAGCCGACCTTCTCGCCCGACTAGCGCGGCGCTCTCCCTCCGGTCGCTGAGCGACCCTTCCCTTCCTGGCACCTCCCGCCCAGACCCGGGACACCCGTCGGCCTTCGCCGCGGGACACCGTCCGGACGTCTCTGGGGGTTGACGTGAGCCGCGCACCTCGACGGCGAGGTTCACGTCAGTCAGTGGTCAGCCAGACCAAGGACTGTCGACCGGCCGAGTCCCGCCGCTCCCTCCAGGCGCGACAGGCTCCCCGGACCGCATGATCGCAGCGCACGGAACGCGTCCCCCCGGCCAGGGGACCGGGCCGTGGGGCAGCGGGGTCTGACACCCGCTCCGCCGCCCTCCCGACACAGCCGTACACCTACGTAGTTCCGGAAGGAATCCCATGTTCAAGACCGCGCGCACCACCGCCAAGACCGCGCTGATGGCCGCCAGCACCGCCGGTTTCGTCGCCCTCGGGGCGGGGATCGCGGGGGCCGACACCCTCGGCGGTGTCACCGACGGCCTCCCCCTGGGCGACCTGGGCAGCCAGGTTCCCGCGCAGTTGACCGAGGGTGTCTCCTCTCCCGTCGGCGACCTCGTCAAGGTCCAGCCGGGCACGGTCTCGGCCACCCCCGAGATCGACCACCAGTCGAACCCCGTCGACGGCGTCGTCGGTGAGGGCGCTCCCGTCCACGCCCCGATCGGAGACGAGGACAACGCCGCGAACGTCGGCCCGCTGGACCTGGAGAGCGTGCAGGGCGTCATGCCCCTGGCGCACGCGGTCGACCACCAGGCCGTGGCCGCGGGCGACCCGGTCACCAGCCTGCTGGGCGGCGGCCTGACGTCGCTGCTGGGCGGAGGAAGCCCTCTGGAGGGCGTGGGCCTCGACTCGGGCGGCACCCTGCCGCTGGCGCACGCGGTCGCCGCGCCCGCCGAGGCCGGCGAGGTCCTGCCGCTGGCGCACGCCGTCGCCTCGCCCGCCGAGGCCGGCGAGGTCCTGCCGATGGCCGCCGCGGACACGCCCGTCTCGCTGGACCCGGGGGAGAACTCCGACCTGACCGGCGGCGCCACCACCCTGCTCCCGGCGGCCGGGCTGCCCGAGCCCACCGGTGTCCTGCCCATGGCCGCTCCCGACGCCTCCTCCCTGACCGGCCTGGTGCCCATGGACGCGTTCGGCGGCGACCTGGTCGCCGTCGAGGGGATGCCCACCGTTGGTGAGCCCCAGGTCGACCCGGGCCAGGTGACCGACCTGTTCGGCGGCGGCCTGGTCTGACCTCCAAGGACGTGCGCCCGCCGGTCGTGGCGGGCGCACACGGCCTCGGGCGGTGAGCGGAACCCGTCCGCCGACGACGGCGCCGGTCAGAACTGTGGGGGTTCCCGGCGCGAACCGGCGGAGACCGCGTGTTCCCGCCGCCTGGGGTCGGCGCGGCCCCGGACGATCCAGTCCGGGGCCGCGCCGCGTTCGGCGTCCGTGCCCGGGTGGGCGGGGACGGTTCCGGACGACGGAGGACGTGTCAGGACGTCTCCGGGACGTCCCGGTGCTCCGGGCACGTCGTCAGGACGTCCTGGTGCTCCGGACACGTCCTCGGGACGTCCCGGTACTCCCGGCACGCCTTCGGGGACGTGCTGGCTGCTCCGGACAGCCGCCCGGGACGGCCCTGGACTCAGCTCGCCTGGCCGGTGCCGAAGCCCAGGCCGTCGACGCACGGGTCGGCGGTGGCGTCCCGGCCCCCGGAGGGCGCGGTGGACGGTGTGCCCTCCTCGATGGTCCCCGCCCCGGAGACGTCGGTCTCCGTGTCCGCGGAGGGTGACGCGGACGCCACGGGGTCCCGGGGGGTTCCGGCCTCGTCGGCGGCCAGGTGGGCGGGCAGCGACCGGTCCTCGCGCACGGCGGTGAACAACTCGGCGGCCCGGGCCTCGTCCCACAGGATCCGGTTGGGGTCGTGGGGCGCCGGGTACCAGGGCACGGTGTGGAACTCGATGTCGGACAGATCGACGTCGGCGAGCGTGACCGCGATGGAGAGCATGCGGTCGAGGGTGAGCTCCTGGTCGGTGGCGCTGTTGTCGGCCACCGCGCTCAGGAGACCGTTGAGGCGGGACGGGCTGGTGAGGACCTCGCGCTGACTCACCTGGTCGGCGAGCGCGCCGAGGAACATCTGCTGGCGGTCGATGCGGCCGATGTCGCCGCCGTTGCCGATCTCGTACCGCGCCCGCACGAAGGACAGCGCGTCGTCGCCGTCGAGGACCTGCCGCCCCGCCGCCAGGTCGAGCCCGGAGCGCTCGTCGCGCATCGGTTCGGGGATGCACATCTCGACGCCGCCGATGGCGTCCACCACGTCGCGGAAGCTCATGAAGCTCAGGTGCACGAAGTGGTCGACGCGGATGTCGGTCAGCGACTCGACGGCGCGGACGACGCACGGCGGGCCGCCGTGGAACATCGCGGCGTTGATCATGCCGAAGTAGCCGCTGGTGCCCTCGGTCTGCCCGTAGGGGGCGCAGTCGGGGAGCATGACGAGGGAGTCGCGCGGGAAGCTGATCACGTCGACCCGGTCGTTGTCGGGGGAGACGTGCGCGAGCATCAGCGCGTCGGAGCGTTCCCCCTCGAACTCCCGGCTGTAGGCCGTGGTGCCCTCCTCGTACCCGTCGGTGCCCATGAAGAGGATGTTGACCGCGTCGTTGAGCCGGTCCGGGCGGTCCTTCTCGTCGAGCACCGCGCTCAGGTCGTGCTGGACCATCCCGGAGCGCAGGAAGCTGTAGTACCCGTAGGCGGTGCCCACCCCCGCGATCAGCAGCACGGCGACGCCCGCCGCGGCCCACAGCAGGACGCGGCGCCATCGGCGGCGCACGGGAGGTGGGGCGGTCGGGGCCTCCGACCCGGCATCGGCGGAGGATGTGTCGTCGCGCATCAGGCAACCTCGGTGAGTTCGGCCGACGGCAGGCCATGGCGGCCGGCTCGCGGTGGGGCGCACGTCCGTGTCCGGGGGGAGACGGAGGGGACGTGGAGAGCGGGCGCGGGTCGCCGTGGGGTCCGGGAGGGCCTGGGGGAGGGGCTGACGGTCCCGGAGGCGGCGGTCGGGCCGGGAAACGGCCGGATCCCGGTGTATCCGCGCGTGCCAGTGATCCTAGGCGAAGATGCCGTCGGTCGCGCGTTCCGGTTGTCCGCGCGCGGGGTCACTGACCACAATTGCGCCGCACGATTCCTTTGCCGGGTGATCGTCCACTGACGCCGCCGAAACCGACTTTCGCATCCTGGTCCGCAAGAATCACGTCCGACCCGCCGAATGCGCGCGGGGTCGACGATCCGCGGACAGTTCCGGCGCAACGATCGGGTGTGCCGCCCACCCGCCGACGGGCTCGCCGGGGGCGGTCAGTCGTTCCAGAAGGCGCTCTCCGACTCGGCCTCGGTGTCGGCGGCCGCGCCGCCGCCCTTGGCGGACCGGGCGCCCGTTCCGCCCTTGGCACCGCCCTTGGCGGTCTTGCGGGTCGTGGCCTTGCCGGTGGTGCTGTGCCGGGGCCGGGCGGTGACCTGGGCCTTGGCGATTGGCTCGCTGGGCTTGGGCGTCTCGCCCGCGTGAATGCTGAGCGCCTCCTCCTCGACGCTCAGCATCTTGCGGATCTGGGCGGGGACCTCGGGCAGGCGCTCGGCGCGCAGGTGGGCGCCGAGGACCTCCAGCGCGTGGTCGCACAGCATCTGCCGGGCACGCGCCGACTTGACCCCGCTGAGCTCCTCGATCTCGGGGAGTTCGCGCTCGCGGAGCAGACGGATGACGTCGCGGAGCCGGTCGCGGGTCTTGCGGTCGGTCATGGCCATGACCGTCAGCTCGGCCTCGGCGAGGAAGCTCTGGTTGGGGTCCTGGGTGTCCCGCTCGGCGATGAACGCGCTGGTCAGGCTGCGGGCGGAGGCACGGGAGGCGTTGCGGACGCCGTCGCGGCGGATCAGCCGGGCCTGGACGGCGGTCACGACGACGCTGGTGACCAGGCTGATTCCGGCGCCCAACAGGATGAGCAGGAGGGGGTTGTCGTCGAACACGGTGAGGGCCTTTCCGGGCGGGGGTCCGCACGGGGCGCGGTCACGGGGGTGAGCGGGGGTGTGCGGGAGGGACCGGGTGCTGGGCGACTATTCGGCACGGCGGGCGGGCTTGTCAAGTGCCCACAGGCGGGAAACGCGCGTCGAAGACAGCGTCGTCGCAGGTCAGGCAGTGCGTCGCCGGAATGGAGTCGGTGCTGGCGGTGGTGGGAGGGGTCGGTGGAGCAGACCCCTCACGCTCGTGGTCTGCCCGGCTGGGCGGGGGGCGCAAACCTCGCCGTCCACAGGCTGTGGACGGAGAACGCGCGGGCCCGGAGCGGCCTCGCGGACGCGTCGCGCACGCTCATCCGGCCAGGAGCTTGTTCACCGCCTCCGGCGACAGGATCTCCTCGGTCACCATCGCGGCGCACCCGCGCACGCCCGCGTCGTCCCACAGCGCGCTCGGCACCACGCGCAGCTGGCGGGTGGCCAGCGCGGTGCACTGCTGGAAGACGATCTCGCGCACGCCCGCGACCAGGTGGTCGTAGGCCTCGGACAGGTCGCCGCCCAACACGATGACCTCGGGGTTGAGCAGGTTGACCGCTCCGGCGAGCGCCTCGCCCAGCCGTCGGCCGGCGTCCCGCACGAGGGTGACCGCGACGGGGTCGCCCTCCTGCGCCAGGGCCACCAGCTCCTTGAGCCCGTTCAGACGGCGTCCGCGCGCCGCGGCGCTCTCCAGCAGCCGCCGCCCGCCCGCGACCGCCTCCAGGCAGTCGGAGTTGCCGCAGCGACAGGGGAGTCCGCCGCCGTCGCGGACGGGGACGTGCCCGATCTCCCCGGCGGCGCCCAGAGCGCCGCGCAGCATGTGGCCGCCGGAGAGCAGTCCCGCGCCGATGCCGGTGGAGACCTTCACGAAGATCATGTCGTCGGCGGGGCCGTGCCCGCCCGCGATGTGCTCGCCGAGGGCCATGACGTTCACGTCGTTGTCCACCGTCACGGGCACGGGGAAGCGTTCGGCGACGAGCGGGGCCAGCGGGACGCCGGCCCACTTGCCCAGGGCGGGGCGGTCCTCGGCGCGGCCCGCCTGGAACTCGACCGTGCCGGGCAGGCCGATGCCCACGCCGCGCACGTCGGAGGGGTCGCGTCCGAGGGAGGCGATCTGCTCGGTCCAGGTGTCGAGCAGCCAGGGCACCGTGACCTCCGGCCCCTGCTCCATGTCGGGGGAGCCCGGCGTGCGGACGAGGATCTCGCCGTCCAGGTCGCACACGGCGGCCTGGCTGCGGGCCATGCCCAGGGCGCTGGTGAGGATGAGGCCGCTGGCGGCGTTGAACTCCAGGAGCGTGGGCGGTCGGCCTCCACTGGAGACGGCCCCCGTTCCCTCGACGACCAGTCCGCTCTCGATCAGCTCCGTGACGCGCAGGGCGACCGTGGGGCGGGAGAGGCCGGTCGCGCGCGCGATCTCCGAACGGCTGGTGGCCGTACCGGTGCGAATCATCTCCAGGATGTGGCCGCTGGTGGCCGTCGAGGACAAGCGTCCGGGGGTTCTAGCCATGCCTCATTGAATCATTGCGTTCCGATGGCGACGGGATGATGGGAGGTTATGTAAAGAAGTGTTCTGAAGTGTGCTTGGTTTTTTACCATAGTCGGGCTTAAGGTCGGAAGTGCCGGGTGGAACCGGTCACGTGGTCCACCGGGGGCCACCCCCGCGCGTCCCGCAGCGCGCGCCCCGCTTCCCGACCTCCTCTTTCGACGGAGCAGCCCGACATGTCGCAGCAGTCCGCGCCCAGACCGACTGACCTGGTGGTCTTCGGGGGTACCGGCGACCTCTCCATGCGCAAACTCCTGCCCTCCCTCTACCTGTTGGACCGCGACGGGCACCTGGACGCGGGAACACGCGTGGTCGCCGTCTCCCGCGACGGGCTGGCCGACGCCGACCTGCGTGACAAGGCCGCCTCGGCGGTGCGCGGACACCACGCGGTCCAGGTCGCCGAGCCCGACGTGCTCGCCCGCTTCCTCGCCCGCCTGTCCCACGTGACGGTCGACGTCGGCGGCGACCCCTCCGGCTGGTCCGACCTGGTCGACGCCCTGGGGAACGACCGCGACCGCGTCTTCTACCTCGCCGTCCCGCCGATGATCTCCGGCGCCATCTGCCAGGGCCTCAGCGAGGCCGGTCTGGTCACCCCGGGTTCCCGCGTCGTCATGGAGAAGCCCCTCGGCCGCGACCTGGCCTCCTCCCAGGAGGTGAACGACGCCGTCGGCGCGGTCTTCGACGAGTCGCAGACCTACCGGATCGACCACTACCTGGGGAAGGAGACGGTGCAGAACCTGCTCGTCCTGCGGTTCGCCAACGTCTTCCTCGAACCCCTGTGGAACTCCCGCTGGATCGACCACGTCCAGATCACCGCCGCCGAGACCGTCGGCGTCGGCGGCCGCCGCGGGTACTACGACACCTCCGGCGCCATGCGGGACATGGTCCAGAACCACCTGCTCCAGCTGCTGTGCCTGACCGCCATGGAGCCCCCGGCCACCTACGACCGCGAGGCCGTGCGCGACGAGAAGCTCAAGGTCCTCCAGTCGCTGAGGCCGCTGACCGGCGAACGCGTGGCCGAGGACGCGGTGCGCGGCCAGTACGTCGCCGGAACCGTCCAGGGCTCGCAGGTCCCGGGCTACCTGGACGAGCCGGGCGGGGCGCCGACCAGCACCGCCGAGACCTTCGTCGCCCTGCGCGCCGAGATCGCCAACTGGCGGTGGGCGGGCGTCCCCTTCTACCTCCGCACCGGCAAGCGCCTGGCGCACAACCGCTCGGAGATCGTGATCCGCTTCCGCGAGGTCCCGCACACGATCTTCCCCGGGACCAACACCCTGTCCGGGGCGGGCAGCCTCGTCATCAGGCTCCAACCGGACGAGGGCATCCACCTGACGATGCTGGCCAAGACGCCCGGCGCCGGAGCGCTGCGGCTGCGCCCGGTCCCGCTGGAGCTGAGCTTCGCCAACACCTTCGCCACCCGCTCGCCCGAGGCCTACGAGCGGTTGCTGATGGACGTGTTGGCGGGGGACTCCACCCTGTTCATGCGGCGCGACGAGGTCGAGGCCGCGTGGCGCTGGGTGGATCCCATCATCGAGGCCTGGAACGGCCAGAGCACCACCCCCGAGACCTATCCAGCCGGGAGCGCCGGACCCGCGGGCGCGCAACGGCTCATCGGCCGCACCGGCCGGACGTGGTACGAAGAGGAGCAGCCCCGATGACCGCGCACACCCCCGAAGTTCATCCCGTCGTCGCCGAGGTCACCGCGCGCCTGGCCGAGCGCAGCGCGAAGACCCGGTCGGCGTACCTGGCCAAGATCGCCGAGGCCGCGGGCCAGGGCCCCGCCCGGTCCGCCCTCGGCTGCGCGAACCTGGCGCACGGTTTCGCCGCCTGTGGCGTGTCCGACAAGCTCGCGCTCGCCGGCGACGTCACGCCCAACGTCGCGATCGTCTCCGCGTACAACGACATGCTCTCCGCGCACCAACCGCTGGAGGCCTACCCCGCGATCATCAAGGCCGCCGTGGCCGAGGCGGGCGGCGTCGCCCAGTTCGCGGGCGGGGTGCCCGCCATGTGCGACGGCGTCACCCAGGGGCGCCCGGGTATGGAGCTGTCCCTGTTCAGCCGGGACGTCATCGCGATGGCCACCGCCGTCGCGCTCTCGCACGAGATGTTCGACGCCGCCCTGATGCTGGGCGTGTGCGACAAGATCGTGCCGGGCCTGCTCATCGGCGCGCTGTCCTTCGGCCACCTGCCCGTGGCCTTCGTCCCCGCCGGGCCGATGCCGTCGGGCCTGCCGAACAAGGAGAAGGCGCGCGTCCGGCAGAAGTTCGCCGAGGGCAAGGTCGGCCGCACGGAACTGCTCCAGGCCGAGTCCGCCGCCTACCACTCGCCCGGGACCTGCACGTTCTACGGGACCGCGAACTCCAACCAGATGCTCATGGAGGTCATGGGCCTGCACCTGCCCGGGGCGAGCTTCGAGCAGCCGGGCACGCCGCTGCGCGAGGCGTTGACCGCCGAGGCCGGACGCCGGGTCCTGGCGCACACCGCACTCGGGGACGACTACACCCCGGTCGGTGAGCAGGTCGACGAGCGGGCGATCGTCAACGCCGTCGTCGCGCTGCTCGCCACGGGCGGTTCCACCAACCACACCCTGCACCTGGTGGCCATCGCGCGCGCCGCCGGGATCCAGCTGACGTGGGACGACTTCGCGGCGCTGTCCGAGGTCGTGCCGCTGCTCACCCGCATGTACCCCAACGGCGCCGCCGACGTGAACCGGTTCCACGAGGTGGGCGGGATGGCGTACCTGATCGGACAGCTGCTCGACGGCGGTCTGCTGCACGAGGACGTGCGCACGGTGGCGGGGCCGGGTCTCGGCCGGTACCGGCAGTCCCCGATCCTGGAGGGGACCACGCTGACGTGGGGCGACGGGCCCAAGGAGAGCGCGGACACGACCGTCCTGCGCGGCGTGGAGGAGCCCTTCGCCGCCGACGGCGGTCTGCGCATGCTCTCGGGCAACCTGGGCCGCGCGGTGATCAAGGTGTCGGCGGTCGCCCCGGAGCGGCACGTCGTCGAGGCCCCGGCGCGGGTCTTCGGCGACCAGGCCGAACTCCAGGCGGCGTTCTCCGCCGGTGAGCTGACCGGTGACTTCGTGGCCGTGGTCCGGTTCCAGGGGCCGCGCGCCAACGGCATGCCGGAGCTGCACAAGCTGACCCCGCCGCTGGCGGTGCTCCAGGACCGGGGGCAGAAGGTGGCGCTGGTGACGGACGGGCGGATGTCGGGCGCGTCCGGCAAGGTGCCCGCGGCCATCCACGTCTCGCCGGAGGCCGAGGCGGGCGGCGCGCTGGCGTACGTGCGCGACGGCGACGTCATCCGGCTCGACGCCGTGGCGGGCACACTGGAGGTGCTGGCCGACCTGAGCGGTCGCGAGCCCGCCCAGCCGACGGTGGACTCGTCCGTCGGGACCGGCCGCGAGCTGTTCGCCGCACTGCGCGGCGCGGTCGGTCCGGCCGAGGCGGGCGCGGGCGTCTTCGGCGTCTGACCCTCTGCGCGCCGCCGGTCCGCGGCGCCGTGAACCCCGACGAATCGATCCTGGAGACGACAGATGACGACGATCCCCCGCTCGGGAGCGGACGTGCTCGACCTCGCACCGGTGATGCCGGTGGTCGTGGTCTCGGACGCCGAGGTCGCGGTGCCGCTGGCCCGCGCGCTGGTGGCGGGCGGTCTGCCCGGCATCGAGGTGACCCTGCGGACTCCGGCCGCGCTGGAGGCGATCGAGCGGATCGCCGCCGAGGTGCCCGAGGCCGTGGTGGGCGCGGGCACGGTGGTCGGTGCGGAGCAGGCGGCCGCGGCGGCCGGGGCGGGGGCGCGGTTCCTCGTCAGCCCCGGGTGCACGCCCGACCTGGCGGCGGCGATGGCCGACACCGGGCTGCCGTTCCTGCCCGGCGTGAGCACGGTGTCCGAGGCGATGGCGCTGCTGGAGCGCGGCGTCTCGGAGCTGAAGTTCTTCCCGGCGGAGGCGGCGGGCGGGGCGCCGTTCCTGAAGTCGCTGGGCGGGCCCCTGCCGCAGGTGCGCTTCTGCCCGACCGGCGGCATCACGCCCGCTTCGGCGTCGATCTACCTGGCGCTGCCGAACGTGGGGTGCGTGGGCGGCAGCTGGCTGACCCCGGCGGACCTGGTGGCGGCCGGGAAGTGGGACGAGATCACCGCCCTGGCGCGGGAGGCGGCGGCCCTGCGCGGCTGACCGCAGGGTGGGGGTCCGCCGGGTGAGGTACTGGAGGTCCGCGGCGTTCACCGCTTCGCCTCCTGTTCGTCCTGCCGGATGTCGCGGAGGTTGTACAGGTCGCCGAGGCGGAACATCCGCCAGTTGCCCGGGGTGCGCAGGCACCGGATGATGCCCCGGCGCTCCCACTCCCGCAGGGTGGTGGGGTGGACTCCCACGATGCGCGCGGCCTCGGCGGCGTAGGTGTACAGGTCGGGGTCCAGGTCGCCGTTCATCGGCCCACCCCCAGAGCCAGCGCCTGCCGGAGCAGGACGGCGAGTTCGAGGTGCAGCACGTAGGCGCGGACGCGTCGCGATCGTCGCCGCAGTAGGGTGTGCACGTCATCAGCTCCTCATTAGCTGGTGGCCATGCCCCGGGAGCCGTCCGACCGGCTCGCCGGGGTCTGTTATGCGGGTGGCTTTCATGCACCTACGCTGCCTTGAGCTGGGCACTTCCAGAAGTGCTCTACGGGTTTCAGGAATCTCGGGACAGTGCCGGGAATCCCGTGTCATGCTCCGTTCATGCCTGCCGAGAGTTTCCCCTCAGCCCTCAACCGGTTACGTCGTCTCTCCGGGATGACACAAGCCCAGCTAGCGCGTGCGGCCAACCTCAGCGAGGCAGCCGTGAGCCGCTACGCCCGGGGCGTGTCCACGCCTGACAGGCCGTATGTGGAACGTCTGGATGACGCCGTGGGCGCGGACGGCGAACTCATGGCGGCGTGGACGCAGCAGACATCGAAGGACGCGCTTCCGGCGTTCATGCGCTCGGTGTCCCGTTTGGAGGAGGAGGCGGTGTCCGTCGATGCCTTGTCGCCGCTGATCCTGCCGGGATACGTCCAACACCCGGACTACGCGCGCCACGTCATCCGGGACGGTCAACCTCTCCTGGAGTCGGCGGAGATCGACCGTTGGGTGGAGGCCAGGTGCGCGCGTTTGGAGGACCTGACCCAGCATCATCACCTGAGGTCGATGTCAGTGCTGTTCCCGGTCGCCGCAATGGATTGTGTCCCACGGGACGTGGCGGCGCGGCAGGTGGAACACCTGCGGGCCTTGGATGGCGTCACCGTGTACGCGCTGCCCTCGGCTCGGTATCTGCCGGGGTTGACCTCGCCGACACAGGTCTACCGCCTGCGTGACTCCACCGCCGTTGCCGTGACGGAACACCTGGCCGGTAACTTCATCCTGGGGGCGGACAGGATGCCGCGAATCGAAGCCCTGCACCGGAGGGCGCTCGCGGCAACCCTGCCGCAACCCGAGTCTTTCGAGCTTCTGGAGAGGTACCGCCAGTGAACACGTGGCCGTGGCACAAGAGCAGTTACAGCGGGTCGGAGTCCACGTGTGTGGAGGTGCGTGAGCACGCCCACGGCGCGGACGTCCGTGACACCGAACACCGGGAGCTGGGGCACCTGTCGGTACCCGCCCGTGAGTGGACGGCGTTGCTAGCGGGGTTGCGCGGACAGTCGTAGCCGCATCCTGACGCTGGAAGGCTGGACACGACGAAGGGGTAGCGTCGCTACCCCCTTGCCGCTACCGGAACGACCACCCTGACCAGTGCGTGACCGTCACCAGGATGATCGCTGCGTCGGGCGGGTTCTCACCGTACTGCGGGTACTTGGAGACGAGCCGTTCCCGAGCCTCGCTCCACGGCGCCCCTTCCTGCTCCACGTGTGCCTCCCCGTCGGCCCGAGCCCACCACAGGTGTTCCCACTCGTCGCTGTACTCGTCGGCGAGGAGCGACACGTGAGGGTTCTCGGAGATGTTGCGCAACCGCTTGAGGTTTCGGGTGCTCTTCGGCTTGCTGTCGACGGCGATCGCGATCGTGTCCCCGTAGGAGGCGAACGTGACCGGCACGATGTGAGGTCGTCCGGCGGCGTCGGTCGTGGCCAGCCTCGCGACGCGGCTCGCCGCGAACCGTTCCCGTGCCTGCTCCGCTTTCCACTTCACGCGACCAAACTTCCATGGCGCCGTGAGACCGCGCAAGCGTCCGTGTTCGGTCACGGAGTGGTGTCACGACTCCGAAGAGGTCTTCCCCGAGCAGCTGGGACCGAGCAGGCCCCGGGGAATGTCCGTGCGGGGTGTGACTTCCCTCGTCGTCCCAGGTCAGGGGTTCTGCTCGGTGCCGTCCTCCCCGGCGCGGGAGTCCACCAGGGCCTGGACGCCGTCGAGGACGCGTTCCAGGCCGAACGCGAACTCGTGCTCCGGCGAGTACACCGCCTGGTGCTCCTGACCCGCGGCGGAGCCGACCCGGCTCGCCACGGGGAAGCGCTCCTCCTGCACGAACCTCCCCAGCAGCGGGCCGTGGACCGCCCACCACTGGCCGTCGGTCAGCCCGGAGCTCCGTTCGAGTTCGGCGACCTCCACGGCGCGCCGGACGGTCCCCTCGACGTAGCCGGTGACCAGGTTGACCGTGGAGTCCATCTCGACGTCGGACAGGCCGACGCCGTCCACGGCCGACAGTTCGATCTCGTACTTGGCCATGAGGCCCGGTCCGAGCAGCCGCGCGCTGGAGACCTGGAGCATCCACGGATGGTCCAGGTATAGGCGGCGGTTCGCGTGGGCGACCGCGCGCAGCGCCTCCCGCCAGGGCTCGGGCAGACCGTCCCGGTACAGGTCCGCGTAGGCGGCGTCGAGCATGAGGTCGACCAGTTCGCCCTTGCCCGGGACGTAGGTGTACAGGGACATCGTGCCCACGCCCAGCCGTTCGGCGACCCTGCGCATCGACAGCGCGCCGATGCCGTCGGCGTCGGCCATCTCCGAGGCCACGGCCACGATCCGGTCCACGCTCAGGTCCGGTGCGCGCCTGCGGCTGGTGGGCTCCGTGGTTCGCCACAGCAGGGCGAGGCTGCGCGCGGGATCGCCGCTCTTGCTGTACTGCGTGGACATCGGCCGTCCCCGGTGGTCGGTTGGGATTCGCGTCAGTGTACGTCGGCGGGAACGGCGCCGGGGGCCGTGCGGGCGCCGGAGAGCCTTCCGGCGCCCGCACGGGGTTCATCCGCTCAGGGCGCGGAAGCGCCGCACGCTCAGGGGCGCGAACACGGCCACGACCAGGAGCGGCCAGACCACGGCCATGGTGACCGCGTTCTGCGCGATCCAGCCGTCCGCGGCCAACCCGGCGTGGCCGAACAGGTCGCGTGTCGCCCCCACGGTGGCCGACAACGGGTTCCAGTCGGCGACCACGCCCAGCCACACCGGCATGGTGGCGGTGGCCACGAACGCGTTCGACAGGAATCCCAGCGGGAACTCCAGGGTCTGGAGCACGGCGACGGTGCCCTCGCCCTTCATCACCAGCCCCAGGTAGACACCGACCCAGACCAGGGCGAAACGGAGCAGGAGCAGCAGGCCGAACGCGGCGAGGGTCGGTCCGGGACCGCCGTGCCACTGCCAGCCCACCAGGAGCCCGCAGCCGACCAGCAGGGCCAGCGTGACCGTGGACTTGAGCATGTCGGCCGCGCACCGGCCGACCACCACGGCACTCGGCGCCATCGGCATCGACCGGAACCGGTCGGTGACTCCGCGCGAGGTGTCGTGGACGACCGCCAGGACGGTCTCGCTCAGGCCGAAGACCATGGTCATGGCGAACATGCCGGGCATGAGGTACTCGCGGTAGTCCCCGCCGCCGGGGACGGTGATGGCCCCGCCGAACAGGTAGCCGAACACCAGCACCATGAGGATCGGGAACAGCAGACCGAACACGACCTGCCAGGGCTGGCGGAGCCAGTGGGTCAGGTCGCGGCGGGTGACCGTCCACCCGTCGGCCAGCGCCCAGCCCAGACGGGCCGCCCCGGTGGGCGGGGACATGGGGACCGGGGTGTCGGCACGGGATGTCGTGGACGCGGTGGTCATCGGCTCACGACCTCCTCGGAAGCGTCGTCGCGGTCACCGGTGAGGTGCAGGAACACCTCGTCGAGGGTGGGACGGCGGAGGGAGACGTCCTCGACGGACGTGCCCCGCTCCTCTAGGGCGGTCACGACCCGGGTCAGGGCGGCCACGCGGTCGTCGACCTCGACGCTGAGGCGTCGGGTCCCCTCCTGAACCGTCAACTCCGAACCGGTCAGCCGTCGCACGAGCGCGACGGCTTCGGGGACGGCGGACTCGTCGCGCACAACGACCTCCAGCCGGTCCCCGCCCACGCGCTCCTTGAGCTCGGTCGGGCCGCCCTCGGCGACGACCCGGCCGGAGTCGATCACGGACACCCGGTCGGCGAGCTGGTCGGCCTCCTCCAGGTACTGGGTGGTGAGCAGCACGGCGGTGCCGTCGTCGACCAGCCCGCGCACCGCCGCCCACACCTCCCCCCGCGCGCGGGGGTCGAGTCCGACGGTGGGCTCGTCGAGGAACAGGACCGGGGGCGTGAGGATCATGCTCGCGGCCAGGTCGAGGCGGCGGCGCATGCCACCGGAGTACCCGCTGACCGGTGTGGTGCCGGTGTCCGCCAGCCCGAACCGTTCGAGGAGTTCGTCCGCCCGGCGCCGGGCGGATCGGGCGCCCAGGTGGTAGAGGCGGCCGAACATCTCCAGGTTCTGGCGTCCGCTGAGGATCTCGTCCACGGCGGCGTTCTGGCCGACGAGCCCGATCCGGTAGCGGACCTGTTCGCCCTGGGCGGCCACGTCGAACCCGGCGATCTCCGCACGGCCCTCGTCCGGTCGCAGCAGGGTGGTGAGGATCCGGACGGCCGTGCTCTTGCCCGCGCCGTTGGGTCCGAGCAGGCCCCGGACGCTTCCGTGGGCGACGTCCACGTCGAAGCCGCGCAGGGCCCAGGTCTTCCCGTAGCGCTTGCCCAGACCCCGCGCGCTGACGGCGTGCTGTGTCGTCGGCATCGGGCTCCCTTCTGTCGTACACCGTGCCGTACATCGTACGACACAGCGAACGAGGGCTCTGCCCGAGGAATTCCCGTGGGGCCCAGGTTTTTTCGGGTTTTTTCGTTCGAGCAGGTCAGGGCGGTCAGCCGGTGCGGTGGTCGGTGGTGAGCAGCCCTCGTGCGGCGGCGTCCGCGGCGGTGCGGGCCGCGCGGCGGAGGTCGGCGGCGGTCACCGGTTCGCGGCTGACGAAGAGCCGGTAGTAGACGGGGGCGACGGCGACCCTGACGACCTCGTGGGCGTCGGTGTCCTCGGGGACCTCGCCCCGGGCGGCGGCCTCCTCGACGACGACGGCCGCGCGTGCGTGCCGGTCGGCCATGAAGGCGCGCAGGGCCTCGGCGACGGTGGCCGAGGAGATCGCGGCGGCGATGGACGCGGTCGACAGATCGCTCTCGGGCGCGTCGGCGAACCCCCGGGCGACCGTCTCTGCCAGACGGAGGAGGTCGGTGTACAGGTCGCCCGTGCGGGTCGGTTCCCACGCGTGGGCGGTGGACCACTCCAGGGCGGCGGACACGAGTCCGTCCACCCCGCCCCAACGCCGGTAGACGGTGGCCTTGTGCACACCCGAGCGGGTGGCGACGCGTTCGACGGTGAGTCCGTGGTAGCCGTGTTCGCCCAGTTCGTCGAGGGTGGCCTGGAGGACCGCCGCGGTGTTGCGCGCGGTCCGGCCGCCGGGGCGGGAGCCGCCTGGGGTCTGCGTGTTCGAGGTCATAATGCAACTGTAGTTGCATTTGAGGATCGCACGTGTCATAGTCACTAACGCGACGAACGTCGCATCAATCGACCTTCCGAGGAGGAGATCACGATGGGCCGAGTCATCCGAACCCCAGGTCCCCAGCCGTTCTCCACCGACCCCGGGAGGTCCGGATGTCCTTCTCCGTCGTCTGTTCACGACTCACCTTCGCCTGGCCCGACGGCACCCCCGTCTTCACCGACCTCGACGCCGCCTTCGGCCACGGCCGGACAGGGCTGATCGGCCGCAACGGCAGCGGCAAGTCGACGCTGCTCACGTTGATCACCGGAGCGAACGTCCCGTCCTCGGGCACCGTGTCGGTCAGCGGCGACGTCGGCTACCTGGACCAGGGCGTCACCCTGGACACCGGCCGCACGGTCGCCGAACTGCTCGGCGTCGACCGGGCGCGCGCGGCCCTGCACGCCATCGAGGGCGGCCGGGGCACCGAGGCCGACTTCGACGCCGTCGGAGACGACTGGGACGTGGAGGAACGGGCGCTCGCCCAGCTGGAGCGCTTCGGGGTCGACCTGGACGGGGGCGCTCCGCTGGACCGGCCCGTCGGGACGCTCTCGGGCGGGGAGACGATGCTGGTCGCGCTCGCCGGCCTGGCGCTGCGCCGACCCGCCGTCACCCTGCTGGACGAACCGACCAACAACCTCGACCGCGCGGCCCGGGAACGGCTCCACGACGCCGTCGACTCCTGGCGCGGGGTGCTCATCGTGGCCAGCCACGACCGCGAGCTCCTCGAACGCGTCGACCAGATCGCCGAACTCAGGGAGGGGGCGCTGCGCGTGTGGGGCGGGAACTACTCGGACCACGTTGAGCAGCTCGCCGCCGAACAGGAGGCCGCCCGGCGCACGGTGCGCGTGGCCGAGGCCGACGTACGGCGTGAGAAGCGGCAGCTGGCCGACGCGCACGTCAAGCTCGCCCGGAGGCAGCGCTACGGCCGGAAGATGTACGACACCAAGCGCGAACCGCGCGTCGTCATGAAGCAGCGCAAACGCGATGCCCAGGTGGCGGCGGGCAAGCACCGGATCATGCAGGAGGGGAAGCTGGTCGAGGCGCGCGACGCACTCGTCCGCGCCGAGGACGCCGTGCGCGACGACGCCACGATCCGGGTCTCCCTCCCGGACACCGAGGTCCCGGACGGACGCGACGTCCTGGAGCTGCGCACCCCCGGCGACGGGCGGCTGCACGTCCGCGGACCGGAACGGATCGCGCTCGTCGGGCCCAACGGTTCGGGCAAGACCACGCTGCTGCGGGCGGTGGTCGGCCGGGGGACGCATCCGCGGGTCGAGGTCGTCCGGGCCGTGGACCGGATGGGGTACCTGCCGCAGCGGTTGGACGTCCTGGACGACGAGCTCAGCGTGGTGGACAACGTTCGCGCGGGGGCGCCGACGGCGACGCCGCACGAGGTGCGGGCCAGCCTGGCCCGGTTCCTCGTGCGCGGGGACCGGGTGGACCAGCGGGCCGCCGACCTCTCCGGGGGAGAGCGGTTCCGGGTCGCCCTGGCCCGGCTGCTGTTGGCCGACACACCGCCGCAGCTCCTGGTCCTGGACGAGCCCACCAACAACCTGGACCTGGACAGCCAGCGGCAGCTGGTGGACGCGCTCGCCGACTACCGGGGCGCGCTGCTCGTGGCCAGCCACGACCACGCGTTCCTGGAGGAGATCGGGGTGACGCGGCGGTGGTCGCTCGCGCGCGGCGAGGCGCCGGTGGACGGCGGGGCCGACTGACCCGGGCCCGCCGGGTCCGGCGTCAGGCGGGCTTGGCGGGACAGCCGACCAGGTGGTCCTCGACCAGCCCGTTGGCCTGGAGGTAGGCGTAGGTGATCGTCGTGCCGACGAACGTGAACCCGCGCTTCTTCAGGTCCTTGCTGATCCGGTCGGACAGGGGGGTGCTCGCGGGGATCTGGGACATGTCGGTGAACCGGTTGACGATCGGGGAGCCGTCCACCCAGCCCCACAGGTAGTCGGCGAAGGCGCCGTACTCGTCGCGTACGCGCAGGAAGGCCTGGGCGTTGCGGACGACGGAGGCGACTTTGAGCCGGTTGCGGATGATCCCCGGATCCTGGAGGAGGGCGTCCAGCCGGGCCTGGTCGTAGGCGGCGACGGTCTCGGGGTCGAAGCCGTCCAGGGCACGCCGGTAGTTCTCGCGCTTGTCGAGCACGGTGGACCAGGACAGCCCGGCCTGGGCGCCCTCCAGGACGAGCATCTCGAACAGGTGCCGGTCGTCGTGGGAGGGGCGCCCCCACTCCTCGTCGTGGTAGGCCAGCATCAGGTCCGACGCGCCGCGCGCCCAGGCGCAGCGCTGGTCCACGGGTGCGGTGGTGGCGGACATGGCACTCCTCGGACGGCGGTGGGCACGGGCGTGCGGCCATTGTGCACGAGGCGGGGGACACTCCGCGCGGGGCGTCTATCGTGCGTGGGACAGAAGGGGAAGGATCGGACCATGACGGATGCGGACAGGGGCTCCGAGGGTGTGGGACCCGGTGCCCGGCGGGTACGGCTGGTGGACCTGACCGCGCAGATCCTGTCGGCGCTGGTGGACGGCGACCTGGTCAAGGCGGGTGAGCTGGCGGGGGTCGGGTTCGGCGCGGAGTTCCTGGTGGAGCGCTGGCTGTGGGACTTCCGCCTGACCCAGCTCACGGAGGACCCCGGGAAGGCCGGATGGCTGGCCTACGCGGTGGTCGACGCGGACGACCCGGGCGGCCAGCCGGAGGCGGTGGGCCACGGCGGGTTCCACGGGCCGCCCGACGACGAGGGCATGGTCGAGATCGGGTACTCGGTCTTCCCGGAACACCGCCGACGCGGCTACGCGAGGGCGACCGTGGCCGCGTTGATCCGCCGCGCCGCGGCCTCCCCGGGGGTGACCACGGTGCGGGCGTCGATCCGCCCGGACAACGTCGCGTCCCTGGCCACCATCGCCGGGTTCGGCTTCACGCACGTGGGCGAGCAGTGGGACGAGACCGACGGCCTGGAGTACATCTACGAGCGTCCGGTGGGAGTTCCTCCCCTCGGGTGAGCCGCCCGCCGGCCGGCTCCGGCGCCGGTCGGCTCGGCATGCGACGGCTCCGAGCGCGGCGGCGCGGCGGCGACCCGTCGCGGGCCGGTCGTTGAACCGCCGATGGAGCACGACCAGCCCCGGGAGCGCCCCCGTGCCATCGGTCGGTGAGCGGGCGTCAGGGCCCCACCAAGGGGAGCCGGAGCGTGAACGTCGTCCCCTCGCCGAGGGTGCTCTCGACCGAGACCCGCCCGCCGTGCAGCTCGGTCAGGTTGCGCACGATGGCCAGTCCCAGGCCGCTTCCTCCGGTCTGGCGGCTGCGCGACTTCTCCGCCCGCCAGAACCGGTCGAACACGTACGGCAGGTCCTCGGCGGCGATGCCCGTCCCCGTGTCGGCGACCTCGAACACCGCGTCGTCCCCCTCGGCGCGGACGCGCACGGTGACCGTGCCCTCCGACGTGTGCCGCAGGGCGTTGCCGAGCAGGTTGCCCACGGCCTGGAACAGCCGTGTGCGGTCGGCCCTGAGCACGACCTCGCTCGTCTCGGTGACGAGCCCCAGCCCGGCTTCGTCCGCGCGCAGCCGGTAGCTGGACGCGACCTGTTCGACGAGGGCGCGCGCCTCCACCAGCTCCAGCGACAGCCGGAGTTTGCCCGCGTCGGCCAGCGCCAGGTCCCGCAGGTCGTCGATGATGTCCTGGAGCAGCAGGGTCTCGCCCACCAGCATCTCCATGCGCTCCGGTTCCAGGTCGGCCACGCCGTCCTGGACGGCCTCCAGCCATCCCCTCAGGTTGCTCAGCGGCGTCCGCAACTCGTGGGAGACGTCGCTGACCATGGCCTTGCGCTGGTCCTCCAACTGTTCCAGGTGCTCCGACATCTCGTTAAACGCGGCGGCCAGTTCACCGATCTCACCGGAGTCGCTCACCTCGACCCGCGCCGCCCCCCGCCCCTGACGCATCCGCGTCACCGCGTCCGTCAGCGCGCGGACGGGGCGCACCAGACGCGTCGACACGGCCACGCTCACCCCGACCGTCAGCACCAGCACCAGGAGCACCACACCGGAGACCCGCAGCAGGCCCTCGCGCGAGAGGGAGGGCGCGGCGGCGGAGTCGGTGGAGGGATCGTCGATGAAGAGAAGGGCCGCCGGGGCCACGTACGGCCGCAGCAGCTCGCGGCGGGCATCGGCGACGCAGTCGGCGGAGCGCTGGTCCAGTTCGGGGGAGACCGTCGCGATCGGAGGGTTCGGATCCCCCAGCACCCCTGAGCCGTCGGGAGAGTCGCTCGCCACCGGGGTCTGCGCCCATCCGCCCTCCTCCTCGGCCCGCCTCGCCGCCTCTTCCTCCTCCCACTCCAGCAACGCGTCCTCGGGCGGGCCCGCGCTGGGCTCCAACGACGGGACCCCCTCCTCGGGCGGCCAGTCGGGGTCGTTCCCAGGGGAGGGGTTCCGGGGCGCACGGGCGTCGTCGCCCGGCTCGTACTCGGGCGAGTCCCACAGGGGGAAGGCCACGGCCGTTCCCGTGGACCAGTCCATTCGGAACACGACCTCGGGCGCGTCGGTGTCCAGGCAGTTCCCGGTGAGCTCGGTCAGCCGCTCCAGCGCGGTCCTCTCGCTCTCCCTGGGTTCCTCCAGCTCCTCGAACACGCAGTACTCCGCCGCTTCCGCGGCGCCATCCTCACCGATGTTGGCCATCAGCACGTACGGGCGGCCGCTCGGAGCGGACGCCACCGTGCCCTCGATCCCCCAGTCGTCACGGAGACACTCGACGCCCACCTCGGCGAGGACCGTCAGGTCCTCGACGTCCTCGTCGTCGAGGGCGAACGGACCGACCGCCCGGGCGTCGACCCGGTCTGACCCCTCCGACACCAGGGTCACGTCCACCGCGAGCGGGTCCACGACCGAGGAGGCGCGCGGCGGGAGCGGCGCCTCGGATCCGGCTTCGGAGTCGGCGAGGAGCCGTCGGCTCTCCGTGGCCAGAACGATGCGCCGCCCCGTCTCCTCGGCGAGTTCGTCGACGGTCGCGTCGACGCCCTCCCAGTCGGGGTGGGTCGCCGCGTAGCCGACGAGAGTGTCGTGGATACGGGTGTCGGCGGCCAGCGTCTCGCCCTGCTCCGAGCCGATCGACTCCGACGTTCCCTGGACCGCCAGCCACGCGGTCGCCGTGATGGAGCAGACCGCGACGAGCACGGAGCTCGCCAGCATGCGGGCGAGCAGACTGTGCCGCAGCGCGCCCCTACGGCGCGCCATCGACCGAGCCGTCCAGTTTGTATCCGACGCCGTAGACCGTGACGAGCAGGGCGGGCTTACGGGGGTCGTGTTCGAGTTTGCGGCGCAGGTTCATCACGTGGACGTCGATCGTGCGCTCGGTGATGAAGCGGCTGACGCCGTGGATGTACTCCAGCAGTTGCGCCCGGCTGAACACCCGCCCCGGCTGGGCGGCCAGCGCCGCGAGCAGCTGGAACTCGGCGGGGGTGCAGTCGACGGGGGCGCCGTGGAGCTCGACGGTGTGCTGGTCCGGGTCGACCGCGAGCGGCCCCGCGCGCATGACGCGGTCGGCCCGTTCGACACGGCGGCGGGACCGGCGCAGCAGGGTGCGCACGCGCGCCATCAGCTCGCGCGGGCTGTAGGGCTTGGTGACGTAGTCGTCCGCGCCGAGGTCGAGGCCCGTCAGCAGATCCTCCTCGGTGGAGCGGGCGGTGAGCATCAGGACCGCGACGTCCGACTCGGCGCGCAGCGCGCGGCAGGCGTCCAGCCCGCTCATGACCGGCATCATCACGTCCAGGATCACCAGGTCGGGGACATCGCGGTGGTGTTCGGCGACCGCGGCGCGGCCGTCGTGGACCACGCGCACGACGTGGCCCTCGTGCTCCAGATAACGCCGGATGAGGTCGGCCTGGTTCGCGTCGTCCTCGGCGACGAGCACATGGGCGCACACGGGAGTCCTCCGCTCGCTCGTGGGAACGCTGACGCGGCTTGATCGTATGCCGCGCCGTCCGGGGCGAGGACACCGCCGAACGGGGCCCGGGTACGGCCCCCAGGTCAGAACACGGTTCCCACACGGCGAGCACACAGGATCCACACATTCGTGCGCCAGAGTTCATGACCGTCCGACCGGGCGACACCGAGCCGGACGAGTCCCACACGCCCCCGGAGCGGACCACCGCCCGGGGGCACTCCCGCCACACGAACCCGGATGGTTCCCATGCGTCGATCCTCGCTGCTTCCGCGCCCGACCCGGCCCGGACCGCGCGCGGCCCTGCCGCCGCTGGTGACGGCCGCACTCCTGGCCGCCCTCACGGCGTGCTCGTCCCCCGCCTCGGACGAGGCGGGAGGGGATTCCCCCGCCGGATCCGTGGAAGCGGGGGAGACCGGGGCCGGGATCGTCACGGTCATCGGTGACTCGATCGACATCCGTACCGAGGCGGGCGGGGACGAGGTCCTCGACACGCTGGCGAACCCCAACGAGCTCGGTGCGGACCGGACGTTCCTCGTCGAGAGCGTTGACGGCGAGTGGTTGGAGGTGCTCCTGCCGATCCGTCCGAACGGCAGCACCGGATGGGTGCGCAAGGACGAGGTGACGCTGACCAACACCGACTACCGCGTGGAGATCGACGTGACCGGGTTCGCGTTCACCGTCCTGGAAGGAGGGGAGGAGGTGCGCTCGGGGGTCATCGGCACCGGGGAGAGCGAGACGCCCACCCCGGAGGGCCGCTACTACTTCACCGAGCTGCTCCAGCCTCCGGACCCCGAGGGGCCCTACGGCGTCTACGCCTTCGGGCTCAGCGGGTTCTCCGAGACGTTGGAGACCTTCGCGGGCGGTCCCGGCCAGTTGGCGGTGCACGGCACCAACGACGAGGACGCCCTGGGACGACAGGTGAGCCACGGCTGCATCCGGGTCGCCAACGAGGACATCACCTGGATGGCCGAGAACCTGCCGATCGGCACCCCGGTCGAGATCTCCGCGTGAGGAGTGGTCCGGGCTCCGCGAATACGGGGGCGGAGCCGGGACCGGAGGCGGGCGGAGACCGCTCCGCCCGCCGTGAACCACCACAGACACCACAACGAAAGGTCGATCATGCGACTGAAGCACGTGTTCCTCGCCGCCGGAGCCGCCGCGGTGACACTCTTCGGGGCCTCGCCCGCTCTGGCCGACGACGGGGCGCCGCCCGTCCCGTCTCCCGCGCAGTCCGATGCTCCGTCTCCCGAGCCGTCGGAGGCGCCCTCCCCCGCGCAGTCCGAGGCTCCTGAGGAGAGCCCCGAGCCGAGTAACCCCGACCTGGATGACGATGAGCTGGAAGAGTGCTGGGCGGAGGTCCTGGACCTCGCCGAGGCCATCGGGTTGCAGGAAGATGACTTCGAGATCGAGTCCATGGAGGACTGCTCGGAGCTCCTGAGGGATCTCGAAGAGGAGGTCGCGTGGCACGAAGAACAGGAGAGTGCCGCCGCGGCCGGAGCGGCCAACCCCCTGCCCGTGAACCCGAACTACACCGGCTGACACCAGCCCCAGGAACCGGGGAACGCTGACAGGGGCGGGAATCCTTGACGCGGCGCTCCCCGACCGTGGGACCCTCCGGCGGGGGTTGGGTCCCACACGCCCCCGGCGGCCCCGCGCGCCGGTCATTCCAGCGGCCGCGGTGGTCCTCCGTCCATCCGGTCGCCGGGGGCTCTCCCTTCGCACGCGACACCCCTCCACAAGCCGTCCGGTGGTGGAGGGGTGTCGTCGGTGTGTAGCAGAATCGATGTCCGTGAGCCACACGACCACCCCGTCCGGCGGGGACGACGACCTGGACCAGGCGCGCGGCGGGGACGACGCCGCGTTCGCCCGCCTCGTCGCTCCCCTGCGCCGGGAGCTCCACGCGCACTGCTACCGCATGCTCGGCTCGGCGCACGACGCCGACGACGCCCTCCAGGACGCCCTCGTCCGGGCCTGGCGCGGTCTGGAGGGCTTCGAGGGGCGGTCCTCCCTCCGCTCGTGGCTGTACACGGTGGCCACACGGGTGTGCCTCGACACCACCGAGCGACGCGGGCGGCGGGCGCTGCCCGTCGACCTGGGACCGGCCAGCGACGGGGCGGTGGTCGGCGACGCGCCGCGGACCGAGCTCGCGTGGCTCGGCCCCTACCCGGACACCGGTCTCGACGCCCTTCCGACGACCCCGGACGCCAGGTACGAGCAGCGCGAGGCCGTGGAACTCGCGTTCGTCGCGGCGCTCCAGCACCTGCCGGGCAACCAGCGCGCCGCGTTGCTGCTCTTCGAGGTCCTGGGGTACTCGGTGGCCGAGATCGCCGAGACGATGGGCACCACGACGGTGTCGGTCAACAGCGCCCTGCAGCGGGCGCGCCGCGCCGTGGCCGAGCGGGTTCCCGCCCGTACGCAGCAGCGGACCCTCCGGGAGGTGGGCGACGCGAGGCTGAGGGAGATCGTGGAGGGGTACTCGTCCGCGTTGGAGAACGGCGACGTGGACGTGTTCGTCGCCCTGCTCACCGAGGACGTCACCTGGTCGATGCCGCCGATGCCGCACTGGTACCGGGGGCTCGCCGCCGTCACCGACTTCGCCGTGCGGGTCCCGATCACCGGGTGCGGGAGCTGGCGGACCCTGCCGACCGAGGCGAACGGTCAACCGGCGGTCGCCGGGTACCTGTGGGACGCCGGGGAGGGCGCGTACACGGCGTGGTCGGTCACGGTGCTGACGCTGGAAGGGGACCGCGTGTGCGCGCTGACGTCCTTCGTCGGTCGCGAGCACTTCGCGCTGCTCGGGTTGCCGGAGTCCCCGCCCGAGCACGGGTAGGGACTCCGGGGCCGGGCCCGGGAGGGGCCCCTCGGAGCACTCGCCGCGCAGGACGCCGCGCGCGGTCTCAAGCCGTTCGGTGCGGCGGCCCCGTGCGGTGACGAACCACCGCCGCCCTCGCGATCGCCGAGGTGCGGGGGTGCGATCAGTCGGACAGCGCGGCGTAGTCGGTGTAGCCACGGATGCCGCCGCCGTAGAAGGTCGCGGGGTCGGGCTCGTTGACCGGGGCGTGGGTCCGCCACCGCCGCACGAGGTCGGGGTTGGCGATGAAGGCCCGGCCGACGGCGACGAGATCGGCCCGGCCGCTCTCGACGTACCGGCGGGCCGTGGCGGCGTCGGTCACCGGGTGCCAGCCGTCGTTGATGACGAGCGGGCCGTCGAAACGGGCCCGCAGGTCCGTGAGCATTGGCGCGTCGGGGTCACCGACGGTGTGCAGATAGGCCAACCCCAGCGGGGTGATCGCGTCGACCAGCGCCCGGTACGTCGCGGCGGTCTCGTCGGGGTCGTCCTCGATCGCTCCGTGCAGGTTCACGCCCGGGGAGAGCCGCAGTCCCACGCGCTCGCCGCCGATCGCCTCGGCGACGGCCGCGACCACCTCGATCGCGAAGCGCGCCCGGGCCGTCGCGGACCCGCCGTAGACGTCGGAGCGTCGGTTGGCGGACGGTGCGAGGAACTGGTGGATCAGGTAGCCGTTGGCCCCGTGCAGCTCGATGCCGTCGAGTCCGGCCTCGACGGCGGACCGCGCGCTGTCGGCGTACTCCCGGACGACTGACGTGATCTCCGCCGTGCCCAGGGCGCGCGGCTCCGGGTACGGGCGCGGGCCGCGCGGAGTGACGATCTCGCCGGGTGCGGCGAGCGCGCTGGGCGCGACGGTCTCGTGGCCGTTCTTGTTGCCCGGGTGGGCGATCCGTCCCGCGTGCATGATCTGGGCGACGATGCGGCCGCCCTCCTCGTGCACCCCCGACGCGACGTCGCGCCACGCCTCGATCTGGCGGGGCGTGTGCAGGCCGGGCGTGTTCGCGTAGCCCTGTCCGACCGCGCTGGGCTGCACTCCCTCGGTGATGATCAGGCCGGCCGTGGCCCGCTGCCGGTAGTAGACGGCGGTGGCCGCACCGGGGACGCCGAGGAAGTCGGCGCGGCTTCGGGTCATGGGCGCCATGACGATCCGGTTGGGCAGCGTCCATGTGCCGACGGTCGTGGGGCTGAACAGGTCGGGCATCGGTGTTCTCCTCGGAGACGGAAGGGGCGGTGCCGGTGGCGGCGGGTGGTCAGGGGGCCAGGCGGCGCACCGCGATGACGGTGTCGGTGACGGTGACGGTCTCTCCGCTGGGCCCTGTGGCCTCGCGCTGGGGGGTGTCGAGGCGCTCGGGCCGCCAGGTCGCGGGGTCCAGCGCGAGCGCGTCGAAGATCTCCCCCGGAGTGGGGAAACGGGTGCTCTGGCCGGAGCTCCAGGACCAGGGGCGCTCGGATCCGTGGTCGACGATGAGGAGGAGGCCGCCGGTCGTCAGCGACCGTGCGGCCTGGCGGAGGACGCGGGCCCGGGGAAGGGCGAACGGGGTCTGTAGATAGTGCGCGTTGACGAGGTCGAACGTGCCCGCCGGGAAGGTGCGGGCGAGGTCGTGCCGTTCGACGGTCAGTCGCCGCGCGACGGCGGCGCCGGCGGCGGCCGCGTGCGCGGTGGCGCGGGACAGGGCGGTCGCGGAGATGTCGGCGGCGGTGACCCGCCAGCCCTGGGCGGCGAGCCAGACGGCGTCCCCGCCCTCACCGCTGCCCAGGTCGAGTGCGGTGCCGGGCGCCATGGCGCCCGCGGTCCCGATCAGAATCGGGTTGGGGCGGCTCGACCGGTGCCGTTCCTCCCGCTGGGTGTAGAGGCGCTCCCAGAAACGTGCGGCCCCGTCGGGGTTCCGGTCCGCGTCGGGAAGGTCGTCGGTCATGGCTGTACCGCCTCTCTCCGGGCCGTGGTCGGCCTGTTTGCACGAATTCATGCCGTTTCGGCAAGGTTGTGGGTATGGACGAACTGAAGGAGACCCTCGCCGCCGTCGGGCCGCGACTGCGGGAACTGCGGCGACGGCGGGGAATCACGCTGGCGGCGCTGTCGCGGACGACGGGGATCTCGGAGAGCACGCTGTCGCGGCTGGAGAGCGGTGACCGGAAGCCGACGCTCGAACTGGTGCTCCCCCTGGCCCGTGCCCACGGCGTTCCCTTGGACGAACTGGTCGGCGCCCCGCAGACCGGCGATCCCCGCGTCCACCTGCGACCGGTGCACCGGCCCGAGATGACGTACATCCCGCTGACCCGCCGGGCCGGCGGCATGCAGGCCCACAAGCTCGTCATCCCTCCCCGGCCCGACCAGGCCGAACCGGAGAAGCGGACGCACGAGGGCTATGAGTGGGTCTACGTCCTCGAAGGCCGCCTCCGACTGCTCCTCGGCGACCAGGACCTCGTCCTCGTACCCGGCGAGGTCGCCGAGTTCGACACGCACGTGCCCCACTGCATGGCGTCGGCCGACGACCGTCCGGTCGAACTGCTGGTGCTCTTCGGCGGTCAGGGCCAGCGCGTCCATCTGCGAGCCCGGACCACGTGACCGCCGAGGGGCGCGGTGGGCGCCGCGCTCCCGGGGCTAGGTGTTCGCGGGATCCTCGGCCAGTCGGTGGGCGAGCGCGGCGTCGGTGTCGGCGGCCACCAGGTCGGCGTTGATGGCCGCGGCGGCCCGCACACCGGCGGCCGCCGCGCCCGGGACCCCCTCCAGGATCTCGGACACGTTCCCGGCGACCCACACGCCGGGAACGGAGGTGAGCCCGCTGCCGTCCGCCCCCACCTGGTCCCCGATGGCCATCGGGTGCTCCGCGGCGGTCAGGCCGAGGCCCGCGAGGACGTCGTCCCGGGCCTCGAACCGGGGAGCGACGACCAGGGCGGTGAGCGGAATCCGGGTCCCCGAGGCCAGTCGGACCCCGGCCAGGAGGCCCTTCTCGGTCTCCAGTCCGGTGACCTCGCCGTCGACCACCGCGATGCCGCGGGCCGCGAGCCTCTCCCACGCTTCGTCTCCCAGATCACCGGCGGTGTGCCGGAACAGGGTGACCCTGTCGGACAACTGGCGGAACAACAGCGCCTGGTGGACGGCCGCCGGGCCGGTGGCCAGTACCCCGACGGCCTGGTCCCGTACCTCCCACCCGTGGCAGTAGGGGCAGTGCAGCACGTCCCGGCCCCACCGCTCGCGCAACCCGGGGATGTCGGGAAGCCGGTCGACCAGCCCGGTGCACACCAGCAGTCGCCGTGCCCCGAAACGGCTCCCGCCCGCTGTTTCCACCAGGAAGCCGTCGCCGTTCCGGCGCACGGCGACCACCCGGTCGGGGACCACGCGTCCGCCGTACCCGGTGACCTCCTCCCGTCCCACACGCAGGAGTTCGCCGGGGGCGATGCCGTCCCTCGACAGCAGGCCGTGCACGCCGGACGCCGGGGCGTTGCGGGGCTCGCCGGAATCGACGACCACGACGGACCGCCGGGACCGGGCGAGCGTCACCGCGCCGGACAGGCCGGCGACTCCGCCACCGACGATCACGACGTCGACCACACCGGGGTTGTTCGCGCTCTCAGTCATACCGGCATGGTCGACCGGTGTTCGCGAATGAGGCAAGTATTCATGCTGTTCCAGCAAGAAACCAGCCGTGCCGATCCGGGGTGCCCAGGCCCTGCGGTCCGAGCGGCCGACGAGAATCCACGGCTCGACCGTCCGTGAGGGCCCCACGGCTCAGGCGCCGTGCACGCGACACGCGAGGCCGGACAATCGCGCGGGGCCCGCCCCGAACCCCGAACCGCGAGCACGACCAGACATGGGGTCATGATCGGGCGTCGCCCGTCAGGCGCCGTCGCGCAGCCGTTCGAGGCCGTCGAGGATGAGATCGAGCCCGAACTCGAAGTCGTCCCCCTGGGACGGCCGCTCCAGGTGGTGGCGGATGTGGGCGATCAGGTCGGGATACTCCGCGAGCGGCGACGAGCGCAGCAGCGGCTCGCCCAGTTCCCGCATCTGTTCCTCGTCGAGCGTGAAGCCGATCGCCTGCATCGCGTGGCCGACGACGTGGTTCTCGATGGCGTGGTAGGCGCGATCGAGCAGGTCGGGCGGAAAGCCCGCCTCCCGCAGGCTGCGCAGGGCGTGGTCCATGTAGCGCATGCGGGCCGGGCCCAGGTTGATGCGCGAGGTCCACAGCGCGGGCAGCCATGGGTGCCGCATCAGCACGGTATGGGCCGAGACGGCCCGCCGCCGTGCGGACCGCCGCCAGTCGGCGCCGTCGTCGGGTAGCTCGATCTCCTCGGCGGCCCGTTCGAGCATGCCGTCCAGCAGATCGTCCTTGTTGTCGACGTGGTTGTACAGCGCCATCGCCTCCACGCCGAGCTCTCGCCCGAGGCGGCGCATCGACAACGCGTCGGCGCCCTCCGCGTCGGCCAGGCGGATCCCGGCCTCGATCACCCGAGGGCGGCTCAGCGTGGCGCGGCGCTGGGCGGGGGTCCCCTTCGACACCGGCGACCTTCTCCTCTCTCTTGACGGGTGGCGAACCGCAGCCTAGCATACGGCGTAAATATTTACGGCGTAAATACCGAGGGGGAGACATGAGAGCGATCGTCCAGCGCGGCTACGGCGCGCCGGCTGACGTGCTGAGGCTTGGCGAGGTCGACCGCCCGGAACCGGGCGACGACGGGGTCCTGCTGCGCGTGCACGCGTCGTCGGTGAACCCGGCGGACTGGCTGCGCACCGTGGGCCGCCCCTACGTCCTGCGGCCCGTGTTCGGCCTACCGCGACCGAAACCCCCGATCCCTGGCAGGGACGTGGCCGGGACCGTCGAGGCGGTCGGTCCCAGGGTCACCCGCTTCCGCCCCGGCGACGAGGTGTACGGCGAACTGTCCGGAGGCGCGTACGCCGAGTACGTGGTCGCCGCCGAGACCGCCCTGGCGCGGAAGCCGGCCCGCCTCGACTTCGCGGAGGCGGCCGCGGTCCCCCTGGCGGGTCTCGCGGCGTTGCAGGGAATCCGGGACGTCGGCGCGGTCCGGTCCGGCCACCGGGTCCTGGTCAACGGCGCGTCCGGCGGCGTGGGCACGTTCGCGGTGCGGATCGCCGCGTCGCTCGGCGCGCACGTGACCGGTGTGTGCGCCACGCACAACCTCGACCTGGTGCGCTCGATCGGGGCCGACGAGGTCGTCGACTACACCCGCGAGGACTTCACCCGCGGCGAGCGGTCCTACGACGTCGTCCTCGACCTCGTCGGCAACCACCCGCTGGAGGCGTACCGGCGGGTGCTGGACGCCGGCGGAGTGTACGTCGCCAGCTCCGGCGAACCCGGCGGTGCGTTCCTCGGCCCCCTGCCGTACCTCCTGGGGGTCACGCTGTCGTCGCTACGCCGCGGCCCGAGGATGACCGCCTTCGCGTCGAAACCGAATCCGGACGACCTCGCGGCACTCACCCGACTGATCGATGACGGCGGGGTCGCGCCCGTCGTCGACCGCGTCCTCCCGCTCGCCCGGGCCGCCGAGGCGATCGCCGACCAGGGCGCGGGCCACCGGCGCGGCAAGACGGTCCTGGCGGTGGCGCACCCCGCCCGCCCGTCCTGACCGGAACACCTCGTTTCCCCACCCCCGAGGAGCAGTCCGTGGCGTGACTTCCTCCCCTCAAGGAAGGGACCGGTCACGGCCTCCACACCTTCGGGTCGCGTCCTCCGCCGGCGAAGACGGACAGCCCCGGACGGTCGAGGACCAGGAGCGTGCCCCGGCGCGGGCGCACCAGCCGCCGCTCGGCGAGTACGCCCAGAGCACGGGTGGTGCGCTCCCTGGTGGTACCGGTCAGCCGGGCCAACTGCTCATGGGTCAGGCGCACGGCGACGGGGCGGTGCCCGGGGGCGAGGGGGTCGACGAGTCTGCACAGCGTCGCCGCGGTCCGTTCGGGAACGCTCTTGCACACGGTCTCGGTCAGCCGCTCCTCCAGATCCGCGATCCGGGTCCCCAACTGCTCGATGAGGCGAACGGCCACACGCGGGTCCCACAGCAGGAGCCGCCGGACGTCGTCGGCGCTCATCACGCACAGCTGGCCCTCGTCGACGGCCTCACACCACGTGCCGCCCATGTTCAGCCCCAGCAGCGCCATGTGGCCGAACACGGCACCGGGTCCGGCGATGGCCGTGGTGACGGTCCGCCCGTCCTCGACCACCCGGAAGAGCCGGACACGCCCACGCTTGACCACGTAGAGCGCTTCCAGCGTCTCGTGGGGGACGCGAATCACCTGCCCGGGCCAGATCGAACGCGGTGGGACGCGGGCGTTGATCTCCGCCATCCGTTCCCGCTCCAGGTCCTGGAACAGGTCCGTCTCGGACAGGCACCAGTGGTCAGCCACGGCGGCTCCACTCGCGTTCGGCGCGAGTGGAGCCGCCGATGGGGGATCGGTTCACTCCCTGCGCCGCCAGGCGTGGGTGAGCGCGTGCGCGATCGTCGACATGGCGACACCTCCGTCGTTCGGTCCGCCCCGCGCGCGGTCCGTACGACGACGGCGCTCGTCGCGGCGCGAAGCGTTCACCGCCAGCCGACCACAGCGCGTCCGACGTCGGACGGAGGCTGTCAGCCGCCTGACACTGTCGTCCGCGAGGACGTGGTGTCGGGCGCGCGGGCCACCACCCTGGTGAGGGGGAGCGGAAGGGTGCGTCCCGGCGCCGCCCACCGTGTGAGCGACCGCTTCGCCGTCAGGATCCGCCGCCCGCCGACCCGGGGCAGGTAGAGGCCGTCCACCAGGAGCGAGGTGTGCTCGGGGCGGTCCATCCGAAGGTCGAACACGCGTCGCTCCCGTGACAGGACGGTCCACCCGCGGGAACGGAGCAGCGCGGCCGTCCCGTCGCACGCGCGCGGCTCCGGCCAGGGGAGGTGACGCGTGCGCAGAGCGGCCAGCACCCGGCCCCAGGCCACCAGGCCCCTCGGGGAGGGGCCCAGCCGCGCGGGGGTGAGTGAGACCAGCAGTCCCCCCGGTTCCAGGATCCGCTCGATCTCGCTCAGGACGGTGTCCAGAGGACGCAGGACCTGGAGGGACATCGCCGCGCAGACCGCGGCGGTCGAACCGTCACGGAAGGGGAGGGCGGTCGCGTCGCCCATGACGAGCGGACCCCGGCCGACCGCCGCCGCGTACGCCAGCTCCTCGGGCGAGGAGTCCAGGCCCACCCACCGCGGCTCGGAGATCCGGTCCCGGGTCGGTCCGGAGCCGCATCCCAGGTCGACGATGGCGCCGTCCCGCCCGTGCAGCGGATCGACCAGCCAGGCGTAGGGGTCGGCCCCGGCCAGCGCGAGAAGCCGCTCGGTGACGCCCGGGCGCTCCCCGTGGAAGCACGCCAGGTAGTCGGTCCAGGCACGGTCGTCCATCGGCCACCTCCGACGCGGTCCCGCGGATCACGCGCGGCCGTGCACGCGGCGTGCCAGCCCGCGGCGGTCGACCAGGTCGATCGCCGAGTAGCGGACCCCGATCAGCCCGTCCCTCTCGAACTCCTTGAGGACCTTGTTCAACGACGGTCTGCGCACACCCAGCATGGCGGCCAGGGTGCGCTGGGGAAGTTCGACGACGTCCCCGTCGGCCTCGTCCATCAGCAGCTGGGCCGTCTGCTGGGTGAGTGACCGGCCGAGCAGCCCGAGGATGCGCATGTGGCTGGTGTTGAGGCGTTCGGCCACGCTCGACAGCCAGCGCCGGGCCACGGCCGGGTGCGTGGCCAGCAGACGCTCGAACTCCTCGGAGTCCAGTTCCAGGATCTCGGTGTCCTCCAGCGCCCGACCGGTGTAGGGCAGCGGCATGTCCAACAGCAGCTGGATGTCGCCGTCCACGTCCCCGGGGCGCAGGATCTGCACCACGACCCGGCCCGGGCCGGATCCGGCCGTCAGCTCGACGTGGCCGGAGCGCACGATCCACACCCCGGCCGTGTGCGGTTTGGCGCCGAAGACCAGTCCGGAGCGGGGGACGCTGCGCCTGCGCAGGATCGACGCGAGGGCGGAGACGTCGTCTCCGGTCAGGGGTGTGGCGTGGCCGCGGCCCACACAGCGGGCGACCCAGGCGGCCTGCTGGAGGCGGGGGTCCTCGCGGCCTCCGAGCAGGCTGAGCGCGCGGTTCATGGCCGCTGGCGTCTGTGGGGACATGGGATCACGGTTCCTCGTCGGGAGAGGGCGTGTCCTTCGGCGGTGCGCGCCGTGCGGACGGGTCGTGTCGGTGGGACGTTATCGCACGTGACGGCGGCGCACGTGGTTTCCCGGCGATTCGGCGTTGTGTGCCCGCGGACACAGACACGGGGCGGGGACGGTCGGTTGTGTGGGGCGCGCAACGTACACCGGGGACCGGCCCCGGATCCGACGGAGGTAGAGATGTCAACGATCGCCCAGACCCCCACGCCACTGGTGACGCGCGTGTGGCGGGGCGCCGCCGCCGGTGTCGGCGGCGGCGTCGTCTTCGGAACGCTCATGGCCATGATGGGGATGCTCCCCATGATCGCCGGGATGGTGGGCAGTGACAGCGCCCTGGTCGGCATGGTGGTGCACCTGGTCATCTCGGCCGTGATCGGTGCCGGGTTCGGCCTGGTGGCCGCCCCGTTGGCCCACCGCGTGGGGGCTCTCCTGGCCGCCGGGGCGGGCTACGGTGCGCTGTGGTGGGTCCTCGGCCCGCTGGTGGCGATGCCCATGATGATGGGGATGCCGCTGTTCATGATCAACCAGATGACGATGATGAGCCTGATGGGCCACGTGATCTACGGACTGGTGACCGCCGGGGTGCTCTTCGCGCTCAGCCGCCGCAAGAACTGAGGATGCCGCCGCCCCCGTTGCGCGTGTTCGTCGCCCCGGGGTGCCCGGGCTGCGCACGCGCGCTGGAGTTGGCCGCGTTCGTGGGGCGGCGACGTCCGGCCCACACCGTGGAGGTCGTCGATCTGACCGATCCCGGGGCCGTGGTTCCCGAGGCGGTGGTGGGAACCCCCGCCTTCCTGGCCGGAGACCGCCTGTTCGCCCTGGGCAACCCGGAGCCGGAGCGGCTCCTGGCGGAGATCGACCGCCTCACCGAGGCGACGGAGTGAAAGGCCCGCGCTGGTCGGCCCCCGAACGGGGCCGATCAGCGCGGACGGTCTGGGCGAGCCGTCCGGTGAACACGCCCGTGCGCATCGTCATCGGGCAGTCCTCGCCCCGGGGACCTCACCGCTCCGACTCCCTCCCGGAGCGGCTCGGTTCCGACGCGCGTGCGCGTCGCGTCCGGAGCGCTCCGACCCCAGCGATCAGGACCGGTACGGCCAGGGCGGCGAGGAGCCAGAGCGCACCGGCTCCCTGGAGGAGCCGGGACAGCTCGCCCTGCCAGCGCACGACGGCGCCCACCACCGGATCCCCTCCCGCCGTACCCGCCAGGACGCGCAGCTCGAACCAGCCGTAGTAGGCGACGTAGGCCCCGGCTGACACCAACAGGGCGCCGCCCGCGCGCGTCACGTAGGGCAGGGCACGACGCAGGTGCGCGGTGACCGAGTCACGCGCCAGCGCGACCGAGACCGTCAGGACCCCGATCACCAGGGCCATCCCCAGCGCGTAGACGGTGAACACGCCGAGCAGGCCGAGAACCCCGCCGCCGCCCATGGCGCTGGTGGTCAGGGCCAGGAACGGCGCGACGGTGCACGACAGCGACGCGACCGCGTACGCGGCGCCGTAGACCGCCGCCCAGCGCAGCGAACGGGTCGGACGTCCGGGGGTGGGACGCGGCAGCACGATCCCCGCCTCGCGCCCGGTCAGCAGCCAGATCCCCAGCCCGACCAGGGCGGCGCCGATCACCAGGGTCGCCCAGGGAAGGTGCCGCTCCACCGTCAGGGCCAGCGGAACGACCGCCGCGCCGAAGAGCGCGAACACGGCGGTGAACCCGCCGGTCATCGCCGCCGTCGTGGCCAGGGCCCGGCCCAGCGTGCGTGCCCGGCCACCCGGGTGACCGTCACCGGAGGAGACCAGGAGTCCGACGTATCCGGGCAGCATCGCGAAGCCGCACGGGTTGAGGACCGCGAGCACGCCCGCGGTCAGCGCGATGGCGTAGGGGACCTGTTCCATCAGCCGAGGTCCCGCCCGGCCAGGACCTCGGCGCGCACGTGGTCGTCGAGATCGTCCTCGGCCAGGGTGCCCGTCACGGTGGCGTACGTGCCGTCCGGGCGCAGGAAGGCGAAGGCGGGCTGGCTGGCGACGCCGAAACCGGACCAGATCGCGCCGTCCTCGTCGACGATGTGGGTCAGGCCGTCCGTGGCGGTGCCGGCGGTGAACTCCCGCATCTCGTCGACCTGTCCGCGTCCGGCGACGCCGACGAACTCCACCTGGCCGTCGAAGCGGTCGGCGGCGTCGAGCACACCCGGCGCCTCGGACCGGCACACGACGCACCACGGCGCCCAGAACCACAGGACGACCGGTGCACCGCGCAGTTCCCCTCCGTCGAGCGCCTCCCCGTCGAGGGTCCGTGCCCGGAACTCGAACGCGGTCTCCTGGACCCCTTCCCGTTCCGTCGCCGTGCCGGAACCGGAACCGGACCCGGGCTCGGTCGCCGCGCACGCGGACAGCCCCAGGACCGCGGCGAGCACGGCGGCGGCCGGACGGATACGCGGGGCGGTTCTCATCGTCACCTCAGGATCTCGGTCTCGGGAGTGAAACCCACCCAGGCGAACCAGAAGGTGTCCAGGTGGTCGACCGGGGTGAGCCGTTCGCCCGCGAGCTCGCCGTCGACGGCGTGCCCGAGGATGTTCCACCGGCTGCCGGTCTGGTGGTCGGTGAAGCCGTCGCCGTCGGCCGCGAAGGTCAGGTCGCGCCCGTCCAGCCGGGGACGGAACACCCCGGTGACGGCCGTCTCCCGCCCCTCGGCGATCACCGCCGCGTCCAGGGCCGAGGTCGTGCCCGGACGCGCCCACACCGTGACGGGCTCCCCGTCGACCTCGGTCTCCACCACACCTGACTCCAGCGCGTGGTCCACGGGCACGGCCAGCGCGGCGTCCTCGGAGCCGATGCCGATGACGCGGGCCTTGGCGGGCAGCCGCGGGTCGGCGTCCGTGTCGAGCAGGAAGGGGTCGGTGTCGGGGTCGTCGTAGCCGACGTAGGGGTTGTGCCCGTAGTCGCGCTCGTGCCCGGTGTCCAGGCTGAGCACAGCGCCGTCGGGGTGGGCGTCCCGCCACTGGTCCCAGGAGACGACGGCCACGCTCACGCGGTCGAGTTCGGTGCCGGTCAGGGTTCCCGCCACGGCACGGCCCTCGATCTGCGGCCACAGCGAGTGCGTCTGGCGGTCGAACATCACCAGGTCGGAGTTGTAGAGCATCCCGGACACGCCGAAGTCGAGGATCCGGTCGCCCACCCTGCGGTCGAAGGCGAGCGCCGAGTCGCACAGCGGGCAGTAGGTGACCGCGACGGGCACGTCGGCGACGGTGTCGTTGACGATCTCGTGCCAGATGAGGATGCGCACCGGATAGGCGCGCTCCTCGCCCTCCACGGACACCCCCAGGACCGGGTCGGAGTCCTCCAGCCAGTCGACGTCCGCGACGTCCTCGAAGGCGGGGTCGGTCAGCGCCGGGATCCCGTCGGGCGGTGGGCCGCCGGTCACCAGTCGGTCCGTGTCCACCAGGGGGTCGGGGAGTTCGGGGTCGTCCGGGTCGGTGACGGCCGAGGGGACGTCCTCGTAGGGGCCGAGACCGGGGGACGGGGAGACGGAGGACGGCCGCTCGTCGTCGGAGGGAGCGGCCTGGCAGGCGCCGACCGCCAGGACGAGGGCGACCGCGGCCGCCGCCCGTCGTGCGGTTCGTCCCACCCCGTGCACCGATACCTCCCCGACGTCTCGTGCTCCAAGTCTGGCCACGGGCCCCCGGGCGGCTCCGCCATGTGTCAGCGGGCGGACAGTCTCGGCCGTGGGACCGCCGGTTTGGGATGGACTGCCGCGTGGCATGGGTCGGGCTGTGATGAGGGGAGGGCCCGGCCCACGCCGCGCCGCATCGTCGACAGGGAAGGCGGGCCCGTACGTGGCCGACCGAGCACGGGACCGCAACGAGGTCTTCGTCGAGTACACCAAGAGCATCTGTCCTGTGTGCAAGGTGGTGGTCGACGCCCAGGTCAACATCCGTGACAACAAGGTCTATCTGCGCAAACGGTGCAAGGAGCACGGCTGGTTCGAGGCGTTGGTCTACGGCGACGCCCAGCTGTACGCGGACTCGACGCGGTTCAACAAACCGGGCACCCTGCCGCTGACCTTCCAGACCGAGGTCAGGGACGGGTGCCCCTCCGACTGCGGGCTGTGCCCCGAGCACAAGCAGCACGCCTGCCTGGGCATCATCGAGGTCAACACCGGCTGCAACCTGGACTGTCCGATCTGCTTCGCCGACTCCGGGCACCAACCGGACGGCTACTCGATCACCCGTGAACAGTGCGCGCGCATGCTCGACACCTTCGTCGAGGCCGAGGGCGAACCCGAGGTGGTGATGTTCTCCGGTGGGGAGCCCACCATCCACAAGGACATCCTCGCCTTCGTCGAGATGGCCACCGACCGGCCGATCAAGGTCGTCAACCTCAACACCAACGGCATCCGCCTGGCCACCGACCAGCGGTTCACCGCCGCGCTGGCCGACCTCAACGGACGAGGCGGCACCGCCGTCAACGTCTACCTGCAGTTCGACGGCTTCGACGAGGCCACCCACCGCGCCATCCGCGGCAGGGACCTGCGCGAACGCAAACAGCGCGCCCTGGACAACTGCGCCGAGGCCGGGCTGACCGTCACCCTGGTGGCGGCGGTCGAACGCGACCTCAACGACCACGAGCTCGGCGACATCATCGAGTTCGGCCTCGCCCACCCCGCCGTCCGCGCCGTCACGTTCCAGCCGGTCACCCACTCCGGGCGGCACGTGGAGTTCGACCCGCTCACCCGGCTGACCAACTCCGACGTCATGGAGAGGATCACCGAGCAGCGGCCCGAGTGGTTCCGACCCGGCGACTTCGTCCCCGTCCCCTGCTGCTTCCCCACCTGCCGGTCGGTCACCTACCTGCTCGTGGACCGCAAGGCCGACCGCACCGACGTCGTCCCCCTGCCGCGCCTGGTCGACGTGGACGACCACCTCGACTACGTGAGCAACCGCGTCCTGCCCGACCCGGAACTGCGCGCCTCCCTGGAACGGCTGTGGAGCGCCTCGGCGTTCATGAACGCCCCCGGCACCATGGAGGGCCTGGCCGCGGCCACCGCCAACGCCGAGTGCGCGGCCTGCGGCATCGACCTTCCCCGGGCGGCCGAGGACCTGGGCGACAAGGTGTTCATGATCGTCGTCCAGGACTTCCTCGACCCCTACACCCTCAACGTCAAACAGCTCATGAAGTGCTGCGTGGAGGAGATCACCCCGGACGGGCGGATCATCCCCTTCTGCGCCTACAACTCCGTGGGCTACCGCGAACAGGTGCGCGCCCGGATGTCCGGGGTCGAGGTCGCCGACGTCGTCCCCAACGCCCGCCAACTGACCGACGTCACCGTGGAGTCGCCCTACGGGTCCCGCATCGCCCGCACCGGGCACGACACCGACACGAACCACCGCACGTCGATCGCCCCGGACCACACCAACGTCGGCCGACGGGCGGTGGAGGAGCCGTGACCGAGCGTCCGTTCCCCTCGACGCCCGCCCCCACCCCGGACCCCGAGGAGGTGAAGGCCTGCTGCGCGAGCGCCTACGGCAGCGACGCCGTGGCCCTGCTGCTCGGGGACTCCTACCACCCCGGGGGCCTCACCCTCACCCGTCGCCTCGCTGACCTCCTCGCCCTCACCGCCGACTCCCGGGTGCTCGACGTCGCCTGCGGCACCGGCGCCACCGCCCGCCTGCTCGCCCTGGAACACGACGCGAGGGTGGACGGCGTCGACCTCGGGGCAGCCGCCCTTCAGACGGCCCGTGCGACGACCGAGGAGGCCGGGCTCTCCGGCCGGGTGCGGTTCCTGCACGGGGACGCCGAGCGGCTACCGGTCCAGGGCGCCGTCTACGACGCCCTGGTGTGCGAGTGCGCCCTGTGCACCTTCCCCGACAAGGCCGCCGCCGCGGCCGAGTTCGCCCGTGTGCTGAAGCCGGGCGGGCGGGTCGGGATCACCGACGTCACGGTGGCCCGGGGCGGACTCCCCGACGCGTTGGCGGGCATCGCCGGATGGGTGGCGTGCGTCGCCGACGCCCTCCCCGCCGACGCCTACGCCGAACTGCTCCGTGACGCGGGCCTGCGCGTCCTGCGCGTGGAGGCCCACGACGGGGCGCTGGTGCGCATGATCGACCGGATCGACGCACGGATACGGCTCCTCGCCATGGCCTCTCCCGCGCGGATGGCGGAGGCGGGGGTCGACGCCGAAGCCGTCGCCCCCTACCTGGCGGCGGCCCGCCGCGCCGCCGACGAGGGGAACATCGGATACGCGCTCCTGGTCGCGGAGAAACCTGGACGGGGATGAGCTTCGCGGGTGCGCGTCCCAGCCCCGTGGGGGAGCCGTGCACCCGGCCGGACCCGAAGAGAGCCGGGAGCGTTCGGCCGGGCCGCCCGCGTCATCTCAGGCGAACGTCCCCAACCAGGTGGTCACACCGTAGAGCAGGGCGTAGGTGGCCACGGCGATGCCCAGTGCGAGCGCGATCCTCCCCCTGGCCTCGCGCGCCCCGTTCAGGGAGCACATCCTCCTCCGGTACAGCGACCACCAGACCAGCGCGCTCAGCACGGCCAGGCCCGCCAGCCGGAACCACCACGCGTAACCCTCGTAGAGGTCGGTGGCCCACACGAACGCGGTCCCAGCGCTGACCACCCCCAGCAGCGCCAGCACCGTCGGTCCCACGCAGCACAGGATCCCGACCAGCCCGGACACCAGGCCGATACGCACCGCGGCCAGCGGTCGGCGCGACGTCCCCGCGCCGGTGCCGTTCCCGGGTTCCAGGTCGGAGGAGGCCGCGCTCATCGGTCACCGTCCCGCTCGATGCGCACGCCCGGCCAGAACGCGACGTGGTCCCTGATCCGGCGGGCCAGCGGGCTGGGGCGCGGGTAGTACCAGGCGGCGGCCTCGTAGGTCCGCCCGTGCACGGTGACGTCGTAGTAGCGCGCGACGCCCTTCCAGAAGCACAGGCTTCGCGACCCGGACTCGGAGAAGTGCTCACGGCGCAGGGCCTCGGGCGGGAAGTAGTGGTTGCCCTCGACCATCACGGTGCGGGGCGCCTCGGCCAGCACCTCGCCGTTCCACACTGCTCGGATCATCACTCTCTCCGTACGAACGTCGTCGGCCGGTTCGGTCCAGCACATCGGGTGGTGGCTCCGTGCGGCGGTGGAGTGTCAGCGACGTGACAACGCGCGGGTGGACCCGTCCGTCGTCACACGTCGGTGAGTTCGCGGACCAGCGCCTCCACGGTCGGGGCTCCCGTGAGCCCCTCGGGTGAGGGGTAGACGCGGCAGGCGAGGCCGAAGGCCTCCCCGTGGTCGAACGGGTCGCGGCCGTTCACACGGATCGTGGGGGAGCCCGGGAAGCGCAGCTCCCGTGCCCGCGCCTCGGTGCCGACGACGACCAGCTCGACCTCGATCTCCGGGTGGCCCACGTGGGCGAGCGCCCGGCGCAGACGCTCCCGGGCCAGGCCCCAGTTGGGGCAGCCGTCGAAGTAGAGCAGTTGGACGTTCATCTCCTCATCCATCATTCCACCATGCCTCGTCGTCCAGGGCACGGCGGCGCCGGGAACCCTCGGGTCAGGGAGCCCCCGGCGCCCCGACCGTCCGCGTCGGGCGCACGGCCGTCAACGGACGGCTGTCTCCGCGTGCCGGGCCGGAAGCCCCTGTGCACACGGCTCGTGGAGACAGACAACCGTGCGGGAGCCGTCCTGGGCCCGGACCTGTCAGTGAGATGACACATCGGGTCATCGCGGGAGCACGCCCGGTCGGATGCCGGGGCGGGGCCGGTCAGCCGTCCGTGCCCACCGGTTCGGTCAGGAAGTCGGCCACCACGTCACCCAGCGCACGGTGGGCTTCGGCGTCGCTGATCTCGGACGCGCCGTCGCCCGGTTGGGGCCCGTAGGCGCCGAACTGCGCGTGGTTCATGCCGGAGATGGTTCGCGTGGTGGCGTCGGCGGGAAGGTGCGGCCGGTTCGCCTCGGTGTCGGCGGGGTCGGACAGACCGTCACGCCCGCCGGAGACCGAGAGCACGCGCAGATCCTCGCGCTGGGCCAGCCCCGCCCCCTCAGTGGCGTAGGACCCCCACAGGATGACACCCGCGAGCGATCCGCGCGGCTCGCCGCCCGCGTAGAAGGCGGCCATGGCCCCTCCCATGGAATGGCCGCCGACATACCACCGCTCGACGGTGTCGTCGCCGTCGATCAGTTCGCCCGCGCGCCCACGGCCGAACAGGGCGAGGTTCAGCGGCATGTCGGGGATGACGACGCGTACGCCGCTGCGGGCGACGATGGGCGCCCAGACCGCGGCGTAGGCCTCCGGCTCCACACGCGCCCCCGGGTAGAACACCACCCCCACGCGTGCCGGGGCGTCGGTCGGAGCCACGACGGTGGCCCGCGAGCCGATGTCCACCCGCACACCCGGCGTCCGCTCCGCGTCGGCGAGCGGTGCGGGTTCGGCGGGGAAGGAGTTCTGGGCCCAGGCGACGAATCCGCCCGCGGCCACGGCACAGAGCAGCAGGGCGACCCCCGCCGCGATGCCGATCCGGCGGAGTGCACGGCGGCCTCTCACGCGAGCGCGTCCCAGCTCGGAGCGCGGACGAGGTGGGGCGGGGCCGCGGGACCGCCGTGGGCGGCCGCGGTGCACGTCATGGTGAGCATGGGCACGACGGTACATCCCGCGCCTCGGCGCGTTCCCTCGGGCCGACGGAGGCCGGGGACCCCGAGCCGGGCCGCGCGGCGCGCGTGACGAGGAACCGGTCACCCGCCGTGATCAACTGGTGGCTGGCCATCGCCCGTGAGGAAGGACCCGATCATGCCCGAGCAGGAGACCGTCACCGGTGCGGCGCCGTCCTTCGACGGGCTCCGGGCGCTGTTCGTCAACTGCACCCTGAAACCGTCACCGCAGCTGAGCCACACCGAGGGCCTGCTCGAACGCAGCGTGTCCCTGATGCGGTCGGCCGGGGTCACGGTGGACACGCTGCGGGCGATCGACCACGACATCGCGACCGGGGTCCACCCCGACATGACCGAGCACGGGTGGGCGGTCGACGCCTGGCCACGGGTGTACGAGCGGGTTCTGGCCGCGGACATCCTGGTGCTGGCCGGGCCGATCTGGCTCGGTGACAACAGCTCGGTGATGAAGAAGGTCGTCGAACGGCTCTACGGATGCTCGCACCTGCTCAACGAGCGGGGCCAGTACGCGTACTACGGCCGGGTGGGCGGCTGTGTGATCACCGGCAACGAGGACGGGGCCAAGCACTGCGCGATGAACGTGCTCTACAGCCTCCAGCACCTGGGGTACACCGTCCCGCCCCAGGCCGACGCCGGATGGATCGGCGAGGCGGGTCCCGGCCCGTCCTATCTGGACGAGGGGTCGGGCGGGCCGGAGAACGACTTCACCAACCGCAACACCGCGTTCATGACCTACAACCTGATGCACCTGGCCGCGATGCTCAAGGCCGCCGGGGGCGTGCCCGCCTACGGCAACCGACGTTCGGTCTGGGACGCCGGATGCCACAGCGGGTTCGACAACCCCGACTACCGCTGAACCCGTCTCCGATGCGGCGTGGCCGGTCCCGGCGCGCGACACCGGGACCGGCCACGCCACGGCGTCCTAGGGGCGCTGGCCGATCTCCTGGACCCAGCCCGACCAGACGTAGCTGACCTGCTCGGACAGCAGCGGGTACGCCAGCCCGAACTCCTCGGCTCGGTCCAGGGAGGGGTCCTCCTCCAAGAGGATCGTGTCGCGGTACAGCAGCGACGCGTCCTCGGGGTCGTAGAGGTAGCGGTGCTCGGACACGGACACCTCGTCCTCGACGCGGACCCGGAAGAGGTGACCCTCACGGTCCAGCGGATCGGTGGCGGTACCCAGGTACTCCACCTCGCCGCTCTCGGCGATCATCCTCTGCACGGCCGCCTCCTCGGCGCCGGAGAGCGGACGCGAGTCGTACAGGTTCTCCGCGGAGTTGACCAGGTTGGCCAGGGAGTCGTCGACGGGGCCCTCGCCGAAGTCGCCCAGGAGCTCGGTCATCCCCGCGGTGTCCGTGGGCAGTTCCTCGGGCCAGACCAGGGACGGTTCCAGCCGCTCCTCGTGGGTGTCGGTCTGCTGCTCCAGGAACCACTCGTGGTCGGACTCCTGCCCGCCCGTCTCCAGCGGCGGCTGGGGGTGCTGGTCCTGGCGCATGGCGCCTTCCAGATCCTGCCACTCGTTCCACTCGAAGGGGATGAACCCGTATCCGCGGGTTTCCTCAGGGTCCTCGTCCCCCGCGTTCGCGGTCAGCCGGTACAGGGTGGTGCCGGTGGAGGAGACGAAGCCGACCTCGCCCTCGCCTCGGGCGTCGCCGCGGCCCTCGGCGGTGTCGGCCAGGGCCAACAGCCGCTCGGTGCCGTCGGTCGGCTCGCCTCCCACGACCTCGATCGGCTCGGGCGGCGCGGCGTAGGCGGCCGGCACCCCCAGGGGGTCGCCCTCGGGAAGCAGCATCGCGGCGGCGCCGACGGCCAGGGCGGCGGTCGCCGCTCCAGCGGCCAGAACGGGGATACGGCGCCACAGGGGTCGGGCCATGGGGGTGTTCTCCTTCAGCCGGATGACGGCGTTGGTGCGGGCCCACTGCCGGGCCTGCGGGGTGGGTGCGGTGCCCTTGGCGGGGTCGGCGCCGTTCATGGCGGTGCGCAGTGCGTTCAGGTCGTCCATGCCGCCTCCTCGACAGTGCGGTTCCGATGGGGGCCGGAGTCCTGGGCTGTGTGAGCGGTCAGTTTCTTTCGGGCGCGGTGCAGGCGGCCCCGGGCGGTGACGGCGGTGCAGCCCACCACCGCGGCGGCCTGGCGGCTGTCGAGTCCTTCCCAGGTCACGAGCATCACCAGTTCGCGTTCGATCTCCGACAGCCGTGCCAGGGCCGCCAGGGCCTCGGTACGTTCGACCACCCGGTCGGCGTCGTCGGCGTGGTCGGTGACGCGTCCCGGCTCCTGGCTCAGCGACTCCACGATCAGGTTCTGGCGTTGGGACCTGCGTAGATGGGCCAGGGCGATGCGGCGTGCACACGCGTACAGCCAGGGCAGTTCCCGTTCCGGGATCAGGCGCTTCTTGTTCCGCCAGGCCACGGCGAACGCCTCCGACGCCACATCGTCGGCGTGGTCGGCACCCACCCTGCGTCGTGCGTACCGGTACACGGCGTCGTAGTGCTCATCGAACAGGGCGTTGAAGGCGCGCTCGTCGGAACAGTGGTCTCCGACGCTGCTGCGTCCCATGGGCATACCTCCCGTCCTCTCACCTGTCTCATGTCGGTACGGGGGCCGAGTGTGAGACGACCGATCGGACTTTCTCCTCCGGGAACCGATGCCGGGGGCGGCCAGCGGGTGCGTACTCGGTGTCCGTGGGATGTTTCGGGTGGTCGTGTAACGATTCCGGGTTTCTCACCGGTAGCTCTGTCGTCGTGCGTCGTCGGATGCTTCTCTGGTTGCACGTGTAACCCAGGTTCGAGCCTCCCGTGGGCTCCGCTCCGCCCGTGAGGTATGCCATGCAGTCAGACCCCGCACCCCACACATCCCAACGCCCGTCCGACACCACCGCGCGCACAGCGCTCCGGCGCGTCGTCCCGCTCGTGTTCGCGGTGCTCCTCCTCGACGGCTACGACACCACGGCCCTAGGATTCGCCATCCCCGCGCTGGCACGGGAGTGGGACCTGGCCCCTGTGGCGTTCACCCCCGCCCTCGTGGCCACGAACTGCGGAGTCGTCATCGGCTATGTGCTGTGCGGCCGACTCGCGGCCCGATTCGGTCGGCGTGCGGTGATCTCCGCGGGCACCTTGGCCTTCGCGGCCGGGTCCGCCCTCACCGTCGCGGCACAGGATCCCGCGCAACTGGCCGCGATCCGGGCCGCCACGGCGGTCGGCCTCGGGGTGGTGCTGCCGACCTGTATCTCCCTCGCCGCGGATCACGCGCCCGCCGCACGTCGCGGCGCCTACACCGTCGGCGTGACCCTGGCCCTGAGCGTCGGGGCGACGGCGGGCGGGCTGATCGGTGGGAAGCTGATCGCCGCGTACGGCTGGACGTCGGTGTTCTGGGTGGGCGCCCTCCTCCCGGCCGCCCTCGTTCCCGCCCTCATCCGATGGCTGCCCGCCGAGCGGACCGGACCGCGTCGTGCGACATCCGACGAGCGGCCCCCAGTCGGCCTCACGCAGCTGTTCACCGCGGGCGCCGCGACGTCCACGCTTCTGCTCTGGTCCTTCGCCTTCCTGGTGTTCACGGCGACGTTCGCCCTTCAGGCATGGCTGCCCACCGTCCTGGCCACGGCCTACGGCGCCGCCCCCGAGGACGCCCCGCTCGCCTCCGCCGCCCTCGGCTTCGGCGGTGTGGTCGGCGGACTGGCGCTGGTGCCCGCGGCGGCCCGATTCGGCATACCCCGGGCCCTGGTCGTGGCGATTCCCGCGGCCGGTGCGACGCTGGTGGTCGCGGGCGGGATGGGTACGGCGGACATCTGGCTCTTCATGGTCATCGCCGTCACGGGGGCGGGCGTCTCCGTCGGCCTGATCGGCCAGGCGGCGCTGGCGGCTCAGACGTACCGCCCGGAGGTCAGGACCACGGGGATCGCGGGGGCGGCGGCGATGGGGCGGGTGGGGTCCGTGGTCGGTCCCGCCGTCGCCGGGGCACTGCTCGGGGCGGGCGTGGCCGGTCAGGAACTGGTCCTTGTGGTGGCCGTGCCCGTGTTCGGGGCCGCGCTGATCGCCCTGGTCATCGCCTGGCGCCGCAACGGGCTGGGAACGGAGGCGTCCGCCGACCGGCACGGCGGCTGACGTCGACGGCGGCGCCCAGCCCGTCGGAGCCGAGGGAGGAGCGGACCGACGGGCGCCTCAGCCTGCCCAACCCGATGACGCGTGTAACCTGGAACGGCATGGTACGCGGTTCGGGGGGAGTACTGGGCGCGATGGCGAACAGGGCGTCGGGGGCGGCGTCGGTCACGAGCGCTGACGTGGCACGGCTGGCGGGAGTATCGCGCGCCACCGTCTCATTCGTGCTCAACGACACCCAGGGGCACAGGGTGAGCGAGCAGACGCGGGAGCGGGTTCGGTCGGCGGCACGGCAGCTCGGCTACGTGCCGAACGCCGCCGCCCGGTCCCTACGTGCGGGCAGGAGCAACCTGATCCTCATGCCCGCATCCGTGTCCGCGGCGGGACGCCTGGTGAGTGACTGGGTGGACGAACTGCACAGCGCGCTCGAACAGCGCGGATACGTCACGGTCCTGCACGCCGGGAGGTTCGCGGACCCGGTCGACGCCGCCCGGGCGTGGGCGGAGCTGCGGCCCGCCGCCGTGCTGGCGCTCGACGGCGACCGGTTCACGACGGAGGCCTCCGGCGTGCTGAAGCGCGCGGGCGTCCGCGCCCAGCTCGTGTTCGCCTCCCGGCCGATCGCCGGCATGTACACCATCGCGTTCGACCACGCCGAGATCGGGGCGGCGGCCGCGGAACACCTGGTCGCTCGGGGACGCACCAGGATCGGTGTGGTCATGCCGCCGGAGCGCGGGTTGGACACGTTCGCGCGGCCGCGTCTGGCCGGCGCGCAGCGCGTCGCGGCCCAGCACCCGGTGACCGTCTCACCGGTCGAACTCGCCTACTCCCAGGAGGCCGCGTCCGGCCTGGCGGCCAGGTGGAGCGCTCTCGGGCTGGATGCCGTGTTCGCGTTCAACGACGAGTACGCCGCGCTCCTGATGCACGCGTTCCGCGGCGCCGGGCTGTCGGTGCCGGACGACGTCGCCGTCGTCGGCGCGGACGATCTCGTGCTCGCCGCCCTCCAGCAGCCCGCCCTCAGCAGCGTGCGACTGGAGCTCCCCTCGGCGGAGCGGATCGCGGGCGTACTCGACGAGCTCGTCGTCGAGGGGTCCGCGGATCCCGTCGCCGGTATGCGGGCGCACGTCGTGCATCGCGCGAGCTCGTGAACCGTGGGTTCGGGGGCGAGGACGCCGAGGACGCCGCGTGCCGTGCTCACCCCGTCGGACCCGACGAGGGCAGGAGCTGCTCGGCCCAGATCGTCTTCCCGGCCCCTGAGTGGCGGCTGCCCCAGCGATGGGTGAGCTGGGCGACGATGAAGAGGCCGCGGCCTCCCTCGTCGAACACCCGGGCGCGACGCAGGTGAGGGGCGGCGCTACTGGTGTCGGTGACCTCGCAGATGAGAGTCGCGTCCCGGATCAGCCGTAGCCGGATGGGCGGGCTGCCGTACCGGATGGCGTTGGTGACCAGCTCGCTCACGATGAGCTCCGTGGTGAGGACGCAGTCCTCCAGTCCCCAGGCCGCCACCTGGCCGCACGCCAGTTCCCGGGCGTGTTGGACGACCGCGGGATCCGCTGACAGATCCCAGGTGGCGACCCTGTCGCTGTGCAGGGCCCGGGTTCGGGCCAGGAGCAGGGCGACATCGTCCTTGGGACGGTGGTGCGCGACGTTGCGCAGAGCTCTGTCACACGCGTCCTCCAGCGACGGCATGGACCCGGAGAGGGCGTCGCGGAGCCGGGCGTATCCGACTTCCTGGTGGTGATCGCGCGTATCGACCAGGCCGTTGGTGTAGAGGGCGAGGACGCTGCCCTCCGGCACGTCGAACTCCACGACCTCGAAGGGCAGACCACCGATCCCCAGGGGAGGCCCGGCCGGAACGTCCTCGAGGTAGCGGACGTTTCCGTCCGGGTAGGTCAGGGCCGGCACGGGGTGCCCCGCCCTGGCCATGGAACACCGCTGGGAGATCGGGTCGTAGACGGCGTACAGACACGTGGCTCCCACCTCGCCCGTGGTCTCCCCCGACCAGGCGTCGAACTCCGGGCCCTCGGAGTCCAGGCGCAGCACCAGGTCGTCCAACTGGGTGAGCAGCTCGTCGGGGGTCAGGTCCACGTCGGCCAGGGTGCGCACCGCCGTGCGCAGCCGACCCATCGTGGCGGTGGCGTGGATGCCGTGACCGACCACGTCACCCACCACGAGCGCCACCCGCGCCCCCGACAGCGGGATGACGTCGAACCAGTCACCGCCGATCCCGGCCTGGGAACGGGCCGGCACATAGCGGGACGCCACGTCCACGGCCCGCTGCGCGGGCACCTGGCGGGGCAGCAGGCTGCGTTGGAGGGCGAGCGCGGTGGCCCGCTCGCTCGTGTAACGGCGCGCGTTGTCCACGCTCAGCGCCGCGCGGGCCACCACCTCGGAGGCGAGGAGCAGATCATCCTCGTCGAAGGGGTCCGCGGTCCGGTGGCGGGCGAAGATCGCCACTCCGAGCGTCAGGGAGCGGGCCCGTACGGGCACCACGAGCATCGAGTGGATGCCGTGGGCCCTGATGCTCCGAGCGCGGGCCGGTGAGCCCGAGGCCCACCAGTTCAGGGTCTCCTCGCTGACCCGATGCAGTGAGGCCTGCCCGCTGGCCAGCGCGAGAGCGGGCGGTGACCCCCCGGGGTAGGTGTACGTCGTTCCGACCCGGACAGCCGCCTCGGGGCACCCGGTGAGCACGGACCTCTGGGCGGTACGGCGGAACAGGGGCTGGTCGCTGGGCGGTCCCGTGAGCGGCTCGTCCCCGTGGAGGACTCCGTCGAGCAGATCCACGATGGCGAAGTCGGCGAAGTGGTCGGTGGCGACGACCGCCAGTTCGTCCGCCGTGCGGGCGACGTTGAGCGTCGTGCCGATTCTGAACCCGGCGTCGTTCAGTATGCCCAGCCGTTGCCTGGCCAGGAACTGCTCGGTGGCGTCCATGGCGGCCATCGACATCGCGTGTACGCGGCCGGACCGGTCCTTGACGGGGTAGAGGGTGAGCAGCCACGCGTGCTCACGTGTCTCACCCGGGGTACGAAGATACGTTTCGTAGAGCACCTCCTCTCCCGTGGTCAGCACGCGATCCACGAATTCGGAGATCCGGGCCAGACCCTCCATGCGCACACCGGGTCCGCGTTCCCCCAGGCTCAGGCCGAGCAGCTCCCGCTCGCTCAGGCCCATCGTCCGCTCCGTGGCCGCGTTGGCCGCGATCGCCACACCGTGCCGGTCGAAGAGCGCCGTCGGCAGCGGGATCTGGTCCAGGGCCCACTGCTTGAGCACGGAGATGTCGGGTGTGGATTCGCCGGTGCCGTCGTCGTCGGCGGCATCACCGGTGGGCCGGGGCTCGGCGAACGTCAGGAGCCATGCGTCCTCGCCGACCGCGTCGAGCATGGGGTACGCGCTCATCCGCAGGTCACGTGTGCGGCCGTCCTTGTGCCGCACCGCGATCCGCCCCGTCCAGGGCCCTCGCCCATCACGGTCCCAGGGGAGGGGCGGCGCCGGATCTCGGGCGAACAGGTCGGCCGCCGGGCGACCGACCACCTCCACCGGCTCGTAACCGAGGACCCCGCGTGCACCGGTACTCCACGCGGTCACGATGCCCCGACCGTCCAACGTGAGGAAGGCCGGTTCGACCGAGGCGGCCGTTTCACGCTTCATCGGCGCTTCCTCTCCACGTGCGACCGCGACCTACGGCCCGGAGGATCCGTTTCGTGGCTCAGTTTCCAGCTTGCGCCCTCCCTGAGCTGCTGACAAGCACATCCGTGTCCGTGGGGGAGGCCCGCCTCAGGGCGGAGGCGGGCCTCCCCTCGACGGGGTGGTCGGGGCCGGGGCGGGGCCCGGAGCCGTGCGGGACGCGGTCAGCGGAGGCGGAGGCCGTGGCCGTAGGGGTACAGCGGGTCGACGGCGTCGTTGGGCAGGTCCTCGCATCCCTCCCTGACATCGTCCATGGAGCGGGCGAGCTCGAAGGGGAGGGTTCCCTCCGCCTCGGCATGGCCGAACAGCACGTCCAGGACGGCCTCGTCGCTCGCCCCGTAGTCCGCCAGGAGGGCTCCCGCCGTCGCGGCGATCTCCGGGATGACGGCGGGCCGGTCGAGGAAGACGTCGACCACCGTGGGCACGGCCCGGGCGAGTTCGAGGATCGGGCGCAGTTCCTCGGGGGTGAAGTCGAGCCTTCCCGCGCGGAAGAACTGCTCGAATCCGCCCTCCCGCTGGTCGTGCGGCGCCGCCACGCGCACCACGGCCACATCCGCCTCCTCCGGTGAGGCCACGACCGTCGCGTACCGTGCGGCCACGGAGGGGTCCACACCCCGCACGTAGATCCGCGCACCGGGGCTCAGCGGGAGCAACGGCTCCTCCGCTCCTTCGGGCCGGTCCTTGAGGACGGTGAGGGACCGGCTCTGCGCCGCGCGCCCGGCGGCGACGAACTCCGGGCTGCCGCAGACGGCGGCGGCCTCGTCCGGGTCGACGTAGGGGTCGTCGAACAGGCCGAGGACGAACTTCTCGCGCAGCAGGCGCCGCACCGACACGTCGACGCGGTCCTCGGCGACTCCGCCGTCGCGGACGAGCTCGACGACGAGTTCGGGGGCCGCCTCGCCGCCGAGTTGGTCGGCGCCCGCCGCCAGGATGAGCTCGACCCGTCCGGCCCGGTCCAGGTGCTCCACGCCCCACGCGCGGGCCGGGAACGGGGCGCCGAGGATCCGGGAGTCGGTGACCAGCCCCCAGTCGGTGCAGACGATGCCGTCGAAGCCGTACTTCTCCCGCAGCAGCCCCGTGACGACCCCCTTGTTGAAGCCGAAACCCACTTCGTCGTAGGGCGTGCCGACCGGCATCGCGTAGTACGGCATGATCTGGGAGGTACCGGCTGCGAAGGCGGCCTCGAACGGGATCAGGTGGTAGTCGAAGTTCGCGCCGGGGTACACCTGCTCACGCCCGTAGGGGAAGTGCGCGTCCTCGCCGTCCTTCTGCGGGCCCGCGCCGGGGAAGTGCTTGGTCATCGCGGCGACGCTGTGGGGGCCGAGGCTGTCCCCCTGCAAGCCGCGGACACAGGCGGCGACCAGGCGGGCGGAGGTCTCGGCGTCGGAGCCGAAGGTGCCCATGACGCGTGCCCAGCGCGGTTCGGTGGCGAGGTCGGCCGTGGGGTGCAGGGCGAGCCGGATTCCGACGGCCAGGTATTCGCGGCGGACGATGTCGGCGTGGCGACGAACGAGCTCTTCGTCGCCGATGGCCGCGAGTCCGGGCGGCTCGGGCCACAGCGAGAACCCTTCGGTCTGCGCGCTCGCCGCCGGGTTGTCCACGAAGCCGTGGCGGGGATCGGTGGAGACGGTGACCGGGATGCCGAGTCGGGTGCCCGCCGCCAGGTCCTGTAGCCGGTTGTTCCACTCCGCGATGCGCCGCGGCGCCGCGGCCCCGAAGAGGTTGAAGTGGTTCATGAGCTTGTCGGCCACCAGGGCGGAGGTCGACGGGTACATGGGGTCGTCGACGGGATCGTCGGGCCCCGGTTCGACCAGTGTGCCGTCGGCGTTGATGGTGATCATCGTCTGGAAGAGCAGGCCGGCCTTCTCCTCCAGCGTCATGCGCGCGACGAGATCGGCGACGCGCTCGTCGACCGACAGAGTCGGGTTCTCGTAGGGCTCCATCGTGCCGTTGCCGTTGAGGTCCCTGAACCGGGTCCCGTCGGGGGCGGTCAGGAGGGCCGGGCGGGTGGGCGCCGTGTGCGGCATGGGTCCGTCTCCCTGAGGGTGTTTGGAGTGTGCTGGGGGCTCATCCGCGTCGGTGGAAGAGACCGCGCGAGTGCTCCGCCGGATCGTGGACGATCCCGGTGATCGTGTCGAAGCGCATGGTGCCGCGCGAGGGTCGGTCGTACCGGTCCCACACGGGCAGACCGTCGTGGTTGGGGTCGCCGGTACGGGCGAAGGAGATCCACGCCCGGTGCATGGCGCGCGCGAGGGCGTCGCGGCTCTGGGGCGGCATGTCCGCCACGAAGGGCGCGTGTGCCCACTGGTCGAAGTTGTCGAAGACGAAGGGCAGTTCGAGGCAGTGGGTGGCGCCCAACAGGCCCTCGTGCGCGGGTGTGGGGTAGTCGAACTGGTACGCCCACACCGGCCGCCCCGACTCGGCGCGGGCCTCGGCGACGTTGACGGCCGGGATCCGGAACAGCTCGTCCGTGATCAGGTCCGTCAGGACGTCGACGGGGCGGGAACCGGGGCGTGCGGCGGCGTAGGCCCGGTAGGCGGTGGCCGCGTCCCGTGCACCGAAGGTCTCCGCCAGGCGGCGCACGACCCGCTCCTGGGTCGCGGTCGCGTACTCCTCGCTCAGGGCGAAGCCGAAGGTGGCCTCCTCCCGTGTCCACCCGATGAGGACGTCGATGTCGGGGTCGGCGTCCTGGAGGAGGCTCTCGACCGGATGGCGGGCCATCGTGGCGTCGTCGACCACCGGCAGGAAGGGGGTGGCCCAGTAGCCCCAACGCGAGGTGGCCGCGAAGAACGCCCCCGTCGCGTGAATGAGCCGTTCCCACTGCATGGCGCGGAGTTCCGCCGGATCACGGGTCCCCAGCAGGTCGAGGAATCCGGCGCAGTGTCGCGCGTAGGCGGCGCGGTCGGGCAGTTCCAGACCCAGGGGCGGGCTCTGGAGGATCGCCCGCTGGAACAGGTGTCGGGCCTTCGGGTGTCCGGTCAGAGCCGCCGTGGACAGGGCGCCGCCCGACTGGCCGGCGACGGTGACGCGGTCCGGGTCGCCGCCGAAGCGGGCGATGTTCTGCCTGACCCAGTGCAGCGCCGCGACGAGGTCCGTGATCCAGACGTTGGCCGACTCGTCGGCGTCGTCGGCGTCGTCGAGGCACAGGTAGCCCAGAGCGCCGATGCGGTAGTTGACGGAGACCACGACGAGGTCCCCGTTGTCGGCGAGTGTTCGGCCGGAGTAGATGGGGAGGGAGCCCGAGCCCGAGACGAACCCGCCGCCGTGGATCCACACGAGTACGGGGCGCGCCGCGTCGTCGACGGAGGGCGTCCAGACGTTGAGGGTCAGGCAGTCGTCCGAGAAGGGGGGCGCGCCGTGTCCGCCGAGGATGGGATCGCCGTGGGGCAGGTACATCTGCGGGGCGCTCGGTCCGTCGACGGTCGCGTCCCGTGTGCCGCTCCAGCCCGGGTGCGGTCGCGCCGGGCGCCACCGCAGTTCGCCCACGGGCGGCGCGGCGTACGGCACGCCCCTGAAGACGGCGACACCGGACTCGTCGGCTCCCGCCAGGCGTCCGGTCTCCAGGTCCACGACGGGCGTGCTGGTCCTGCTTGCTTCGGGCGTCGTCATCCGGACATTCCCCTTCTAAGTGCGTCTGGAGGGAGGACTTCCAGTCAGAGCGGTATGGGGTGTGGTGCGGCCAGGGTTGGCGCGCTACACAAGACAGAGAAAGATTACACGTGTAACCACAGGGCTCGCCGCCCCGGTCCCGGCCCGCCGGGGCACGCGACAGTGCGGCCCCGGCGGCCCCATGGCTACGGCTGGACTCCCCTGAGCAGGAACCTCGCCTGGGCGAAATCGGACCGACCGGTGTTCCAGTCCGCGGAGATGGGGGTCATCGACACCTGGTCCGCGAGGATCGCCGCGGTGTCGCTGCGCCTCGGCGGATCCCGCAACTCCACGGTCACCCCGACCTGCCACGTTCCGTCTCCGGAGTCCGTGTAGGTGGGCTTCAGGATGCTCTGCTCGTCCTGGAAGGTCACCGCGGCTCCCTCGGCCAGGCCCGTTCCGTCCTCGCCGACGATGGGGTGGTTGATGTTGAGCCCGACCCCGTCGGGCAGCAGCGCGTCCGACCGGGAGCGGTCCTGGAGGTGGTCGATGAGTTCCACGACGAAGTCGCTGGTGCGCCCCATCGCGTTGACGGTGGGCTCGTGCACGGGCACGGCCAGGTCGCCGGTGCTCACCGCGAACGCCGGGACGCCGCGCTCCAGCGCGGCGATCGCGCCGCCGACCGTGCCGGAGTGGTTGGCGATACCGGCGACATTGATGCCGAAGTTCGCGCCGGAGATCACCAGATCGGGCTGGTCCTCGCCGTAGACGGCGGAGAGCCCGAAGGCCACCGCGTCGCCGGGGGTGCCGTCGACCGCCCACACATCGGGCTCCGGGTGCTCCACGGCGATGGTGTCGGACGTCGACATCTTGGTGCCGGTGCCGCTCTGGTTGGTCAGCGGCGCGACGATGGTCACGTCGTGCCCCGCCTCGGTGAGGCGGTCCGCCAGGATGGTGATGCCCGGCGCCTGGTAGCCGTCGTCGTTGGTGACCATGATCCTGAGCGCATCGTCGTCGGCTTCGGGGGCGGAGGGCAAGACGGACGCGGCCGTCGGCGCCGTCGCGAGGGCGAAGGTGCACAAGAGCGCACCGGAGAGTGTCAGTAGTCGTGTGCGTCTCAACTCATGACTCCTTTGCGGTGTGGGGGATACCGGTCGGCGCGCCGGCGGGGCGGATGCGTCGAACGGGGATCGGGGGGGCGGCGGCCGAAGGACGCTGAGGGCGCCTCAGCGGACGCTGCGGATCGGTGCGATCGACAGCGCGCCCAGGAGGGCGCAGGCGCCTCCGACGAGGAAGAGCGGTGTGTACCCGCTGAACAGCGTCACCACCATGGAGGCGACGAAGGGGGCGATGATCTGGGGTCCCGCGTTGGCGATGTTGAGGACTCCCAGGTCGCGGGCGGCGTCCTCGGCGCGGGGGAGGACCAGGGTGACCAGGGCGGTGTCCACCGCCATGAAGCAGCCGAACGCGAGACCGCTGAGCGCGCTGAAGACCAGCATGGCGGGCCACGTCGGGCTGATGACCGGGACGATCGTGACCAGGCCGGCCAGCGTGGCGGAGGCGGCGATGAACACCTTGCGGCGGTTCAGGCGATCGGACAGCATCCCGCCGACCAGGGTGGAGACCGCCATCGTGAGCATGGACAGCGGTGTCAGTACGGCCATGGCGTCCGCGGGCTCCAGTCCGGCGGGGAGCGTGACGTGGTCTTCCAGGATGTAGAGCTGGTACCCGACCACGGAGAAGTAGCCGAGCATCATCAGGAAGCGGCCGATGAACGCCCAGCGGAAGTCGTGGTGCTCCAGGGCCGACAGGAAGGCGGCGGCCTTCGCGCGCCTGGCCACCGACGAACCGGACGTCGTCCGCCCGCGAGGCAGGTCCCGCACGCACACGGCGAGGAGGAGGGCCGCCAGGGCCACGATGCCGCCGAGCACCAGGTATCCCACCGGGAGGTTGTCCGCCGTCCTGGAGGCGATCAGCACGCCGACGCTGCCACCGACGGGAAGTGCCAGGCCGACGACCGCGGACGCGGTGCCGCGCCGCGTGATGGGGACGCGGTCGGGGACCACGGCCGCGACCGCTGCCTGGTAGACGTTCATCGTCGCCTGAACCAGGCACCAGCCGATGCCGACGAGGAGAGCGGTCTCGACACCGCTGATGAAGGCGAGTCCGGCCAGGGACGCGAAGGCGCCGCCGAGGATCCAGGGATTGCGCCGTCCGCTGCGGTCCGAGAGTGCACCGGCGATGGGGTTGAACGCGGTCGCGAACACCGAGCTCACACCGCCGATGACGCCGAGGACCAGCACCTTGTCGTCCGGGGCGACGGCCGCGATCTGGGTGGGGAGCAGCACCGACCCGACGCCCATGTAGACGGCGAGCATGGAGGAGTTCGTGACCAGCAGCAGCAGGAGCAGTCCCCGCTGGCGTGGGGCCGTGTCGGGTGCGGTGCGGGTGCGTGCCGGCGCGGCGTCTTCGGGAACGGTCATGGCGACTTCCGGTTCTCCTGCGTGTGTGCGTGACGCACGGGGGGAGCGGACACTCCTGGCTGGTGGGAGCGGTCCGGGCCGCGCGTCACGACGGTCCGGACTCAGGGCGGACTGCTGTCTAGTTACACGTGTTAATTCGTGTGGTGAGACCTGTGTAACACGCTTCGAAGGCTTTGGCCAGACCCTTTTCAGCAAGGGATGGGTCTTTTGCAAGGGGAGGGGTCGGTCCTGGTGGCACGTGTACGCACTGGGGATGGGACCTGTGGCCTGACTCCGGTACCACCGGCGCCCCGGTCCGCTGAGGACGCGTCACGACGCGCGGCGGGCGGCCGGAACGTGCTCTCCGACCGCCCGCCGTGCCTGGATCTCGACTAGTCCGTGCCGAGATGACGGGCGAGGAACGCCGTCCCCCCGTCGACGATGTCGGGGATGTCGGTGGAGCCGAGGAAGATGTGGTCCGCGCCCTCGACGGGACGCACGGTGACCTCTCCCCCCGCCTGCCGCAGCGCCGCGGCGAGGGCCTGGCTCTGGCTGAAGGGGACCAGCTGGTCCGAGGTTCCGTGGACCAGGAGGAACGGCGGTGGGACGGACCCGTCCGCGTGGTGGACCGGGCTCGCCAGGCGCGCGCGCTCCTGTCGGTCGTCCCCGTCCCCGCCCAGCAGGGCGGTGAACGGATTGGGGAAGTCCACGCCGGGAGGCGCCGGGGGCATGGGGTGCGCGAGCAGGGGGCCGATGTCGGAGACGCCGTACCAGTCGACGACGGCGCTGACCTCGCTGCTTCCCTCGGCGACACCGGCGGTGCCCTCCAGGCGCACCCCCTCGGGCGTGTCCGGCCGCACCAGGCCGGCGAGTGCGGCCAGGTGGCCGCCCGCGGACTCACCCCACACCCCGACGCGGTCGGGGTCGATCCCCAAGTCGTCCGCGAACCGCCGGACGTAGCGGAGGGCGGCCTTGACGTCGTGCAACTGGGCCGGGAAGGGAGCCTCCAGGCTGTGGCGGTAGTCGATGCTGATCAACGCGAGCCCGGCGCCCAGCACGGAGCCGTGCAGCAGGTCCACCGGCACGGTCGGCGGTGGATAGCGGCGGTCGCCGTCGAGCCATCCGCCGCCGTGGATCCACACGACCGCGGGTAGCGGCCGGGCGGCCTCGGGAACGTGGGCGTCGAGCAGGCGAGGCCGGTACCCCGGGCTGGACGCGTAGGTGACCCCGTCGAACCTGCGCACGCCGTCGAGCACACGGGGCGGTGGCGGGGGCAGGAACGGCGGCGGGGGCCAGCCCTGGTCGAGTGCGTCGGCCGTCGGTTGCGCCATGGATGCGTCCAATCCTCAGGGGAGCGCCGTCCTCACCCACGACGGCGGGCGCCGTTCCCCGGGCGCGTCGCGTGACGGTGCGGGGGCGTCGGTGCGGTCGGCACGTGTTCGGGAAGCTTCTTGTGCCCCGGTTGGGGCGTCCCTACGATGTTACACGTGTAACCCAGATGCTCACTCCGCCGGCCGGATCGCCTCGGCCGCGGGTCGCGGCGCCGCTCACGATGCCCGCCTTGGGAGCTGGGTGGGGAGGATGTTTTTTATTGCGTTCTATTGACGGTCGCCAAATTTTCGACATACTTGCCGTACTCCCCCGTCGCCCACCACCGAGGTGCACTCATGGAGCTCTCCCCCTCCGCACACGCGGATTCGTTCTGCCGTGACGGCCTTCCGCCGCGCTCCCTCTGGCCCGAACTCCACTTCGATCTGCCGGAGCTGGACTACCCCGACCGGCTCAACTGCGCGGAGCGACTGCTCGACGAGGCCGTCGCGCGCTGGGGCGCCGACCGCCCCTGTCTGCTCACCGCCGCCGAGCAGTGGTCGTACGGCGACCTGCTGCGCCGTGCCAACCAGGTCGCACGGGTTCTGACGGAGGACCTCGCACTGGTTCCCGGCCAGCGCGTCCTCCTGCGCGGCCCCAACAACCCGTGGCTCGTGGCCTCCTGGTTCGGCGTTCTGAAGGCCGGCGGGGTCGCCGTCACGACGATGCCGCTGCTGCGGTCCTCGGAACTGGCCCAGCTCGCCGAGATCTCCCAGCCGTCGGTCGCGCTCTGCGATCACCGCTACCTCGAAGCGCTCGACCGGGCGGAGCTGCCCGGAGTCACCGTGCTCGCCTACGGAGGCGACGACGCGGACGACCTCCAGAGCCGGTGCGCGGCCAAGGACGGGATCTACGAGAACGTCCGCACCGCCGCGGACGACGTCGCGCTGATCGCCTTCACCTCGGGAACGACGGGACGCCCGAAGGCCACCCTGCACTTCCACCGCGACGTGCTCGCCAACTCCGACACCTTCTCCCGGCATGTCCTGCGACCACGCCACGACGACGTGTTCACCGGCACGCCCCCGATCGGCTTCACCTTCGGCCTCGGCGGCCTGGTCGTCTTCCCGATCCACGTGGGCGCCGCGACCCTGCTGCTGGAGCAGGCGACGCCGGAGCAACTGGCGGAGGCCGTGGCGGAGCACGGGGTCACCGTCCTGTTCACCGCCCCCACGGCCTACCGGGCGATCCTGGCCGCCGGGATGGGCGACCGGCTCCTCGGCCTGCGTTGCTGCGTCTCCGCCGGCGAGGCGCTGCCGGAGTCGGTGTGGCGGGACGTCCACGCAGCCACGGGCCTGCGCGTCATCGACGGCATCGGGGCCACCGAGATGCTCCATGTGTTCATCTCGGCCGCGGACGGGGACATCCGTCCCGGGTCGACCGGACGACCGGTTCCCGGATACCGGGCCATGGTCGTCGACGAGAACGGCCGGGCCGTTCCGGACGGGGAACCCGGCCGACTGGCCGTCACGGGCCCCACCGGCTGCCGCTACCTGTCCGACGACCGCCAGAGCGACTACGTCCAGAACGGCTGGAACATCACCGGGGACACCTATGTCCGGGACGCGGACGGCTACTTCCACTTCGTGGCGCGCAGCGACGACATGATCGTCTCCTCCGGATACAACATCGCCGGTCCAGAGGTCGAGCGAGCCCTCGCCACGCATCCGGCCGTCGCGGACTGCGGCGTGGTCGGAGTGCCCGACGACCGGCGCGGCATGCTCGTCAAGGCCTACGTCATCCTCAGCGACGGCGTGGAGCCGGGCGAGGACACCGTCAAGGCGCTCCAGGACCACGTCAAGCGGACCATCGCCCCCTACAAGTATCCGCGGGCGATCGAGTTCGTGGCCGAGCTGCCCCGCACCAGCAACGGAAAGCTGCGGCGTGCCGGGCTGAGGACCCTGTCGCGGACGACGGCCGACGAATGAGACCCAGCCGCGTCGGCGGGCGAACGTCCTCCCCCCGGCGCACGCGGCACGAAGAAACAGAAGGCAGGCACGCCATGGAACCCGTTCCCACGAGCCGATCCTCCGACGGCGCGCGCATCGACGCGGAGCCGTCGTCCGGCCCCGGCGGCGCCGGACCGAGCGTCACCGTCACGCGGCGGGTCGAATGGCCCGACACGGACGCGGCCGGTCACTACCACCACTCCACCGTCGTGCGCTGGGTTGAGGCGGCGGAGGCCGAGCTGCTGCGGAACCTCGGCCTGTCCCACCTGTTCGGAAGCACACCGCGCGTGCGGTTCGAGGCCGACTACGAGGCACGACTGTGGTTCGGCCAGCTCGTCACCGTCGAACTGCGCGTCGAACGGCTGGGGCGCAGCTCCCTCCACTACGCCTTCCGCGTCGCGGACGAGGCGGGGGGCCGTGCGGCCGCCGGGCGCATGGTCGTCGTGCACTCGGCCGCCAGGGCGACGTCCTCCGTTCCCTGGCCCGACGATGTGCGCGCCGCGTTGACGACGGGGGATCCCACCCCCTCGCCATGATATGGCGTTATATTGACGATCGTAGATTTTTCGACATAATGAGTCGACGTAGGGAAGGAGGAAGGCTGTGCGCGTAGCGGTCATCGGAGGAGGACCGGGGGGCCTGTATCTCGCCGCCCTGGCCAAACGCCTCTCCCCGGCATGGGAGATCACCGTCTGGGAGCGGAACGCGCCCGACGACACCTTCGGCTTCGGCGTGGTGTTCTCCGACGAAACCCTGGACGGGATCGCGCACGCCGATCCGGAGCTCTTCGGCGCCGTGTCCGCGGAGTTCGCCCGGTGGAGCGACGTCGACGTCCGCTACAAGGGGAAGGTCCTGACCTCCGGGGGGCACGGCTTCGCCGCGCTGGGGCGCAAGCGTCTGCTCCAGATCCTCCAGGCGCGCTGTGCCGCGTTGGGGGTCGACGTCCGGTACCGCACGCAGGCGCCCCCGGTCGACCGCCTCGCCGCCGAGTACGACCTGGTGGTGGCGGCCGACGGGGTGCGGTCCGCCGTGCGCGGCGCGTACGCGGAGACCTTCCAGCCCGACCTGGACGAGCGCCGCTGCCGGTACATGTGGCTGGGCACCGACAAGGTCTTCGAGGCGTTCACCTTCATCGTGTCCGAGCACGACTTCGGCACGGTCCAGGTCCACGCCTATCCGTTCGACGACCGGCGCAGCACCTTCATCGTGGAGATGGACGAGGACTCCTGGCGGGCGGCCGGCTTCGAGGACCTGTCCGCGGGCGACCTCCCACCGGGTCGCAGCGACGAAGCGAGCATCCGCCGCTGCCACGAACTGCTGGCGGAGCACCTCGACGGGCACGCACTGCTGCCCAACAACTCCAGGTGGATCAACTTCACCACGGTGCGCAACGCCCGCTGGCGCCACGGGAACGTCGTGCTGATCGGCGACGCAGCGCACACCGCGCACTTCTCCATCGGCTCGGGGACCAAGCTGGCCATGGAGGACGCGCTCTCGCTGGTGGCCTGCCTGCACGAGCACGGCGACATCGGCACCGCGCTGGAGGAGTACGAGGCCGAGCGCCGACCGGTCGTGGAGTCCACCCAGCGCGCCGCCCAGGCCAGTCTGGAGTGGTTCGAGAACGTCGGGCGCTACACGGACCAGGCACCCCACCAGTTCGCGTTCAACCTGCTCACCCGCAGTCGGCGGGTCACCTACGACAACCTGCGGGTGCGTGACGGGGCGTTCACCGACTCCGTCAACGCCTGGCACGCCCTCGCGCAGACCCACGGCGTCCCCACGCACTCGGCGACCCCGCCGATGTTCCGCCCCCTCGGCGTCGGAGGCCTCCTCCTGCGCAACCGGATCGTCGTCCCTCCCATGGCCCTGTACTCGGCCGACGACGGAGTCCCCGGTGACCATGAGCTGCTCCACCTCGGCACGCACGCCGTCGGCGGGGCGGGGCTGATCCTCGCCGGGATGACGGCCGTCTCCCCGGAGGGGCGCGCCACGACCGGCTGCCCGGGGCTCTACACCGATGAGCAGGAGTCGGCCTGGACGGACATCGTCCGGTTCGTGCGCGCCCAGTCGGACGCCCGCCTGGGCGTCCAGCTCACGCACGCCGGGCGCAGGGCGGCGACCAGGCCACCGGGCGCGGGCCGTGAGGGCGCCCCCCTGGGTGACGGCGGATGGCCCCTGGTCGCCGCCTCACCCCTGGCGTGGAACCGGCGCAGCGCCGTACCGCGTGCGGCCACTCCCGAGGACATGGCCGCCGTCGCCGCCGACTTCACCGCGGCGGCCCAGCGGGCCGACCGCGCGGGCTTCGACGCGGTGGAGCTGCAGTACGGGCACGGGCACCTGATGTCCGGCTTCCTGTCCCCGCTCACCAACCGGCGCGCCGACTCCTACGGGGGTTCTCTGGCGAACCGCCTGCGCTTCCCCCTGGAGGTGCTGGGCGCCGTGCGCGCGGTCTGGCCCGAGGACAAGGCGCTGATCGTCAGGATCTCCGCGTCGGACTGGGCGGAGGGCGGGACCACCGAGGCGGAGGCCGTGGAGATCGCCCGCGCCCTCGCGGAGGGCGGAGCCGACGCCGTCGACGTCTCCACCGGTGAGGTCGTCTCGTACGAGGAGCCCGAGTACGGCCGCAGCTACCAGACCCCCTACGCCGACCTGATCCGCAACGCCACCGGCGTGCCCACACTCGCGGTGGGCGCGATCTCCACCTACGACGACGCCAACTCCATCGTTCTGGCCGGCCGTGCGGATCTGTGCGCCATCGGCAGGGCGCAGATGCACGACCCGCTGTGGACCCTGCACGCGGCCGCCGCGCAGGACTACTCGGGGCCCGGCGCCCCCTGGCCCGAGGTGTGGACGGCGGGCCGTGCCCGACCGCCCGGCCCCCGCGCCGACCGGGTTCCGCCCCGTCTCGACCTGCTGCGCGAGACGACCGACCCGGTCCACCAGCGCTGGCTCCCCAGAGCCGCGGCGACCGTCGGCACATCCTGACTCCGGAGAGGGACCCATGCGCGATCTGCCCAGATTCACCGCCGCCGCCGTCCAGTCCGCGCCCGTGTACCTGGACCCGGCCGCGACCGTCGACAAGGCCGTCACCCTGATCGGCGAGGCCGCCGCCCACGGCGCACGGCTCATCGTGTTCCCCGAGGTGTTCGTCCCCGGATACCCGTACTGGAACTGGACGATGAACCCCGTCCAGGGCTCGCCCTGGTTCGAACGGCTCTGGCACGCCTCGATCGAGGTTCCGGGCCCGTACGTCGACACGCTGCGCGAAGCGGCTCGCCAACACGCGGTGACCGTCGTGATCGGCGTCAACGAACGGGTCTCCCACAGCCTCGGCGTCCTGTACAACACCCTTCTGACACTGGGTCCGGAGGGCGATCTCCTGGGCGTGCACCGCAAACTGGTGCCGACCTGGGCCGAGAAGCTCACCTGGACCGGCGGCGACGGCAGTTCGCTCCAGGTCCACCAGACCCCGGTCGGGCCCCTGGGGGTACTCGCCTGCGGCGAGAACACCAACACCCTCGCCCGCTTCAGCCTCCTGGCCCAGGGCGAGTTGGTGCACGCCTCCGCCTACATCGCCCTTCCCGTCGCCCCGGACGACTACGACATGGCCGACGCCATCGCCGTGCGCACGGCCGCCCACAGCTTCGAGGGCAAGGTCTTCTCCGTCGTCGCCTGCTCGACCATCTCCCCGGAGATCGTCGACACGATCGCCGGAGACGACCAGGACGCACGCCGCATGCTCGCCCGTCCCCGGAGCGCGCTCTCGGGCGTCTTCGGCCCCGACGGCCGTCCGGTCACCGACCCGCTCATCGACGACGAGGGCATCGTCTACGCCGACATCGACCTGAACAGGTGCATCCAGCCCAAGCAGATGCACGACATCGTCGGCCACTACAACCGCTTCGACGTCTTCCGTCTCCACGTCGACACCACACCACGCCCGCCCGTGACCTTCGTGACCGACCAGCACGACGCCGCCGTCGAAGGCGACGCCCCCTCGATGGAGGAATCATGACCGTTGAGAAGCCGCGATACGACGACAACCAGCTCGGCCGCGCCCGAGTGTCCGACACCCCGGAGCTCACCGCCTACTACGGCGAACTCGCGGAGCTGGAGGCCGGGGCCCTGTGGACCGTGGCCAACGACATCGAGCCGTGGTACCCGCAGCCCAGGTCCGTGCCCGTCCTCTGGCGCTACGACGAGCTCCGTCCGCTGGTGCACAAGGCCCTCGACCTGGTCAGCGCCGACGACGCCGGCCGGAGAGTGGTCATGATGGTCAACCCCGGCCGCAAGGACGTGAGCGCGGCCGCGGGGCTCCTCTACACGGGACTCCAGATCATGGGTCCGGGCGAGTCCATGACCGCGCACCGCCACCAGGCGGCGGCCCTGCGCTTCGTCCACGAGGGCACGGGGGCCTGGACCATCGTCGAGGGCGAGAAGCTCAGGGTGGGCCCCCGCGACTTCGCCATCACGCCCAACGGCACGTGGCACGAGCACGGCAACGAGTCCGACGACGGACCCGTCATCTGGCAGGACGGGCTGGACATCCCGCTCGTCAACGCCCTGGACGCCGGCTTCTACGAGGTCCACCCGGAACTCCACCAGGTTCCCGGCAAGGTCGTCAACGAGTCCGTGCTCACCTACGGGGCCAACCTGCTGCCCTACGGCTCCGACACGTGGAGCCGGCCCCACTCGCCGCTGCTGGCCTATCCCTGGGAGTCGACCTACGACTCGCTGCGCAACCTCGCCCGCGCGTCGGAGGGGTCACCCTACGACGGGCTCATCGCCGAGTACACCAACCCCGTCACCGGCGGATCCGTCATGCCCACGATGGGCGCGCACATGCAGCTGCTGCGTCCGGGCCAGGCGACCAGGGCCCACCGCCACACCGGCTCGGTCATCTACACCGTGGCCAAGGGACGCGGTTACTCCGTCATCGCCGGACGGCGCTTCGACTGGAAGGAGGGCGACATCTTCTGTGTCCCGTCGTGGGCCTGGCACGAGCACGCCAACCTGGACGAGGGCGAGGACGCCTGCCTGTTCTCCTTCAACGACTTCCCGGTGATGCGCTCGCTCGGCTTCCACCGCGAGGAGGCCTACCCCGACAACGGCGGCCACCAGCCCGTCGACTAGACCGCGGTGCCGCGGCAAGGGACACCGGCCCTGAACCGCCGACCAGTCGCGGCACCGCTCCCACACCGCACGCGCGGCCACGCGCGCGTCAGCTCAGCCGGGCGGCGGCGTCGGACGGTGCGCCGCCGCCCCACCCACCTTCCGCCACGCACCTCTCTGGAGACCCCATGCGCCTGGTCACCTACACCCTCGGCTCCGAGGCTCCCCGCCTCGGAGTCCACGTCGACGACGCCCGCGTCGCCGACCTCGGCGTCCTCGCCGAGCGGTCGCGAACCCCGCTCCCCGCCGACCTGCTATCCCTGATCCGCGAGGGCGCCCAAGCCCTGGAGCAGGCCCGTCGGCTCATCGCCCGCGGCCCCTCCGACCTGCCGCCCGAGGCGGTCCACCCGCTACGGGACGTCACCCTTCTCGCGCCCTTCCGCCCCGGCAAGATCATCGGCGTCGGCCTGAACTACGTCGAGCACGTGGAGGAGTCCAGCCGCAGCCTGGACACCGACAAGGAACGTCCGCGACGACCCGTGCTGTTCAGCAAGCCCGGAACGGCCGTCACCGGACCCGGTCAGCCCATCCTGCACAACGGGGATCTGACCCAGCAGCTCGACTGGGAGTGCGAGCTCGCCGTCGTCATCGGCCGCCCCGCCTTCCGCGTCAGCGAGGACGACGCCTACGAGCACATCTTCGGCTACAGCGTCGTCAACGACATCAGCGCCCGCGACCAGCGCCGATCCGGACAGTGGTTCTTCTCCAAGGGGCAGGACTCCTACGCGCCCTTCGGTCCTGTCGTCGTCACCGCGGACGCCATCCCCGACCCGATGGCCCTCGACCTTCACCTGAGCGTCAACGGCGTCACCAAGCAGAAGTCCAACACGCGGCACATGCTCTTCCCGATCGCCAGGCTCATCGCCGACATCAGCTCCGGCATGACCCTGGAACCGGGCGACGTCATCGCCACGGGCTCGCCGTCAGGCGTGGGCGCGGGGATGGTCCCGCCGGAGTTCCTCACCCCGGGTGACACCGTCGAGGCCACCGTCGAGGCCATCGGCACACTGCGCAACCCGGTCGTCGACGCCCGCTGATCCCGAACCCCGGTCGCGGCGGTCCGGCCGCCGCGCCCTTCCCACCACCCCAGGAGTGTCCGTGCCCGCGCCCACCTACCGCATCGGCCAGATCGTGCCGAGTTCCAACGTCACCATGGAAACCGAGATCCCCGCGATCCTCCGCGCCCGGCACGCGATCGCGCCGGAACGCTTCACCTTCCACTCCAGCCGGATGCGCATGACGCACGTCACCCCGGAGCAGCTGAAGTCCATGGACGCCGACTCCGACCGGTGCGCCGTCGAACTCTCGGACGCCAGGGTCGACGTCCTCGGCTACGCGTGCCTCGTGGCCATCATGAGCATGGGACTGGGCTACCACCGCACCTCGGAGGAGCGCCTGCACACCAGAACCGCGGAGAACGGCGCACCCGCGCCCGTCGTGACGAGCGCCGGCGCGCTCGTGCACGGCCTGCGTACCCTCGGCGCGCGGCGGATCGCCCTGATCGCGCCCTACATGAAACCGCTCACGCGTACCGTCGTGGACTACCTCACCCACGAGGGGTTCACGGTCATCGACTACACGGCGCTGGAGATCCCGGACAACCTCGACGTCGCGGCGCACGACCCGGCGAGGCTGCCCGGGCTCGCCAAGGCGCTCGACCACGCGGAGGCCGACGCCGTCGTCCTGTCCGCCTGCGTGCAGATGCCGTCACTCGGTGCGATCCCGGAGGCCGAATCGCTCCTGGGCAAGCCCGTCGTGTCGGCCGCCGTGTGCACCGCGCACCAGATGCTTCGCGGCCTCGGCCTGCCCGCCGTGGCACCCGACGCCGGACGCCTGCTCTCGGGCGCCTACGCCTAGAACCGGCCCCGGGTCCGCTGTGGATATGATCGCGTTCGCAGTCGAAGGAAGGCGATCATGGCGGAAAGCTCACCCCGGCCCAGCTCTCTGATCAACACGATCTACGGGGCGTTCCTGCGGCGGCTGGGCGGCTGGAGCTCCGTCGCGGATCTGATCCTCCTGATGGAGGAACTCGGCGTCGAGGGTTCCGCCGTCCGTTCGGCGATCTCTCGGTTGAAGAAGCGCGGAGTGCTGGAGTCGGACCGCCGAGGCGTCACCGGATACCTGCTCAGCCCCGCCGTGCACGAGGTCTTCGACGAGGGGGACCGGCGCATCTTCGGCAGCCTGGAGCCAGCGGACCTGGCCGACGGGTGGGTGATGGCCGTGTTCTCCGTCCCCGAGTCCGAGAGGTCACGGCGTTACCAGCTCCGGACCAGACTCGCCTGGCTGGGCTTCGGAAACGTCGCCTCCGGTGTGTGGATCGCCCCGGGCAGGCTCATGGACGACGCCCAGCGCCTCCTGATCCGCCTGGGGTTGAGCGACTACGTGCACCTGTTCCGCGCTGACTACGCGGCCTTCGACGACCTCAGGAGCCGTGTCGGCCAGTGGTGGGACGTCAAGGCCATCCAGGATCAGTACGCGGAGTTCACCGAGACCTACGCCCCGGTGGCCGACGCGCCGCGCGCCCAGGGCACGCCGCTGGACGGCGCCGCGTCATTCCGCACGTACGTGCCCATGCTCACCCTCTGGCGGCGGCTGCCCTACATGGACCCCGGCCTTCCGCGCGAGTTGATCCCCGACGACTGGAACGCCTCCGCCGCCCGTGAGGTCTTCCAGCGGCTGCACGCACTGCTGGCCGAGCCGAGCCTGGCGCACGTACGGCGGATCACGGGGCTGAGTCCCACGGGGGTGTGACCGGCCCCAGCACGGGCGACGGCGCCGTGCCCGGCCCCGGAAGGGGCGGTGATGACCACGGCCAGCACCAGGCCGAGGGTGTCGGCGGTCGGTGCGGAGGGTCCTCCAGAACCCTCCGCACCGGACCGGCGGCGGCACCGTCTCCTCAGGGGGTGAGGATGCCCGCGAAGTAACGGTCCAGCAGCCGGTCGGGCAGCGTCCGGGACATCGCGTTCACCAACCGGGCGTCCGAACCGACCCGGTACCGGGTACGCGGATTGGCGTCGGTCAGCGCCCGGGCCACCGCCCGGGCGAAATCCTCCGGCGTGGTGCGGCTTCGCGCGGCCTGTCGGGCGTTGCCCTCCAAGAACCTCTCGAACGTGATCCGGTAGAGCGCCGCGACCTCCGGTGGGGCGCCGCGCAGCGCCTCCGCGCCCACGTTCGACACCTTGTCCCAGATCGGGGTCCGGATCGCCCCCGGTTGGACCACCGACACCCGCACGCCGCTCGGAGCCACCTCGCGACGCAGCGCGTCACTCATCGCCTCCTTGGCGAACTGCGCGGCGGAGTAGGCCCCCATGTAGGGAACGGCGACCCTGCCCAACCCCGAGGTGACGTTGACGACGCGCCCCCGGCTCCGGCGCAGGAGCGGCAGGTGCGCGCGGATCATGGCGAGCTGACCGACCACGTTGGTCTCCAGCTGCTGGCGCATCCGTTCGCTGTCCACACATTCCAGGGGCGCCGAGACGCAGATCCCGGCGTTGTTCACCAGCCCCCACAGGCCGCCGAGCTCCTCTTCGCAGAACCGCGCGCAGGCGGCCACGGACCCGTCGTCTGTCACGTCCACCAACCGGGGGACGACCCGGCCGTGCAGGGACTCGGCGACCAGCTTCTCCCCGTCCTCGACGCGCCGTACTCCGGCGACCACGCGGAAACCGCGGTCCTCCAGGTCCAGAGCGGTCTCACGGCCCAGGCCGGAGGAGGCTCCGGTCACCACCACGGCCAGGGGGGAGGGGGTGTGCGTCATGGGCCTCATCCTTTCGTCACGGGTCCGGGGAAGGTCAGCGCGGGTTCGAGGCGGCCCACCAGCGCCCTGTGGGGCATCAGGCGGAAGTAGGCGTCCCGCACCCTGCGGCGTACCGGCCCCTCCGACTGCTCGAAGTCGCTGATGGCCCGGGTCGCCTCGACGATGCCGCGGGTGCGCTCGCGGCGGGCGTCCTCATAGGCGCGCAGCGCGGAGGGCACGTCCGAGGCGTCCCGCAGCGTGTGGGCGAGCACGGCGGCGTCCTCGATCGCCATCGCCGACCCCTGTCCCAGGCTGGTCAACATCGGGTGCGCGGCGTCGCCCAGGAGCGTCACCGGTCCGTGCCCCCAGCGCTCCAGGAACGTGCGGTCCCTGGAGGGGATGCCGAGGATGTCCGACTCCGGGGTCACCCGGACCGCTTCGCGGACCTCGTCGGGCCAGCCGGACAGGGCCCGCAGCACCTCGGCCTTGCCGCCGTCCCAGTGCGCGGACCGCTCGGCGGGCATGTTCTTGGTCGCCCACCAGTACAGGCGGCCGTGGCCGATGTCCACCAGCCCGAACCGCTGGCCGTCGCCCCAGTAGTGCACCACCGACCCGGGCCTGAACCCGGGGTGCTCGTAGTCGGTGATTCCCAGCCAGCAGATGTAGCCGCTGTCGTGGGCCGGCTCGGGGCCGGCGATCTGGCGGCGCACGACCGAGTGGAACCCGTCAGCGCCCACCAGCAGGTCGGCCTCGTCCTCGGCCCCGTCGGCCAGGTGGAGCCTGGCCCGGTCTCCGTCGGTCTCGAACCGCTCCGCGGCCCGGCCCAGCTGGATGGGGATCCCGGCGGCCTCCTCCTGGAGGGCGGTCAGCAGGTCGGCGCGGCTGATGCACACGCTCGGTACGCCGAGGCGGCCGATGATCTCCGGGAAGGGGAACTCCCGGATCAGCCGGCCCCGGGTGTCCCTGACGTGGTAGGTGTCCAACGTCCTGCCGCGTTTGTCCAGCCCCAGGTCGATGTCGAGGGAGTCCAGCGCCGCCACGGCGTTGCTCATCACCGAGAGGCCGAACCCGGCCGCCCGGATCTCGGGTGCGCGCTCGTACACGCGCACGTCCACGCCGACCCTGCGCAGCGCGATCGCGGCGGTCAGGCCGCCGATGCCGGCTCCGACGACGATCGCCGTCCTTGGCTCACCCATCTCAGCCCTCCTCGTCCCGCTGCGGTGCCGCCGCGTTCAGGACGGCTCGTACGACCTCGGCCACGTGGGGCTCCTCCATGATCGTGAGGTGGTCACCGGGCACGTCGACGACGGTCAGACGCCCCGAGGTGTGTTCGCGCCACCCGTTGGCGGGGTCGGCGTGCATGCTTCCGATCGCCGAGTGCATGTTCCGCAGCACGTCGGGCAGCGGTTCCAGGGCGTGGACGAGTACCGCGTCCAGATCCGCCCCCTCGGGCCGGTAGGCGAAGGCCGACCGCCAGTTCGCCTCGTACAGGTGGAAGAGGCGGCGCACGATCGTGCCGGTACTGCCGGGCGGCAGCACCCCCTCCTCGACCGCCAGCCGGGTGATGAACTCGAACTTCTCCTCCAGGGTGGTGAGTTCGTCGGGGATCACCACCTCCGGGGACTCGCCGCCGCGTTCCAGCCACAGCAGCTCCCAGAAGAACCAGCCGATCAGGGCGTCGTCGTCGGTCCAGGGCCGCCGCCCGGGGTTGAGCGCGGTGGTGTCGAGCAGGACCAGGGAGGCGACCTCTTGGCCGGCGGCCCGTAGTTGGCGCGCCATCTCGAAGGCGACGAACCCGCCGAAGGACCAGCCGCCGATGTGGTAGGGCCCCTCGGGCTGGACCCGGCGGATCGCCGCCACGTAGCCGCGGGCCATCTCCTCCACGCCGTGCACCGGCTCGGTCCCGGCGTCGGTCCCGGCCGCCTGCAGCGCGTAGAAGGGCCGTCCCTCGGGCAGGTGCTGGACGAACGGTACGTAGCAGAGCACGTTGCCGCCCATGGGGTGGACGTAGAACAGCGGCGGCTGGTCTCCTTCGGGCCGGATCGGCACGAGCGGGTCGAACTCGGCGGAGGCCGCCCCGCCACCGTCCTCGGCCGCGCCGACGCGCTCGGCCAACGCGGCGACGGTCGGCGCCGACACGAACTCCGACAGCGGAACACTGACCCCGAAGCGCTTCTCGATCAGGACGACGAGCCGCATCGCGGTGATCGAGGTGGCGCCCAGGTCGAACACGTCGTCGTGCACGCCCAGGTCGGCGACGCCCAACAGGTCGGCGAGCATCTCGGCGAGGGCCCGTTCCCGCGCGTCGCGGGGCGCCGTCCGCTCATCGGCGTCGCCCCGCGTCAGCACGGCCCGGCCCAGCGCCGCGTCGTCGCGCTTGCCGCTGGGCGTCAGCGGCATGGCTTCCAGCCACTCCAGGTGCGAGGGCACCATGTACTCGGGCAGGGTCGAGCGCAGTCGGCGGCGCAGTGCCTCCAGGTCCGAGCGCCCGGGATCGCCGACCAGGAAGGCGGCGAGGAAGGTGTCCTGGCCCTCGCGCCGCCGGGCGACCACGGCGACCTCGCGGAGCACGCCCAGGCCGGAGGACGCCGCCGCGTTGATCGCCAACTCGACCTCGGCGGGCTCGACCCGGAAGCCGCGCACCTTGACCTGCCGGTCCGAACGGCCCAGGCACACCACGTCGCCGCCGGGCAGGACCATGCCGACGTCTCCGGTGCGGTAGAGGCGTCCGGAGCCCTCTCCATGGAAGCGTTCCCGGGTGAGTTCGGGCAGGCCCACGTAACCGTCGGCCAAGCACACCCCGCCCAGGTGGATCTCGCCCCTGCCCCCGACGGGGACCGGACGCAGCCGCCCGTCCAGGACCAGGGCCCGGGCTCCGTCGACGGCCGTGCCGATCGGCGGCAGCGCGGGGAAGTCCGCGGGGTCGCCCTCCATCGTGTGGGCCGTGACGACGTGGCTCTCCGTGGGTCCGTACTGGTTCTCCAGGACCACCTCGCCCAGCCCGGCGCAGAACCGCCGGATCTCGTCGGTCACGCGCAGCTGTTCGCCGGAGGAGGCCAGGACCCGCAACCTCCGGGGGAGGAGTCCCAGTCCGTCGGCGGCCTCGGCCAGGCGTTGGAGGGCCACGTAGGGCAGGAACACCCGCTCCACGCCCTCCCTGTCCATGAGCCGGAGCAGCTCGGGCATGTCCCGGCGCAGCTCCTCGGTGACCAGGACCAGGGTTCCGCCGCCGCACAGCGTGGAGTACAGCTCCTGGAAGGACACGTCGAAGCTCATCGGCGCGTACTGGAGGGTGCGTCCGCCCACCGCTCCGCTGGGCCGCGCGTTCTGCCAGGCGACGAGGTTGGCCAGGGAGCGGTGCGGCATGGACACGCCCTTGGGCCGTCCCGTGGAGCCGGAGGTGAACAGCACGTAGGCCTCGTCCTCCGGGGCGATCCGGGGGAGTTCGGGGCCCTCACCGGTCGGGGGTGCGGCCGTGCCGTCGAACAGGGACTCGGCGGTCAGCAGGCGCTCGCCGTCCTCGACCAGGTGCGCGTGGCGCTCGTGGGCGACGATCCGGACCGGGTCGGCCCGCTCCACCATCATGCGCAGGCGCCGCACCGGGTAGGAGGTGTCGAGCGGTACCACCGCCGCGCCGGCCCGGCCGATGCCCACCAGGGTGGCGACGGTCTCCGGGGAGCGGACCATGGCCACGCCCACCCGGTCTCCGGGCCGCACGCCCATGCGCAGCAGGGACCGGGCGACGCGCTCGGACTCCCCGTCCAGTTCGGCGTAGGTCCACGTCCGGTCGCCGAACACCAGGGCCGTGCGGTCCGGGCTCCGCCCGGCTCGCTCCCCGAACAGGCGGACCACATCCGGCCGAGGGGCGGTGTCCACCGCTTCGGGGACCGGTTCGGCCAGAGGGGAGGGGTCCGCCTGCCCGTCCGGGTGCTCGACCAGCAGCCGCAGGACCCGCACGAACGTGTCGGCGTACAGGTCGCCCTGCTCGGGTGTGAACCGGCGGCCGGACAGGTCCAGGCGCAGGGTGATCCGGCCGTCGACGGGGTCGGCCATCGCGTTGACCAACAGGGCGAAGTTGGTCTCCTCCCAGGCCTGGAAGCCGAGGTCGGCCACGCCGGGCAGCTCGAACACCGGGCCGAGCTGGCGGAAGTGGATGTAGTTGAACGCGGTGTCCACCAGGGACGCCCCGCCCAGGTCCTCCTGGATGGTCGCCAGGGGCACGCGGCGGTGGGCGTGGCTCTCACGTTCGCGCGCCACGACCTCGCGTACGGCGTCGAACCAGGTGTCGGGGTCGGCGGTCACGCGCACCGGCATGGTGTTGAGGAACAGGCCGCAGATCCGGTCGGCGCCCTCCACCTCCGGTCGGCCGTGGGTCACCAGTCCCGTGGTCAGGTCCCTTTGGCCGGACAGGACACGCAGGACGGTGGTGTGCGCGGCGAAGAGCACCGACTTGACCGGTACCTCGCGTTCCCGCGCCAGCGCACCGACCGCCCGGCACAGCGGTTCGGGCAGCCTGACCTCCCGCACCACCAGACCCTCCTCCCCACGGGGCCGTTGGTGGGGGGCGAACCCCTCCAGCAGCGGGGGCACGGCGCCCTCGAGCGTGCGCCTCCAGTAGGCGCGCGACTCCTCGGAGTCCAGCGCGGCGCGCTCGTCGGCCACGTGCAGCGCCGGGGAGGGCAGGGGGAGCTCGGGCACCGCGTCGATGTCCAGCCCCATGGTGCGCAGGTGGTCCCGGAGCAGCTCGCTGACCAGGTTGGCCACACTGCCGCCGTCGAGGATGGCGTGGTGGAAGCTGAGCACCAGCTCCACGGACCCGGGCAGGACGAAGAACCGGAAGTGGTGCAGCGGCGCCCTGTCGAACTCGTAGGGGTGCACCCTGCGTTCGCGCATGTACCCGACGACGGCCTCCTCGGCCCGCTCGACGGGTTCGTCGCGCAGGTCGGTGACCGACAGCGCGCCCTCCACGGTGTGCTCCACCACCTGGAGCGGTTCGGAGTACCCCGCCAGGGCGAAGGACGAACGCAGCACCGGATGGCGGGCCAGGAGCCGCGCGAAGGCCGTTCGCATGGCCGACTCGTCCCAGGGCAGCGCGAGACTGTAGCGGAACACGTCCTTGTAGACGGCGCTGTCCTCGTGCTCGCGGGAGTGGTAGAGCAGGCCGAGCTGGAGCCGCGTGAGGGGGTAGGCGTCCGCACGGCCCTCGAGCCTGGCCCGGTCCATCCTGGAGACCAGGGCGAACGGGGCCTGATCCGCCGTGTTCCCGGTCGCCTCGACGCGGGTGCACCGCGCGGCCAGACCCGCCACGGTCGGCTCGGCCACCAGGTCGGAGAGGGAGAAGCCGATCCCCTCCCGCTCGGCCAGCGCGCGCACGCGCAGCATCGTGATCGAGTCCCCGCCCAGCGCGTAGTAGTCGTCGTGGACGCCGACCTCCCGGACACCGAGTACCTCGGCCCACACGCGTGCCAGCGCGGCCTCGGTCCCGTTACGAGGTGCGCCGCCGTCAGCGCCTCCGCCGGGCAGCTCGGGGGCCGGCAGGGCCCGGCGGTCGGTCTTGCCGTTGGGGGTGAGCGGGACACGGTCCACACGGACGAACAGTGAGGGCACCATGTACTCGGGCAGCGCCCCGGACAGGTGCTCGCGGAGTTCGGCGGGGGTGAACTCCCGCCGGGCCGCGTAGTAGGCCACGAGCAGGGTGCCCCTACCCTCGGGGCGGTGGTCGACCACGGCGGCCTCGCGGATCCCGTCGATGCCGACCAGGGTGCTCTCCACCTCCCCCAGCTCCACGCGGTTGCCCCGGATCTTGACCTGGCCGTCGATGCGGCCGAGGTACTCGATGGTGCCGTCGGCGAGCAGACGGGCCAGGTCACCGGTGCGGTAGAGGCGTCCGCCGGGGTTGAACGGGTCCTTGAGGAAGCGCTCCGCGGTCAGCTCCGGCCGGTCGAGGTAGCCCCGGGCCACCTGGACGCCGCCGATGTGCAGCTCCCCGGGCGCCCCGACCGGCTGGGGGCCGCCGTGCTCCCCGAGCACGTAGAGGGTGGTGTTCTCGACGGGGCGCCCGATCGGCACGCGGGTCACGGGCCCCTCGTCGGCGGACGGAAGGTCGTGGTAACTGACGTCCACCGCGGCCTCGGTGGGCCCGTAGAGGTTGACGAGCCGGGGCGCGGCGACCTCGGAGCCCGTGCGCGAGGCCGCGCCGAACACGCGGTTGAACTGCTGGACCCGCCCGGCGGGCAGGGCCTCGCCGCTGCAGAAGACGTACCTGAGCGCGTCCAGGCCCGTGCGCAGCTCCGGTTCGTCCTCCAACAGGTCGAGGAAGGGGCCGAGCATGGAGGGGACGAAGTGCACGGCCGTGACCCGGTGCCGACGGGCGGCGCGCGCGATCTCCCGGGGATCCTTCTCACCGCCGGGGGGCAGCAGGGCCACCCTGGCGCCCACCGAGCCCCACCAGAACAGCTCCCAGACCGAGACGTCGAAGGAGATCGGGGTCTTCTGGAGCAGGGTGTCCCCCGGCCCGATCGGGTAGCGACGCTGCATCCAGGACAGCCGGTTGACCACCGAATGGTGCTCGACCATGACCCCCTTGGGCCGCCCGGTGGACCCGGAGGTGTAGATGACGTAGGCCAGGTCGTCGGAGCGCGCGACCGGAGCGAGCCGGGCGTCGGGGCCGTGGAGGAGGTCGGCGACGCGGTGGACCGGGGTGGCGTCGGCCACCTCGACCCGCACCCCCTCACTGGTCAGCACGGCCCGTGCCCCGCTCTCGTCCAGCAGCAGCCGGACGCGCGCCTCCGGGTATCCGGGGTCGACGGGCACGTAGGCGCCACCGGCCTTCAACACACCCAGGAGGGCGGGCAGGAGTTCGGGCCCGCGTTCGGCCACCACGGCGACCCGCTCGTCGGGGCCCACCCCGTCGGCGATCAGGGCCCGCGCGACCTGGTTGGCAGCCCGGTCCAGTTCGGAGTAGGTCAGGCTGGTGCCCGAGGCGTCGTCCAGTACGGCCGTCAGGTCGGGGGTCCGCGCGGCCTGTTCGGCGAACAACTCGTGCAGCGTCTTCTCACGGGGGTAGCGGGTCGTCTCTCCCTGCCGCAGGCGCACCACGTCCTCGTACTCCTCGGCGGTGAGCATGGACAGCGCCGACAGCGGAAGTTCACGCAGGTCCAGGCCCTTGCGGACGAGCTCTTGGACGTGCCCGGCCAGGGCCTCGGCGCCGAAGTCGCCGTCGAAGACGTCGCGCGCGAAGTCCATGTCGATCCGCAGGTCGTCCTCGTCCTCGAAGGCGTGGACCATGACCGAGAGCGCGTTCTCCTCGTGGACCGGCGCCATGATCGTGGTGTCGCGCCGGACACCGGGCAGCGGGGAGGGACGCGGGTAGCGCAGGTAGGAGACGGTGACGTCGAACAGGCGCCGGGGGCCGTCGCCGCGGACGGGGGCCTCCCGGAGGATCTCGCCGAAGGGCAACCGCTCGTGGCGGCGCAGTTCGCGCAGGCGTTCGCGCACCTGACCGGCGAGGTCGAGCAGCGGAACCCCCTCGTCCACCCTGACGCGCAGGGGCAGGTTGTTCGCGAACTGACCGACGACCGACAGCTCCTCGTCGGTTCGCCGGTTCAGGAACGGGACGCCCAGGATCGTTTCGGGAGAGCGGTGCACACGGGACAGGCAGGCGGCGAGCGCGGTGGCCAGGTAGGCGAAGGGGGAGGCCCCCGCCTCCAGCACACGGCGAACGGTTTTACCGTCGATGGTGAACGAATGCCGGCCTCGTTCTGAAACTCCGGAAACCGAACGCGTGAACAGTGCGGGGGAGGCCTCTCTGAGTTCCTCCCGATAAAATTCTCGGTCGCCCTCGTGTTCCGCTGGTCCGGATCTGTCGCGAGTGGGCCTGATCGAATTCGTGGCTGCGGTCGCCCCTGGCTCCGTCGGCGTCTTTCCGAGGGAGAGTTCACGATATTCGTCGAGGATCTCCAGGGTGACGCTGTTCAGCGCCCAGGCGTCGGTGACGATGTGGTGCGCCTTGAGGAAGAGGCGGACGGCGTCCTTCCGTTCGATGACCAGGGCGGCCTGGAAGGCGCGTCCCCCGCGCAGGTCGCCGAGGGGGCGGTACAGGGCCTGCTCCGTCCAGTCCCGGGCGGCCGCGCCCGGATCCTCCTCGCCGCTCAGATCCACGGTCTCCACGAGGTCGCCGTCGGTGGCGCCGTTCTCCGCGAGGCCGGCCCAGGGGGTTCCCCCGGCGCCCTCGCCGAAGCGGAGCCGGAAGGCGTCGTGTCTGCGCAGAGCACGTTCCAGGCAGTCGCGCAGAAGGTCGGTGTCGACGTCTCCCTCCAGTCGTTCGCTGATGGCGACGTTGAACTGCGGGCTCTGCGCGGAACGGGACTCGGCCGCCCAGATATCGCGCTGGTAGCCGTTCAGGGGGAACCGGTGTTCTGTGTCCATCGTGTGCACAACTCGTTTCAGAAGAGGTTGGTGCTCGCCTTCAGATGGCGCCGAAGAGGGGGATGGCCTTTATGGAATCGGCTAACGCCGGGGAATTTCATGTTTAGTTTAAGCGTGAACTACTTGGGTGAAAACTGCGAAATCGGGTAGGGTTTCGCCCGAAGGGGTAGTCGGGGTTCCCGGGGTGACGCACACCACCCCTCCCCTCCGGAGGGGAGGGGTGGTGTGCGTCACCTTCGGCTTGTGGGAGGCGTGATCAGGGGGTAGAAAATGGGACGAGTGTCCCATTTTTCCGGGTCGCTCCGCGCACTCCCATCAGGAGCCGGGGGAAGACATGAAACGGCTGGACAGGCGCTATCCGAAGGGCGAGCTGCGTCGGCGGGCCCTGATCGAGGCCACCCTGCGGGTCATCGAACGCGACGGTGTCTCGGGCGTCAGCCACCGCACGGTCTCCCAGGAGGCGGGACTGCCCACGTCCTCCACCACCTACTACTTCACCGGGCTGGGCGACCTGCTGGCCGCCGCCCTGACCTGTGTCATGGACGAGGACTCCGAACGGATGCGCCGACTGTCCTCGGGAGGGGACCGTCGACGGGAGCTCGCCGAACTCCTGGCGAGGGTCGCGGCGGAGCCCGGCCGTCTGCTCGCCGAGTACGAACTCTTCCTGCTCGCGGCACGCCGCCCCCACCTGCGCGAGGCCACGGACCGGTGGCTGGTCGCGGTCTCGGCGTTCGCGCGCTGCTACACCGACGACCCCGTACGGGCCCGCGTCGTCGTCGCGATGATCGACGGCTTCCTGCTCCAGACACTGTTGAGCGAGAACAAGCCCACCGCCGACGAGGTGGAGGCACTCCTCAGCGTCGTGCTCCCGGGCCCCCTCCCGGACCGGTGACGGTCCCCTCCGGTCCCACACCACGGGCGGCACAGCCCACAGCCCGAACGTACGTACAGGAGAGCTCTCGTGAGAAGCGCAGTGTTCGACGCGTCCACGTCGGTCACGACCGGTGTCCTCCCACTCCGCGGCCGTGACCGGGAACTGTCCGAGGTCCTCGGTGTCCTCGGGAACGCCCCGGTCGGGGGCGACACGCTCGTGCTCGTGGAGGGGAGGGTGGGATCGGGACGGACGCGCTTCCTCCACGAGTGCATGGAGCTCGCCCGCGAGCGGGGGTACAGCGTGCACACGGGCGCCCCGCGGGAACGGGGAGGACCGGGCATCCGCGAACCGCGTGAGGGTTCGGGGCGCCGCCTCGTCGTGGTGGACGACGTCGACCGGATGAGCGGCCCGGAGATCGACGACCTCGTGTTTGGACGGAGCCGGTGCGGCGACGGAGGGGTCTGGCTGGTGGCGCGCAGGCCGGGCACGGGTACCCGGCGCCTGGACTCACGGCTGTCCTCCCCGGGAAGGGTGCCCGTGCGGATCGGGCTCGGCGGACTCGGCGCCCGGGCCGTCCGCGAGCTGACCGCCGACGTGCTCGGCGCCAGGCCCTCCGAGGACCTCGTCCGCCTGGTGGGGCAGGCGAACGGGAACCCCCAGCTGGTGGTCGAACTGCTGCGGGGGCTGCTGGAGGAGCGCGCGGTCCTCGTCAACGGAGCGGACGCGTGGCTGGTGGCGGACCAGCTTCCCGAACGGCTCTACCGCTGGGCGGAGGCCGCTCTCGACGAGTGCTCTCCGGAGTGCCGCCAGTTCCTGCGGGTGATGGCCGTACTCGACGGCGACACGTTCCCCGACCGCTTACGGGAGCTGCTGGGTGTGGGTCCGGCCGAGCTTCTGCCACTGGTCGAGGAGGCGCGGTGCGCCGGGTTGTTGACGACGGGCCCCCGTCTCGCCTTCCCGAGCCCCCTGGCGCACCAGGTCATCTCCGACATGGTGCCGGAGGAGTGGCGGCTCGTGATGCGACGGGAGACCGACCGGGCCTGGACCGAGCGGACCACGCCCGAGGTACCGGCCGACACGGCCCCGGACGCCGCCTGGACCGGGCCCCGACCGCTCACCGAGCAGGAACGCAGCATCGTTCGGCTGGTCGCCGAGGGGATGACCAACCGCCAGGTGGCACGGCGGCTGACCATCTCTCCCAACACCGTCAACTACCACCTCAAGAAACTCTTCCGCGTCTACGGTGCGAGCTCACGTGTGGAACTCCTGGGCATCCTGCGTCCCTACCCCGGCCCTATCCCGTCTCCCGGATCCGGCGCCGTACGCCCACGACCGTGAAACGCGAGGTGAGGAAGGCGCCCCGCAGGTCCGCCGAGTTCGACGCGGGGTTGGCGCCGCTCCCGTGGACGTCGGAGAAGACCGAGGACTGAGTCAGGAGCCACGGCCCGGTCAGGTTGACGGACAGGTGGACCCCGTACTCCCTCGCGAACCGCTCGGCCCGCTCCATGAGTGCGACATCGGTGGTGTGCAGGCCGGCTGTCAGGGTTCCTCCGGTACGGGCGGAGTGCCCCATGAACCGCAGGGCCTCCTCGGCGGAGGCCGTGGGCACCACGAAACCGACCGGGCCCGGGTACTCCGTGAGCGTCGTGTTGGCCCCCGGCGCGGCGCGGACGAGCAGAGGCGATCGGAACAGGGCCTCCGGATACGCCGGATGGGTGACGCGCGGACCGCGGTAGAGCACCTCGCCCAGTGCACCTGACGCGGCCCGATCCCAGGCTTCCAGGACCGACTCGTCCCCGATCGCCCCGAGGAGCTCGGCGGAGGGCGCTCCGTCGGACAGCAGCCCGGTCACGGCGTCCCCGACGTCGCCGACGAACCGTTCCAGGCTCCGGTGCCCCTGATCGGTCGCGATCCCGGCCTCCGGAACGAACAGGTTCTGGGGTGCCGTGCACAGGCGTCCGCTGTACAGGGCCAGGGTGAAGGCGAGGTTCTCGACCAGCCCCGAGTAGTCGTCGGTGGACTCCACCAGCAGGGGGTTCACCGCGCTCTTCTGGGTGAAGACGAAGGCCTGGGGGCAGTTCTCCTCGAGCCACTCGCCGAAGGCGGAGGTTCCGGTGTAGTCCACGACGCGCACCTCGGGGCGCCTGGCCAGGACCCGGGCCAGCTCCTCCCCGGGTCGCTCCACCGCCAGACACACCGTGTTGGGGGAGAATCCGGCCTCCCTCAGGACCTGACGGGCCGTGCGCACGGTCATCGCCAGTGGCAGCACGGCGCGAGGGTGCGGTTTGACCACCACTCCGTTGCCCGCGGCGAGGGAGGCGAAGAGGCCGGGGTAGGTGTTCCACACGGGGACCACGGCGCCGCCCACGACCAGGCCCGTACCGCGCGGGACGCTGGAGAAGGACTTGGTCAGTGTCTCCCAGCCCTGTCCGGTCGGCTTGCGCCACAGGACCCTGTCGGGGAGCCGGGTCTGTTCGGACAGGATCTGGGCGACGGCCTCCAACCCCCGGTCCTGGGCGTGGGCGGCCCCGGCGTGGAAGGCCATCAGGGACCCCTGCCCGCTCGTGTGCGCGGCGGCGTGGGCGAAGGCGTGCGAGTCGGCGTTGATCCGGGACAGGGTCTCCGCGCAGACGGCGGCCCGGGTCCAGGGGTCGGCCTCAGCCCAGGCGGCGGCTGCCCCGCTGACCGCCGGCAGGAGCACCTCGGGTCGGGAGTGCGGGTAGGAGACACCCAGGTCGAAGCCGAACGGTGAGCGCTCACCTCCCGGGCCGACCCACCCGTCGGTACCGGGTTGCTCCAGTTCGAAGGGGCGGTCCAGCTGTTCACGGAAGAGCCGTTCGCCGGCCTTCTCCGCGTCGGGGCCGTAGGCGGCGCGGTCCTCCTCATAGGCGTTCCAGTACTCACGGTCCGCCACGGCCCGCATCGCGCGGTCCAGGAGCGGACGGTGCTCCTCCTTCCAAGCCGACACCGTTTCCGTGCGGATGGTCGGAGCGGTCATCTCAGCCACGGGACACCTCATCGTCGTTTCGGGAACGTGGATCGCCGGGGTGGTGGCCCGCCCCGGTCCGGTGGGCGACCGGCCAGGGGCGGGCCCCGCGGGTCTCGGGGGCGAGGTCAGCTCGTCCTGGCGGGAGCCCTGCCGAACAGGGTGACCAGGAGCGCGATCACGGCCAGGGCCGTGGACAACCACATCAGGGTCGTGCCGCCCGCACCGTCCAGGACGAACCCGCCGACGAGGGCGCCGAGCGCGATGCTCCCGTTGAAGACACCGACGAACAGCGACGAGACGCCCTCGCGCTCCTCGGGGGCGGAGAGCATCATCCAGGTCTGGGCACTGACGGACACACCGCCGTAGGCCAGGCCCCACACGACCATGAGCAGACCGGCCACGAGCACGGTGACGCCGATCGCCGGGATCAGGAACACCGCGCCGCCCAGGGCGACGCTGAGCACGACGAGGGTGGCCCGCGGAGCCCGGATCGCCCTCGGCCCGGCGGCGAAGTTCCCGACGATACCGGCGATTCCGTAGACCAGGAGCATGGTGCCGATCATCCCCGCACCGATGCCCGCGGTTCCCTCGAGGACGGGGCGGACATAGGTGTAGGCGGCGAAGTGGGCGGTCACGAGGAACACCGCGATGGCGAGTCCGGTGGTCACCTTCGGATTGCGCAGCAGGCCGGTGATGCCGCTGAGCCGGGAGCTCCGCTCGGCGGGCAGAGGGGGGAGCAGCAGCGCCATGGCCGCCGCCAGCAGCAGGGCCAGCCCCGCGAACGTGACGAAGGACGTACGCCAGCCGGCCAGGGCGCCGATGTAGGCGCCCACGGGCACCCCGAGGACGGAGGCCACGGCGATGCCGGAGAAGATCATCGACGTGGCCGATCCGACCGACCGTTCGGGCACCAGGCGGGGGGCGAGCCCGGCTGCCAGGGCCCAGACACCCCCCATGCCGAGGCCGACGAGAACGCGGGCCAGGACCATCACGGCGAAGGTCGGAGCCCAGGCGGACACCAGGTTGGCGGCGGCGAGCAGGGCCATCAGCAGTACGAGCACGAGCCTGCGGTCCGTGCGCCCGATCACCGTGGGGACGAACGGCGCGGACACCGCCGCGACCAGGCCCGTGATGGTCAGGGTCAGCCCGGCGGTGCCCTCGGTGACGTCAAGACCGTCGCCGATGGGGGTCAGCAGTCCCACCGGCAGCATCTCGGAGGTGACGACGGTGAAGGTGCCGAAGGCCACGGCGACGACGGCGAGCCATCCCCGTGCGGGGGACAGGGGTGGTGTTCGTGTGGAGGAATCGGTCTCGGAGTGCGACATGGGGCCAGTCAAGGGTGGACCGCATCGACGAACAACAGGGAATCCCTCATAATTCGATGACTCAGACTTATCGATCCAGCCTCATGGGGGCGCGGGAGACGAGGGTCACACCAGGGTGCGGCGTTGGAGGCGGGAAGTGGCGTACACGATCGAGGTCCGTGAGCTCGAGTGCTTCCTCGTTCTGGCGGAGGAACTCCACTTCGGCCGGACCGGCGAACGCCTCTACCTCTCCCAGAGCAGGGTCAGCCAGCTGCTGCGTTCGCTGGAGAACCGGATCGGCGCACGCCTGGTGGAACGCACCAGCCGGAGGGTCCGCCTCACCGCCTTCGGCGCCGACTTCCTGGAGTCGCTGCGCCCCGCCTACAGCACACTGGTCGGCGTGGTCGAGGACGCTCGCGACCGGGCCCGGGGCAGCCGGGAGCGGGTGCGGATCGGTTTCCAGGGCGCCGTCTACGAGCCCGTCGCCAGGGCGATCACCGTGTTCCAGCGCGACAACCCCGAGCTCGAGGTCGACATCGTGGAGATCCCGCTGGCGGACCCCTTCAGCTCGGTGCGGGGGGGCGGGGTCGACGCGGCCGTCGTCCTGCTGCCGGTGGAGGAGGACGACCTGACCCTCGGCCTGACCTTCTCACGGCAGCCCCAGGTTCTGGCCCTGTCCTCGGGCCACCCGCTGGCCGCACGGGAGGAGTTGGGGGCCGAGGAGCTGGCGGGAATCCGCCTGATCCCGCTGGCGGACCAAGCGCCCTCCTACTGGCGGCGGGTGCACTCGCCACGGACCACCCCCCTGGGGAGGAGCATCCCCCAGCAGGGGCGGGCGAGCACCCTTCAGGAGGCGTTGACACTGGTCGCGTCGGGTCAGGGCGCGATGCTGGTGTGCGGGGCCACCGCCGGGTACAACCGGCGGCCGGACATCGCGTACGTCCCCGTCAGCGGGATGCCCGAGTCCGCCCTCGGCCTGGTCTGGCGCAGCGACCGGCACGGCGATCGGCTGACCGGGTTCGCCGACGTGCTCTCCGCCGCGCTGGCCTGAGCGGCCGGACTACCTGTTCGCGCAGTGTCCCTCCCTCGTGACCCGTCGCGATAATCGCCGTATGACACCGACGACACCCCCTCTGATCACAGGATCGGGTCCCGGCCTGCTCCTCGCGCACGGTGCCGGCAGTGACGTCCAGGACAGCTTCGGGCCGCTGCTTCCGGCCCTCGCCGAGCGGTACACGGTGGTGGGGGCCGACTACCCCGGATCCGGGGCGCAGCCTCCCACCGACGACGCGCTGAGCCTGGATCTCCTCGCCGACCGCGTCGTGGGCTCCGCCGACGAGGCCGGGCTCGGCACCTTCGCGGTGGTGGGGTTCTCCATGGGAACGGCGGTCGCGGTCCGTGCGGCGACCCGCCACCCCGACCGGGTGCGGGCGCTCGTCCTGTCCGCGGGCCTGGCCGCCCCGAGCCCACGGCTGCGCCTGGCGGTGGACACCTGGCGCGCTCTGGAGCGCTCCGAGAACCCCGAGGTCCTGGCCGCCTACCTGTCACTGCTCGTGAACAGCCGCGCCTGGCTGGACGGACGCAGCCACGAGCAGATACGCGCACAGATCTCCCGTTTCCAGGAGGCCGTTCCCACGGGGAGCGGCGCGCAGTTGGAACTGCTCCGCGGGGTCGACGTACGCGGGGACCTCGCCCACGTCACGGTGCCCACACTGGTGGTCTCCCCGACCGACGACCTCCTGGTCAGCCCGGGCCACTCCCGTGAACTGCTCGCCGGTATCGACGGCGCCCGGCTGGTGGAACTCGACTGCGGGCACGCTGTCGCGGACGAGTGCGCGCGCGAGTGGACCGACGCCATCACCGGGTTCCTGGACACCGTTCCCCTGGACGCCGCGGACCGTTGACCCCGCCTACCCGTTCGCGTAGTGGAGGCGACGGAGGCCGTCGGCCTACGATCGGGCCCCCACCGACGGTGACCGACGACGCCCCGAGCCCGAGATGAGTTCCGCCATGACCGACCTCGTCCTCCCTCCCTCCTGGCCCGCCAAGGGTGTGCCAGCCCCGGACCACCGCTCCTTCTGGCTGCGGGAGGCGTTCGCCAGGGAACCCGACGACGGACGTTCACCCGCGCTCGAGGGCGCCCTCAGGTGTGACGTGTGCGTGGTCGGCGGAGGTTTCACGGGCCTGTGGACGGCGCTGGAGATCCTGCGCCGTGCTCCCGGGACCGACATCGTGCTCATCGACGCGGACGTGTGCGGGGGAGGGGCCAGCGGTACCAACGCCGGGTTCCTCATGCCCCTGTGGGGCCGTTTCGGCTCGCTCCTGGGCATCAGCCACAACCATGAGGAGGCCCGCCACCTGGGCGAGGAGTCGGCTCGCGCGGTCGAGGACATCCTCGCCTTCGCGGACCTCCATGGACTGGACATCGAGTACCGGCGGGCCTCCTGGCTGTGGGCGGCCACCTCACCAGCCCAGGGGGAGGCGTGGCGAAGCACGGTGGAGGGTCTGGCGAAGGCCGGTGTCGAACCCCTGCGCGAACTCTCCCGGGAGGAGGCCGGACAGGCGGTGGGCACCGAACACCACTTCGGCGGGGTCGTCGACCCCGGATGCGCCACGCTGCAACCGGCCCTCCTGGCCCGGGGGCTGCGCCGGGTCGCCCTGGACCAAGGCGTCCGGATCCATGAGCACACCCCCCTGGTCCGGCTGGCCAGGGGGCGGACGGGCCCGCGGGTCACCACCCCCCGCGGCGGGATCGTCGCGGACCGGGTCGTGTTGGCGGTCAACGCGTGGGCGGCCAACATCGAGGACCTGGGGCGCACGATGGTCACCCTGGCCAGCGACACCCTGGTCACGAAACCGGCGCCGCACGCCCTGGAAGGACTCGGCTGGGACGGGGCGACCGCCGTCACCGACTCGCGTCCGCGGTTGAACTACTACCGCACCACCCACGACGGACGTCTGTTGTTCGGCAAGGGAGGGACGGGCACCACGCGTGCGGCGGAGAGCCGCCTGTGGGGGGCGCCACGGCGCCACGCCGAGGTCCGCCGACAACTGCGACGGCTCTTTCCCACGCTCGCGGGGCTCCCGGTGGACTCCGCCTGGACCGCGCCGGTCGAGTACTCGGTGACCTCGCTCCCGTTCGCGGGGACGCTGAAGACGGTGCCCGGAGTCCACTACGCCGCCGGCTACTCCGGAGACGGCCTGGCCGCCTCCCGCATGATGGCCAGGGTGCTCGCCTCACTCACCCTCGGGGAACGCGACGAGTGGTCGAGGTCGGCCTTCACCCGTGTCCCGGATCGGACGATCCCGGGCGGCCCGATCCGTACGCTCGGAGCGGGGCTGACCCTGTCCGCTCTGGGCGCCGCGGAGGCCTACCAGGACCGGGGACGTCCGGTCCCCGTCCCGATCCGGCTGGCCACCTCCCTGACCAGGGTCGGCGGTCACTGAGGCGATTCCACACGCCGTCGACCCGGAACGGTGCAGCCGGCGGGCAGGGCGTAGCGCTCCTTCAGCTCCCCTTCGGGAGAGCCGACGGTGGACGGATACTCCCGGTCGCAGTCGCTCTCCCCTCGGGTTGCGGGCCGCGAACCCCAGACGGTGATGTCGAACCACGATGTAGTCGCCCTGCTGCCGGAGGAGGACGTCGCGGTCGGGGGAGACGGACGCGGAAGCGTCCGCTGACGAGGACCAGGAGAGCGGTGCGCTGCTCGTCCGTCACCCATGGTGCTCTGGTGTCTCCGCGTGGGTGGGCACCCCATGTGATCTCCACGTCCTCGCTGTGGCGAGGATCGTCGGTGTCCTTGAAGTGTCCGAGGAGCCATCCTCGGTCCAGCTCCGCGTCCTTGCCCGCGTTGCCTACGTACACGTCGTCGTTCACACCGCTCCCCTGAGACAGGGTGAGACGTGGTGACGCCCCGTGCGAATGCAACTAGAGATGCAACTAGCGCACGACAAAGGGCCCGCCGCGTGTGCGACGGACCCCTCGTGACCTGCGGAGGATCGGGGATTTGAACCCCGGAAGGCGTTGCCACCTAACCGCATTAGCAGGGCGATGCGTCAAGGTTTGTCTGGTTTTGTCTCGTGGTCCCTGGTGTCATTTCATCTGGTCAGAAGCGGTTTCAGGTACTATCGCATGTTACCCCGTACCCCCTCGTGCCACGCAGTTCGTGCCAGCTTCGTGCCAGCAATCCCATGATGTCGCAGAGGCCGCACCAAGGAGAATCCCGCGAACCTTTCCAGTTGCAGAACGTAACACTCGGTGGTGTGAGCTCATGGATGTGCTAGGTCCGAACAGGCCAATAGCGTGGACCAGGCAGGCCACATATCCGTCGCATGGGCCTCTATCGAAGCCCGTCTGAACCGCTCATGTATCCCCGACAGCGACTGACTGCGGATCAGACGCTCATCCTTTGAAATGCTGCCGGGGGTCGGGCAGGGCCCCGGAGTTCTCGCGCTTTGCCGGAGAAGACGCGAACGCCGGATTCGAGCAGGTCGGGCAGGGATGACCGAACCCAGACACGCGAAAAT
>NZ_JBFAME010000011.1:0-162905 GCF_040660275.1 Nocardiopsis sp. NPDC049922 | reverse complement strand
GAAGTCCAGCTGGCGCGGGTAGGCCGACCAGCCCGCCACGATCATCTTGGGCTGGTGCTCCTTGGCCAGCGCCGCGACCTCGTCGTAGTCGACGGCGCCGTCGGAGTCGCGCACGTGGTAGGCCACGGCGTTGAGGATCTTGCCCGAGTAGTTGATCCGCATGCCGTGGGTGAGGTGCCCGCCGTGCGCCAGGTCCAGGCCCAGGATCGTGTCACCGGGCTTGAGCAGCGCGAAGTACACGGCGGTGTTGGCCTGGGCGCCCGAGTGCGGCTGCACGTTGGCGTGCTCGGCCCCGAACAGCTCCTTGGCGCGGTCGATCGCCAGCTGCTCGACGACGTCGACGTGCTCGCAGCCGCCGTAGTAGCGGCGGCCGGGGTAGCCCTCCGCGTACTTGTTGGTCAGGACGGTGCCCTGGGCCTCCAGGACCGCCTGCGGAGCGAAGTTCTCCGAGGCGATCATCTCCAGGGTGTCGCGCTGGCGCCCCAGTTCGGCGTCGACCGCGGCCGCCACCTCCGGGTCGAGCTCACTGAGGCTCTGGTTGAGCAGGGTCTTGTCGGTCGCCATCGGTGGGCTACTCCTCTTCCTTGGTCAGAGCCTTGTACTCCTCGGCGGAGAGCAGGTCGGAGGGTTCCTCGGAGACCCGTGCCCGGAACAGCCACGCGTCGTAGGGGTCGGAGCTGACCGACTCCGGCTCGTCCTCCAACGCCTCGTTGACCTCGACGACCTCACCGCTCACCGGCGAGTAGACGTCACTGACGGCCTTGGTGGACTCCACCTCGCCGCACGTCTCCCCGGCGGTCACCTCGGTGCCGACCGCGGGGGGCTCGACGAACACGATGTCGCCCAGCGACTCCACGGCGTACGCCGTGATCCCGACGGTCGCGACACCGTCCTCGATCCGGACCCACTCGTGTTTGTCGGTGTAACCCAGCTCCGTGGGAACGCTCACTTCGACTCTCCTTGGAGATATTCGTGCATCCTGCCGTGCGCCGGTACGGCGCCCCGGCCCGGCCTACGCCTGGTCACGCCCCGTCCGTGCCGGTCCCCGGATCGGGGATCCGGCCGTGGGGCGAGTGGGCCCCGTGGTGTTGGGGCCCGCTGTCACGACCGCCGCTGGTAGAACGGCAGCTCGACCACGTCGACGTCCTCGCCGCGTCCGCGCACGTCCACGGTGAACGCGCCGGTCGTGGTGTCGAGGTCGCCGTCCACGTAGGCCATGGCGATGGGGCGGCCCAGGGTGGGCGAGGGCGCGCCGCTGGTGAGGGTGCCGACGACGGCGCCGTCGCGCAGGACCTCCTGGCCCCTGCGCAGCGGGCGGCGACCGCGGCCGACGAGGCCGATGAGGCGGCGTTCGCGGGCGGTGCGCGCGGCCTCCTCCAGGGCGGCGCGGCCGACGAAGTCACCCGGCTTGTCGAGCTTGACCACGCGGCCGAGCCCGGCGTCGAAGGGGGTGAGGTCGGCGGTGAGCTCCTGCCCGTACAACGGCATCCCGGCCTCCATGCGCAGGGTGTCGCGCGCGGAGAGTCCGGCGGGGACCAGACCGTGCTCGGCGCCCGCCTCCATGAGGGCCTTCCACACGTGCGGGGCGCGCTCGGCGGGGCGGACGAAGATCTCGAAGCCGTCCTCGCCGGTGTACCCGGTGCGGGCGAGCAGCACGGGCTCCCCGGCCACGGTGTGCTCGTAGCCCGCGTAGTAGCGGATCTCGTCGAGCTTGGCGTCGGTCAGCGGAGCCAGGATGTCCACCGCGCGCGGGCCCTGGACGGCGATGAGCGCGTACTCGGCGGACTCGTCGGCGACCTCGACGTCGAAGCCCCGGGCCCGTTCGGTGAGGGCGTCGGCGACCACGGACACGTTCGCCGCGTTGGCCACGACGAGGTACTCCTCCTCGCGGAGGCGGTAGACGATGAGGTCGTCCAGGACACCGCCGTCGGCGGCGGTGATCATGGTGTAGCGGGCGCGGCCGACCTTCACCTTGGACAGGTGACCGACCAGGGCGTGGTCGAGGGCCTCGGCGGCCTGCGGCCCGGACAGGCGGATCTCACCCATGTGGGAGAGGTCGAAGAGCCCGGCGGCCTCGCGGACCGCCGTGTGCTCGGCGGTCTCACTGCCGTAGCGCAGGGGCATGAGCCATCCGGCGAAGTCGACCAGGGTGGCCCCGGACTGTTCGTGAATCTCGCGCAGCGCTGTCGCGCGTGGCGCGGACGCGGGCTCTGACATGGGCACTCCCGAGAGGATGGGCGTCTGTCGTGCGTGGCGTTGCCATCCTCCCCCTCTGTCATCTGTGCCTGAGAGCTTCACCGCGCGCTCGGCGTGGTTTGCACCTTCGGCGAGGGACGGCGGTCCCTGCTTTCCAGAGTGGTCTCGCCCGTACGGTCCACTGTGCCTGAGAGGTTGTCATCGGGGAGGGATTGCTCCTTCGGCGGCCCACATTGGCTACGCGGGCACTCTCCCGTACGGGGTCAGCAACACCATCAGACTAGCAGCGGCGATCGTCGGCTCCCAAGGGTGGTGGACCTCCCGTCCGCCGCGCCTGTGGAAAACGCCGTACGGACGGTGACGAACCGTTAGCGTGGATGCGACGGACGGGGCGACGTGCGGAGGGGGCACGAGTGGTCACCGGTGACGGGCGGGGGAGACGACCGGCGGCGCCTGGCCGCGGGGCGACGTTGTGGGCCGTCGCGGGCGTGGTGCTGGCCGTGCTCGTGGGGGCCGCGTGCACGGGCACCGCGCCGGAGGTGGCCGACCACGTCCGGGGCGACGCGCGCCTCGTCGACCGGGTCGGCGGTGACGTCCCCTCGGAGGAGCGCGAGGACCTGGAGGCGGTCTTCGAGGAGGCGGGTGTGGAGGGCACCTTCGTCCTCTTCGACACCGGTGAGCGCTCGGCGACCGTCGTCGCCCCTGGACAGGCCCGTCGGCGTACCGTGCCCGCGTCCACGTTCACGCTGGTCAGCTCGGTGATCGCGCTCCAGACGGGTGCGGTCGCCGACGTCGACGAGGTGGTGCCCCACGGCGGTGGGCCCCAGCCGGTCCCCGGGCGGGAGCGGGGCATGAGCATGCGCGAGGCCCTGCCCGCGTCCAACGCGCCGGTGTACCGGGAGATCGCGCGCCGGGTCGGCCACGACCGGATGGCGGCGTGGGTGGACCGGTTCGACTACGGCAACCGCGCGATCGGCGACGAGGAGCGGGTGGACCGGTTCTGGTCGGAGGGTCCGCTGGAGGTCTCCCCGATGGAGCAGACCGCGTTCCTGGCCAGTCTCGCCCGCGCGGAGCTGCCGGTGGAGGACCGGCATCTGGGCGCCGTGCGCGAGATCGCGCGGGTCGACCGGATCGGGGACCACGCCCTGTTCGCCGAGACCGGGTGGGGCGCGACCGTGGAGCCCTCGCCGGGCTGGTGGGTCGGCTGGGTCGAGCACGGGGAGGACGTGCACACCTTCGCCCTGCGGGTGTACGTCGAGGACGGGTCGCAGTTGGAGTCGTGCGAGCGGATCGGCCGGGAGCTGCTGGTCGAACTGGGTGTGCTGCCGCCGGAGGCCGCCCGCTGAGCCGCCGGCGGGCGGCGGTCCACCCGGCTCCCGTTCGCCGCGCTCGGCGTGGGGCCCGGCGCGCTGCCGGGCCCCACGCGGTGTTCTCGCGGTGGGCGGAAGCTTCGGGCTCAGGCCACGCTCTTGCGGCGCTGGCGCACGGACTCGGCCAGCTGGGTCAGCACGTCCTCGGTGGTCTCCCAGCCCATGCACTTGTCGGTGATCGACTGGCCGTAGGTGAGCGCGGCCGGGTCGCTGAGCTTCTGGGCGCCCCCCACGATGAAGCTCTCCAGCATGACGCCGATGATGCCCGTCTGGCCCTCGGCGATCTGCTCGGCGATGGCGGACGCCACGCCGGGCTGGCGGGTGTGGTCCTTGCCGCTGTTGGCGTGGCTGGCGTCGATCATCAGGCGGCGCGGCAGCCCCGCCTCGCCGATGACGTCGAGCGCGGCGTCGACCGACTCGGCGTCGAAGTTCGGGCCGACCCGGCCGCCGCGCAGGATGACGTGGCAGTCGGGGTTGCCTTCGGTGACCACGACGGACCCGGCGCCGGTCGGGTCGACGCCGAAGAACGTGTGCGAGGCGGCGGCCGCGCCGACGGCGTCCACGGCGACCTGGACGTCGCCGTCGGTGCCGTTCTTGAAGCCGACCGGGGTGCTCAGGCCGCTGCCCAGCTGGCGGTGCACCTGGCTCTCCGTGGTGCGGGCGCCGATGGCGCCCCAGGTCACGGCGTCGGCGATGTACTGGGGCGTGATCGGGTCGAGGAACTCGGTGCCCGCGGGCAGCCCCAGGGAGTTGATGTCCAGGAGCAGCTGGCGGGCGATGCGCAGGCCGTGGTGGACGTCGTAGGTGTCGTTCAGGTGGGGGTCGTTGATCAGACCCTTCCAGCCCACGGTGGTGCGCGGCTTCTCGAAGTACACGCGCATGACGACGCACAGGTCGTCGCGCAGGGACGGGATGAGGCCGAGCAGGCGCCGCGCGTAGTCCATCGCGGACTCGGGGTCGTGGACCGAGCAGGGGCCGACGACGACGAGCAGGCGGTCGTCGTCCCCGTCGAGCACGCGCTTGACCTCGGCGCGCGACTGCTCCACCAGGGTGTTGCGGTCATGGCCCAGGGGAAGTTCCCTGAGCAGGTCCTGAGGGGCGATGAGCGGCTGGTAACTCGCCACCCGTGTGTCGTTGGTGCTCGGCATCGTGATCCCCTCGGTCCCTCGGTCGGTGCTGGCTGTCGCCGCGACTGACAGTAGCGCGGTCCGGGTCGGTCGGACGCGGTCGCGTGGGGTTGTGGCGCGGGTCGCGGGATGGGAAACGCCACAACGGCCGTGACGCCGAAAGAATCGTCTCGCCATGTGGGACGACCATTCCGGGATCCATTCCGTCCCGGGGCGCCGGAGATCAGTCCTTCAGCCCCGGAAGGTCCTCTTCCCAGAACTCGCGCGGGTTGCGCTCGCCACCGGTGACCGTGCCGCGTTCGGCCTCGGCCCGGCGTAGCTGTACACGTCGGATCTTACCCGAGACGGTCTTCGGAAGCTCGGTGAACTCCAGGCGGCGCACCCTCTTGTAGGGCGAGAGGCGCTCGCGGGCGTAGGCGAGGATGGTGCGGGCGGTGTCCGCGTCCGGCGGCACGCCCTCGGCCAGGGCGACGTAGGCCTTGGCGACCGCCAGCCGCAGCGGATCGGGCGAGGGAACCACCGCCGCCTCGGCCACGAATTCGTGCTCGACGAGCACGCTTTCGAGTTCAAATGGTGAGATGCGGTAATCCGACGCCTTGAACACGTCGTCGATCCGGCCGATATAGGTGATGTGGTCGCGTGAATCCCGGGTGGCGATGTCGCCGGTGTGGTACAGACCGCGCCGGGTGACCTCGCGGGTCAGGTCCGCGCCGTCGGCGTACCCCGTCATCACCCCCACCGGGTCTCCGGACAGGTCCACGCAGATCTCCCCGGTCTCGGCGGGCTCGTCCGTGGTCGGGTCGGCGAGCACGATGTCGTACCCGGGCAGCGGGCGGCCCATCGACCCCGGCACGACGGTCTGGCCGGGCGCGTTGCCGACGAGCATGGTGGTCTCGGTCTGGCCGAAGCCGTCACGGACGGTGATCCCCCAGGCGTCGCGCACCCGGTCCACCACCTCCGGGTTGAGCGGCTCTCCCGCGGCCACCGCCTCGCGCAGCGACACGCGCCAGGAGCGCAGGTCGGTCTGGATGAGCATCCGCCACACCGTCGGCGGCGCGCACATGGTGGTCACCCCGCAGCGCACGACCTGGTCCAGCAGGTGTTCGGCGTCGAACCTGGCCTGGTTGACCACCAGGACGGTCGCCTCCGCGTTCCACGGGGCGAACACGCTGCTGTAGGCGTGCTTGCCCCACCCGGGGGAGGAGATGTTCAGGTGGATGTCGGCCGGTTGGACGCCCAACCAGTACATGGTCGACAGGTGGCCGACCGGGTAGGAGCGCTGGGAGTGGGAGACCAGCTTGGGCCGGGAGGTCGTGCCGGAGGTGAAGTAGAGCAGGAGCGGGTCGTCGGCGGCGGGCATGTGCGGGGGCGCGAAGTCCAGGGCCGCGTGCTCGGAGTCGGGGTAGCTGAGCCAGCCGTCCATGTACCCGACGCAGATCCGCGTCCAGTGGCCGCGCAGGCTCGCGAACTTCTCCGTCTCGGTGGGGTCGCACACCACGTGCGCGACCTCGCCCCGTTCCAGCCGGTCGACCAGGTCGCTCTCGGTCAGCATGGGCGAGGCCGGGCTGACCACCGCGCCGAGCTTGATCGCCGCGAGGGTGGTCTCCCACAGCTCGACCTGGTTGCCGAGCATGAGCATGATCCGGTCGCCCGCGTGCACCCCCTGGCCGATCAGCCAGTTGGCCACCTGGTTGGAGCGCTCGGACAGGCGGCGGTAGGTGTACTTGGCCTCGCTCCCGTCCTCCTCCACGATCCACAGCGCCGTCCGGTCGGGGATGGACTCCGCCAGCGCGTCGAAGTGGTCCAACGCCCAGTTGAACCGCTCGGGCCGGGGCCAGGCGAACTCCCGGTGCGCCCTGGGCTGGTCCTCACGGAGCCGGAGCAGCAGGTCCCGCGCGGCCCGGAACTCCGCCGCGCCCTCCGCGGCCGTCTCTTTGGACATCCTCGGCGACCTCCGGGTCGGGGACGGCGGCCGGGCCGGACCGTCCGGGTTCTTGGCCCGCGTGGGGCGGTGGATACGGCTGTGCGCAGCAGGTCCTACCCGGGATGCGCGCGGGCGACGCCTCCGGCCCGCGAGCCCTACCATGGGGCGCATGGAGGAACTGCGCGGACATCACGGAACCTGGCGAATCGACGAAGAGACGGTCCGGATCGGGTTCGGCTCGGGGCGCAAGGTCCCCACCCTGCTCAAGCACCTGGGCGAGTGCGCGGTTCCGCTGGCGGCGGTGCGCGAGGTCGAGTTCGACCGCGGCGACCGCAAGCGCGGGTGGCGGCTGCGGATCCGGCTGGTCGACGGTGCGGACCCGTACACGGAGCTGGGCGTGCACGGCCGGGACGCGACGACACCGCTGCTGCTCACCGGCCCGCACGACAGGGAGCTGGTCGCCGAGTACGTCGCGGACAAGCTCACCTCCGCGGCCGGCCTGGCCCGGGAGATCGCCGACGGTTCCGTCGACCCGCGCGAGGTGGCCCGGTCGCTGGTCGCCCGGCCTCCCTTCCAGGCCCGCACCGCCGAGGGCACGGCCACCTTCGACGGCACCCGCGTCCGTCTCCAGTGGGACGGCCTGATGGCCGGTTCGGCCAAGGAGAAGGAGAAGGCGCGGGAGTTCCGGCTCACCGAGATCGCCGAGGCCCGGTGGTTCCCGCCGGTCGACCTGACCGAGGGCCTGCTGCGGATCGAACTGCGCGGCGTGAGCGTCTCGGAGGCCACCGACCCCGAACACGACTTCTTCACCCTCGCCTCCCACGGCTCCAAGGGCAGTGAGGAGAGCCTGCTCATGGCGGCGACGATCAACGCCCACCTCGCCCCGACCGCCGAACGGGACGCGCCGGCGGCGCTGCCCGGCGCGGGGCCGGCCGCGTCGGCCGAGCAGGACGCGGAGACGATCTTCGCCACCATTCGTGAGCTGGGCAGGCTCCACACCGAGGGGCTGCTCACCGACGAGGAGTTCAGCGCCAAGAAGGCCGAGCTCCTCGGACGCCTGTGACCGGGACGATCGTTCCGCGCTCCGGGTCCGTTCCCCCCGCCGGGCGACCGCCCGGCGGTCCGCGACTGGAAAGGCCATCCGCTTTGCGCACCCTGTACCCGCCCATCGAGCCGTACGACTCGGGGATGCTCGACGTCGGCGACGGACACCGCGTCTACTGGGAGCTGTGCGGCAACCCCGCGGGCAAGCCCGTGGTGTTCCTGCACGGTGGGCCCGGTGGCGGCTGTACCCCGACCCACCGTCGGCTCTTCGACCCCGAGCGGTACCGCATCCTGCTGTTCGACCAGCGCAACTGCGGACGCTCCACGCCGCACGCCAGCCGGATGGACTCCGACCTGTCCACGAACACGACGTGGACGCTGGTCGAGGACATCGAGCGGCTGCGCGAGATGATCGGTGTGTCGCGGTGGCAGGTGTTCGGCGGCTCCTGGGGCAGCTGCCTGGCGCTGGCCTACGCGCAGCGCCACCCGGAGCGGGTCACCGAACTCATCCTGCGGGGCGTCTTCACCCTGCGCGACGAGGAGCTGCGCTGGTTCTACCAGCAGGGCGCCTCGATGCTCTTCCCGGACCTGTGGGAGTCCTACCTCGCGCCGATCCCGGCCGAGGAGCGCGACGACCTCATCGCCGCCTACGCCCGGCGGCTGGGCGACCCCGACCGCGCCGTGCGCCTGGCGGCGGCCCGCGCGTGGAGCGTGTGGGAGGGGTCGACGGTGACCCTGCTGCCCAACGACGAGATCCGCGCCCAGCACTCCGACGAGGACTACGCGCTGGCGTTCGCGCGGATCGAGAACCACTTCTTCACCCACCGCGGCTTCCTGACCCCGAACCAGCTCATCGACGGGGCCGAGAAGATCCGCGACATCCCGGGTGTGATCGTGCAGGGGCGCTACGACGTGTGCACGCCCGTCCACACTGCCTACGACCTGCACAAGGCCTGGCCGGAGGCGGAGTTCCACGTCGTCGACGACGCCGGGCACGCGTTCAACGAGCCCGGGATCCTCGACCGGCTCATCGAGGCCACCGACCGCTTCGCGCGCTAGCGACGGTCCGGGTTCCGGGACGCGCACCTCCCGGAACCCGGACGCCCTGGAGTCCGGACGTCCTAGAGTCGAGGCACCCGTGATCCGCGCGACGAAGGGACAGCCATGCGAGTCGAGGTCGATTTCGACCGGTGCGAGAGCAACGCCCTGTGCATGGGGGCGGCCCCCGAGGTCTTCGAGGTCCGCGACGACGACTTCCTCAACGTCCTGACCGAGGAACCCTCCGCCGACCTGCACGGGAAGGTGCGTGAGGCAGCGCGCCTGTGCCCCAAGCAGGCCATCACCGTGAAGGAGTAGCTTCCGCGGCGGTCAGCGCCTCGTCCCATGTCGTGGGCTCCTCCAGCAGACCCCGGTAGCGCATGGTCCGCGGCGTTGACCGCAACCCCAGCACCCCGGTGAGCATCCCGTCGCGGCCCAGGAAGGCCACGAACTTCCGGTCCTCCGGAGACCCGTGCACGAACGCGACCTCATCGGCGGGTGCGGCCTGTCCCAGCAGCTGGATCTTCATCTTGTATTGGTCCGACCAGAAATAGGGGACCGGGGTGAAGGGCGTCCGTCCCGAGCCCGCGAGGAGGTTGCGGGCCGCCGCCTCCCCCTGCTGGCTGGCGTTCGTCCAGTGCTCCAGCCGGATCCGACCGCCGTAGCGCGGGTGCGGCCAGTTCGCCAGGTCGCCGACGGCGTACACGTGGGGCACGGACGTCTCGGAGAACGCGTCGCAGGCCACGGAGCCGTCGGGGAGCAGTTCCACACCGGATCCGCGCAGCCACTCGGTGTTCAGGCTCACGCCCAGCCCGGCCACCACGAGGGACGCCTCGATCGCGGACCCGTCGGCCAGTCGGACGCGCTCCACGCGGCCGGCGCCCTCGAACCCGGTCACCCCCGCCCCGAGGCGCACGTCGACGCCGTTCTCCCGGTGCAGCTCGGTCAGGACCCGCCCGATCCTGGGGTCGATCACCCGTGTCAGCGGCGTCGGCGCCGCCTCCACCAGCGTCACCTCCATGCCCACCGCGCGGGCGCTGGCCGCCACCTCGGCGCCGACGAAGCCCGCTCCGACGACCACGAGGCGGCCGCCGGAGTCGAAGGCGGCGCGCACGGCCTCGGCGTCGTCCAGGGTGCGCAGCACGTGCACGCCCGCGAGCGTCGTGTCGGGCCGCCGCGCCCGGGCGCCGCTCGCGATGACGAGGCCGTCGTAGCGCACCGTCCCCGAGCCCGCGGGACCCCTCACGCCGACCTCGCGCGCCCGGGTGTCGAGCCCGACGGCGCGGGTGTTCGGGCGGAAGTCCAGGTCCAGGGCGTCCACCGCGGCGTCGTCGCGCAGTCGCAGGGCGCGGTGGCCCACGAGCCAGCCGGGAGCGCCGTTCGACGGGTCCATGCCGACCCCGGTGAGGACCTCCTTGGACAGCGGAGGCCGCGAGTAGGGGCGGTACGGTTCCTCGCCGACCAGCGTGATCCGCCCGTCGAACCCCTGCTCGCGCAGGGACTCCGCCGTGTGCAGCCCCGCCATTCCGGCGCCGACGATGACGATGTCGCTGAGGGTGTCCGGCACTGTGGTGCCCTTCCGATGTCGGGTCGGGTCGTGTCCGCCGGGGTCAGCGGACCGAGCTACAGCGCGCGGACCTCCCCGACGGGCGCGCCGCCGCCGTGGATCTCGACGCGCAGCCGGTCGTGGACGGGGGAGACGTCCGCACCGATGGTGCGCAGGGCGTCGAGTGCGACCAGGGTACGCGCCCGCTCCTCGGCGTCGCCGTCGCTGATCTTGACCGCGACGGTCTCGCCGGTGGGCGCGCCGATGAGGTGCACCCCGTCCGCGCCGATCTTGGCCACCATCCCCGGGACGCGGGTCATGAGCTCGGTGTCGATCCGGTCGGTGCCCGACACGTACTCGGGGTGGGCGCTCATGGCGTCGGTGACGGCGCGTTCGGGGCTGCCGTCGGGGGCGGTGCGCATGCGCCACAGTCCCCGGGCGAGCCCGACCAGGGAGACGGCGAGCTGGGGCGCCCCGCAGCCGTCGACGGCGGTGTGCGCGACGCGTTCGCCGGTCAGCTCCTCGACGGTCTCGCGGACCAGGACCTGGAGGGGGTGCTCGGGGTCGAGGTAGTCGTCGGTGCTCCAGCCCCGCTGGACGCAGGCGGAGAGCATGCCCGCGTGCTTGCCCGAGCAGTTCATGAGCAGGCGCTCGGGTGCGCGGCCCGCGCGCAGGAACGCGCGGCGCGCCGCCCGCCCGCCGGGGATGTCCTCGGGGCACCGCAGGGCGTCGGGTGTGAGTCCGGCCTTGGCGAGGATCCGCTCGGCCTCGGCGGCGTGCATGTCCTCGCCGCCGTGGCTGCCGGCGGCGATGGCGAGGGAGCTGCCCTCCAGCGGGGCGCCCGCGCGCAGCATGGCCAGCGCCTGGAAGGGCTTGGCGGCCGAGCGGGGGAACATGGGCTGGTGGACGGGGCCGCGCGCGAGGGCGATCCGTCCGGTCGGGGACAGGGCGACCACCGCGCCGTAGTGGACGCTCTCCCGCATGCCGGAGCGGGTGACCTCCGCGAGGGGCACGTACTCCGGGTGCGGGCTCAGCGTCGGCTGCGGGGTGTCGGGCATGCGGGCTCTCCTCGCCGTTGAGGTTGGGTGCGCGGGGAGTGTCCATGTTTCTGTGGACACGACTAAGAACGTTACATAATGCACCTTTCTTCCGTTGCTGGGGTGGGATCAGCCACCCCGGCCTCCGATCACCCGCGTGGAGGACCCGCACCGTGCGCGCACGGTCGGCGGGAGGCCGCGCACGCGGCGGTTCGGTGTCGCGCACGGGGAGTAAGGTCGGTTCGGGTACGGACCGGGCCGGACACCGGTGGACCGGCGGTGACGAGGGAGTGGAGCACGCGATGGGAACGCTGCGGTTGGGCTCGCTGACCCGGAGGCGGGTCGGCCCGCGGGCGGCGGACCTGGAGTACGCGGTGCTCGACACGGAGACGACCGGGCTGGATCCGGGCACGGGCGCCCGCGTCGTCGAGGTCGCCGTGGTGCGCCTGCGCGGCGACGGCACGGTGGTCGAGGAGTTCAACACACTGGTGGACCCGCGCACCGAGGTCGGCGGACGCGAGTTCCACGGCATCGGCGAGAGCGACACCGTCGGCGCCCCCACCTCCGCCCAGCTGGTGCCCAAGCTGACCGAACTCGTCTCCGGCGCGGTCGTGGTCAGTCACAACCTGGACTTCGAGCAGCGCTTTCTGGCCTCCGAGCTGGTCCCCGCCGGGCTGCCCCGGGGCCAGTCAGGCCTGTGCACGCTGCGCGCCCTGCGCTCCCAGCTCGACCTGCGCCGCTACTCCCTCGCCCGCGCCTCCCACGCGCTCAGCGGGGACTGGCCGACCGGGCAGCACACCGCGCTCGGCGACGCCCGGGCCTGCGCCAAGCTGCTCGCCGAGCTGCTGGCCAACGCCCCCGGCGAACTGCGCTACGACGGCCCCGAGCCGAGGACCCTCCCGGTCTCCGGCGCGCGGGTCGCGGCCACCTCCGTGCGGTGGAAACCGCGCACGGGCGGGGGCCCCGGCGGCCTCGGGCCGCTCCGTCCCTGGCCGTCGTGCTGGCGGAGGGTGGAGCTGGACCCCGACCTGTGCGGCGGCGCGTTCGACGACCGATCGCGTGCCGGGGCGGAGCTGGCCGCCCACCGCGACACCCGTCTGCGCGCGCGGATGGCCGCGGTGGCCGCGGTGACGGGAACGGTGGCCGCCACGGCGGTCGGCGGTCTGCTGGTGCGCATGGCGGGCGAGTCCGGCGGCCTCAGAGGCCGGAGAGGGTGAGGAAGAAGGCCACGATCAGCGCGCTCCCGCCGACCGTCGTGCACAGGGCGCGCCCCTGCTCGGTGAGCCGCGCGGAGGTCAGCTCGACGCGTGCGCGCGTGCCGACGGAGCCGGCGCCCGCCCTCGGGCGGGCGGCCGTGCCGCCGCGCGGGGCGGCGGACCCGGAGCGGGCCGCGGCGCCCCGGCGCGCGGTCGGGAGGCGGCCCGCCGGAACGTAGCGGGGCACCTTGTTGAACAGGGCGAGCGACACCAGCGCGGCGCCGAACAGCAGCAGGACGAGGGACACGTCGGTGAGGGCCTCACGACTCGGTCGGGTGGTCGGCTGCCCGGGAGGGGCGGGCAGCCCGATTCTCACCGACGCCGCCGACGCACCGCGACTCCGTCCGCCCGGGACGGGCCCACCGCGCGGGTTACGGGCCCGCCCTTATCGCACCCTGTTCACGCGCTCGCGCCGTGGGTCACGGTCCGGGTGGATTTCGGCAGGACGGTGTCGACGGTTTCGGCCGCCACCCCCAGAGCGCGGAGGACGAACCGCGTCACCAGCGCGTGGGTCTCGTCGAGGTCGATCTCCCCGCTCACGAGCGGGATGCGCTGGGAGCCCACCATGGACAGGGTGAGCCGGGCGGTCGCCTCGGCGGGCAGCGGGTCGAACTCCCCGGCGGCCGTACCCTCCTCCAGGATCTCGGTGAGCAGGCGTTGCATGGGCGCGACGTGCGCGGCGAGCGCCTGGTAGGCGTCGGGGCCGAGGCTGGCCCCGAGTTCGGCGGCGGGCGGGTGCGGATGGGCGACGATGCCTTCGAGCTGGAGACGGACGAACGCGGAGACCCTGCGCGCGGCGGACACGCCCGAGGGGAGTTCGCGCCTGTACTGGTCGACGAACGCGCTGCTGACCTCCTCGGTGAAGGCCAGGAGCAGCGTCGCCTTGTCGGGGAAGTAGTTGTACAGGGCCGTGCGGGTGATGCCCGCGGCGTTGGCCACGTGGGTCATGGAGACGCGGTCGATCCCCTGTGACCGGATCAGCTCGTCGACGGCCGCCATGATGCGCTCCCGTGTGCGGGCACGGTGCGCGGCGATGGTCGGTGCCGTGATCTTGGGCATCCTCCTATGGTGTCACGCCGACCGACCGGGCGGCACCGGTCGGCGACTCCGGGTCACCGTACCGGAGCACGGAGTCAGCCGCCTTGGGCGTCGGGGGCGTGGTGGCGTCCGAGGTCGGCGAGGACCTCGGTGTTGAGCTGGTAGGCCAGTCGGGTCTCCCGGACGAGCCGGTCGGCCGCGGCCGGGGTCAGGTCCAGGGAGTCGAGCCGTGCGCGGTAGCCGGAGCGGAACCGCGGCAGGCTCCCGAGCTCGTCGAAGACGTAGAAGGACAGGCCCTCGTGCGTGAGGTCGTAGGTCCTGGCGGCCACCTGGCGGATGAACTGGCCCCCGGACACGTCGCCCATGTAGCGCGTGTAGTGGTGGGCGACGAAACCCTCGGGGTGGTCGGCCATCTGCTCGATGCGCGCCACGTAGGTGCGCGTGGCGGAGCTGGGGGAGATCCGGTCCCGGAAGTCGGGCCCCAGGAGGTGTTCCAGGTCGCGGACGAGCGCGGGCACGCGCAGGAGTTCGGGCTGGTGGAAGCGGCCCGCGACGGGGTCGTCGATCAGGGCCCGACCCAGGTTCTCCAGGGCGACGTAGGCGAAGTAGTGCTGGGCGACCATCGCGGTGTAGCCGTCGAGGGGGAGGGTGCCCTCCATGAGCGCCCGGGTGAAGCCGTGGTACTCCGCCGCCTCGTGGTCGCCCCACGTGGCCGCCTTGAGCCGTTCGGAGAACGGGACCTCGGCGGGTGGGGATGTGGGGGCCTGGGCCGTCGCGCTCATCCGAGCTGTCCGCCTTCCGCTTCGGGTATTTCATGACATGATGTCATCAACATGGGATCCGGTGTCAAGTTTGATATGACACCTTGTCGAAAAAATTGCCGACACACCCGTGAATCGAGCCGAACATCACATTCCGCACGTGCCCGTGCATGAGCGGCTGCGCGTGCGGAAAACGGTCGCAGCGGGCCTGCACATGCACCACCGAGCGGTCGCGGCGGCTCCCACGTGCGACGGAGGAACGCCCGCCGCGGTCACCGACGTTGGATGTGTCTCGTCACGCGCGCTGGTCAACAGGTCGCCATGGCGTTTATCGTTTGGGTGTCGTGCGGGTCCGAACCGCCGGGAAGACCCGAGGTGTCCAACCTCGGGACACGCGGCGCGACAGCGCCCCACGGACCAGCAGACCAAAGGCGATGAGTGGATACCAGGAGAACAGGGCACGATCCCGTGACGGTGATCGGCGACGAGGCGGCCGGTGCCGTCACCACACACGGCGCCGCCGCGCATGACGGCGCCGTCCTCGGTGACGACCTCGCCCCGGCCCACCGCGTGGAGGCCGCCGTCGAGTCGGTCGACGTCCTGCTTGTCGAAGACGACCCGGGCGACGCCCTCCTCGCCGAGGAACTGCTCGCCGACACCCCTCTGACGACCCGCATCACGTGGGTGCCCACGCTCGCGGACGCCCGCGCGGCCCTGAAGGGCTTCCGCGGCTGCGTCCTTCTCGACCTCAACCTCCCCGACGCGCAGGGCCTGGACCTCCTGCGCGAGGTGCTCCAGAGCGCGCCCTCGGCCGCCGTCGTCGTCCTCACCGGCCTCGACGACGAACACGAGGGCGTGGCCGCGGTCGCCGCCGGCGCCCAGGACTACCTCGTCAAGGGCCAGGTCGACGGTTCGCTCCTCGGCCGGAGCCTGCGCTACTCGCTGGAGCGCCGCCGCGCCGACGACAACGCCCGGCAGCTGCACGAGGCCCGGATGCGCGCCCGTGAGAACACGCGCCTCGAACGCGGCCTCCTGCCCCAGGTCCTCCTCCAGAGCTCGCCGCTGAGCCACCGCGCCTACTACCGCCCCGGCCGCAAGCGCGCCGTGGTCGGCGGCGACTTCTACGACGCCGTGGAGAAGAACGGCACCACGCACGTCATCATCGGCGACGTCAGCGGCCACGGCCCCGACGAGGCCGCGCTCGGCGTGAGCCTGCGGATCGCCTGGCGGACCCTCGTCATGGCCGGGGTCGCCGAGGAACGCGTGCTGCCCAACCTCGAGGAGATCCTGGTCAGCGAGCGGGCCCAGGAGGAGATGTACGCCACGCTGTGCATGGCCAGCCTGGACACCGGCGCCGACCGCGTGCGCGTGCGCGTCCTCGGCCACCCGCCGCCCCTGGTCATCCAGGACGGATCGGTCGTGGAGACCCAGGCGTCCCCGCAGCCCCCGCTGGGCGTGTTCCCCGTCGAGGAGACCGCCGCGGACGAGGTCGTCCTGCCGGTGGGCGCGAGCATGCTCTTCTACACCGACGGTCTCGTCGACGCCTACGACGGCGGCCCGCCCGCGCGGCTGGAGGTCGCCGGGCTGCGCCGCATGGTCAGCGGCGTCCTGGACCAGGGCGTCTCCCTGAGGCGCCTGCCCGAACACGTGGTGGACGAGGCCGAGCGCAGCAACGGCGGCCCGCTCCAGGACGACGTGGCGATGCTGCTCATCGAGCACGGTGTGAACGGGGACGACGCGTGAGCCGTGCGGAGGAGGCGGCCGTGCGGCCCGAGGAGACCGAACCCCGCCGGACCGCGGGCAGCCCGGTCGGAGGTGTCCTGTTCGCGGACGGGGTACCGCGCGGACTGGTCGGCCCGCGCGCGCCCTGGAGCCTGCGCCGCCGCGTCACCAGCCTGTTGACCGTCGTCGCCGTGGTGCTCGTGACCGCGGTGTCGGTGATCACCCTGGCCGCGCTCAACGCGCGCGACTCGCTCACGTTGCAGGTGGACTCCCTCACCCCGGCGGTGAACGCCGTCGAGCAGACGCGCGCCGCCTACCTCAGCCAGGACCACGCCCTGCGCGGATACATCCTCACGCAGGACCGCGAGTTCCTGGAGCCCTACGTCGAGGGCAACGTGACCCTGCTGGACAACCGCGCCGACCTCGAACGGCTGGCCGAGAACAACCCCGAGGTGGCCTCCAACGTCGAGGACCTGCTCATCGCCGGGGAGGTGTGGACCGGCGATTTCGCCGAGCCCGTCCTGGAACAGGTGAGCAACGGCGAGAGCCCCTCCCAGGAGGACCTCCAGCGCGGCCGCGTGCTCTTCCTGGAGCTCAACCGGGTCAGCGACGCCACCAACCAGCAGCTCCAGAGCGAGATCGAGCAGGCCCGCACGGGGCTGACGCTGGCGACGCAGCAGGTCGTCGCTCTGCTCGTCCTGGTCGGCCTGGTCGTGGTGTTCCTGTCGGTGTTCCTGTGGGTCATGCTTCAGCAGTGGGTTCTGCGCCCCCTGGAGGACCTGGCCGGGCACATGCGCCAGGTGTCGGAGGGCTACTACGCCCACCGCATCACCCTCCAGGGCCCGCCGGAGATCGTGCGGCTGGGCCAGGACGTGGACGCCATGCGCGAGCGGATCGTGCACGACCTGGACGAGGTGGCCAACGCGCGCCGCGCGCTCCAGGAGCAGTCCACCCTGCTGGAGCACCAGACCGAGGAGCTGCGCCGCTCCAACCTGGAGCTGGAGCAGTTCGCCTACGTCGCCTCCCACGACCTCCAGGAGCCGCTGCGCAAGGTGGCGAGCTTCTGCCAGCTGCTGCAACGCCGCTACCACGGGCAGCTGGACGAGCGCGCCGACTCCTACATCGACTTCGCGGTCGAGGGGGCCAAGCGCATGCAGACCCTCATCAACGACCTCCTCGCCTTCTCCCGGGTCGGCCGGACCAAGGACTTCGCGTCCGTGGACCTGGACGTGGCGCTCGGCGACGCGCTGAGCAGCCTGTCGACCCGCCTGGAGGAGGCGGGCGCCGATGTCACGGGCGACCCCATGCCCACCGTCCAGGGCGACCGCACCCTGCTCACCCAGGTGTTCTTCAACCTGGTGGGCAACGCCGTGAAGTTCCGCGCCGAGGAGGACCCACGGGTCCACATCAGCGTCGAGCGCCGCGGTGACGAGTGGGTGTTCTGCTGCACGGACAACGGGATCGGGATCGAACCGCAGTACGCCGAGCGCATCTTCGTGATCTTCCAGCGGTTGCATACCCGCGACAAGTACACGGGAACGGGCATCGGCCTGGCGATGTGCAAGAAGATCGTGGAGTTCCACGGCGGCCGGATCTGGCTGGACACCGACGACGGGTCGCAGGACGCCGTCCGGACCGGAACGCGCATATGCTGGTCACTGCCCGCCGACCCCGATGAGGGCGTGACGGCCGACACGGAAACCGTGGCGGACGTCGGCGACGATATCGGGGACGAGGGGGCGGAGGACGCCGCGGACGCGACCGCGCACACGGACGCGGACACGACGCCGGAGACCGCGCGGCGGTCGACGGACACCGACGCTCCCGGAGGGGACGGCGCCGAGCCGGACGAACGGCCCGACACGGTGTCCTCCTCCCGGTCCGTCACCGATGGCGGTACGGTTCCCCCCGGTGACGGGGCGGGGCCCTGATACCAGGGGTCTGGAAGCTTGAGCGAGGTCATGTTGGTGCATCCCATCGAGGTGCTGCTGGTCGAGGACGACCCCGGAGACGTCCTCATGACCAAGGAGGCGTTCGAGGAACACAAGCTGGGCAACCGCCTGCACGTGGTCTCGGACGGTGTGGAGGCCCTGCGGTTCCTGCGCCGCGAGGGCGAGTACACCGAGGCTCCCCGCCCGCACCTGATCCTGCTCGACCTCAACCTGCCCCGTAAGGACGGTCGGGAGGTCCTGGAGGAGGTCAAGGCGGACGACGAGCTCGCCCACATCCCGATCGTGGTGCTGACGACCTCCGAGGCCGAGGAGGACGTGCTGCGCAGCTACCGGTTGCACGCCAACGCCTACGTGCCCAAACCGGTGGACTTCGAGCAGTTCATCAAGGTGGTCCGCCAGATCGACGACTTCTTCGTCACCGTGGTGCGCCTGCCCAAGGGCTGACCGGCCCGCCCTCCCCTCACCGCCCCGGGCCGCCCTTCGGCGGCCCCCGACGCCGCCGTCCGCCCGTGCGGCCGAACCGTGTACCCGTTCGGTCTCTCCCGGCAGGTGGAACGGGTGAGCTGCGCGGTTATTGGTTACCGTAGGGGGCATGAGCTTGCCGGAACCGCGTGACCCCGCCGGGCCGTACCGGGTCAGCCTCGTGTGCCTGGGCAACATCTGCCGCTCACCCATGGCCGAGAAGGTCCTGGCCGCCGACCTGGAACGGGCGGGGCTGGGCGATCTCGTGGCGGTGGACAGCTTCGGCACGGGCGACTGGCACGTCGGCGGCGGCATGGACCCGCGCGCCGCCTCCACCCTGCGCGTCCACGGATACCTCACCGACCACACGGCCAGGCAGTTCGAGGCCTCGCTGCTCGCCGAACGGGACCTGGTCCTGGCCCTGGACCTCGACAACCTCGCCGATCTGCGCGGTGTCGTGGACGAGCGCGGCGCGGAGTTCGGCTTCTCCGCCGACCGCCTGCGCCTGTTCCGGTCCTTCGCGCCGGGTGCGGGACCCAACCCCGAGGTGCCCGATCCCTACTACGGCGGCGACGACGGCTTCACCGCCGTCCTCAACATGGTGGAGGCCGCCGCCAAGGGGCTGACCGGCGAACTCGTCGTGCGGCTGCGTGGATAGCGCCGGTGGACGGAGACCCGATCGTGTGCCCCGTCGGCGGTGACGACGGCGACGGGACCCGCGGGGGCCGCCGCCGGGACCCCGTCACCGGAACCATGGCCGAGCGCCTCACCGCGCTGCTCGGGCAGGGCGTCCGCCGCGCCGCCCGGGCCGGGACCAGCCACGACTGGGAGATCTCCTACGCCGAGCTGACCGACGGCACGCGCCTGTTCGTCAAGTCCCTGCCCCGGGGCGCCCCGGCGAGCGGGGTGCTCACCGCCGAGGCGCGCGGGCTCGACTGGCTCGGCCGCGGCCTGGGGTCCCCCGCGATCGACGTCGTGGCCTGGGACGAGCGCATCCTGGTCCTGCCGTGGGTCGGGGAGCGCGAACCGTCGGCGCCCGCCGCCGAACGGCTGGGCCGCCAGCTCGCCGGGATGCACCTGACCGGCGCCGACCACTTCGGCGCGGACTGGCCCGGCTACATCGGGCCGCTGCCCATGGACCACACGCCCTCGCCGGACTGGACGCGCTTCTACGCCGAACAGCGGCTCCGCCCCTACCTGCGCCAGGCCGTCGACCAGGGCGCGCTCACCCCCGCCGACGCCCGGATCGTCGAGCGGGTGGTCGACGCCGTGCCCGACCTGGCCGGGACGCCCGAGCCCCCGGCCCGCGTCCACGGCGATCTGTGGAACGGCAACGTGATCTGGCGGGCGGACGACGCCGTGCTGGTGGACCCGGCCGCGCACGGCGGGCACAGGGAGGCCGACCTGGCGATGCTCGCGCTGTTCGGCCTGCCGTTCCTGGACCGCGTGCGGGACGCCTACAACGAGGTGGCTCCGCTGGCGGACGGCTGGCGGTCGCGGGTGGCGCTGCACCAACTGCACCCGCTGCTCGTGCACGTGTGCCTGTTCGGGGCCGCGTACCGGACGACGACGCTGGAGGCCGCGCGCACCGCGCTGCGGGGCGGGTGAGCGTGAGGGGTCGCCCGAGGCGCGGGGCGGGCGGGCCGCCCGGTGTCGCGGGGGCCGTAGATTGGGCGCATGTCTGACGTATCCCACCACCCTGAGCTGGGCACTCACGCCGGCCCCGAGCTGCACGTCGCGCTGGTCGGCTACGGGAAGGGCGGCGAGGTCTTCCACGCCCCGATCATCGACGCGGTGCCGGGCCTGCGGTTGTCCGCCGTGGTCACGAGCGATCCCCGGCGGCGGGCGGCGGCCGAGGCGCGCTACCCCGGCGTCACCGTCTACCGGACGCCGGCCGACCTGTGGGCCGACGCCGACCGCTACGAGATCGCGGTCGTGACCACCCCCAACCACACGCACGCGCCGCTCGCGCGGGCCGCCCTGGAGGCGGGGCTGTCGGTGGTCGTGGACAAGCCGTTCGCGCTCACCGCGGACGAGGCGCGGGAGTTGACGCGGACGGCGGAGCGGCTGGAGCGGGTGCTCACCGTGTACCAGAACCGCCGCTGGGACGCGGACTTCCTGACGCTGTGGAGGTTGGTGGAGGAGGGCGCGCTGGGGCGGGTGCACCGGTTCGAGTCGCGGTTCGAGCGATGGCGTCCCGAGGCCAGGGGCACGTGGCGCGACAGCGGATCGGCGGCCGAGGGGGCGGGCATCCTGTACGACCTCGGGCCGCACCTGATCGACCAGGCGGTCAACCTGTTCGGCCCGGTGGCCTCGGTCTACGCCGAGGTGGACGCGCTGCGCCCCGGGGTGGGGGCGGACGACGACGTGTTCCTCGCGCTCACGCACGAGCGGGGGACGCGGTCGCACCTGTGGATGAGCGCGCTCTCGGCCCAGAACGGGCCGCGGTTCCGGGTGCTGGGCGACGCGGGAGCGTACACCAGCCACGGTCTGGACGGTCAGGAGGACCGGCTGGGCGCGGGCGAGCGGCCGGACGCGCGGGACTGGGGCGTGGTGCCGGAAGAGGCGTGGGGGACGCTCGGGGCGGAGGGCGACGTTCGTCGGGTGCCCAGCGCGCGGGGGGCCTACCCGGAGTTCTACACGGCGGTGCGGGACGCGGTCGGTGAGGGTGAGCCGCTGCCGGTCGACCCGCACGAGGTGATCCACGGGCTGGAGGTCATCGAGGCCGCCCGGCGCGGTGCCGGGACGGGCGAGGTGGTTCCGCTGCGCGAGGCGTGAGTCAGGCGGCCGGGGGGTTGCCGAGGGCCGTGCGGGTGAAGTCGACGAGGAACTCGCGCAGGCGCTCCTGCTCGGCGTCCGTGGCCGCGTCGGGCCCCAGGACGAGGCGGGCGATCTGCGGGGCGATCTGGGGCCAGACCGCCAAGCCGATCAGGGTGAGGAGCAGCTGCCGGGTGTCGGACGCCGCGGCGGTGTCGCCGAGGGCGTCGGAGAGCGAGGCGACCTTGGCGTCGTAGAGTTCGGCGCGCTCCTCCTCGGCGGGCAGGCGGGCGTTGCCGTAGTGCAGGGACTCCCACAGCAGCAGCCGCAGCAGGTCGGGGTGCTCGCGGTGGTAGTCGAAGCAGCGGGCGACGTAGGCGGCGGGGTCGCGGTCGTCGGTGACGGTGACGGCCTGGGAGAGTTCGTTGAGGGCCTGGACGACGACGTAGCGGAAGAGCTGTTCCTTGTCGCCGAAGTGGGCGTAGATGCGCTGTTTGTTGACCCCGGCGCGCTCGGCGATCCGGTCCACGCGCGCCCCGGCGATGCCGTGCTCGGCGAACTCGTTCCTCGCGGCCTGGAGGAGGCGGGCACGGGTGGTCTCGGTGCGGGTGGCGTTGCGCATGGTGACAGATTAAGCCAACCGGTTGGTTGCCGGAATCGGGAACGACGCGGACGGGACGCCCGAGCCGGAGCCCCGCGCACCGGCCTTTGGCCCTATGTTGGAGGGAGGTTACCCCAGCGTTTCGTCCGAAGGAGCAGTGCCGTGGCCCAGGTCCTCGTGGTGGCGGACGACCTCACCGGAGCCAACGCCACCGGTGCCCGGTTCGCGCGCACCGGCATGCGCGTGGCCACGGTGACCCCTGAGCACGTGAGCCGGGTGGAGGCCGACTACGACGTCGTCGTGGCCAACCTGGACAGCCGCCACGTGCCCCCCGAACAGGCGGCCGACCTGGTGACCGACGTGGTCGAGGCGGTGTGGCCGGTGGGCCTGGTGGTCAAGCGGACCGACAGCACCCTGCGGGGGAACGTCGGGGCCGAACTGGAGGCCGCCTACGACGCCGTGCGCGAGCGGGTGCCGCCCGGGACCCGGGTCAGGGTCCTGTTCACCCCGGCGTTCCCCGGCTCCGGCCGGATCACGGAGGACGGCGTGCAGCTGCTCAACGGGCAGCCGCTGGAGCGCACCGACCTGGCACTCGATCCCCTGAACCCGATGACCACCAGCGTGGTGGCCGACATCCTCGCCGCGCAGACCGAGCTGCCGGTGCGGCACGTGCCCGTCCGGCAGATCACGCAGAGGATGCTCACCGCGGAGCTGCTCGCGGGCGACGAACCCGTGGTGGTGTGCGACGCGAGCTCGGAGCAGCACCTGAACGACATCGCGGAGGCGGCGGCCGAGGCGCACCACGAGGAGGGGGTCGTGTGGGTGTCGGTCGACCCGGGGCCCACGGGGGCGCTGCTCGCCTACGCGCTGCGCCTGCGCGGCCAGGCCGGTTCCCGTGGCGCGCTGCTCGGGGTCGCGGGCAGTACGACGGATCTGACGCGTCGCCAGTTGGCCACGGTGGCGCGGACGGGGGCGGTGCGGTTCGTCGATCTCGACGCGGTGGCGCTCAGTGATCCGGACAGCGACCACGCGGACACGGTCGCCGAGGAGCTGACCGAGCAGTTGACGTCGACGGGCTTCCCGGATCTGTGCGTGGTGCGCGTGGTGACCACCGCCGAACGCGTGCGGGAGCTGCCGGTCCAGGCCCGGGCGGAGCTGCCGGGGCGGATCGCGCGCCTGGTGGCGGACGTCGTCAACGACATCGCGGACACGACGGGGGCCCAGGCTCTGCCGAGCGGGCTGTACCTGACCGGGGGAGACCTCACCGCGAGCCTCCTGGACGAACTGGACGTGCACGCCGTGGACGTCGGCGGCGAGGTCGTGCCGCTGGCCGTGCACGGGCATCTGAGCGGTGGGCCGCTGGACGGCACACCGGTGGTGGCCAAGGGGGGTCTGGTCGGCGACGACATCACGCTGGTCGAGTGCCTGGCGAAGCTGCGCAGGGCGGTGCAGACGCGGCTGCACCAGGTGCACTCGGAGGTGTCGGAGCACGTCGTGCCGACGCTGACGAGGGGGAACGCCTGAGACCGGCGCGCACGCGCCGGGGAGGTCACGGGGCCCTGTTCGCCCTCCTCGCCGGGTCCGCCTTCAGGTGGTCGGCGGCCAGCTTCTCCAGCAGCTCGGCCAACACCCCGGGCGCCTCCAACGGGCCCATGTGCCCGATCCCCGGCACCTCCCGCACCTCCTCGCAGCGGGGGAGCAACGACGCGATGTGGTGCGCGTGCCACGGCGGCGTGAACCTGTCCTCGGCGCCGGCGACGACCACGGTCGGCGCGGTGATCCGGCGTGCCGGGTCGTCCAGCTCCAGGGACGCCAGCACCGCTCCCCAACGACCGCGCGCCACGGGCTCGCACGCGTGCACCATGCGCGTCGTGAGGCGCCTGGCGCGCGGGTCCGCCCTCCTGCCCAGGACCAGGTACCTCAGCGCGGCGGCGGAGACCGGGTTGGCCGGGCCCATCGGCAGCGTGGCGCGCAGGAACGCCTGCCCGCCGAGGTGACCGAGCGCTCCGGGCAGCGGGAAGGCCGTCGACTTCCGCACCAGCTGCGTGCACCCGGTGTTGGTGAGCAGCACGGCGGCGGCCCGGTCGGCGAACGCCGGGCGCGGACCGGCCGCCATCACGGTCATCCCGCCGATGCTGTGACCGGCGACGACGGCCCGTCGGCCGTCGGGGAGGGTCGCCTCCAGGACGGCGCACAGGTCGTCGGCGAGCTTGTCCGTGCCGTACCCGGCCCTCGTGATCGGGGTCTGGCTGCGCCCGTGCCCGCGCTGGTCGTACAGGACCACGCGCAGGCCCGGGTCGAGTGCGCGGACGACCGGACCCCAGGAGGCCAGGGACGTGGCCCAGCAGTGGGCGAGGACCACGGTCGGACCGTCCTCGGGACCGCGCACCTCGACGTGCAGCCGGGTGCGGTCGGCGGAACGCACGGTGAGTTCCCGGGCCTGGCCCAGGTGTCGGGTTGCCATCGGGGGTGCCTCTCGATCGGGGGAACGCTCAGTCGTCGATGGTGACGTCGGGGACCGCGAAGGGCGGGGCGCCCGTTCCGCTGACCGGATGTCCGCCCCAGAGGTTGGGCTCGTCCAGGTCGCCGGTGCCCTCGTGGCCCTCGGGGGTCCGGACCCGGACGGTGCGCACGCCCCGGGCGAAGGCCGCGCTCAGGGCGGGGTGGGCCGAGAACCGCCCCTTCCACCGGTAGTCGCCGGTCAGCGGCGAGAAGTGCCCCGCGAGGTGGGCGTCGACCTCGACCTCCTCGTCGGGCAGGACGACGGTCACCGCCCCCCGGTACTCCTCCTCGTCGTCGAACCCGCTCACCGTGCCGCCCCCGCGCGGTTGAGGCGCAGGTCGTAGTTGTGCGGGTCAAACCAGCGGGTCCGCAGCGCGTAGCTCCAGGTGAACGAGGGCCACAGCGTGGTGTTGCGGCCCTCCTCGTTCAGGTACCAGCTGTCGCAGCCCCCGGACACCCACACGGTGCCCTCCATGGCCCGGGCGACCATCCGGTTGTAGGCGCGCTGGGCCTCGGGCCTGACGGCGAGACGGTCGACGCGGTTGCGGCAGGCGTAGGTGAGCGCCCGCATCGTGTACCGGATCTGCGCCTCGATCATGAACACCTGCGAGGTGTGGCCCAGGCCGGTGTTCGGCCCCGCGAGCACGAAGGCGTTGGGGTACCCGGCGACCGTGGTGCCGCGGAAGGCCTGTGCGGTGGAGCCCCAGTGCTGGGCCAGGGACACTCCGTCGGCGTCGAGGATCCGATGGGCGATCGGCGGGTCGGTCACGTGGAAGCCGGTGCCGAGGATGATCGTGTCGACCTCGTGCTCGACCTCGCGGCCCGAGGCGTCGCGGGTGACCACCGCGTGCGGGCGGATCTCGACGATGCCGTCGGTGACCACGTCGACGTTGGGCTGTGCGAGCGCCGGGTAGTAGTCGTTGGACATGAGGATGCGCTTGCAGCCCGCGCGGAAGTCCGGGGTCAGCTTGGCGCGCAGCTCGGGGTCCTTGACACCGCGGTGGATGTTGGCCCGACCGAGACGTTCGACGACGGAGAGCAGTCTCGGGTTCTTGGCGAAGCCGAACACGTAGTTCTCCCGACCCCAGTAGATGCTCGTGCGGGCGATCTTCTGGGTGAGGGGGAGGTTGCGGAACAGCCAGCTCTCCAGCCCGGTGATGTCGCGGTCGTGGCGGAACATCACCCAGGGCGCGGTGCGCTGGAACAGGCTGAGCGACCCGACCCTCGGCTGGATCCGGGGGACGAACTGGATCGCCGACGCCCCGGTGCCGATCACGGCCACCCGGCGGCCCGTGAGGTCGTGGTCGTGGTCCCAGTCGGCCGAGTGGAACATCGTCCCCTCGAAGGCGTCCAGCCCCTTGATGTCGGGGAAGGACGGGTCGGCGAGCGGCCCCGCGCCGCTGACCAGGAACTGGGCGGTGACCGTTCCGCCGGTGGTCTCGATCCGCCACCGGTTGCGCCGGGGCTCCCACCGCGCGGCGGTCACGTCGTGGCGGTGGCGGACGTGGCGGTCGACGCCGTACTCGCCCGCGACGCGCTTGAGGTACTCCCAGATCTCGGGCTGGGGGGAGAACGAGCGGCTCCAGCCGGGGTTGGGCGCGAACGAGAACGAGTACAGGTGCGAGGGGACGTCGCAGGCGGCTCCGGGATAGGAGTTGTCCCGCCACGTGCCGCCCAGGTCGTCGGCGCGTTCCAGGACGACGAAGTCCTCCAGGCCGGCCTGCCTGAGCCGGACGGCCATGCCGATCCCGGCGAAACCGGTCCCGATGACGGCCACCCGGAAGTGCGGTGGTTCCTCGGTCAAGGTGGGGTCCCTTTCGTGCGAACCGAACCGGCCCCGCGGGGTCGGGGGAGTCGGGGGGAGCGGGCCCCCGGGGGGGAGCCGTTGTCGGCGGGCGTGGCGCGTTCCGCCCGCCGACAACGGCGTTCACGGGCTCGGCGTCAACGGCCGAGCAGTCCGGCCTTCCTCCAGAAGTGCCGACCCAGGCCGGAGATGGCGCCGGCGGTGGTCAGGGTCCCGACGACCTTGCGGGCCGCCCAGGTCTTCGTGTCGATCCAGTGCGGGTTGGCCTTCGCGGCCCGGTAGGCCTCCTTGGGGTCCAGCCCGACCTGCTCGTAGACCTTCGGGTTGATCAGCCTGGTGGTCGAGTAGTACGTGACCAGGCCGAGGACGAGGCGGCTGTAGGCCTTGTTCAGGGCGCCGCGCCGCGCCCAGTCGCGCGCGAACTCCTCGCGGGCGTAGCGCATGTGCCGCGCCTCCTCCACCACGTGGATGCGGGACACGGAGCGCACCAGGGGCAGGATCTGCTCGTCCGTCACCGCCTCGCGCTGGATCTGGTCGAGGACCTCCTCGACGAACAGCGCCCCCGCGAAGATCAGCGGCCCGTGCGCGATCGCCTTGAACACCCGCCCGAGGTGGTAGGCCACGGGGTCGAGGCGGTGCGCGTGCCACCCGAGCTTGCCGACCATCCTGGCGAACATGACCGTGTGGCGGCACTCGTCGGCGATCTCGGTGTAGGCGTACTGGACGTGGTTGGTGGTGGGGTCGTTGTGGTAGGCGTGCCGCACCAGCATCTGCATGAGGATGGTCTCGAACCAGATGCCGACGGTGGCGACGGAGGCGACCTCCAGGCGGCTCAGCTCCTTGCGCTTCTCCTCGCTGAGCCGGTCCCACAGGGGGGTGCCGTAGAGGGAGATCCGCTCGGGGCGCAGGGCCCACATGTCGGGGTCCACGGGGGCGTCCCAGTCGATCTCGACGAGCGGGTCGAAGGAGGCCTTGGCCGAACCGCGCAGGAGGCGCCTGGCGATGTCCTCACGGTCGGTGAGCTTGGGTTTCGCGGTGGTCTGAACGGTCATCTCGGTCCTCCTCAGGACGCGTTCGGCCGGGGGGCCGCGCCGACGTGACGGGCGTGGATTCCCTGGGCGATCTCCGCGTCGCCGAAGGCGCCGTCCGCCAGGAGCAGACCCAGTTGGAGCGACACGATCCGTTCCGTCGTGCCGGGGAAGTGCCGTGTCAGGTGCAGGGCGACCGTCCCGAGGCCGGTGGAGGCCGCGTCGCGCGGCGCCCTCCGGGCTCCGGCGGCCCGAACCACCGCCATGACCGTGTCCCGTTCGCGTTCGGCGGGCACGAGGCCGTCCAGGGCGACGCCGGTGGCTCGGGAGCTCTCGTGGATGGGGGTGTCGACGTAGCCGGGGTAGACGGTGGTCACTCCGACGTGGGTGCCGTACTCGGCGCGCAGGCAGTCGGCGTAGGCGACCAGGGCGCGCTTGGAGACGGTGTAGGCCCCGGCGAAGGGGACTTGGAGGTTGGCCAGCAGTGACGAGGTGAGCACGACCCGGCCCCGGCTCCTCAGCAGCGCGGGCACGACGGCGGAGGTGACCCGCCAGGCGCCCAGGAGGTTGACCTCCAGCGCCTGGTGGACGTGGACGTCGGGTTCCGTGCCGATGTCGACCGCCGGGCCGATCCCCGCGTAGTGGATCAGCAGGTCGAGCCGTCCGTCGAGCTGGTCGAGGGCCTCGGCGACGGAGGCGCGGACCTGGGCGTCGTCGGTGATGTCGCAGCCGAGGACGCCGGGGGCGGGTTTGCGGTCGAGGCCGACGACGTTCACCCCGAGGTGCCGGAGGACGGCCACGGTGGCGCCGCCGAACGCGCCGGACGCACCGGTGACGATGGCGTTCTGGCCGGGAAGCCGCCGCAGGTGGCGTGGCAGGGGGGTCGTCATGTGATCTCCTCCGCAGTCATTGCCGGAACGTTACAACGAGCATTGTCACAATGCAATGGGGTGGGAAGGAAAATCTACTTGCGGGTAGCTTCGCGGTGCGCGAAGGAACGCCCCGGTGGGCCCCGTGCCCCGGCAACCGGCCGACAGCGGGTGCGACGGTCTCTAGGCTTGTGCCATGGCCGAATACCGCATTGACGAACTCGCCAGGCTCGCGGACACGACTGTGCGCAACGTCCGGGTCTACCAGGACCGAGGGCTGCTCGCCCCGCCGCGCAAGCAGGGGCGTGTGGGCATCTACTCGGAGGCGCATCTGGCACGTCTGCGGCTGATCGGCCAGCTGCTGCGGCGCGGGTACACCTTCGCCAACATCGGCGAGATGTTCCAGGTGTGGGAGCGCGGCGGGGACCTCTCCGACATCCTCGGCTTCGAGTCGGCCATCGGGGACGCCTGGAGCGACGAGATCGCCGACTACGTCACGATCGGCGAGCTGCGCGACCTCTTCGGCAAGGAGGTGACGCCCAGAACCATAAAGCGCGCCGTCGACCTGAGGTTCATCGAGCGCGACGGGCTGCGCTTCCGCGTCCCCAGCCCGCGCCTGCTGCACGCCGGGGCCGAACTGGTCCGCATGGGCATGAGCGTGGACTCGGTCCTCGACATCGCGGAGAACCTGCGCGACAAGGTCGGCGACGTCGCCGAACACATGGTCCGGGTGGTCGCCGAGCACATCCTCGCGACGTACGCGCCGCTGACGGTGATACAGACCAACAGCGAGGAGGTCGCCGAGATCGCCGAACTGATCCGCCGCGTGCGCCCGCTCGCGCAGCAGGCCGTGGACGCGGTCCTGGCCCAGGCCATGGCCGAGCACATCAACGACGTGATGGGCGAGCACTTCGCCCTGGCGATGGAGCACCTGCGCGGGGAGTCGGGCGCCCACCCCCAGGAGGACGGCCCCGCGGGGCCCGCCTGATCCGGGCACGGCCGCACCCGGATCAGGCGGGCCCCGACACACCGCGGGGACGGTCAGCCGCCGCGCTCGGCGGAGTCCGCGTCGGCCCCGGCTCCGGCGGTCACGCCCTCTCCGGGGGTCTTCCCGGCCCCCGCGCCCCCGACCACCGACAGCGGCAGCGGGACGGTGTGGCGCAGCTCGGCGAAGGCTCCGGCCGGGACGGCGGGGGAGTGCGGGAACACGGGCTTCAGTCGCTGGTAGGGCGCGCCCTGCTCGGGCCGGGTGTCCGCCTCGCCCTTGTTCGGCCACAGCGACATCGCGCGCTCGGCCTGGGCGGTGATCGTCAGCGACGGGTTCACGCCCAGGTTGGCGGTGACGGCGGCGCCGTCCACCACGTGGATCCCCGGGTGCCCGTACAACCGGTGGTAGGGGTCGATCACCCCGTGGTCCGGCCCGTCGCCGATCGGGCAGCCGCCCAGGAAGTGCGCGGTCATCGGGATGTTGAACACGTCGCCGACGGTGCCGCCCGGGTAGCCGTCGATCCGCTCGGCGAGCCGCGTCGCCGCCTCCTGGCCCTCCGGGATCCAGGTCGGGTTCGGCTCCCCGTGGCCCTGGCGCGAGGTCAGGCGCTTGCGGCCGCCGAGCAGTCCGCGCCGGACCGAGGTGGTCAGCGAGTTGTCCAGGGACTGCATGACCAGTCCGATGATGATCCGCTCCGACCAGCGCCGGGTGGACAGGCTGCGCGCGAAGACGTAAGGGTGGCGCACGGCCCGCCCCAGGAAGCGCAGCCAGCGCGGCGCCCTCCCGCCGCCCGGCACCTGGATCGTGGTGAGCAGCCCCATCGCGTTGGAGCCCTTGCCGTACCGGACCGGTTCGATGTGGGTGTTCTCGTCGGGGTGGATGGAGGAGGTGATCGCCACACCCCGGGTCAGGTCCTCGGGCGGCGGCACGTGGCGGCTCATCGCGCCCACGAGCGCCTCGGAGTTGGTCCGGGTGAGCGTCCCGAGACGGGGGGACAGCCGGGGCAGCAGCCCGGAGTCGCGCATCCGGTGCAGGAGGGTCTGGGTGTTGTACGTTCCGGCGGCCACCACGACCTGACCGGCGGTGAACGTGCGGGCGTTCTCCCTGCGGCGCGGGGCGTCGGTGCGCACGGTGTCGACCGCGAACCCGCCGCCGGGGAGCTCGCGCAGGCGCTCGACGGTGGTCAGCGGGTGGACCTCGGCGCCCGCGCGCTCGGCGAAGTACAGGTAGTTCTCGGTGAGCGTGTTCTTGGCGCCGTGGCGGCAGCCGGTCATGCACTCGCCGCACTCGACGCAGGCCCGCCGCTCGGGGCCCGCGCCGCCGAAGTAGGGGTCGCCGACGGACTCCCCGGGCGCGCCCTTGGCGCCGTCACCGTCCTCGCCGTCGCCGAAGCACACGCCGACGGGGGTCAGACGGAAGGTGTGGCCCACGCCCATGTCCTCCGCGACCGCCTTCAGGTGCACGTCGGAGGGGGTGACAGTGGGGTTGGTGCGCACGCCGAGCATGCGTCGGGCCTGGTCGTAGAAGGGGGCCAGCTCGGACTTCCAGTCGGTGATGTGCCGCCACTGGGGGTCCTCGAAGAACGGGTCCATGGGGTGGTAGAGCGTGTTCGCGTAGTTGAGCGATCCGCCTCCGACCCCGGCCCCGGCGAGGATCATGACGTCGCGCAGGAGGTGGATCCGTTGGATGCCGTACATGCCCAGGTGCGGTGCCCAGAGGAAGTTGCGCAGGTCCCAGGAGGACGACGGCAGGGTTTGCGGGGTGAAACGGCGTCCGGCCTCCAGGACGCCGACGCGGTACCCCTTCTCGCTGAGGCGGAGGGCACTGACCGAGCCGCCGAAGCCGGATCCGACCACGACGACGTCGTAGTCGTGCCGGTCGGCGGGCTCCGCGGGGGAAGCGGCGGATGGGGGTGTGTTGCGCTCTGCGGACACGGAGGGTCTCTTTCCAAGGTCAGGTGTCGCGACCCGTGGTGCGCCGGATACGAGTCGGCAACATCGAATACGCCATCTAGAAATGTGACATTTTCTATTGTAACGTTCGTCACTACCGCCGAGTAGGTGTGTTCCATGTAACACGCGAGGCGCGTGTCGGCGCAACACACGTTCCCCCTCGCCCCCGCGGGCGGCGAAACCTGGAGGTCGCAGATGCCCAAGCCTTCCGACGAGACGCCCCGGGCGTCCCAGGACATGTCTGAGCGGCACGAAGGCACCGGAGGCACGCGCTGGCGGCGGTTCGCGCTCATCGTCGTCCCCGGACTGACGGCCGCCGCCGTCCTCGGCGGAATGACGACGCAGGGGCTGCTGGCCGCGTCGTTCGCCGTCTCCGGTGACAGCTTCAAGATGTCCGCCGACCGACTCGTCGGCCAGGGCTTCACGCAGTACGGCGACGTCGCCGAGTCCGTCGACGGCACGGGTCGCCCCGTCGGCCTGTCCACGGTCAACACCGCCACCCTCGACGACCTGTGCATGTCGTCGCTGTGGGACCTGGGCATCGGTGAGGCCACACTGGTGATCACCGCCGGCCAGGCGGACCCGGTCGAGGGCACGGACCTGGTGCTCGACCTGGAACAGCTGCGCGGCGACGCCGAGTTCAGCGAGATCGAGATCGGCCGCGACGCCAGCACCCTGGACAAGGCCGAGGGCGGTCAGGGCCCGGCGGGCGGTTTCGGTCTCCAGGCCGACACGATCACCGTCTCGGACGTGGAGCTGACCACCTGGGCGGTCACCTCCGGCAGCCTGCGGCTCAGCGGCCTCAACCTCGCGGTCCGCCCGGGCGACCACGAGTGCTTCTGATCCCATGTCCCACGCACTCGACGCGCTCCGCGCGGCTCGGGGAGGGTTCCGCTCCTGGCGGCGGACCCGGCCGTTCTGGGGCGGCCTGCTGCTCGCCGCCGCCGGTGTCGAGCTCCTGGTCGCCCCGGCCGCGCAGAGCCTGATCCTGCCGATCGACCTGATCATCTACGCCGGGATCGCCGGTGTGTCGGGCACGCTCATCGGGGTGCTGCTGATCGCGATCGGCGTGCTCGCCTGGCTCCAGCCGGCCCAGCACACCTTCTTCGGGCTGGTCGGGCTCCTGCTGGCGCTGGTGTCGTTCGTGACGTCCAACTTCGGCGGGTTCGTCATCGGGATGCTGCTCGGGATCGTCGGAGGCTCGCTCGTCTTCGCGTGGTGTTCCCGTGTGCGGCGGCGCGCTCCCCGTCGCCGCCGCACACGGTTCCGACGCGGCGACGGGGCCACCGGTCGGGACGGCGACGCCCCAGGCGACCGGGCCCGGGAGGCCGACGGGGACGGCGGCGACGGGGCCGCCGCCCCGCCCGGCACCCGACCGCTGGCCGCGCTGGCGCTGCCGCTCGCCCTCGTCCTGACCGTTCAGGCCGTCCACGCGCCCGCCGACTGGCCCTGGGACTGGTTGTTCCCGCCGGGGAACGAGGAGGAGCGCCCCTCCGACCCGCCCTCGGACGGCGCCAGTCCCTCGCAGAGCCCGTCCGACGGCCCCTCCGCGGACCCGACCGCCGGGCCGAGCGACCCCGACGACGGGCCGGGGACCCCCGGAGACCGCGGCGACCCCGCCGAACCGGGGGACGGGGACGACGCGGACGAGGCGGAGGACGGGGAAGGCGCGAACGGGACGGGCGACGACGAGGAGGAGGCCGCCGACCCGGCGGACTGCCCCCTGCTGACGGGCGGGACGGGCGTGGCCGAGACCGAGGAGGAACTCCTGTCGGCCGTCCGCGCCTGCGAGGCCGCCGACCAGGAGGGCGAACTCCCGGAGGTCGCGGTCGACGAGGCCTACGACTGCTTCCGCGGATCGGTCCGCACCTCCGGACTGACGGCGGACCGGCTCACGATGAGCGGCGCGAGCTTCGGCGGCGTCGTGGAGTGCCCCACCGAGGACGGTCCCCGCCGCTATCTCCGCCTCACCATGCGCAGGGCCGACCTGCGCGGCGCGGAACTGTGGTTCGAGGACGCCGGGGCCAGGATGAGCCTCGGGCTGCCGACCCTGATCATGGACGGCGACGTGGAGATGCACGTCACCCGCATGCACGTGCGCATCCTCGGCATCCCGCTCACCTTCACGCCCGACTTCCCGCCCCCGCTGCTGCTGCCGTACATGATCGTCACCGACGTCGACGTGGCCAGCCCCATGGCCGGAACCGACAGCATGTCCATCCCCGGCTTCGACGGCCGGTACGACGGGGCCTGAGCGGCCGGGCCGGTGGTCCCGGCCGGTGGGCGTACCCACCGGCCGGTCTCACCGCCGGGCGGCGGTCACCAGGAGTCCGCGATCAGACGGCTCGGCCGCCCCACGTGCGACACGTACAGCGCGTCCCTGGCCCGGGTCGCGGCGACGAACAGCAGCGTCCGCTCGCGCCGGAGGGTGTGCTCCAGCGCCACCTGGTCGCCGTCGGCCGCCTCGATGGCCGCCTTGGGCGGGAGCAGGTGGTCGCCCAGGCCCACGAGCGCCACGCAGCGGAACTCCTGCCCCTTGAGCCGGTGCATCGTGCCGACCCGCACCGCCTCGCCCCCGCCGGGACCCTCCAACGGCGCGGTGCGCACGTCCCGGGCCTCCAGCTCCTTGGTGACCCCCCGCGCCACCCAGTGGTTGCGCCCGGCCACCGCGATCTCGCTCGGGTTGACCCCGGCCTCCAACCACACCCGGACCCACTCACCCAGGGCGGACAGCTCCTCGGCCCGGTTGGAGCACTCGCGCACCACCGGCGCCGGACCGCGCAGGAGCGAGCGGTACCCCGCCAGGGTGTCGGCGTCGTCGTCCATCCCGAGGGCGGCGCGGCGACCCAGGATGGGCATGGTCCAGTCCAGGATCTCCTGGGTGACCCGGTAGCTGACCCGCAGCCGGTGCCCGCGCCCGCGCACGTTGATGCCGAGCGAGGCCAGCGAGACCCGGTTGTCGGACACCCGCTGGTGCGGGTCGGCGACGATGAACAGGTCGTCCGGTCCCTCCGGGACGGCCGCGCGCAGCATCCGCCACTGGGCCGGGTGCAGATCCTGGGCCTCGTCGACCACGGCGTGGCGGAACAGCGGACCGCTCCGACCCAGCACGCGCGCGGCCTCCGCCGCCAGCTGCGGGTACGACCACAGTCCCTCGACGCGCATCGCCCCCACGTACCGGCGGACGGTCTCCCACACCTGACGGCGGTGCTCGGGCGCCAGGTGCTGGACCCGGCCGCTGCGCTCGCAGCGGATGTACTGCGGGAGCAGCTCCAGGTCCTGGGCGAGGATGACCTGCTCCCACTCGTCGACCAGGAACCGGCCGGAGAACGGGAGCCCGTCGGCGACCGCCACCGCGCGCCAGCGCCGGGCCAGCTCGTCCTTGCCGATCAGGCGGGGCGCCACGCTCGCGTGCGCCTGGACGACCGACCGGGCGAGGCCGTCGACGGTGACCACCCGCACCCGGGCCCGCGTGTCGGGGTCGGGCAGCAGCTGGTCGAGCCGCTCGGAGAGGGTCTGGGCGAGAGCGCGGTTGTAGGTGGTGAGCAGGACCGACTCGCGGGGGTCGTCGGGGCGCGCGGCGGCGTCGCGCTGGGCCAGGTGGGCGGCGCGGTGCAGGGCGAGGACCGTCTTGCCGGTGCCCGGGCCCCCGGTGATCTGGGTGGATCCGTTGAAGTGCGCCTCGGCCAGCGCGTGCTGGTCGGGGTGGAGCGTGATCTGCCACTGGTCGAAGGGCGCGCGCAGGGCCCCGGTCAGCTCGGGCGGACCGGTGGGCGTGGGGTCGACGCCGCCGGGACCGGCGACGGTCGGGGTGTCCGGGCGCAGATCGCGGGCGAGGCGCAGGGCCTCGTCGTGGGGGCGCACGGCGATGAGGCGGTACCGCGGGGTGACGTCCTCGGGGTGGTCGGCGCGGGTGTGCTCCTCGGCGTCGTCGGGCAGGACCACGCCGGACCAGTCGGGGGCGATGCTGACGACCCGGACGCTCGGGTCGGCGGCGCCCTCGACGGACTCCAGCGCGGGGTGGTCGCCTGCCTGGTAGGCACGCATCGCGGTCAGCGCGAGGAGCTGGACGTCGGGCGTGAGGCGGGAGAAGTCGCTGAGAAACGTCGGGGCGATCGCAAGGGCGGACACGTCGTGATTTCCTCCGGTCGTCGACCAGGTGTCGTGGGGTGGTACGGGGGGTGGTCGGAACGGACGGTGGCGGTCGGGGACGTCGGCCGGACGGCCGTCGCTCTAGGTGAAGGATGCTCGCGCAGGAATTCCGGCAAACGCCGCTCGCGAGGCGATTCTCGGCATGTTCGAGGTGGGCGTCGGTCTCTCTGTTCGTGCAGGTCACGGCATTGATTACGGAAGTCAGTTCGAGGCGTTCGACCGGCATTTCCCGACTCCGTTCCGAGGGGGTCCGTGACCTGCGGTTCTTCGTGCGACATCTGTGTCCGAAAGCCGATTACATGCATGTCCGAAACCCGACCTCCTGGCGTTCGCGGCGCTGTTCCGAGCGAGGACGGTGGGGAGCGTGCGGTGTTCCGGGACTGCGGGAGAGGAACGTCCGAAACCGGGGACGCGGAGTGACCGGGCGGGCGGCGGGGGACCGGGACTCGTGGGACGCGGGAGGCGCCGACGCAAGCGGCCGCGCCGCTGACGATGTGGCCGGATCCGGACACTCTCTGTGCGGGGGAGCCGACGCGCGAGATCGTGTACGGCACGGAGCACGCGGCCGACGCGTGGTTCAGGACTCTGCCGGGGTCCGTCCTACCCCGGCAGAGTCCTCAACCACCCTAGAGAAGCGGTACCCAGTCCCGGGCGCCGTCAAAGCGCGCCGAGCCCGGGAACCTCGTGCTGGTGGCGAGTCCCGCCGCCCGGTCCGTGCGACCGGGCGAGCCCCATCATCGCTGAGGGGTACGACAGATGGACGGTCGGTGCCCTCGAACGGTTCCGTTCGCGGCCGCACCGATGCGCCGGTGGGCGCGGTCGGCCGCCCCGGCTCCCGTGCTCCACCGGTACGCCATGATGGGGGTGCGCACGAGCGTCGGAGGAGGAGGGCGGCCGGGGTGGCTGTGTGGATCGTGGCGATCGGGGCCGGCGTGCCCGTCCTGGCACTGGCGCCGTTCGCGTGGACGTACCTGGCCAGCGCGGGCCGGCGCAGGACCCTCCGGACCGTGCCCCGCCGGCCGGTCGCGGTCGTCCTGGGCGCCGCCGCCTGGAACGACGGCCCCTCGCCCCTGCTCGCCCGCCGACTCGACATCGCCGTGCGCCTGATCGAGGACGGCCGGGTCGGCCGGATCATCGTCTCGGGCGACAACCGCGAGGTCTCCCGCCGCGAGACCGACACCATGACCGACTACCTCGTCGCCCACGGCGTCCCCGCCGACCGGATCGAGGCCGACCGCCACGGCTACCGGACCTGGGACACCTGTGTCCGGGTCCGCGACCTCTTCGGCGTCGAGGCGGCCACCATGGTCACCCAGTCCTTCCACCTGCCGCGCACCGTCGCGCTCGCCCGAGCCGCCGGGATCGACGCCGTCGGCGTCGGCGACCCGAGCCTGGGCGCCCGGCGGCGCTCCACCGTCGTCGGTTACGCGCGCGAGGTCGGCGCCGCCGTCAAGGCACTGCGCGACGCGGCCCTCCGCCCCGCCCCGCCCCGGCGCGCGCGGAGCCGTGACGCGTCCCCTTCGTTTCCCACCTTCCAGCAGCTTGTTTGTAGGCTCCAGGCAGGAAGGAGGTGGGTGCTGCCTCCCCGCCAAGGACGGGCGGTCCACACCCACGAACACACATGAACGCGACCAACAGCCCACACGACGGCGCGCGGGACGTGGACTGGGCCGCGCTGGCCCCTGAGGGGGGCGAGCGGATCCCCGAACTCCTGGAGACGCTGGCCGGAAGCGACGCCGCGCTCTCCGAACTCCACGACATCGTCCACTTCCCCGCGCCGGGACACCTCGCCGCGCCCAGGGCCGTCGACGTCCTCGTCGACGTCGCCTGCTCCCCGGACACACCGGTCACCGACCGCTGGCGGCCGCTCAGCCTCCTCCTCGAACTGGTCAGCGGGAACGCCGAGGACCGCTTCCCCGAGCCGCTCGACCTCCAGCAGTGGCGGGACGAGGTGGCCTGGGCGAACTCCAACGACGCCGAGAAGGTCCGCGAGCAGTACCGGACCTGGGCCGAGGAGGCCCCGGACGAACAGCACCACCGGCGCATGCGCCACCGGCTGGCCGTCATGGGCTCCCCGGACGGGGCGGCCCTCCTCCAGGCCGAACTCGACACCTACGAGGCGATCCGCGCCCGCGTGCCCGACCTGGTCACCCTCCTGCGGGGCGGCGGCAACCGGGGCGGGCTGGACCGGGCCGGGGAGTGGGTGAGCTACGTGCTCGCCTTCCTCCACGACGACGCCGAGCTGATCACCGCGGAGATCACCGGCGCCTCCCAGTTCCTCCTCGCCAAGGACCTGCGCGGCGCGCCCCAGGCGCCCGCGTCCCTGACCGAGGTGATGAGCGGCGGCCACGACAACGGGGAGCCGCTGCCCGCCGAACTGTTCGCCCTCGGCCTGCTGGCCAGCCCCGAGGACGTCGACACCACCGTCGCGCTCACCCACGAGATGGGCGGGGGGAACCTCTACAACTCCTTCGCCGCATCCGTGGCGATGGTGCTCATCCACGGGGAGAACACCCCGCGCGAGGGGCTGCGCCGCATCGGGCGCGGCGGCGGCACCGGTATGGGATACGAGGGCCTGTTCAACGAGTCCTGGCCGCACTGCGGCACGCGCTCCCCGCAGGTCCTCGGCTTCCTGGCGCTCGGCCGCGCCGGTGCGCGCGCCCGCCGCCTGCGCCTGGACATGCTGCCCGGCCTGATCAAGGGCGAGGACGCATCGCGCGCCCTGGTCACCGGGGTCGGGCTGGAGATGGTCCTCGGCCCCCGTTCGCGGGGGTTCACCGCCGAGGAGCACTCCCACGCCGAGTACGGCGAGGAGACGCTCAAGGTCCTGTGGGCGATCGCCGAACTGCCCGCCTCCGCCTGGGCGGACGAGGAGTTCGCCGCCACCCTGCGCGCCTGGGCGCTGCCGGAGGACCACACCGAGTTCTGCGAGCTGGTCGGCGCGGAGCCCGAGCCCGAGGAACCGGAGGCCCCCGCGACCCCGGCGCCCGGGACGCGGGGCCCCGACACCGAGCGCGGCGGCCTGTTCGGACGCCTGTTCGGCGGCCGGTAGCCGCCGGTGACGGTCAGCCCTGGTCGGCCGCCTCGGCGGCGGCCAGGGCGTCGTCCACCCCGGACTCGTACTCGCCGAGGAAGACGGGATCGGGGCGGAACACCGTCGTGAGGAAGGCGGCCGCGGTCGCCGGGACCTCCCGGAACCAGCCGTAGACGGTCGCGGTGGTGCGCTCCCGCAGACTGGAGTCGGCCACGCCCACCGCGTCGATCCCCGCCGTCCGGCACAGCCCCACGGCGCGTGGCAGGTGGAAGTCCTGGGTGACGACGGTGGCCGCCTCGACCCCGAACACCTCGCGGGCGCGGGCGCAGGAGTCCCAGGTGGAGAAGCCCGCGTAGTCGGTGACGACGCGGTCGCCGGGGACCCCGGCGGCGATCAGATACTCCCGCATGGTGTCGGGTTCGTTGTAGTGGTCCACGCTGTTGTCCCCGCTGACCAGGATCGCCCGCACCCGGCCGTCGAAGTAGAGGTCGGCGGCGGTGTCCAGGCGGCGGGCCAGCAGCAGCGTCGGGACGCCGTCCGGGCGCACGCCCGCGCCGAGCACGAGGGCCACCGGGCGGTCGGGCACGGTCACGGCGGTGTGGCGGTCCTCGGCGGTGGACACGAGCGACCACACGAACGGCGCGCAACCCGCCAGGACGGCGGCCGCGGCCAGGACGCCGAGGATCCGGCGCCAGGGGAGCCTCCCGCGTCCGGGGGCGGTGTCCCGGTCCTCGCGGGCGTGGGGAGTGTCGCGGCGGTCCTCGGCGGAGGTGGAGTCCGGGGGCGTGGTGTCGGAAGTCGTCACACCCGGGGAGACGAGTCGACGGGCTGTCAGGTTCCGGATTCATTCCGTGTTCGTGTTCGCGCTGTTCACGGCGCTCGCCTCGCGGGGACGCGGGAGCGGTGGTTAGAGTCACCGGATGCCAGACGAATACGAACTCACGCCGCGCCTGCGCGCCCTGGCCGACCTCCTGCCCGGCGGGATGCGCGAGGGCGCCGGAATGCACGAGTACGACGGCGTCGTCGCCGACCTGTCCCCGGAGGGCGTCCGCACGGGGCTGGCCGCCCTCGGCGGCGACCCGCTGGACGACCCCCACGACGAGGCCCACCTGTCCGCGTTCGAGGACGGCCTCCGCGTGGAGCTGGGCGAACTCCAGCTGCACCGCGCCAACCCGCTGTACCACCTCGGCGAACTGGACCTGTCCTGCTACGACCGGGCCTACGCCCCGCGGGAGGAACGGGACCGCGCCCGGGTGGACCACCTCAGACGGTGGCCCGAGGTCGTGGACCACGCGATCGCCGCCCTGGACCGCCTCTCCGCGCCCGTCGCCCGCTCGCTCCTCGGCGCCGTCCGGGGCGCCGCCGAGGGGGTGCCCGCGACCGTCCCGGAGGACGTGCGCGCGGCCGCCCTGGTGGCCCACGCCCGGCTGGTCGCGCACGTCGAGGAGGCCGCCGGGTCCGGGCCCGCGAGCGCCGCGCTCGGGGCTGAGGACCTCAGCAGGCTCATGGGGGTCCAGGAGGCCGTCACCGTCGACCTCGCCGCCCTGGCCGCCCGGGCCGACGCCGAACGCGACCGCCTGCGCGACCGGCTGGCCGAGGCCACCGGACGACTGGCGCCCGGCCGCGACCCGATGGAGGTCAGCCGGGAGCTGACCCGGCGGCACCCGGACGCCGAGGGCGTCCTCGACGCCGCGCGCCGCTGGACCGGCCTCGCCCTGGACTTCACCGCCGAGCGCGATCTGGCCCCGTACGGCGACGGTGAGTGCAGCGTGGACGTCTCCCCGCCGTCCCAGCGGTGGGCGACCGCGATGATGGCCTGGTCGGGCCCGTGGGAGGCGGACACCCCGTCCTTCTACTTCATCACCCCGCCCGACGCGGACTGGTCGGAGGAGGAGGCCGCAGAGTGGCTGGAGATGTTCAGCCACACCACCCTGCCCGCCGTCAGCGTCCACGAGGTGGCGCCCGGCCACTACTCCCACGGCCGCGCCCTGCGCCGGGCGCCCAGCGCGGTCCGCCGCGCCCTGCACTCCATGACCTTCGCGGAGGGCTGGGCGCACTACGCCGAGGAGATGTGCCTGGAGGAGGGCTTCGGCGCGTACGCGGCCGAGCGGCTGGGCGATCCGGAGTGGACCGCGACGCACTACGAGATCGGCGTGTGGCTGGAGGCGCTGATCCGCGTCACCCGCCTGTCCGTCGCCGTCGGCGTGCACACCGGAGGGATGACCGTGGAGCAGGCGGCCGCCCGCTTCTCGGCGGACACCCCGCTCCAGGGCCCGGCCGCCCTGTCCGAGGCCAACCGGGCCACCTTCGACCCCACCTACGGCCGCTACACCTGGGGCAAGCTGGAGATCCTCGCCCTGCGCGAGCGGGCCCGGGAACGGTGGGGCGACGGGTTCTCCCTCGCCCGGTTCCACCGGGCCCTGCTCGACCTGGGCTCGCCGCCGCTCGGCCTCATCGGCAAGGCCCTCGACGGCTAGGCGGAGTTCCCGGAGCGGTCACTCGAGGGGGTGACCGTTCGGGCGCCGCCAGGGTGCTGCACGACGAGTCGAGCCGCTAGCGAGGAACGAGCGTCAGGCGAAGACGAGGAGGAAGCATCCCTGGCCTTGGGGCGCCCGAACACGGGCCGAAGCGAAGCGGAGGCCCAAAGAAGCACGGTCACACGGGCGGGTCGGGAACCCCCAGCTCGGCCAGTGCGGCGCGGACGCGTCCCCTCCCCGCGGACAGCGCCCGCGCCGCCCGCTGCGGATCCACGTCGGCCAGCAGCGACACCAGCGCCACGCGGGTGTCGCCGTCCGCCGCCGTCAGCGCCTCCTCGCACACCCGCTCGGTCAACCCGGTCGTCTGGGTCAGGATGGTGACGACGCGCCCCCGCAGCTTGCTGTTGGAGGCGTCCACGCCGACCATCAGGTTCGAGTAGGTCCGTCCCATCCGCACCATCACGGCCGTGGAGAACGCGTTCAGCGCCAGTTTCTGCGCCGTCCCCGCCTTCATCCGGGTGGACCCGGCGATCACCTCGGCTCCGGTGTCCATCCCCACGTGCACGTCCACGCCCCCGGCCAGGGGCGCGGCCGGGTTCGCGCTGATCAGCACCGTGGCCGCCCCCCGCTCCCGGGCGGCCTCCAGCGCGCCGCCCACGTACGGGGTGCGGCCGCTCGCGGCCAACCCCACGGCGAGCGACCCCGGAGCCACGCCCGCGGCGTCGATCCGGCCGGACTCCCAGTCGTCCTCGATCCCCTCCATCGCGCGGACCAGGGCGCCGCCGCCCCCGGCGTGGTGCGCCACCACCCATTCCGCGGGCACGCCGTAGGTGGGCGGCAGCTCCGCCGCGTCCTGGGCGGCGATGCGGCCCGAGGTCCCGGCTCCGAAGTAGTGGATGGCCGCGTCCGACTCCAGGGCCGCCACGCCCAGGTCGACGGCGCGCGCCAGCTCCGGCAGGACGGCGGCCACGGCCGAGGGCACGGTCATGTCCTCCGCGTTGATCTGCCGCAGGACGTCCAACGACGGAAGCAGGTCGATGTCGTGCGTCCCCGAGTTGCGGGCCTCGGTGGGGGCGCGGACGATCACGGTGTCACCGCCCCCCGGTGGACGGGTGGCGGTGCCCGCCCCCGTGGACCCGTCGTCCGTACCGCTGTGCACAGCGCTCTCCTGTTCGGTCCGCACCGGCAGCCGTTCCCTTCCGTCGGTGGTCGCCCCGGCGCCGCCACGGCGGCCGGGGAGGCTCGGATCAGTCGTCGCCGGCGTCCGTGGCGTCGGCGGCCTCTCCGCTTCGGCGGCGTCTTCGGTCGTCGTTGATGCGCAGGCCGCGCACGGCCTCGAAGGTGGTCTCCAGGGCGGTGCGGCTCTCGGTGTACCGGCTCTGGGCGAGCCCCACGAAGAGGCAGTCCACGACCGTCAGCTGCGCGAGTCTGCTGGCCGTCGCCCCCGAACGGAACGTGGTCTCGCGCGCCGCCGTGGTGAGCACGTGGTCGGCGAAGCCGATGGGGGAGCGGGGGAAGTTGGTGATCGCCACCGTCCGCGCCCCGCGCCGTCCCGCCTCGGCCAGCGCCTGCACGGTGTCGATCGTGGTGCCGCTGTGCGAGATGCCGATGGCCACGTCGCGCGCGTCGAGCAGCGCGGCGCTGGTCAGCATGACGTGCGCGTCCGCCCACGCGAAGGACGTCATCCCGATCCGGTGCAGCTTCTGCTGGAGGTCGGCGCCGACGAAGGCGCTCGCCCCCACCCCGTAGACGTCGATCCGGCGGGCGGCGGCCATCGCGTCGATGACCGTGCGCAGGGCGTCGACGTCGAGCGCGGCGCCGGTCTCCTCCACGGCGCGCGCGTCGGTGTAGGCGATCTTCTGGACCACGGTGACCAGGGTGTCGTCCGGGTCGATGTCGCTGGCCAGTTCGGGGGCCGCGGACCGGGCGCCGCGCGCCTGACCGGCCTCGGTCGCCAGGGCCAGGCGCAGCTCGCGGTAGCCGCTGAAGTCGATGGTCCGGCAGAACCGGATCACGGTGGCCTCGGAGGTGGCGCAGTCCTTGGCGAGCTGGGTGATGGACGACGCCGCGGCCCGTTCGGGGTCGTCCACGACCCGTTGGGCGACCCGCCGCTCGGCCGGGGCCAGGGAGGGGATCAGCGACCGGATGCGCAGCACCGTGGTGGGAACGGCGGAGGCGACGGCGTCCCCGTTGGTCTGGTCGCCGTTGGGCTTCGGAATTTGCGCCATGGAGGAAAGTTTCTTTCGGTCGTGGTGCAGAGTCAACGCGAGGAAGGGAAAAAGCGGGAGAATCAAGGATGACAAGGGACCCCGCTGGCGGCAAGTACCGGGGTGGCGATTGCGAAATCCCAGCTCAGTGGGCACCCTGGGGGCGGGGCGCCGCGGCCACCCGCTCACGTCGGCGCCGTCAGGCAGGGGGGATGGTGCTGTGTCGCCACGCGACCCGGCGGTAGGTCGGCACGCCACGGCCGCCGACGTCCGAGCCTCGGACCCACCCCCGGACGGGCGCCCGGTCCGGGCCCTGCGCGTCACCGTCCTCGGCCGCCTCGGCGTCGAGGTCGACGGGACCGCCCTCCCGCTGCGCGGCGGCAAGCGGTGCGCCCTCCTGGCGGCCCTCCTGCTCGGCGCGGGGCGCACGCTCTCCGTCGAGGACCTCGTCGATCGCGTGTGGGGGGTGCCACCGGGCCCGGCCAACCGCGGCGCCCTCCAGGTCCACGTGGCCCGTGCCCGCGCCCTGTTCGACGCGCACTGCGGCCGTCCGCTCATCCGGGGCGGCGACGGCGGCTACCGGATCGACCTCGCCGAGTCCGAGTCCGACCTGCTCGCCTTCCGTGCCCTGGTGCGCCGCGCCGACGCCGCCGACGCACCGGACGTCCGCGCCGCCCTGCTGGCCGACGCGCTGGCCCTGTGGCGCGGTCCCGTCCTGGGCGACGTCGTCAGTCCCGCCCTGCACGAACACGACGTCGCGCCCCTGCACGAGGAGCTGCTGCGCGTCGCGGAGGACGGGTTCGGGGCGGCCCTGGACCGCGGCGGCCACGAGGAGGTCGCGCGCCGGATCGCCCCCGTCGCCGCCGCCCACCCCGAGCGCGAACCCCTCGCCCGCATCCACATGGTCGCCCTCTACCGGAGCGGCCGCCCCAGCGAGGCGCTGCGCGTGTACGCGCGCACCCGCACCGTCCTGGCCGAACGCCTGGGGGCGGACCCCGGCCGCGATCTCCGGGAGACCTTCCACGGAGTCCTGCGCGGCGACCTCGACGCGGTGCCGCGCGTTCCCCGCCCCCGTGCCGGGTCCGGCCCGGACGCGGCGGGACCGGCGACGGCCGGGCGGCGCGGTGCGGCGGGACCGGAACGGGACGCCGGGCGGTCCGCGGACCGGACCGACGCGATGGCGGTCCCCGCCGAGCTGCCCGCCGCGGTGACGCCGCTCGTGGGCCGGGAGCGAGCCCTGGCCGAACTCGACCGGATGGTCGACCCGTGCGGCCTCACCCCGGGCAGCGTGCTCGTGCGCGGTCCGGCCGGGGCGGGCGGCAGCGCCCTCGCCGTGCGGTGGGCGCACACCGCCGCGTCGCACTTCCCAGACGGACAGCTCTACGTCAACCTCCGGGGCGAGGACGGCCGGCCGCGTGAACCGGCCGAGGTGCTGCGCCGCCTGCTGCGCTCCCTGTCCGGGGGCGCCGAGGTCCCTCCCGGCCTGGGGGCGGACGAGGCGGCCGCGCGGGCCCGGACGCTCACGGCCCGCCGACGCGTCCTGCTCGTTCTCGACAACGCGGCCTCCGCGCGGCAGGTGCGTCCGCTGCTGCCCGGCGGTACCGGCTGCGCGGCGGTCGTCACGAGCCGCTTCTGGCTGACCGACCTGCTCGTGCGGGACGGGCTGCGGGTGCTGCCGATCGGGGCGCTGGAGCCGGACGAGGCGGTCGGGCTCCTGGGCTCCCTCGTCGACCCCGCCCGCTGCTCACGTGGGGAGCTGGAGCGGCTCGCCGGTCTTGCGGGGTGCCTGCCGCTGCCGTTGCGCATGGCGGTCGCGTGGTTGGACACCCACCCGGACCGGACGGCGGCGGACCTGGTGCGGGTGGCGGAGGGGGTGGACCCGGCACGCGGGACGACACCCGCGGCCCGGATGGCCGCGGTGTTGCGCGCCGGGCCCGAGGAGGGCCGTCTCGGCCGCGGGGAAGTACCGGCCGGACCTGACCCACCGGAGACGAGTGTCGGGCCGCGGCCTTACGTCCGGCTTTCGCGCAGGTGAGATTCCGTGACCGTGGGGGAGAAGAGCACCTCACTGTGCCGTGAGAAACCCAAGTGGTGGTTGTGATCTCGGCTGGATCGGTTCTCGGGGGTGCTCACGGGGCAAACGAGTCGCTAGTGTCGATCACATGACACAGAACAACGAATCCAACCTCGACCCGGCGGGGAACACCCAGCACTTCCGCCGTTTCGTCGATGAGAACCCCGTGACGGACGAGCCCGCGCGCCGCCCGATCCTCCCGCTCGTCCTGGCCGGTGTCGGCGTGGTGCTCGTCATCGCCGTCGCCATCGCGCTCTTCCTCGCCCTGACCTAGGGAGAGGACTCCTCCGGTGGACGGCGCCCGTTCGTCGCGCGGGGCGACTCCACCGACTCCGCGTCGGGCGCGGGCCTCGTCGGGGCGGCCGGAGAACCGGTTCGCGGCCGCTCCGAGGTCCTGCTAAGGTTGTCGTTGTCGCCAGGGAGCACGGCCCACCGGCCGCCCTGGGAAACGGCGAGCGTCATTAGCTCAGTTGGCAGAGCAGCTGACTCTTAATCAGCGGGTCCGGGGTTCGAGTCCCTGATGACGCACAGCGGGACGACCCCGGCCAGGAGGCCCACACCTCCGGGCCGGGGTCATTCGCGTCCGCGGGGTTCGCGTCGGCATGGGCCCCGTCACGCCGCGTGCGTTCACCCTGGTGGCATGGCCCACAGAACGCCGCACGCGGTCCGGGGAACCGCGGAGTTCCGGTAGAGTGAACTCCGTTGGAACGGCGGCCGGGACGGCCTCCGAAACAGCAGGCGTCGTTAGCTCAGTTGGCAGAGCAGCTGACTCTTAATCAGCGGGTCCGGGGTTCGAGTCCCTGACGACGCACAGAACACAGCCCTGGTCGATCGACCAGGGCTTCTGTGGTTTCAGGGTGTGATTCCCACCACCGCCACGCGCCGCGCCCTCCCCTGACCACCGTGGCCGTTCTGGTCGGGGCGGTCGCGCCGTCGAACACCGGAAGTCCCACGAGGCAACGGATTCCGGATTCTCCGTGCGGCGAATTCCTTCCGGGACCGGGTCCCCGTTCCTGCCGCGCCCTCGTCACCCGGTTCTGTCATAGCCGTGGTTTAGAGTTGCCATGCTCCTGACCGTGGATTTCTCATCCGCGATGACCTGCGACAACAGCGGAGAGTAGTCGTGGTTGCGCAATTCGCTGTTTTCTTTAATCCGGATTGACACATCCATGGTCGGTGGTGAACTCTACGATTCCCGCCACCCCCTCTGCGCGGGACCATCCCTGAAAAACCCCGGAGTACCCTCATGCCTTCCGTTTCCCCCATCGTCCGTGCCGCCCTGGTGTCCGCGACGGCCGCCGGCGCCGTGCTCAGCCTGAGCGGCTGCGGCGCGCTGATCTCCGCGCTCGGCGGCGGCAACGCCTTCGAACTCGCCGTCGGCGACTGCTTCGTCGGGGACGAGATGTTCGGCACGGGCTCGGAGGTCTCCGACGTCCCCCTGGTCGACTGCGCGGAGTCGCATGACGCCGAGATCTACTACCTGTACGACATGGAGGGGGACACCTACCCCGGTCAGGACGCCGCCTGGGCCGAGGCTGAAGAGACCTGCCAGGGTCAGGTGTTCACCGACTTCGTCGGCGTCGCCTACGCGGACTCGGAGATCTTCGTCGGCTCGCTGACCCCCACCCAGGAGACCTGGGACGGGCTCAACGACCGCGAGGTCGTCTGCTACGTGTTCACCGAAGAGATGATCACCGGCTCCCTCGAGGGCGCCAACCGCTAGCCGTTCGGGGACGTGTGCGTGCGTCCCCCCGCGAGCGGGCCCCGACCCCGGCCCGTCGCCGCCACCCGGCCGACCGCCGCGCCGCGGTCGCCGGGTGCCGTCTGTCACGGTCCCGGCACGGTCCGACAAGTTCCGGACCAGCCAGAACCAACCCCCAGCCGAGCGCGTCTGGTCCAGGTGCGCCCACCCTCGACCCGCACGGGGTCGGGACGTGAATCCCCATTTTCTGGAGTACCGATGCTGTCCGACAAGCCTCAGACGATCCTTGGCCGAGTCGCTCTCGGCGGTCTCGCCGCCGGCGCCGCCCTGGCGCTGTCCGCCTGTGCCCCCATCGCCGACATCCTGGGCGGCGGTTCCATCGAGGTTCCCGATGTGGACCTGGAGACCCCTGCCGAGGGCGGGGAGGGCCCCACGGACACGGACGTGTTCCAGCTCAACATCGGTGACTGCTTCATCAAGGAAGACCTGAACACGGCCTTCATGAGCGGAGACGTCTCCGAGGTCCCGATCCTCGACTGCGCCGAGTCGCACGACTCCGAGATCTTCTACACGTACGACATCGCTGGTGACACGTACCCCGGCGAGGAGGCTGTGAGCGCCGACGTGAGCGAGACCTGCGCGGGCCAGGCGTTCACCGACTTCATCGGTGTCGAGTACGCCAACTCGGAGTTCCTCATCGACGCCTTCACCCCGACCGAGGACGGGTGGAACACGATCGGCGACCGCGAGGTGATCTGCTACGTGAAGACCGGCGAGCTGGTCACCGGCACCCTCGAGGGCGCCAACCGCTAGTCGCACGCGCACGCGTGATCCCCGGGGCGGGGCCCAGCACGGGCCCCGCCCCTCGCCGTGTCCGGTGGTGCTCCCGTGCACGGTGTGCGGGCAGTCGCCCCGGAACCTATCGATCCGGTGACGTACCGAACGTTTCGTGCCTCTCGCGCGTCTGCACAGGTGTCACCGATCCCCGTCGGTGCGAGCACGACGATCCCGTGGAGTCACCGTGGTGTCCGAGACGCGTCGTCCGATCCCCGGCCGAACCGCCCTGGGCCTCCTGGCCGTCGGCGCCGCCCTGGCGCTGTCGGCGTGCGGCCCCCTCCCCCTGCTTCCGCCCGCCCTCATCGACGGCGGGTCCGTCGAGCCCGAACCCGTCGACCCCGAGCCCACCCCCACGCCGGAACCCCCCGAACCAGAGCCCGAGCCCACCGAGCCGGTCGGTCCCACGGACGTCAACGTCTTCAGCCTCGACCTGGGCGACTGCCTCAACGACTACGGAGCCGACGAGGCGGTCTCCGAGGTGCCCGTCATCGACTGCGGCGAACCGCACGACTACGAGGTCTACTACGTCGGCGACCTCGAGGACGGGGAGTTCCCCGGGCGGGAGGAGATCGTCGACATGACCGCCGAGCGGTGCCAGGAGGAGTTCGACTCCTTCGTCGGTGTTCCGTCGGGGGAGTCCGAACTGGGCTTCACCCTGCTGTTCCCGACCGAGAGCGGCTGGAACGACGCCGACGACCGCGAGATCCTCTGCCTGATCTACGAGACGAGCGGTGAGCGGGCCACCGGCAGCCTGGAGGGCGCCCGCCGCTGAACGCGCCCGCGCGCACGGCCCGCACCGGAGGTTCCCGGTGCGGGCCGTGTCGCGGTTCGGGCGGGTGTCCTACCGAAGCGGTGCCGGGATCGGGAGGCCGCCCCGCGCGGACTCCCGCGTCTCGGACAGCGACTCGGCGATCTCGTCCGACGCCAACGGCTCGTCCGTGGCCGCCGCCGGTCGCGGACGACCCGCGCACGTGACGTCCTCGGGAGCGGCGCCGTCCACCAGGTAGGCGTCCACCGCGTCGGTCACGCAGGACATGCCGGGCATGCCGTAGAAGCCGTGCCCGCCCTCGTCGGTGACGCTGACCAGGCGGTGTCCCAGGCGCTCGGACATGGCCACGCCGCCCGCGTAGGGGGTCTGGGTGTCGAACTCCCCGGAGACGACCAGGCCGACGGGGTACCGGTCGCGCTCCGGTTCCACGAGCGGTTCGACGGGTTCGTCCGCGGCGAAGGTGCACGGTGTCGGCGCGTGCCACGCCGCGCCGACACCGAACGGGTGCTCCTCGCGGACCCTCCGCATGTCGGCGTAGTAGCCGGAGAGGCGGTCGGGCCACTCCGCCTCGCATATCACGGCGATGGTCAGGCTCGGGTTGAACGCCTGGTAGTCGGGCTCCTCCTCGGCGAGGGCCGCCGCCGGGGGGAAGGGGACGTCGTGCACGAAGTAGGCCAGCAGGCCCGTGGTCACGTCCCACTCGCCCTGGAACCGGGCGGACTGGCCGACGAGGACGTCGAAGTCGTCGTCGGTGAACGCGTATCCGTCGGGGTATCCGGGCACGTCGGTGCGCGGTGTCCGCTCGAGCTCGCGGGACGTCTCCTCGAAGGCGGCCAGGACCTCGGCGGACGTCGACCCCAGACCGTACACGTCGTCGTGCTCGGCGATCCAGGGCGTGTAGCGTTCGACGTTGCGGCTGAAGGCGGGGGCCATCTGGGTGAAGACACCGCGCCAGACGCCCTCCGGCCGCACCGCGGAGTCCAGGACACTGCGGTCCAGCCGGTCGGGGAAGAGGGCGCCGTAGACCGCGCCGAGGTAGGTTCCGTAGGAGTAGCCCAGGTAGTTGAGCGTGTCCTCCCCCAGGGCGGCCCGGATGACGTCCATGTCCCGTGCGGTGTTCGCCGTGGTCATGAACGGTCGGACGTCGCCGTCCGCTCGGTCGCAGGCGCGTTCCGCGTTGATCGCCGCCCGGGTGATGCCGCCGAACTCCCCGTCGTCCGGACGGGGCGGGCTGGACAGGCCAATGTCGTCGACACCGCAGTCCAGACGCGGTGAGGAGGCGCCGCTGCCGCGCGGGTCCATGCCGATGACGTCGTAGACCTCGGCGACGCGCTCGCCGCCGAGACCGAAGCCGATACCGCGGTCCGGGTCGGGGGTCACCGGGAGGACGCGGCCGGTGCCGCCGGGGCCGCCCGGGTTGGTGAGCAGGATCCCGCGCCGCCGGTCGGGGTCGTCCGCGGCCCTGCGGCTGATCGCGATGGTGACGCGCTCGCCGGCGGGGTCGGCGTAGTCCAGGGGCGCCTCGACGTCGGCGCACTCCAGCCCTTCGAGGAGGGGTTCCCCGCACGGCGCCCACGCGACCTCCTGGTCGTGGAACGCGGCGAGAGGATCGGCGGGGGCGGTGGGTTCGGCGGCGGCCGGGAGGGCCGACGCGAGGGTGAGGGTGAGGGCGCCCACGAGGACGCCCACGGTTGACGTGGTGATCGTGCGTGTTCCGCGCACGGGTCGCCTCCGCTCTTCGCCCGAGCCGTGGGGGTGCTCGGGTGGCTGTCGTCGGAGCCGTCACCGTACGAACCGGACGACGCGGGGCAACACCGACCAAAGTTGTGGGCTCGTGGGTTGGCCGGATGTGGACAGGCTGATTTGTGAGCGAACGTCCACTTATGTGGTTGTTTGTGGACCTGATCGGGTCGCGCTGAAGACGCCGTTTGGTCACAAGGGTGGCGCGGGACACACGCGGGAAACTACGGTGATCTTCTATTAGGAAACTTTCCTAATAATTCATGGACGGTTTCCACCGCACGGCTCACCCCCCGCCCGAAGGAGCCCCGTGACCACGGACACCGCGGCCTCCCCACCACCGTCGCCGCCCGCCGGACCCGCACGCGCCCGACCAGGGGCCACCCCCCTCTGGCGCCGGATCTGGCGCCACTACGCCGTCGTCAAGGTCCGCAAGGCCGTGACCGTCGTGTTCGTGGTCGCCAACGTGACCTTCTTCCTCGGGCGCGCCATGCCCGGAGACCCGATCGACGTCATGGCCGGACGGCTCACCCAGGGCGGGATGAGCATGGAGGAGGCCCGGACGATCGCCACGTACTCCCTGGCCTACGACGTGGACGCGCCCCTGCACGAGCAGTGGTGGGACTTCCTCCTCGGCCTGGTCACCCTCGACCTGGGCGACACCATCAACCGGCCCGGCGTCACCGTCATGGAGGCGATCGCCGCCTACCTGCCCTGGACGCTGTTCAGCATCGGCGCCGGCACCCTCATCGCCATCGTCCTGGGCCTCGTCCTGGGCATGGTCATGGCCTACTGGCGCAACCGGTTCCTCGACCACGTGCTCAGCGTCGTCGCCTCCGTGCTCGGCGCCGTCCCCAACTACCTCATCGCCATGGTGCTCGTGGCCGGGGGCGGCATGTACCTGGGCTGGTTCGACCCGATCACCCTGCGCGGGACGCTCAGCCCCGGGGTCGAACCCGGGTTCACCGCCGAGTTCGTCGGCGACGCCTTCCTCCACGCGCTCCTGCCGATCCTCACCTACGTCCTCGCCGTCATCGGCGTCTGGATGCTCATCATGAAGGCCTCCACCACCGAGGTCCTGAGCGAGGACTACGTGACCGTCGCCCGGGCCCGGGGGTTGCGGGACACCCGCATCGCCTCCGCCTACGTCGGGCGCAACGCCATCCTTCCGCTGGTGGCCCAGATCGCGATCTCGTTCGGCGTCCTCGTCGGCGGCGCGATCTTCGTCGAGGAGGTCCTGGTCTACAAGGGGGTGGGCGGCCTCCTCCTGGACGCGGTGAACTACCGCGACTACCCGCTGCTCCAGGGCCTGCTGGTCATCATCACCTCGTGCGTGGTCCTCGCCAACCTCGTCGCGGACCTCCTCTACAGCCGCCTCGACCCGCGCATCCGGAACTAGGGCGTGTACCGATCCACGCGCGACACACGCCCGGGAGGGCCGCGACCATGACCACCGTCACCACGCCGAACCCCGCCGCCGGCGTCTGGGGCAGCATCTGGCGGGGCCTGACCCACAGCACGAGCGGGTTCGTCGGCCTCTGCCTCGTCGTCGGCGTCCTGCTGTTCTCCTTCGTCGGACCGCTGGTCGTCGACACGGACAACCCCACGGACGTCACCCTCATCTGGGGGCCGATGAACGCCGAGCACTGGCTCGGCACCAACCACGAGGGCAAGGACACCTTCGTCCAGCTCGTGCTGGGCGGACGCGAACCCATCTGGGTCGGTGTCCTGGCCGCCGTCATCACCGTGGCCGTCGCCGTCGTCCTCGGCGGGATCGCCGGGTACGTGCGCGGCCGGGTCGACCACGTCCTGCTCCAGCTCACCGACATCACGATGACCATCCCGTTCATCGTGCTCATGCTGGTCATCGCGTCCTTCTACCGCACCGCCTCACCGGTCGTCGTCGCGCTCATCATCGGCCTGGTCACCTGGCCCCACCTCATGCGCTCCATCCGCGCCCAGGTGCTCACCCTGCGCGAACGCGAGTTCGTCGAGGCGGCCCGCCTCCAGGACCTGGGGACGGCCCGCATCCTCTTCGTCGAGGTCATGCCCAACATGGCGGGCTACATCTTCGTCAACTTCATCATCGCGATCACCAACGCGATCTACGCGGTCGTCGGCATGTACCTGCTCGGCCTGCTCCCCAGCACCGCCGACAACTGGGGCCTGATGATCCAGCAGGCCTGGAACAACAACGCCTTCCTGCTGCCCACGGCCATGCCCTTCCTCGTCGCGCCGATGGTGATGATCATGCTCTTCCAGATCGGCCTGGTCACCATGACCCGGTCCCTGGAGCAGGCCCTCAACCCCCGACTCCGGGACAGGTGATCCCAGTGAACGACCACCGCACCGACCCGTCCGGAGCCCTGCTGTCCGTCAGCGGAGTCGACATCGGCTACCGCACCGGTAGGCGGACCGGGACCACGATCGTCCGCGACGTCTCCTTCGACCTGTACCCAGGCCAGTCCCTGGCCCTGGTGGGGGAGTCGGGCTGCGGCAAGACCACCCTCGGCCTCGGCCTGCTCCGCCTGCTCCCGCGCACGGGGCGGGTCCGCGCCGGGCGGATCCTCTTCCGCCGCAAGGACGGCGAGCGCGTGGACGTGCGCTCCCTCGGCAGGGAGGACCTGCGCCGGTTCCGCTGGAACGAGGCCGCGATGGTCTTCCAGGGCGCGATGAACGCCTTCAACCCCGTCCTGCGGATCGAGGACCACTTCACCGACACCTTCCGCGCCCACGAGAACGGGCGCGGCCGAAGACCCCGGGCGCGGATCCTGGAACGCTCCGCCGAACTGCTGGAGATGCTCCAGCTCGACCCCGCCCGCGTCCTGCGCGCCCACCCGCACGAGCTCTCCGGCGGCATGCGCCAGCGCGCCCTCATCGCGCTGGCGCTGGCCCTGGAGCCGCAGCTGCTCATCCTCGACGAGCCCACCACGGCGCTGGACGTGCTCACCCAGCGCGCCATCGTCGAACGCCTGGCGGAGCTCCGGGAGCGGCTGGGATTCGCGATGGTCTTCATCACCCACGACCTCGGCCTGGCCGCGGAGCTCTCCGACCGCGTCGCCACCATGTACGCCGGGCGGGTGATCGAGACCGGGACGACGCGCGACATCTTCCACCGGCCGCGCCATCCCTACACCGCGGCGCTGATCGGCTCCGTGCCCCCCGTCTCGGGCGACCGCACCGTCCCGCGGTCCCTGCCCGGCGGCCCGCCCAGCCTGGCCGCCCTGCCGCCCGGGTGCGCGTTCGCGCCGCGCTGCGCCCACGCGCTCGACCGGTGCTCCCGGGCGCTGCCCGCACCGGAGCTGCTCCACGAGCGCGACCGGGGGCTCAGCCACACCGCGGCCTGCCTGCGCTCGACCGACACCGCACTCTTCGCCGAGGAGGTCATCCGTGACTGACCCCGCCCGCACGTCGCCCGCACCCGAAACGGCGTCCGTCCACGGCGGCGGCCAGGTCGCCGCGTCCCCCGTGCTGAGCCTGCGCGGCGTGCGGCAGGAGTTCGACACCCCCCGCGGTCGGATCAGTGCCGTGTCCGGCGTCGACCTGGAGGTGCGCCCCGGCTCGGTGGTGTGCCTGGTCGGCGAGTCGGGTTGCGGCAAGACCACCACCGCCCGGGCCGCCGCCGGACTGACCGCCCCCTCCGGCGGGTCCGTGCTCTTCCGCGGGCGCGACGTCGCGGCGATGGACGAGGAGGAGCGCGCCGGGTTCCGCCGCTCCGTCCAGTACATCCACCAGGACCCCTACGCCTCGCTCAACCCGGTGCGCACGGTCTGGTCGACGGTCACGGCGGGACTCCGCCGCCACCGGATGGTCCGCGGCCGGGCCGAGGCGCGCGGGGCCGCCGCCGAACTCCTGGAGCGGGTCGACCTCTCCCCGGCCGAGGACTACCTGGACGCGTACCCGCACCAGATGTCCGGCGGGCAGCGGCAGCGCGTCGCCGTCGCCCGCGCCCTGGCGATGAGGCCCGAGGTGGTCATCGCCGACGAGTCCACGTCGATGCTGGACGTGTCGATCCGGGTCAGCCTGCTCAACACCCTCGGGCGGCTCCGGGACGAACTCGGGGTGGGCTTCCTGTTCATCACCCACGACCTGGCCGTGGCCAAGTACTTCGCCTGGGAGGGCGAGATCGCGGTCATGTACCTGGGCAGGATCGTCGAGCACGGGCCCACCCCGCGCGTCGTCGACGATCCGCGCCACCCCTACACCCGGGCGCTGATCTCGGCGGTGTGCGAGCCCGACCCCGACCTGGCCCACGGCGGTGAGCGGTTCCGGCTGCGGTCGGCCGACGTCCCGGACCTGACCGCCCTGCCGCCCGGGTGCGACTTCCATCCGCGCTGCCCGCTCCACGAGGCGGGCGGCTGCGACACCGTGCGCCCGCCGCTGGTCCGCCACGAGGACCGGCTGCTGTCCTGCCACGTCGTCACGAGGGGATGAGCGGATGCCGTTCCTCGGCCGCTTCGGCCTCGTCGTCGGCGCCTTCCTCGCCCTGGCCAGCACCCTCACGGCCCTCCTCAACCCCCCTGGCACGGCCGAGTTCGTGATCAGCGTCGTCACCGTCGGTGTCGGCCTGCTCGTCGTCGTCCTCGGTCTGCTCGCCGTCCTACTGGAAAGGAAGCGACAAGAATGAGACCCACCCCCTCACCGGAGACTCTCGTGCGGGACCTCAGCCGCCGCCGACTGCTCAAGGCGGTCGGGTTCGGCGCGGCGGGGGCGGCGGGCGCCGGCGCCCTGACCGCCTGCTCCGGAGGCGGAGAGGCGTCGGGCGCCGTCCAGTTCACCGGGGTCTACGACTACGACCTGGACTCCAACACCCGCAACATGGCGGTCGAGGACGGCGCGCTCCTGCTCAACTCCGTCTACGAGGACCTGTTCCTCACCACCGGCGCCATGTACGACTGGCGCGAGCACACGTGGGAGTACCTTCTGCTGGAGGGCTCGGAGTGGGACGGGGACGACCTCATCGTGTCGCTGCGTCCCGGGCTGCGGTGGAGCGACGGCAGCGACCTCGACGCCGAGGACGTCATCCAGACCTACGCGATGGCGATCCTGGAGACGCCTCCGTGGTCCGTCGGCTTCCCCCAGGTCACCGAGCTCGAACAGCTCGACTCCCGCAGTGTCCGGCTGGCCTTCGACGACCCCTTCGTCAACATCGAGCGCAGCATCCTCAAACGCCGCTTCGTGAGCAAGGCGACCTACGCCGACTTCGGTCCGCGCGCGGTCGAACTGGTCAACTCCGGGGTCCGCCAGGGCGACGACGAGCACGCCGAGTTCAACGCCGAGTTCATCGAGTTCAACCCGGACGAGATCGTGTGCAGCGGGCCGTACATGTTCGACCGGGCCCAGATGTCGGACGCCCGTATCACGCTGGTGCGCAACGAGAACGGCTTCCGGGGCACCGAGGTCGGATTCGACGAGGTGGTGATCCACCGGGGGGACAACCGCCAGGCGGCGCTGCTGTTCCAACAGGGCGAGATCGACTACTCCTCGCTGGCCCCCTCCGCCGCCGACCAGCAGGCCTTCCAGAGCGTGGAGGGGTTCCGCTGGGTGGAGCACACCGGTTACGACGGCTGCGGGCTGATGTTCAACTACGCGGCCAAGCCCGAGCTCCGGGACGTCCGCGTGCGGCAGGCGCTGGCGCACATCCTCGACTCCGACACGATCGGCCGGGTGGCGCGCGGGGAGGCCTACAGCGGGGTCCAGTACTACGCGGGGATGGTCGACGTCCAGGCCGAGGAGATCTTCACGGAGGAGGAACTGGGGCGGTTCACCCACTACGGGTACGACCCCGACCGCGCCACCGAGCTGCTGGAGGAGGCCGGGTGGACCCTGGAGGGCGGGACCTGGCGGCTGCCCAGTGGTGAGGAGGCCGCTTTCGAGGTGATCGGCGTCTCCGGTTGGAGCGACTTCGAGCTGACCGCCGCGCAGGTCGAGGAGGCCTGGAACAGCTTCGGGATCCCGACCACGGCGACCAACGTGCCCTCGGACAACCCGTGGGGTATCTGGGGCGCGGGCGACTTCGAGGTGGCGGTGCGCCACTGGGGCAACCCCGAGATCCCCGACTACTGGGGCGCCTTCCAGATGAACTTCCTGCTGGAGAACGCCGGAACCGAGGACTCACCGGGGCAGTCCTTCGACCTCGACGTGGAGAGCCCGTCGCTGGGAGAGCTGGACCTGGCGGCGCTCGTCGAGGAGGCCAAGCAGGCGGACTCGCTGGAGGAACAGCGCGAGACGCTGCTGACGATGGCCACGGTCTTCAACGAGCTGCTCCCGCGGATCCCGATCTGGACGTACCGGTACCTGGCCCCGGCGCTGGAGGGGGAGCGCGTCAGGGGGTTCGGCGCCGAGCTCCCCATGGACGCCAACCAGATGTACCAGGACAACCACATCATGCTCGCGCTGATCCAGGGCGACCTGACTCCCAGCTCGGAGTGACCCGGGCGCCGGTGGGGACCGGTGACGGATGAGGGGCGGGGTCGCGCGGCACCGCCCCTCATGTACCGGATGCGAGTCGGGTGACCACAGTTTGTTGTGTGACTTGGAGCACACGAATCAGTGCTGGTGTCGAAGGTCTTGAGCGTGACAATTGGGACAATCAAGACTTATAGGATAAAATGACGCAGTCTGTGTTGTCGCACGTCGCGACGGGTGCTTAGAGGTCTTTTCCGATGCTTCTTGGATTCTCCTGCCAAGCGGCAGGGCCTTTGTTAGTCTGACGATCCGAACGACGGTTCTCGGTGGATGTACAGGAATTGTGTCGGACGTGGATACTTGTCTCCGGATAGGGCGTTACGCTCCTTGTCTGGGTATCCGATCGTGCGTGCCCCCTCCGCCGTGGATCCCGTTCCGGCGTTCCCCCGGCGTACGGGACGCCCGTCGCCACGGGGTCCCCGCGCGGTCCACGAGGCGGCACCTCCCTGGTCAGGGCGGTGGTGCGGGGCCACCGCCGATCCGCCCACCTGATGCGAGGAGACGAGACTGTGGCACAGGCCCCGTCACCGCACGAACGCGATGGCAACCCCCTGGCCGAGATGAAGTCGACGGAGGACGGGCGAGGAGGACGGTTCCGCCGGGCCATCTCCCGGATGGTCAAGTCCCAGGACCCTCCGTCATCGGAGACCGAGCGAGGACATCCCGTGCATCAGCCCGTGCATCCGCACTCGCGGCCTGCCGACCGGGAGGGCGGCCAGGACTCCTCTGGTTCCGCCTCCAGGGCCAAGGACGGACGGTCCGACCGGCCCGTCGGCCCGTTCTCCGCCTCGGCGGAGAAGGGCTACCGTCCCGCGACGCGCACGAGTGTCCCGAACCCCTACACCACTCGGCGTCTGGAGGTCGACGACGTCGACCCCGGCGCCCACCCGGTCGGTCAATGGCGCGGCGTGGGCCTCGACGAGCCCGACCCGCGCGGCCGACCCAGGACCCCGAACTCCCCTCTCATGAACGACTCCACCACGGGCGCCACACCGCGCCCCGCCCCCGGCTCCGAGACCGGGCCGACCGACTCCGCCGCCAAGGACCGGCGAGAACCGGCCGCCCCGGCGCGCTCCGCGACCGACGCCGAGCGCGACACCCACACACCCCGGCACACCTCGGAGCCCCCCACCCACCGGACCTCCCACCAGGGGTCCGACGACACGCGTGCCGACCACCCCCCGCGCACCGGCGAGACCGGCCAGACCGCATCCGCGACCCCCGATCCCGTGGGCGCACCGGACCGGCAGGCGTCAGCGACCGGGCAGCACGGGGCCGACCCCCTGGAGGGAGGTTCGCGCATGGACGACCAGCCGAACCCGTACGGGACAGCGCGATCCCGGATCCCGGATCCGACCACCGGCCCACAGGCCGTCCTGCCCGAGGCCGAGGTTCCCGGCTCGTCGGCGGGGGCGGCGCCCGAACCGGCCGGAGCGCGGGAGGACGCGCACCAGGCACCCGCCGCGACCGGGGGCGCCCAAGCCTCCGGGGAGGGCGGCCCGACGCCCGCGCCGCAGGGGGACGCGTCCCCGGTCCCGGCTCCCCAGGGGCGGGGGGCCCAGTCACGGCCCCACTCCGGGAGAGACCAGGGCCAGGGACCCCGGGCTGAGCAGGACTCCCCGGCCCACGATGGTCACCGGCCCGCACCGGGATCCGCAGCGCACCACGGCTCCATGGCGTACCCCGGGGCCCAGGGGCAGGCGGCTGCCCAGGGGTATGCCGGGTACCACGTGCAGGGGACCCCGGTGTACCAGGGGAGCCCGGTACACCAGCCGGTTCAGGGCGCTGCGGCGCCCCTGGGGTACCAGGGCCAGTTCGCTCCCCCCGCACAGCAGTCCGGCCAGGGGCCCATCACCGACCACGGCCACGTCGCGCACCAGGGGCTCCCGGGTTTCCAGACCTCGCAGGGGACCCCGGCGTACCAGGGGAACCCCGTACACCAGGCGGTTCAGGGCTCCGCGGCGCATCCCGGCCAGGACGCGCGCGTCGGGGACGAGGGGCCCCAGGCCTCCCACGGGCTCCCCTCGTACCAGGGGCAGTTCGCCCCCTCGGCGTACACCGGGTACCGGGGACAGCACGTACCCCAGGCCCACGAGCAGGGTCACCAGCCGCACTCCGGGCACCAGCTCGCCCTCCACGGGGCGTACGGCTACCCGGCCGGGCCCGGGTACCAGGCCTACGCCTACGCTCCGCCGGTGGTCTCCTACCCGGCGCCCTACCAGCCGCCCGGCTACGTGTATCCGGGACAGCCGGTGGTCGTCCCCGGCCACTTCCCGCCCTACGGTCAGCCGGTCCAGCACGTCATCGTGCTCACCTCGGGCCAGGCGCCGCAGGTGATCACCGCCGAACCGGCCACGTACGCCGACCGCCCGGACACGGAGGACCGCACGCGCGTCCCCGCTCCGGTCGATGACCGGGTCGAGCCCGCGAGCGACCCCGAACCGGAGACCCCCGGCACGCGGGAGGCCGCCGCCGAGGCGGGTGCGCGGGACGCGTCCGCGGCCGTGGACGAGGCATCCGAGGCCGCGGCGGCCGAGGACGCCGCCGCGGACCAGGAGGAGCCCATCGGCGCCGCGGACCGCGAGGGCCTGCTCAACGAGGCGCTCGCCGGACTGGCCATGCGCGACCTGTCGCTGGTCGACGCCCTGCTGGAGACGGTCGAGGAACTGGAGACCGACGCCCAGGACCCCGACCTCCTCGACAAGCTCTTCCAGATCGACAACCTCGCGACCCGTATGCGGCGCAACGGGGAGAACTTCCTGGTGCTGACCGGCCACGACGGCGGCGAGTCCGACGCCCACGACGAGATCGTGCCGCTGCTGGACGTCGCCCGCGCCGCGACCTCCGAGATCAAGGACTACCCTCGGGTGCGCCTCGGCAAGCTCCCGCAGACGTCCATCACCGGTATGGCCGCCGACGACATCAGCCACCTGCTCGCCGAGCTGCTGGACAACGCCACCGCCAACTCGCCCGAGCACTCCCAGGTCGTGGTCAGCGCTCGGGAGCTCGACGACGGCCGACTCATGATCGTGGTCGAGGACGAGGGCGTGGGCATCCCCGAGTCCCAGCTCGTGGACCTCAACCGCAGGCTCGCCGGCGCCCCCGTCCTCGACGAGGAGGTGCCCCGGCACATGGGTCTGTACGTCGCCAGCCGGATCGCGCGCAGGCACGGTCTGGAGGCCCGCCTGGAGTCGCGCTCCTTCCGGGGCGTCAACGCCTACGCCATCATCCCCAAGGACCTCCTGCGCGTGGCCACGCCCCCGATCCCGGGGCAGGCCCGTACCTCGACGGTGCCCTCGGCGACGGCCTCCAGGGCCCCCATGGCCACCCCGCCCGTGACCGGAACCAACGGCGTGAACGGCGGTTCCGCCCACAAGCCCCTCGGCGGCGGCAGCTCCGCCGTCACCTCCGCGGGACTGCCCCGCCGCAGCGCGACGCCCCACGGATCGCCGCTGCGGATGATGCCCCCCCCGGACCACGTCGCGAAGGCCGAGCCGCCGTCCGACGCTCCGCCCAGGCTGACGGGAGAGGCGCGGGCCGAGCAGATCCGCGACGAGCTCGGAGACTTCCTCGAAGGCGAACGGGAAGCCCTCGAGGACACGTCGGACGGAGAGGCCACGTGATCCCCCTCTCTCCCCGGCACGTCCCCCGGGTGCCGACACGCACCCCCCGAACCCCCGTAACGACCCTCGGCCCAGGCAGGTAGAGCGATGACCGAACACGTGAACGAAAGCGTTGAGAACTTCTCCTGGCTCATCGACCGGTTCGTCCGGGACGTCCGCGGAGTCGAGCACGCCGTGGTCGTCTCGTCCGACGGTCTGGTGCTGACCCACTCCAGCGACTTCCCCGAGGAACACGCCGAACAGCTCGCGGCGATCGCCAGCGGCCTGCACAGTCTGGCCGTCGGCGGCGCGTCGCTCTTCCAGCGCGGCGAGTGCGAGCAGCTCCTCGTCCGGTTCAACAAGGGCCACCTGTTCATCATGGCCATCAGCGACGGTTCGTGCATGGCCGTCCTCACCTCCCCGGGCAGCGAGCTCAAGCTCATCGGGTTCCAGATGACCAAGCTCGTGGAGAACGTCGCGCACGTGCTCACCCCCCAGCTGCGATCGCAACTGCGCGAAGTCATCCAGAACTGAGCACGGCGACCCGTAGCGGTTCGACAGGGATCACGAGAAGGTTGCCACTGACATGAGCTTCCGCAGGCGAAGGAGTAACCGCGTCCGCCCGTTCACCTTCACGGGCGGGCGGACGCGGTCGCGGCATCCGCTGATGGTGCAGACCCTGGTCTCGACCTCCGAGCCCGGGCACGAACCTCCGAGCACCCTCATGCCGGAGTCGATCAACATCTACAGACTGTGCCGGGAGACACGGTCGCTCGCCGAGGTGTCGGCGGAGCTGAACATCCCTCTGGGGGTCACCCAGGTCCTGGTCAGCGATCTGGCCGAGCAGGACCTCGTGTACATCCACCCGACCATCACCGGCAGCAGTCCATCGGAAAACCAGGTTCTGGAGAGGGCTCTTCGTGGTCTCGAACGACTTTTCCAGTGACAACAGGTCGAATCGCAAGAAGATGTCGAGCAAGATCGTCATCGCCGGTGGCTTCGGCGCCGGCAAGACGACCTTGGTGAGCTCGGTCTCCGAGATTCCACCGGTCACGACTGAGGCGATCATGACCGAGGCGAGCATCGGCCATGACGACACCTCGATCACACCCGACAAGACGACGACCACCGTCGCGATGGACTTCGGTCGCATCACCATCGACGACGAGCTGGTCATGTACATGTTCGGCACGCCCGGGCAGGCGCGCTTCTGGTTCATGTGGGACGATCTCGTGCGCGGCGCGGTCGGTGCCGTCGTCGTGGTCGACTGCCGGAGGCTCGCGGACTCCTTCGACGCGGTCGACTACTTCGAGACGAACCGGCGCATCCCCTACATCGTCGCGCTGAACAAGTTCGAGGGGCGGCTCGACTACACGTCCGAGCAGGTCCGCGAGGCGTTGGAGGTGAGTCCCGAGGTGCCGATCATCGACTTCGACGCCCGCCAGCGCAACTCCGGCGGCGACGTCCTCAAGACGCTGCTCCGGTACGCGCTCCAGCACAACCGCGCCAGCGAGCCCGTCGGCTGACGGGTGGGGAGCCGCCCGGCGACCCCACCGCCCCCGTAGATTCCCCAGGAAAGTTAGCGACAGATGCGCAAGATCCTTATCGTCGGCGCGGGCCACGCTGGTCTGCACCTGGCCCATGGGCTGCTGACCGAAGGCTACGACGTCACGGTGATCACGGGGCAGTCGTCGATGGAGATCCGTACCGGGAAGGCGTCGATCTCCCAGTTCACCTTCCCGACGGCCCTGAACTACGAGCGTGAGCACGACCTCGACCTGTGGAGTGCCCTGTCGCCCCAGATCAGGGAGCAGAAGGTGCATCTGTACCCCGGCCAGGGCGTGTGCATGTCCTTCACCGGCAGGACCGGTGAGGGCAACGACTACACCGTGTCCGTCGACAGGCGCGTGAAGATGGCCGACTGGCTGGAGTACTTCGAGGACCGGGGCGGCAAGGTCGTGATCCACGGCGTCACGGTCACGGATCTGGACTACTTCACCCGCATGTTCGAACTGATCATCGTCGCCGTCGGGCACGGGGAGCTCGGGCAGCTCTTCGACTACGACGAGAGCAGGTTCTCCGGAGCCAGGCCGCGGTCGATCGCCCAGGCGCAGGTCTACGACGTCTGGCCGGACACGGACGGCGAGGAGAACATCAGCTGGGCGGCGTCCGCGGCCGAGGCGGGCAACATCATCTTCATGCCGATCCTCACGCAGGACGGGCCGGCCCACAACCTGCTCATGGTGGACAGGCGCGGCGGCCCGATGGACGCGTGGCCCGACCGGCCCGGTCCCGAGGAGCAGCTGCGGCGTATGAAGGACCTGCTCCGGCAGTACGCCCCGGAGTACTTCGAGCGCGTCAAGGACGCGGTCCTGATCGACGGTCGCAGGAGCACGCTGATCGAGGATCTGACGCCCCAGGTCCGTAACCCCGTGGGGGTTCTGCCCTCCGGCGGTCGAGTCCTGGGTATGGCCGACGTGGTCGTGACGATGGACCCGTACGTCGGTCAGAGCTGGAACAACTCCACGCGGTGCGCCAAGGCCTATCTGGAAGCCATCATCGAGCACGGTGACCGACCCTTCGACGAGGAGTTCCTGGTCGGTGCCTTCGATCGCTTCTGGGAATTCGGTCTGTACAACCAGCAGTGGTCCGAGATGTGCTCGACATGGTGGGACCAGGGCGACATGCCTCCCGAAATGCTTGACCTGCTGTCCGCCGCCATCAAGTACCGCGAGGTCTCGGACCGTTGGATCCAGGGGTGGGATTATTCGCCGGATTACGGGAAGTGGCTGCTGAACCCGGATCTGGCCGCCAAGTACGTGGCCGAGGTGCGCGCACGGCATGGCGACTGAGGCGCGCACGCCCCGGCGCCCTGAGTCCGGTGTCCTCGTGGACACCGGACTCAGGCGCTTTCTGGGGTGTCACCGGGCGATTACGTACTCAGTCCGAAATCAGGAAGGCAATGTCCGTAAAGGGAGTTTTCGTTGTCACAGGCTGCGAGCTGCGGGTACGATCCTTCACGTTGGTGTCCGAAAGCGTTACATGGTGAGTGGTGGGGTCTTTGTTGCCTGAGGTCCGATCTGTCTTTCCACGACTGATTCGTTGACGCCGCGGTGAGTCTTCTGTCGGTGGCGAGGTACGCGACGTCCCCTGGTCGTGCCCTTCCCCACTCCTCTCCGGTCCCCCAGGGGAGCCCCCGCGTCCCGGACCGCTGCGTGGTGGGCACGAGCCACTAATCGATCATTCCTGACCTGCACAAACAATGGACTGACCGTGCATTTGCACTGGAAGATCGCTGACGAAGGCGGTCCCTGCGGTGTGCGGAACGACGTCGGGTGACGTGAGATCGGAGACGACGATGGTGACGGGTGTGCGGACACCTCCAGAAGCCGGTGAACTGATCGCCGTGATCGGGATCTCCCTCCGACTCCCGGGCGCGTCGACTCCGGACGCCTACTGGCGGCTGCTCTGCGAGGGCCGGGAGTCGATCTCCGCGCCTCCGGAGCGGCTCGGAGTCGACTCCGCCTCACGCGACCAGTACTGGGCCGGGTACCTCGACCGGGTGGAGGAGTTCGACGCCGACTTCTTCGGGATCTCCCCGCGCGAGGCCGCGGCCATGGATCCCCAACAGCGTCTCATGCTCGAACTCGCTTGGGAGGCCGTGGAGCACGCACGCATCGCACCGGACTCTCTGAGCGGCACGGACACCGGTGTGTTCATCGGTGCGATCAGCTCCGACTTCGCCCTCGTCCAGCAGCGTGCCGGACAGGACGGCCAGACCCACCACACGTTCATGGGCACCCAGCGCGGCATGATCGCCAATCGGGTCTCCTTCGCGCTCGGTCTGGCCGGGCCGAGCCTGACCGTGGACAGCGGCCAGTCGTCGTCCCTCGTCAGCGTGTACATGGCGATGGAGAGCCTGCGCCGCAGGGAGTGCGGTACGGCTCTAGCCGGCGGGGTGAACCTCATCCTGGCGCCCGAGAGTACCGAGAGCCTCATCGGTTTCGGGGGGCTCTCGCCGGACGCGCGCTGCTACACCTTCGACGCGCGGGCCAACGGCTACGCACGAGGCGAGGGCGGGGCCGTCGTCATGCTCAAGCCGCTCGACCAGGCCCTGGCCGACGGGGACCCCGTTCACGCGGTCCTGCGGGGCGGTGCCGTGAACAACTCAGGCCAGACCTCCTACCTCGCCCGCCCGGACACCCTCGGACAGGAGGAGGTCCTGCGGGCGGCGTACCGCCGGGCGGCGGTCGACCCGGCACAGGTCGCCTATGTCGAGCTCCACGGTACGGGCACGCCCGCTGGCGACCCGGTCGAGGCGGCCGCGCTCGGAGCCGTGTTCGCGGACGGACGCGAGGAGCCTCTGCGTGTGGGTTCGGCCAAGACCAACGTCGGACACCTGGAGGGCGCCGCTGGCGTCGTCGGTCTCGTCAAGACCGTGCTCAGCCTCTCCCACCGGCAGATTCCGCCCACGCGCAACTTCGCGCAGCCGCATCCGGACATCGACCTGGAGGCGTTGCGGCTGAGCCCGCAGATCCAGCGCGGTCCCTGGCCCGTGAACGCCCCGTTGGCGGGTGTGTCCTCCTTCGGAGTGGGCGGTACCAACTGCCACCTCGTGCTGGGGCCGCCGCCTGCGGTCCAGGCCGACCGCCCCGGAACCGGAACGGGCGACGGGGTTCTCGACCCGGTTCCGTGGGTGCTCTCGGCCCGGTCCGAGGAGGCTCTGCGCGCCCAGGCGTCGTCCCTGCACTTCTTCGTCTCGTCCCGTCCGGGGCTGCGAGCTCAGGACGTGGGCCTGTCACTGGCCACCACCCGCTCGGTGTTCGAGCACCGCGCGGTGATCCTCGCGTCGGTCGGCGGGGCCGCCCGTGAACTCGAGTCGGTCCCACCCGCGTCACTGCCGGTGGACGGGACACAGGGACGACCCGTCTTGCTCTTCCCAGGGCAGGGAGGCCAATGGGCGGGGATGGCCCGTGAACTTCTCAACGACGACGGGCCACTCTCCCAGGTGTTCACCCGGCAGCTGCTGGAGTGCGAGCGAGCCCTCGACCTCCACGTGGACTGGTCGCTCCTCCAGGTACTGCGCGGGGAACCCCAGTCTCCGGCGTTCATCGGGGCCGGGGCGCGGGTGGACGTCGTCCAGCCCGTGCTGTGGGCGGTCATGGTCTCGCTGGCCAGGGTGTGGTCGGCCATGGGGGTCGAGCCTGCGGCGGTCATCGGTCACTCCCAAGGGGAGATCGCCGCTGCGTACGTGGCCGGGATCCTGTCGCTGGAGGACGCCGCGAGGATCGTGGCTCTCCGCAGCCAGGCACTGACCGCGTTGGCCGGGACCGGTGGGATGGCGTCGCTGGGGTTGTCCCGTGAACGCGCCGAGGCGCTCGTCGAGGGCGACGCGGACCTGTGTCTGGCCGCGGTCAACGGACCTGAGTCGGTCGTGGTCTCGGGAGGTCGAGCGGCGGTACGCCGCGCCGTGGAACACTGCGTCGAGCACGGTGTCCACGCGGCCCTGGTGGACGTGGACTACGCGTCCCACTCGTCCCACGTCGAGCGCATCCGAGCGGACCTGCGTGAGCGGCTCGGCGACGTGGACCCCCGTCCCGCCCGGGTTCCGTTCATCTCCACGTTCACCGGAACCGAACTCGGCCCTGACGGTCCGCGGCTGGACGCCGAGTACTGGTACTCCGGACTGCGCGGCACGGTGCGGTTCGCCTCGGCGGTGGAGACCGCCATCAGCTCCGGATGGCGGACGTTCATCGAGGTCGGTCCACACCCTCTGCTCTCCTTCGGTGTGCAGGGAGTGCTCGACTCAGCTGGTGCGCGTGGCCAGGTGCTGCCGACTCTTCGCCGGGGAGCGGGGGACCAGGCGCAGTTGTTGACCGCGGCCGGCCAAGCGTTCACGGCCGGGGTCGACATCGACTGGGCCGCGCTGTTCAGGGGGACCGGGGCACGTTGTGTCGACCTGCCGACCTACCAGTTCCAACGGCGCCGCTACTGGCCGGGCGGGCGGACCACAGCGGACGTGGAGTGGGACGCGTCGACGACGGTGTCGGGGAGCGATGCGCGCGGGGTCCGTGAACTGGTCCGCGAGCACGTCGCACGGATCCTCGGCCGGTCGTCCCTGTCGGCGTCGGATGAGCATCGCGCCCTGCGTGACCTCGGCTTCGACTCGATGATGCTGCTCCAGCTCGTACGTGCGCTGTCGCGGGAGGCCGGGGTTCGCCTGGAGGACACCGCCGTGTTCGATCAGCCCACCCCCTCCACGCTCGCGGAGTTCCTCGTGGGTGAGGTGGGGGAAGAGATGTCCGGGCCCGATCAGACCGCCTCCGGATCGGCGATATCGTCCGTCCCGGCCCCAGTCGTGCCCGTGGTGGCCTCAGCCCCGACCCCTGACGACGATCCGATCGCGATCACTGCGATGGCCTGTCGGCTGCCGGGCGGAGTGCGATCTCCCGAGCGGTTGTGGCGGCTCGTCGAGGACGGCGTGGACGCGATCGGCGCCTTCCCCGACAACCGCGGCTGGGACCTCGACGCCCTCTACGACCCCGAACCGGGCACCCCGGGACGCACGTACACGCGCTCCGGCGGATTCCTGTACGACGCCGACATGTTCGACGCCGACTTCTTCGGTATCAGTCCTCGCGAGGCCGACGCCATGGATCCTCAGCAGCGGCTCCTGCTGGAGACCTCCTGGGAGGCGATCCAACGTGCCGGGTTGAATACGGTCGACCTTCGTGAACACCAGGTCGGTGTGTTCGTCGGTGTGATGCCCACCGAGTACGGTCCGCGACTGGCGGACCCGGGCGTGAGCAACGACGGTGGATACCGCCTCACCGGCAGTACCCTGAGCGTCGCGTCGGGCCGCATCGCCTACGTCCTGGGGCTGCGAGGCCCGGCGCTGACCATCGACACCGCCTGCTCGGGCTCCCTGGTCGCCTTGCACCAAGCCGTGGCGGCGATCCAGCGCGGTGAGTGCGAGATGGCCCTGGCGGGCGGCGCCACGGTTATGGCCACTCCCGGCATGTTCCTGGAGTTCTCCGCCCAGCGCGGCCTGTCTCCCGACGGGCGCTGCCGTGCCTTCGGCGCCGGCGCGAACGGGACCGCCTGGGCCGAGGGCGCGGGGATGCTCCTGCTCGAGCGCGCGTCACAGGCACGCCGCCACGGACGGCCCGTGCTGGCCCTGGTCAGGGGCAGCGCCGTCAACTCCGACGGGGCCAGCAACGGGTTGACCGCGCCCAACCGGGAAGCCCAGGAACGGGTGATTCGGCAAGCGCTGGAGTCGGCTGGCCTGCGACCAGACGAGGTGGACGCAGTCGAGGCCCACGGGACCGGGACCAGGTTGGGTGATCCGATCGAGGCGCGCGCGCTGATCTCGGTGTACGGCAGCGAGCGCGAGCACGGCGCGGATCTGCGCGTGGGGTCGCTCAAGTCCAACATTGGGCACACCCAGGCCGCCGCCGGAGTGGCCGGGGTGATCAAGACGGTGGAGGCGCTGCGGCACGGGCGGTTGCCCCGCACCCTGCACGTGGATGAGCCCTCCGACAGGATCGACTGGAAGGAGAGCGGACTGCGCCTGCTTCGAGAGGCGGAGCAGTGGCCGGAGACCGGTCGTCCTCGCCGGGCGGCCGTGTCCTCCTTCGGTATCAGCGGTACCAACGCACACGTGGTGTTGGAGGGCGTGGCCGACGAGGGCGCCCCGGTCACCGTCCCCGTCGACCCCTTCCGGCGCCAACGCCACTGGGTGGTTCCGTCCGCACCAGTCGACGCCGTCCGGGAGACGGCCGCCGAACCGTTGCTGGGCGACCCACTGGCTCTGGCCGACGGACGCACCGTGTTCTCCGGCCGCGTCGACCTCGACGGACAACCCTGGGTCCGTGATCACGTGTTGCTGGGCAGGGTCGTCGTGCCGGGCACAGCGTTGGTGGACCTGGTCGCGCACGCGGCCGACGGGGTCGGCGCGTCCACTGTGGCCGACCTGGTCTTGGAGGCGCCACTGGTGCTGGCGCGCGGCGTGGGTGCTTGGCTCCAGGTCACGGTGGACGCACCCGATGACCAGGGCCGGCGAGAGGTGCACGTCCACGCGCGGCGCGAGGACGCCGCGGCGGACGCCCCTTGGACCCGGTACGCGTCGGGGGCCCTGGTCGAGGGTCCCCTGCACTGGAAGGCCGACGGTGCCCTCGCACCGGATGAACAGTGGCCCCCGGCTGACGCCGAGTCGGTGGCCGTCCGGCCCGACTACGCCCGCCTGGCCCGGTGCGGCTACGCGTACGGTTCCCTCTTCCAATGCCTGCGGGGGGTGTGGCGACTCGGGGACGACCTCCTGGCCCAGATCGAACTGCCCGACACACCCCACACCGGCGGTCCCTTCCACGGTCCCCATCCGGCCCTGGTGGACTCGGCCCTGCACGCCGTCCTGCTCCACGGCGGGACCGGCGGACGTGGACTGATGGTCCCGTTCACGTGGTCGGGGGTGCGCGTCCGTGCCACCGCTGGGGCGCCGACGCCAGGCCGACTGCGCGTCCGCGCCACGGAACTCGGAGCCGACCGGTTCCGGCTCCACGTCGCGGACGCGTCGGGTGAGCTGGTCGTGTCCGTCGACGAGTTGGTTATGCGTCGGCTCGACGAGGACGCGTTCCCCGAGCGCGATCCCTCCGAACTTCCGGGTCTGTACGAGCTCGTGTGGGAGAGGGCCACCGCCCCCGCCCCATCGCCCGTCGTTCCCACAGGTCTGCCGGACCTGGAGGGACTCGACCTGGACGGCACGGTGCCGCCGGTGGTCTACACGGAGCTGCCCGCCAGCGCCGTCTACGCCGAGGACGCCTCGGTGCCCAAGTCCGTCCGCCGAGGGCTGGACTCTGTTCTGGAGACCATCCGCGCCTGGCTGACCGATCCCCGTACCGAACATGCGCGACTGGTCGTGGTGACGTGGCGCGCGGTGTCCACGGACCCGGGCAGTCGGCTCACCGGGCTCGCGGCGGCCCCGGTGTGGGGCTTGCTGCGGGCAGCTCAGCGAGAGTACCCCGACCGCCTCGTTCTCGTGGACTCCGACGGTTCCGAGGACTCCCTTCGGATGATGGCCGGTGCGGTCGACCTGGGCGAATCTCAGTTGGCGCTGCGCTCGGGAACGGTCCTGGTGCCCCGACTGGTCAGGGCCGACGCCGGTCGGCGGCTCACACCCCCGCGCGCGCCGTGGCGCCTGGACACTCGACGTCTCGGCTCTTTGGAGAATCTTGAGTTGGTGCCGGCGCCAGACGTGGGAGGAGCCCTCGGCCCCCACGAGGTCCGTGTGGCCGTTCGTGCCGCCGGCGTGAACTTCAAGGACGTGGTGGTCGCGCTCGGCATGGTCGAGGGGGAGACCGGGATCGGGCTCGAGGGGGCCGGGATCGTCCTGGAGATCGGTGCGGAGGTCACGGGTCTGACCCGGGGTGACCGGGTGGCGGGCATGTTCGAAGGAGCCTTCGGTTCGATCGCGGTCGCCGACGGCCGCAAGCTCGTCCGGATCCCCGAGGACTGGACGTTCGAACAGGCCGCGGCGGTTCCCGTCGCCTTCCTGACCGCCTACCACGCTCTGGTGGATCTGGCGGCGCTGCGTCCAGGCGAGAGTGTCCTGGTGCACGCCGCGGCGGGGGGCGTGGGGACGGCGGCCGTGCAGCTCGCCCAACACATGGGGGCCCGCGTGTTCGGCACGGCGAGTCGGCGCAAGTGGGCGGGGCTGGCGGCCTACGGGATCGATGAGGACCGGCTGGCCTCCTCCCGCGACCTGGAGTTCGAGCAGCGCCTGAGGGATGCCAACGACGGGCGTGGGATGGACGTGGTCCTCAACTCGCTCAGCGGAGAGTTCGTGGACGCCTCACTGCGGCTGTTGCGTTCTCCGGGCGATGGTGTCGGCCCGGGCGGTCGGTTCGTGGAGATGGGGCTCACCGACATTCGCGACGTACGGGATGTCGCCGCGGCCTTCCCCGGGCGCGGCTACGACCCGTTCCAGATCACGGACGTGCCCCCCGAGAGGATCGGCCAGATGCTGGACCGTGTCATGGAGTTGTTCTCCACGGGTGTGCTCACACTGCCCCGGATCACCGTCCACGACCTCCGCCACGCCCAGGACGCCCTGCGCGCTCTGCAGCGGGGGGAGAACGTCGGCAAGCTGGTGCTGACCGTGCCCGCACCGTTCCCACAGGAACGCACGACCCTCATCACCGGCGGGACCGGAACCCTGGGACACCAGGTGGCCCGCCATCTGGTCATCGGATACGGGGTGCGCGACCTGCTTCTCGTCAGCCGGAGCGGCCCTGACGCAGAGGGACAGGATGAGCGCACCGCGGAACTTGAGGGGCTCGGAGCCCGAGTCCGGGTGGTGGCCTGTGACGTGGCCGACCGCTCCGCCCTTGAGGATCTGTTCGCCGGACCGTCGGAGGACCGGCCTCTCGGTGCTGTGGTGCACACGGCCGGCGTGCTCGATGACGCCACCGTCACCTCTCTCACCTGGGGCCAGATCGACCGGGTGCTGAGGCCGAAGGTCGACGCCGCCTGGAACCTGCACGAGCTCACCGCCGACGTCGACATGGGCGCGTTCGTGCTCTTCTCGTCGGCGGCGAGTGTGTTGGGCAATCCGGGGCAGGGCAACTACGCCGCCGCGAACGCCTTCTGCGACGCCCTGGCCCACCACCGTAGGGAGAACGGAGTTCCCGCGACGTCGCTCGCTTGGGGGCTGTGGGCCGAACCCACGGGCATGACCAAGCACTTGGACGACACCGACCTCGGCGCACTCCGGCGAGGCGGACTCGCGCCGATGCCTCCCGAGGAGGCGCTCGCCACATTCGACACCGCCCTGTTCTGGGAGCTCGTCAACGGTGTGCCCGCGCTGCTGGACATCGAGGACGGTGGCGCCGCGCCTTTCCCGCGCGGTCTCGCCTCCCCGGGTACGTCGGGGAACCCGGGAGGCAGGGGATCGACCGAGGAGACCGGCGACGTTCCGCCGGAGGGGTTCGCGGACCTGCCCCTGGCCGAGCGTGAGCGTGCCGTCCTGGCGGCGGTCCGCACGCACACCGCGGTCGTTCTCGGTCACGGAACCAGCACCGGGCCGTCTCCCATCAACCCCGACCGGCCGTTCACCGAGATCGGACTCGACTCCCTGACCGGAGTCGAGCTGCGCAACCGCCTGAGCGGTGCCACCGGCGTGCGGATGCCGGCCACCGCGATCTTCGACCACCCCACACCGCGCGCCCTGGCGGCGTTCCTGCGGGACCTGCTCTTCCCAACGGAACTCCCCAGTCAGGATGAGGCCTTGAACGAGGGGGCCGACACCCTCGTCAGTGCCGGCATGGAGTACCAGGACGCCAGTATCGACGCGATGGGGGTGGACGAGCTCGTCACGCTGGCCCTCCGCAAGCGTCAGGATCCTCACCACGCTGGACAGGAGACGGCAGTTGACCAATAACGACGCACGCCTGGTCGCGGCCCTCAGGACTGCGGTGAAGGAGAATGTGCGGCTGCGCGAGGAGTTGGACCGTTCGACCCTGCCCGAACCGATCGCCATCATCGGTATGGGCTGCCGGTTCCCCGGGGGTGCCGATACGCCCGAGGGACTGTGGGACATCGTCTCCGAGGGGCGCGACGTGGTGTGCCCCTTTCCGACCGACCGGGGATGGGACCTGGAGGATCTTCTTGGGGGGACATCCGGAGCACCGCGTTCGGCGACCGGCGAGGGTGGCTTCCTCGACCGTCCCGCCGCCTTCGACGCCGAGTTCTTCGGGATCTCCCCACGCGAGGCGCTCGCGACCGACCCCCAACAGCGGCTCCTCCTCGAGACCGCCTGGGAGGCGATCGAACGAGCCGGGATCGATCCGATGTCCCTGGCCGGATCCGAGACCGGCGTCTTCGTCGGCACCATGCCTCAGGAGTACGGACCCCGGCTGACGGACGCCTCCGCGGACGGCTTCGCGCTCACCGGGTCCCTGCCCAGCGTCGCCTCCGGCCGAGTGTCCTACACACTGGACCTGACTGGTCCGGCCGTAACGGTGGACACAGCGTGCTCGGCCTCGCTGGTCGCGCTGCACCAGGCGGTTCAGTCCCTGCGCGTCGGAGAGTGCTCGCTCGCCCTGGCTGGGGGCAGTTGTGTCATGGCCGCCCCGGGGGTGTTCACGGAGTTCTCGCGGCAGGGCGGGATCGCCCCCGACGGCCGCTGCAAGGCCTTCTCCGCCAAGGCCGACGGAACGGGCTGGGCCGAGGGTACGGGCATGATCCTGTTGGAACGGCTCTCCGACGCCCGGCGCAACGGACACACGGTTCTGGCGGTGGTGCGCGGCAGCGCCGTCAACCAGGACGGGGCATCGAACGGGATCATGGCGCCCAACGGACCCTCGCAGCAACGCGTGATCACACGGGCTCTGGACGACGCGGGTCTCGCTCCGACCGACATCGACATGGTGGAGGCGCACGGCACGGGTACCAGGCTGGGCGATCCGATCGAGGCGCAGGCGCTCATCGCCGTCTACGGTCGCGATCGCCCGGAGGGCCGTCCTCTCTGGTTGGGGTCGCTCAAGTCCAATATCGGCCACGCCCAGACCGCGGCCGGGATCGGCGGCGTCATCAAGTCCGTCATGGCCCTACGGCACGGCGTCCTGCCGCGGACACTGCACGTGGGTGAGCCGTCACCCCTGGTGGACTGGGACGGGAGTGGTGTCCGGCTGCTGTCCGAGGCCATGCCCTGGCCGGAGACCGGCCGCCCCAGACGCGTCGGAGTCTCCTCGTTCGGTATGAGCGGCACCAACGCGCACGTGATCCTGGAACAGGCGTCCGAGACCTCGCCGTCGGGGCAGAGACCGGTCAAGGGGACGGGCCCCATCCCGTGGGTGCTGTCAGCGCGTAGCGAGACCGCGCTGCGGGAGCAGGCGGCCCAGCTCGCTGATCGGCTGCGCCGACGCCCGGAGACCGCCCTCGAGGACGTGGGTTGGTCACTGGCCACCACCCGCTCCCGGTTCGCGCACCGGGCCGCTCTCCTGGCCCGTGACCGGGACGAGGTGATCGAGGCCCTCGACGCCTTCGCCGACGCGCGTCCGGCTCCCGGCGTCATTCGAAGCCGTTCTGTGGCCGAGCCCCGCATCGCGTTCGTGTTTCCGGGGCAGGGAGCGCTCGGCGATCACCTGGACCTGGGCTCCCTCATCGACGCCCACCCGGATTTCGCCGAGGCCGTCGACGACTGTGAGCGAGCGCTCGCACCCCATCTCGACTGGTCGGTGACCGCCGCGCTGCGCGGTCGCTCCGACACCCTGGACGTGAGTCGGCCCGACGTGGCCCAACCACTGCTCTTCACGCTCCTGGTCGCTCTTGCCCGACTGTGGCGGTCCCACGGAGTCGAACCTTCCGCGGTGGTCGGCCACTCCCAGGGGGAGATCGCCGCCGCGCACGTCGCAGGCGTCCTGACGCTGGATGACGCGGCCGCAGTGGTGGCCCTCCGCAGTCGACTCGTCGTACCTCTGGCGGGCGCCGGCGGGATGCTGGCGCTCCAGTTGCGGCCCGGGCAGGAGCCTCCGTCGCTGGACGACTGGAAGGGGCGACTGGACGTCGCCGCTCACAACGGGCCGGGCACCGTGGTGGTCGCCGGGGACACCGACGCGCTCACGGAACTCTCCGAACGGTGCGCCGACGCGGGTGTCCTCGCCTTCCCGGTCCCCGCCGGTTTCGCCGCGCACTCTCCCCAAGTCGATGCTCTGCGTGAGGAGCTCCTGGCCGCGCTGGACGGGATCCGGCCGCGCCCGGGGGACCTTCGTCTGTACTCCTCGGTGCACGGCGCCCAGATCGATGGGACCACCATGGACGCCGATTACTGGTACCGGAACATCCGCCAGACGGTTCGATTCGAGACGACCGTGCGTGCGATGGCGGCCGACGGGTTCAGCACGTTCGTCGAGATGGGTCCGCGGCCGGTCCTGACGATCGGGATCCAGCAGACCGTGGAGGCCGCCGACCGGAGCGGTGACGAGGCCGCCGTCCTCGGGGCGTTCCACGGCGAGACCAGTGGTCCCCGGGAGTTCCTGGCGGCTCTCGCCGAGGCGTGGGTGTGCGGGACCGAGCCGGACTGGTCGTCGGTTTTCGCGGCTCACGCGCCACGCGTGGTCGACCTGCCCACCTACCCCTTCCAACGCCGGGACTACTGGTTGGACGCCCGGCCGCGGCCCTCTCGGTTCGCGTCGAGCGGCGAACCGGGGGAGGTACCCACAGTGCTCGGGAGACCGCCACGGGGAGGTCTGTCCACGCTGCCGCACTTGTCCGACCGTGACCGGGAGGAGGCCGTGCTCGCACTCGTCCGCGAGCACGTGGCGGCCGTGCTCGGTTTCTCCGAGGAAGAACAGGTCGACGTCCATCGGGGATTCCTGGACGCGGGCGGGACCTCATTGGGGGCTGTACGCCTGCGCAACGTCCTGAGCGCGGCCACGGGGCTGGAACTCCCGGTGACCGTCGCCTTTGACCACCCCACACCACTCGCCCTCGCCCGGCACCTACTCTCCCTCCTGCTTTGCTCCGGGAACACCGCGAACGACGATCCGATCGCCGCTCTGGACCAGCTTCGGTTCGCGCTGAAGGCCACGGTGTTGGACACGGCGGAACGGGACGAGGTGGTGGCGGGGCTCCATGACCTGTTGGAGGCGTTCTCCATCGGTCAGGGAGCAACGGCGGAAGGCACCGAGGAACTGGAAGGCGCGAGGGATGACGATCTCATCGAGCTCATCGGCAAGGAGTTCGGAATCTCCTAGCCGACGTCGGCTCCCGAACCCGAGGTTGGTCGCTCATGACGCATGAGGACAAGTTCCAGGAACTGGCCCGTCGACTGGCGCTCGATCTGCGCCACGCGCGGCGCCGCGTCGACGAACTGGAGGGTCGGCGGCACGAACCGATCGCGGTGGTCGGCATCGGCTGTCGTTTCCCGGGGGAGGTCGGTTCCCCTGACGACCTCTGGGACCTCGTCGAGCGGGGCGGGGAGGGTTTGACGGACTTTCCCACAGACCGGGGGTGGGAACTGGACACCCTCTTCGACACCGACCCTGGCACCCCTGGAACGAGCTACCTGCGTAAGGGCGGCTTCCTGCACGGGGCCGGGCGGTTCGACGCCGAATTCTTCGGGATCAGCCCCCGTGAGGCCGTCGCCATGGACCCGCAGCAGCGGGTCGCGCTCGAAGCGTCCTGGGAGGCCGTCGAACACGCGCGCATCGACCCGACCACCCTGCGCGGCACCCCTACCGGGGTGTTCCTAGGCATGGTCGGCCAGCCATACGGCCCGGCCATCCGGCGGGCAGGCGAGGAACTGGAGGGCTACCTGCTCACCGGTGTCATGCCCGCCGTGGCCGCCGGACGTGTGGCCTATAGCCTCGGACTTGAGGGGCCGACGCTGACCCTGGACACCGCCTGTTCCTCCTCCCTGGTCGCCCTCCACCTGGCCACCCGTTCCCTGCGCGAGGGGGAGTGCGACCTCGCCCTGGCCGGCGGCGTCAGCGTGTACACCAGCCCGGGGCCCTGGATCGCGTTCAGCCGCCAACGCGGACTGGCCCCCGACGGCCGGTGCAAGGCCTTCTCCTCGACCGCCGACGGCACGAGCTGGTCGGAGGGGGTGGGCATGCTCCTCCTGGAGCGGCTCAGCTCCGCCCGCGACAACGGCCACCGCGTCCTCGCCGTGCTGCGCGGCACCGCCGTCAACCAGGACGGTGCCAGCAGCGGACTGTCGGTCCCCAACGGCCTGGCCCAGCAGCGCGTGATCCGGGACGCCCTCTCCGACGCCCGGCTCACCGCCAGGGACGTCGACATGGTCGAGGCACACGGAACGGGAACGACGTTGGGCGATCCCATCGAGGCCAACGCCCTCCTGGCCACCTACGGGCGGGACCGGCCCGCGGACCGGCCCGTCGGCGTGGGGTCGCTGAAGTCCAACATCGGCCACGCGGGAGCGGCAGCGGGTGTGGGCGGTGTGATCAAGGCGATCATGGCGCTGCGACACAGGACCCTGCCCCCCACACTGCACGTGGTCGAGCCCAGCGCGCACGTGGACTGGGAGTCCGGGGCGGTGGCGCTGTTGACCGAGTCCGCGCCGTGGCCTCGAACCGACCGCCCTCGCCGCACCGCCGTGTCGTCGTTCGGAGTGAGCGGGACCAACGCCCACGTCGTCCTCGAAGAGGCTCCGGACGACTCCGATCCGGAACCGGTCAGGAGCAATCCCACGCCGGCGCGATCCCGCACGGTTCCGTGGTTGCTCAGCGGCCGGTCCACGGCCGCGCTGCGCGACCAGGCCGCCCGGCTGCACGCCCACCTCGTGCGGCGGCCCGACCTGGATCCCGCCGATGTCGGCTGGTCCCTCGCCACCACCCGAACGGCGTTCGAACACAGGGCGGCCGTGGCGGCGCGGGACCGGGACGGTCTCCTTCGGGGCGTGCGGTCCCTCGCCCAGGGGGCTCCGGACGCCGCTGTCCACCAGGGAAGGGCCGTCGCTCGCGAGAGCGCCGTGTTCGTGTTTCCCGGCCAGGGTTCGCAGTGGGAGGGCATGGCCGTCGACCTGATGGCCTCCTCACCGGTGTTCGCGCGCAGGATGGCCGACTGCGAACGAGCGCTGTCCCCGTTCGTGGACTGGTCGCTGACAGCCGTGCTCAGGGGGGAGGACGGAGCACCGGCACTCGACCGGGACGACGTCGTCCAACCGGTGCTGTGGGCGGTGATGGTCTCGCTCGCCGCTCTGTGGCGCTCCCACGGGGTCGAGCCGTCCGCCGTGGTCGGCCACTCCCAGGGGGAGATCGCGGCGGCGTGCGTGGCGGGAGTGCTGTCCCTGGAGGACGCCGCCAAGGTCGTGGCGTTGCGGAGCCAGGCGATTGTCGACCTCGCGGGCACCGGAGCGATGGCCTCGGTTCGGCACGGCGCCGACGAGGTGCGTGAGCGTCTGCCCGGGTTCGCCGGATCGGTGCACGTCGCCGCTGTGAACGGCCCCGCCGCCACCGTGGTCGCGGGGGCCTCCGAAGCGGTCCGCCACCTGGTCAAGGAGTACGAGTCCCACGGTGTGCGGGCCCAGCTCGTCCCGGTCGAGTACGCCTCGCACACACCGCACGTGGAGCGTCTGCGTGAGCGGATCGTCACCGCTCTGGCCGGCGTCACCTCCCGGCACCCGGACGTCCCCGTCTACTCGCCGCTGACGGGTGGTCCCCTGGGCGACACACCCATGGACGCGGGCTACTGGTACCGGGGCCTGCGCCAGCCGGTCCGGTTCGAGGAGACCGTGCGGGCGTTGCTGGACGACGGTCACGGCATCTTCCTGGAGGTCTCGCCGCACCCGGTTCTCGGATCGCCGATCCAGGACACCTGTGAGGACGCGGGAGCTGACGACGCCGTGGTCTTGGCAACCCTGCACCGGGACGACGGCGGTGACGACCGCTTCCTCGCCGCGCTTGCGCGGGCCCATGTGCACGGGGTCGCCGTCGACTGGCGTCCCGTGTTCGGCGGCCGTCGGGAGGTCGACCTGCCAACCTACGCGTTCCAGCGCCGGCACTACTGGGCCACCGAGGGAACCGGAGGCGCGGACGTCACCGCCGCGGGTCTCACCTGTGCCGACCACCCCATGCTCGGCGCGGCCATCTCACTCGCCGCCGACGACGAGTACCTCTTCACGGGACGGATCGGCCTGGACAGCCAACCCTGGCTGGCCGACCATGTCGTCTTGGACACGGTCCTGGTCCCCGGGACCGCCTTCCTCGAACTCGCCCTGCACGCCGGCGAACGCGTCGGCTGTCCGCGCGTCGAGGAGTTGGTCCTGCACACGCCGCTGCGGTTGCCGAACCGGGGCGGGGCCCGTGTCCAACTCAGGGTCGGGCCACCGGACGCCAGCGGGGGCAGGACGCTCACCGTGTACTCCAGAACCTCCGGGGATGACGACGGTGCCTGGACCCAGCACGTCAGCGGACGGGTCGCACAGCCTCGTCCGGACCGCGAAACCCCAGAGCGCGAGGGACCCTGGCCACCCGCTGGGGCGGAACCGGTGCCGGTGGACGACTTCTACGCCCGTATGGCCGAGATGGGCAACGCCTTTGGCCCGGTCTTCAGGGGCCTGCGCGCGGTGTGGCGGGACGGAGACGAGCTGTACGCGGAGGTCCGGTTGCCGGAGGGGACGGAGACCGACGCGGCCCGGTTCGGTATGCACCCGGCCCTCATGGACTCCTCACAGCATCCCCTCGCCCTCGCCCACGTCCTCGGCCCGCGCGGCGGTCCCAGCCTCGCCGAGGCGGCCGGGCTGCCCTTCACCTGGTCCGACGTGACTCTCCACGCCGTCGGGGCCACCCATGTCCGAGTGCACGTGGCCCCGACGGAGGACGACGCGGTCTCGTTGCGGATCACCGACCCGTCGGGTCGCCCCGTCGCCTGCGTCGGCGCCTTGGCCCTGCGCACGATCAGTCCCCAGCAGCTGGCGGCCGCGACCCGCACGGGAGGGGACGATCTGTTCCACCTGGCATGGACCCAGCTCGCCGGGACGACCTCCCGAGTCGGTGAAGCCCCACCCGTCGCGGTCCTGGGCCCCGATCCCTTGGGCGTCGCCGCCAGCCTCGCCTCGGCCGGACACACGGTCGGATACCACGACGATCCCGACTCGCTGCACGCCTCTTTGGCCGCTGGTGCCCCTGTCCCGCTCGCGGTGGTGGTGCCGTGCATGGCGCCCGAACCCGAGGGCACCGCGGAGGCGGCCCACACCGCCACCCACCGGGCGCTTGACCGGATCCAGGGTTGGCTTCTCGACGATCGCTGCGAGGACCTGCCCCTGCTCCTTCTCACACGAGGGGCCCTCAGCGCCGGGGAGGGCGACGACGTCCCGGACCTGGACCACGCGCCTGTGTGGGGGCTCGCCCGCACCGTCCAGATCGAGTTCCCCGGCCGGTGCGTCATCGTCGACGTGGACGCTCCCGACGCCCTACCGGCGCACCTCGACGCGGTTCTGGCCAGCGGTGAGCCCCAGGTCGCCGTGCGCGACGGTGCGGCGCTGGTTCCGCGACTGGTGCGCGCTGTCCCCGAGGAGAGGGAGACCCTGGACGTGGGGTCGGACGGCACCGTGCTCGTCACCGGGGCCAACGGAACGGTCGGCGGTGTGATCGCCCGTCACCTGGTCGCCGAGTGCGGGGCACGCCACCTTCTCCTGGTCAGCCGGAGGGGTCAGGCGGGCACCAGCCCCGAGCTCCAGGCCGACCTGAGGAACCTCGGCGCCACCCTCTCCTTCGCCGCATGCGACACCGGGGACCGCGACGCCCTGCGCGACGTCATCGCCTCGGTTCCGGACGGACGGCCGCTGAGATCGGTCGTCCATATCGCGGGCACCGTCGGCGGTGCCGTCTTCACGGCGTTGACCACCGAACACGTCGATCACGTCATGCGCCCCAAGGTCGACGCGTCGTTGAACCTGCACGAGCTCACGCGCGACCTCGACCTGCGGGAGTTCGTCCTGTTCTCCTCGGCCGCCAGCACACTGGGCAACCCGGGACAGGCCAACTACGCGGCGGCCAACGCGTACCTCGACGCCTTGGCCTCCCGGCGACGTGCCCAGGGACTTCCGGCCACCACCATCGGATGGGGCATGTGGGCGGAGCGCAGCCGACTCACCGTGCGGTTGGACGACACCGACCTGCACCGTTACGCGCGCATGGGCATGGTTGAGCAGATCGCCACCGAGCGAGGGGCGGAACTCTTCGAGGAGGCCCTCGCGGTGGACGAGGCGCACGTGCTGGCGGTGCCGTTGGACATCGCGGCCATGTCCGCACGGAGCATGAAGGGCGCCGACGTCCCGACGATGCTGCGCGGACTCGTGCGCCGACCACGCCGCACGGCGGCGGGCTCGACGGACGACGCGGGGCTGCGCAGCCGCCTGGGCGGAGCGGACGCCGCGGAACGGCACCGCTTGGTCCTCGACTTCGTTCGGCAGGCCGCGGCCGAGGTGCTCGGCCACTCCGCTCCGGAGGACGTGGCGGTCGACCGGGACTTCCTGGAGGTCGGTTTCGATTCGCTCACCGCGGTCGAACTGCGCAACCAACTCAGCTCCCTGACCGGTCTGCGCCTGCCCGCCGGGCTGGTGTTCAAGCACACCACCCCCGACGCCCTGGCACGCTTCCTCCTGGACCGCCTGGTCGGCGCCGATCGGTCGGTCCCGCGGACGTCGGCGGAGGAGGGCCCTTGGACCGGTGGGCCGACGACGCCGGATAGCTTGACCACGCTCTTCGAGGAGTTCTGCCGTCAGGGGAGGACCGCGGAGGGGATGCAGCTGCTGGACATGGCCGGGTCGGTGCGGCCCGGCTTCTCCGAGGACGAGGGCTATGTCTCGGCGCGCGGTCCCGTCGTCCTCTCGAGCAAGGAGGCGGACGCCTCCCTCCTGGTCTGCCTGCCGTCGATCGTGCTGGCCTCGGGACCCCAGGAGTTCGCGAGGTTCGCCGCGGGCGTGCGCGGGCTGCGGGAGGTCGCGGTCGTCCCGCACCCGGGCTTCCGGGAGGGTGAGCCGCTGCCGGGCACGTTGAAGGCGGTCCTCGCCGCGCAGGCCGACGCCGTCGCCCGTTGCGCTGCGGGGCGCCCCTTCGTGGTCGTCTCCCGCTCCTCCGGAGGGCCGGTGGCGCACGCCGTGGCCGAGCTTCTGGAGGAGCGCGGAGTGCACCCCGCGGCTGTGGCGCTCCTGGACCCGCCCCACCCCGACGACGAGGCGGTCCTGCCGACCACGGAGGCCCAGATGCTCCAGCGGGGCGGTGCCCTGGGGATCGTCGACGGTGCTCGCCTGACCGCGATGGGTCGGTACATGCGACTGTTCGCCGAGGTGCGCCCCGGTCGCATCGAGGCGCCCTCGGTGGTGCTGCGTCCCGAAGACACCATCACCGACCGGGACGGTGCCCCCATCCCCCCATTCAGCTGGGAGCCTCCGCATGAACGGATCACCGTTCCCGGCGACCACTTCACGATGTTGGAGGAGCACGCCGACATTGTCGCCCGGGTCCTGCACGACTGGTTGGCGGAACGCGGACTGTGAGTGCCCCCAACCCCCGACACACCCCGTCCCTCCACATGACGCAGGAGACCACGATGTCCACGGAAGCGGTACGGCCACGCCATGACGAGCACCGGATCACGGTACTCGGGGCCGGAACCATGGGCGCTGGGATCACTTCCCTCGCGCTGGTCCATGGAGTGCCGGTGACCCTGGTCGATGTCGACGAGGCCGCCCTCGACCGGGCGCGCGCCAGGGTCGACCACCAGACGCGCGTTGCCCACCTGATGGGAGCCGTGCCCGAGGGGGTCGCCCCAGGTCGGCTCAGCACCACCACCTCACTGTCCTCCGTGTCCGAGGCCACGATCGTCATCGAGGCCATCACCGAGCGGTTCGACCTCAAGGCCGCCCTGCTCACCGACGTGGGCTCCCGGACCAAGCCGGGTACGGCCCTGGTCACCAACACCTCGTCCATTCCCGTGGACGACCTCGCCGCGTACCCACCCCGCCCCGAGGATCTGGTAGGCGCCCACTTCATGAACCCTCCGTACCTCATTCGCGCCGTGGAGGTCGTCCGGGGGCCGCGGACCGCTCCGCGCACCCTGGACGCGCTGTACGAGCTGCTGGACGCGCTGCGCCGAGAGTCCGTAGTCGTCGCCGACGCGCCCGGCTTCGTCACCAGCCGTCTCCTCCACCCGATGATCAACGACGCGGCCAGGGTGGTGCAGGAGGGTGTCGCGAACGTGGAGGACGTCGACGCCCTCATGGTCGGGTGCCTCGGCCACCGGACGGGTCCGTTGCGTACCGCGGACATGATCGGCCTCGACAACCTCGTCGACTCCTTGCGGGTGCTGCACGAGCGCACCGGCGACGAGCGCTGCCGCCCCTGCGACCTCCTACTGGCGAAGGTCGGGGCGGGAGACCTCGGTCGCAAGAGCGGCCGGGGATTCTTCACCTACGAACGGACGGAGCAACTGTCATGACCGCGCCCACCCAGAAATCCCAGGGACACGGGGAGATCACGACCGAACTCGTCGCCTTCCTGGAGAGCCGGACCCGGGCGTCGTGGGACGAGGACGTCGACCTGTTCGCCACCGGCGGGCTGTCGTCGATGTTCGCCATGGAACTCGTCGTGTACCTGGAGCAGACCCATGGTGTGTCCATCCGCGGCGCTGACCTCAAGCTCGACAACTTCCGTACCGTCAGGACCATGGCCGACCTGGTTCTCCGCCTGAGGGCCGACGGGGACACCGATGGCTGACGACGTGACGGACCTGGCGGCGCGGGTCAGTGAGGTCATCGGCGATCGCTCCGCCGAGTGGGACCGTGTCGGGCGGCTGCCCGGTGAGGTCCTGCGGGCGCTCGCCATCGAAGGCCTGCTGTGCCCGCAGACGTCCTCCAGGTATGGAGGGCTGGGCCTGGACAGTCGGGACGGGGGAGAGCTCACGGCGCACGTGGGGAGCCTGTGCAGCTCGGTGCGCAGTGTGATGACCTCACAGCAGATGGTCGCGGGCAGTGTCGAACGGCTCGGTGATGAGAACCAGCGCGCCCGGTACCTGCCGTGCTTGGCGGGCGGGGAGATCGCCGCGGCCGCCTTCAGTGAGCCCGGTGCGGGCAGTGATCTCTCGGCCATGGCCACGACCATCCGGGCCGAGGGCGACACGGTGGTGATCGACGGCCGCAAGACGTGGATCACCACCTCCGTCTACGCCGACCTCTTCCTGGTGTTCGGCCGGTTCGGGGACGCGGCCGCGGCGGTCATGGTCCCCGCCGACACGTCCGGCGTCATCGTCGAGCCGATCCCCGAACCGCTGGGCTGCCGGGCTGCCGGGCACGCCGACCTCATCTTCGACGGTGCCCGCGTGCCAGCCGACGCCGTGCTCGGCGGCACCGGACTCCCCCTGCCCTTCCTGATCACCGCTGCTCTGGCGCACGGCCGCATGTCGGTGGCTTGGGGGTGCGTGGGCATCCTCCGGTCCTGTCTGGCGGAGGCGACCAGGCACGCGCGGAACCGCGAACAGTTCGGGGTCCCGCTCGCCCAGCACCAACTGGTCGCGCGCCACCTGGCCGCGATCTACACCGCCGAACGGATCGCCACCCGCGCTTGCGAACACGCCAGCGACCGCTGGGACGCCGGCTCGCCGGACATGGTCACCGCCACCGTCCTGGCCAAGCACGTCAGTGCCACGCACGCCGTCTCGGGGGCCAGCGCGGCGCTTCAGGTCCTGGCGTCGGCCGGGGCGCGTGACGGGCACGCCGTGGCGCGCGCCCACCGTGACGCTCGGCTGATGGAGATGATCGAGGGCAGCAGCGAGATGTGCACGCTCATCCTGGCTGACCACGTGTTGGCCACCGTGGACTGAGCCGGACGCCGAAACGAACGGGAGAGGAAACGTGAGCGCAGACCCGGGTGACGGTCGCCCCACCCTCGTGAAGTGCCTGGTCTGGGACCTCGACGACACCCTGTGGAAGGGCACCTTGCTGGAGGACGGTGAGGTGCGCGTGCCGGACGAGGTCCGCGACGTCGTCCTGGAGTTGGACGCACGAGGCGTTCTCCAGTCCGTGGCCAGTAAGAACGACCATGACCAGGCCTGGGCGCGGCTGGAACGGCTGGGCCTGGCCGAGTACTTCGTCCTACCGCGCATCGGCTGGGGGCCCAAGTCGGAGTCGGTGCGCGCGATCGCCGACCGACTGAACTTCGCCCACGGCGCGGTCGCGTTCATCGACGACCAGCCGATCGAGCGCGCCGAGGTCGAGTACGGGGTGCCCGAGGTGCGGTGCTACACCGCCGAACAGGCCGCCTCGCTGCCGGAGTTGCCCGAATTCAGCCCTGAGGTCGTGACGGTGGACGCGCGGCACAGGAGGCACATGTACCTGGCGGGGTTCGAACGCGACGCCGCCCGGTCGGAGTTCGGCGGGCCGGACGAGGGGTTCCTGCGGTCGCTGGATCTGGTGATGGGGATCGGCCGTGCCGGGGTCGAGGAGCTGTCGCGGGTCGAGGAGCTGACCCTGCGCACCAGTCAGATGAACGCCACCGGAGTGCACTACTCGGACGCGACACTGCGCTCCCTGGTCACCGACCCCGCACACGAGGTCCTGGTCACCACGCTCACCGACCGTTTCGGTCCGCATGGTGCGGTTGGGGTGGCGCTGGTGGAGAAGTGCGCGGCGGTCTGGCATCTGAAGCTACTGGCGACCTCCTGCCGAGTGGTGTCCTTCGGGGTGGGGGCCGCCGTCCTCAACTGGCTCGTGGACCAGGCGGCCCGGGCCGGGGTCCACCTGGTGGCCGACTTCAGGCCGACCGGCCGCAACCGGATCATGGAGATCGCCTATCGGTTCGCCGGCTTCACGGAGGAGCCGTGCGCGTGCCGCGACGCGGTCCCCCGACCGTCGGGGGCCGACGTCCAGCGCCTGCACCTGGTCTCCGAGCATCGCGAGGCTCCTGCCACCATGCGCGTCGAGGCCGTCGATCTGGCCTGATCGGGGCGCTGACTCCTACCGTTTGCGGGCGAGGGTGATCCCGTCCGCCATGACCAGCATGGAGATCTCCACGCGCTCGTCGTCGCGCAGGGCAGCGTTCAGTTCCCGGATCGCGATGGTGTCCGGGTCCCGCGCCTCGGCGTCGACCACGCGCCCGGAGATCAGGGTGTTGTCGATGACGATGAGGCCGCCTGAGCGGGTGAGCGAAACGGCGTACTCGAAATACGTGGGGTAGTTCTTCTTGTCGGCGTCGATGAAGACGAGGTCGAAGATCTCCTCGCCCCTCTTGTCGAGGAGTCCGGAGAGGGTCTCGGAGGCGTCGCCGACCAGCATTTCGATCCGTTCGCTCACCCCTGCCCGTTCCCAGTAGGGGAGGCCGAGATCCGCCCAACGGTCTGTGATGTCGCACGTGACGAGCTGTCCGTCGGTGGGGAGCGCGCGTGCCATGCACAGGGCGCTGTACCCCGTGAACGTACCGATCTCCAGGACCGACCTGGCACCCGTGAGGCCGACGAGGAGGGACAGTAGCTGTCCTTCCTCCGCCATGACCCGCATGGCCGTTCCCCCGGGGAGCTCGGCCGTCTCCTCACGCAGCCCGGAGAGGATCGCGTCGTCGCGAAGTGACACGCTCCGCACATAGTCGAGAATGTCGGTGGTGATGCTGGTCTGCTCGGCCATGGGTGGATCCTAGGACTCCTTCCGAGCCCCCTCAAGGCCGGGAGTTCCAGGGTTTTCGCAGGGTTGCCCCGGGCGCGGGGTACCCTCATCGTGCCGGTGGCACCCCAGCGCCCGTCGGACCGTCGAGCGGTCGCTCAGATCGTGGCGGTGTCGATGACGAACCGGTAGCGCACGTCGCTGGCCACGACGCGCTTCCACGCCTCGTTGACCTCCTCGGCGCGGATGACCTCGATCTCCGCGCCGATGCCGTGCTCGGCGCAGAAGTCCAGCATCTCCTGGGTCTCGGGGATGCCGCCGATCATCGACCCGACCAGGCTGCGACCACCCGTCATCAGGGAGAACAGGTTCAGCGAGACGGGGTCGTCCGGGGCGCCGACGTTGGCCAGCACGCCGCCGGGCTTGAGCAGGGCGAGGTACCGGTCGAAGTCCAGCGCCACCGACACCGTCGACAGGATCACGTCGAAGGTCCCGGCCAGGTTCTCGAAGGTGGCCGGGTCGCTGGTCGCGTAGTAGTGGTCGGCGCCCATGCGCAGCCCGTCGTCGCGCTTGCGCAGCGACTGGCTGAGCACGGTCACCTCCGCGCCCATGGCGTGCGCCAACTTCACGCCCATGTGACCCAGTCCGCCCAGCCCCAGGACGGCGACCTTCGAGCCGGGACCCACCTCGGCCCGGCGCAGCGGGGAGTAGGACGTGATGCCCGCGCACAGCAGCGGCGCGGCCGCGTCCAGGGGCAGGGAGTCCGGGATGCGCAGGACGTAGCGCTCGTCCACCACGATGCCGGTGGAATAGCCGCCGTGGGTGGGCTCGCCCCGGCGGTCGAGGCCGTTGTAGGTCACGGTCATGCCCTCGACGCAGTACTGCTCCAGGCCCTGGTCGCAGTACTCGCACGCGCGGCAGGAGTCGACGAAGCAGCCGACCCCCACGCGGTCGCCGACCCGGTACCGGGTCACCCCGGAACCGACCTCGGCGACCACGCCCGCGATCTCGTGGCCCGGGACCATGGGGAAGATCGACTCTCCCCAGCCCTCTTCGGCCTGGTGGATGTCGGAGTGGCAGATGCCCGCGAACGTGATGTCGATACGGACGTCGGTCGCGCCGACGGGGCGCCGCTCGATCGTGGTGCGCTCCAGCGGTGCCTTGGCGGCGGGTGCGGCGTAGGCGGCGACGGTGGTCATCGGAGGGTTCTCCTCGGGATCGTACTGCCGTCCGGCCCTCCTTGACGGGCGGACGCACCACCGAGTCTGCCGAGCGGCGCGCGGGTCACCCAGACCTCCGTTCAACGTACGACGGGCGTGCCTACCACTGGCGGGGTCAGCCTCGGGGGAACAGGATCGGTGATACTGGGAACATGGACGAGCACCCAGCCGAGGGGAGCGCGGCCCCCCGAACGGAGCCCGGAGCCCGGGGCGAACGGATCGGTCCGCCCGCCCCGCCCGAGCCGCCCACCGAACCGCCGCTCGACCGGCGCGTGGAGCTCAGCGAGTTCCTGCGCACCCGTCGCGCGCGGATCAAACCCGAGGACGTCGGCCTGCCGGAGTTCGGGCGGTACCGGCGCGTGCCGGGGCTGCGCCGGGAGGAGCTCGCCCAGCTGGCGGGGGTCTCGGTCGCCTACTACACCCGGCTGGAGCAGGGCCGGGGCCAGGGCGTGTCCACGGAGGTGCTGGACTCGATCGCGCACGCCCTGCGGCTGACGGCCGCCGAACACGCCCACCTGACGCACCTGGCCCAGCCGAAGCGGAACAGGAAGAAGCCGACCCCGTCCGCCCAGCAGGTCCGGTCCTCCCTGCGCCAGCTGCTGGACGCGCTGACCGGCGTGCCCGCCTACGTGATCGGCCGCCGCTCCGACATCCTCGCCTGGAACGGGACGGCCACGGCGCTGTTCGGGGACTGGGGAGCGCTGCCGCCCCAGGAGCGCAACTGGGCACGGCTGGTGTTCCTGCGCCCGGACTACCGGGACCTGTTCGTGGAGTGGGACACCAAGGCGGCCGACATCGTCAGCCATCTGCGCATGGACGCCGGGTGCCACGTGGACGACCCCCAGCTGGCGGCCCTGGTCGGTGAGCTGTCGATGAAGAGCGACGCCTTCCGGCGGCTGTGGGCGGCGCACGACGTCAAGGAGAAGGGGTACGGGACCAAGCGGATCCGGCACCCGGTGGTCGGGGAGCTGACCCTGTCCTACGAGACGTTCACGCTGCCGCACGACCCCTACCAGTCCCTCATCGCCTACCACGCCGAACCGGGGTCGCCGTCGGAGGAGGCCCTGCGGCTGATCGGCAGCTGGGGCGCGGTCGGACTCAGGCCCGGGGAAGGCTGATGTGGTAGGCCTTGCGGAGCGTCTCGTGGACGGTCCAGGTGGTCCGGTCGCCCTCGCGCAGGACGCACGCGTCGCCGGGGCCGACCTCCAGGGTGGGGCCGCCGTCCACCTCGATCGTGGCGCGTCCGCTCACCACGACGAACAGTTCGTCGGCCTCGGTGTCGGTGACCACGCCGGGCGTGATCTGCCACAGGCCGCGGATCTGGGTGCCGTCGGCGGACTCCCACAGCACCGTGCCGGTCACCACGGGGTCGCCGGAGACGATCTGTTCGGGGTCGAGCGGCTCCGGTTCCAGCTCGGCGTCGGCGATGTGGAGGGCGAAGGGGGCGCTGGCCTGGTGGTTCGTCGTCATGGCACGCAACCCTAGCCCGGTGGTCGCCGCACGGAAGCGGACAGGGTGTCAACGATCCGGTGTGGTGCGGGACACCCCGTCAAGCCCCTCACCGGATCACCCGGCGGCGGCGCGCAGCAGGTCGAGCAGGTCGTCGACGACGTCGTCCGGGTCCGCCCGGCCCTTGCCTTCGCGTGCCGTGTGCCCGGCCAGGTGCAGGTCGACGGCGCCGTGCACCACGGCGAGCAGCAGCGCGACGCGCCGCTCCGGATCGCCTCCGGGGATCACCCCGTCGCGCTGGCACTGGCCCACCACGGCCGTCAGCGCCGACCGGGCGCGACCGGCCGCCCGGTCCAGGTCCGCCCGCGGGCGCGCCCAGGCGCCGAACACCAGCCGGAACCGGGCCGGGTGGTCGAGGGCCCAGGCGGTGTGGGAGCGCAGCACCGTGCGCAGGGCCTCCTGGGAGGTGCGGGACTGACGCGCGGCGTCGTCGACCACCTCGCCGAGCCGTTCGAGCTCCCGTGCGGCGACGGCGGCGAGCAGCGCCTCCCTGTCGGCGAAGTGCTGGTCGGCCGCCATGGGGGACACCCCGCTCAGCCGGCCGACCTCCCGGAGCGTGACCGCGTCGATCCCGCCCGCGTCCAGGAGGGCGCTGGCCGAGGCCACCAGAGCGGTGCGCGTGTCCTTGGGCATGCGGACCATCCTGGCACAGCGCGCGGGAAGCCCGTCTCCGTCGGGGGTCCAGGCCGACGAGGCGGGCGCTCTCGCCCCAGAGGCGGTCGCTGCGCGCGACGTCGGTCGCGTGTGGGCGGCGCGGGCGCGGAACAATCGCGGCAGGACCGGTGTTTGCCCCAACGGCCCACCCACTCCTCCGCGACCGGCACCGCCGCGGCGCGCCCGCGCGGCGGCGCCGCGACCGAGCGGAGAAAACCGGTTGCCCACCCTCATAACCTAGTGAACTGATGAGCACCACCACGCCCGCGCCCGGCGCGGACACACTCCGATCCCGGCTGCGCGACCTCATGCCGACGGACCGGCACCGGATCCGCCGCCGCATCGACGGCCTGGCCAAGATCCGCGACGAGCGCCGTCGTGCCTCGGTGACCGAGCAGATCGGCCGGGACATCGACGAGGCCGTCCTGCGCGTGGACCTGCGCCGCGAGGCCGTGCCCGAGCTCAGCTACCCCGAGGACCTCCCGGTCAGCGCCCGCCGCGAGGACATCGCCGCGGCCATCCGCGACCACCAGGTCGTCATCGTCGCCGGTGAGACCGGCTCCGGCAAGACCACGCAGCTGCCCAAGATCTGCCTCGAACTCGGTCGCGGCGTCATGGGCACCATCGGCCACACCCAGCCCCGCCGCCTCGCGGCGCGCACGGTCGCCGAACGCATCGCGGACGAGGTCGGCACCCCGCTCGGCGAGACCGTCGGCTACAAGGTGCGCTTCACCGACTCCTCCGGCGACAGCACGCTGGTCAAGCTCATGACCGACGGCATCCTGCTCGCCGAGATCCAGCACGACCGCATGCTGCGCGCCTACGACACGCTCATCATCGACGAGGCCCACGAGCGCAGCCTCAACATCGACTTCCTCCTCGGGTACCTGAGGCAGCTGCTGCCCAAACGCCCCGACCTCAAGGTCGTCATCACCTCGGCGACCATCGACCCCGAACGCTTCTCCCGCCACTTCGACGACGCCCCCATCGTCGAGGTCTCCGGCCGTACCTACCCCGTCGAGGTCCGCTACCGGCCGATCTCCGACGAGATCCTCGACCCGGAGGAGCGCAACCCGGGCGGCGGGACCGACCGCGACCAGACCCAGGCGATCCTCGACGCCGTCGACGAGCTGGGCCGCGAGGCCCCCGGCGACGTCCTCGTCTTCCTCAGCGGTGAACGGGAGATCCGCGACACCGCCGAGGCCCTGGAGAGGAAGAGGCTTCCCAACACCGAGGTCCTCCCGCTCTACGCGCGCCTGTCGGTGGCCGAGCAGAAACGCGTGTGGGCCTCCCACCGCGGACGCCGGATCGTGCTGGCCACCAACGTCGCCGAGACGTCGCTGACCGTCCCGGGCATCAAGTACGTCATCGACCCCGGCACCGCCCGCATCTCCCGGTACAGCCATCGCACCAAGGTGCAGCGGCTGCCGATCGAGGCGGTCTCCCAGGCCTCGGCCAACCAGCGCAAGGGTCGCTGCGGCCGCGTGTCCGAGGGCATCTGTATCCGGCTGTACTCGGAGGAGGACTTCCTCTCCCGCCCCGAGTACACCGACCCCGAGATCCTGCGCACCAACCTCGCCTCGGTCATCCTCCAGATGGCCGCGCTCGGTCTGGGCGACGTGGCCGCGTTCCCGTTCGTCGACGGACCCGACCACCGCCAGATCAAGGACGGCGTCAACCTCCTCACCGAGCTCGGCGCCCTCCATCCGGACCCATCCGGGAGCAGACGCCGCCTCACCCCCATGGGCCGCCGCCTCGCCCAGCTGCCGATCGACCCCCGTCTGGGCCGCATGGTGTTGGAGGCCGAGGAACGCGGCTGTCTGGCCGAGGTCCTGGTGATCACGTCGGCGCTGTCCATCCAGGACCCGCGCGAGCGGCCCACCGACAAGCAGCAGCAGGCGCAGACCGCGCACGCCAGGTTCGTCGACAAGGAGTCGGACTTCCTGGCCTTCCTCAACCTCTGGCGGTACCTGCGCGAGCGGCAGCGGGAGCTGTCGGGCAACCAGTTCCGCAAGCTGTGCCGCGAGGAGTTCCTCAACTACCTGCGCGTCCGCGAGTGGCAGGACATCCACGGACAGCTCAAGCAGGTGCTGCGGTCCATGGACGTCGAGGTGCCCCGGCTCCCGGAGGACGCCGTCGACACCCGCTCCGTGCACATGTCGCTGCTGGCGGGGCTGCTGTCGCACATCGGCCTCAAGGACCCCGACAAGCACGAGTACCTGGGCGGGCGCGGGGCGCGGTTCGCGATCTTCCCGGGGTCGTCGCTGTTCAAGAAGCAGCCGCGCTTCGTCATGGCCGCCGAGCTCGTGGAGACCTCCAAGCTCTGGGGGCGGATGGTCGGCAAGATCGAACCGGAGTGGGCGGAGGAGCTCGCCGGGGACATCGTCAAACGCAACTACAGCGAGCCGCACTGGGAGCGCAAACGCGGCGCCGTGATGGCGTTCGAGCGCGTCACCCTCTACGGCGTGCCGATCGTCGTGCAGCGCAAGGTGCAGTACGGGCGGATCGACCCGGCGCTCTCGCGCGAGCTGTTCCTCCGGCGGGCGCTCGTGGAGGGGGACTGGGACACCCGCCACCACTTCTTCCACGACAACCGCAAGCTCCTGGAGGAGGTCGAGGACCTCGAACACCGCGCCCGCCGGCGCGACATCGTCGTCGACGACGAGGCCCTCTTCGCGTTCTACGACCGCCGCGTCCCGGAGACCGTCGTCTCCGCCGCGCACTTCGACTCCTGGTGGAAGAAGGAGCGCCGCACCGACCCCACGCTGCTCGACTTCACCCGCGACGAGCTGATCAACGACGGCGCGGGCGACGTCAGCGAGGACGACTACCCCGACGTGTGGCGTCAGGGGCCGTTCACGTTCCCGCTGACCTACCAGTTCGAGCCGGGCAGCGCCGCCGACGGCGTCACCGCGCACATCCCGCTCAAGGTGCTCAACCAGGTCGAGGCCGACGGGTTCGACTGGCAGATCCCCGGCCTGCGCGACGACCTGGTCACCGCGCTGATCCGCTCCCTGCCCAAGCCGTTGCGCCGCAACTTCGTCCCGGTCCCGGACAACGCCGCCCGGGCCATCGCCGGGCTGGTCCCCTACGAGGGCTCCCTCGTGGACGCCCTGGCCGCCGAACTCACCCGCATGGCGGGGGAGAGGGTCCCCGCGAACGCCTTCGAGCTGGACAGGGTCCCCGACCACCTGCGCATCACCTTCCGCGCGGTGGACGGGAGGAACCGGTCGCTGGCCGAGGACAAGGACCTGGAGCGGCTGCGCGCCAAGCTCAAACCCCGACTCCGCGAGGCGATCTCGGCCGAGGCCAAGGGCGTGGAGAAGAAGGGGATCACCTCCTGGGACTTCGGTCCGCTGGAGCAGACCCTGGAACGCAAGGCCCTCGGTCCCAAGGTCAAGGGGTATCCGGCCCTGGTGGACGAGGGCGAGAGCGTGGCCGTGCGGATCTTCGACACCCAGGCCGAGCAGCGCGCCGCCATGTGGGCGGGCACCCGCCGACTCCTCCTGCTCACCGTCCCCTCCCCGGCGCTCGTGGTGAGCAAGGGCCTGAACAACCCGGACAAGCTCGCCCTCGCGGACAACCCGCACGGGTCGGTCAGGAAGCTCATGGCCGACTGCGAGTCCGCCGCCGTCGACCACCTGCTCGCCCGCGAGGGCGGCCCGGTGTGGAACGCGGACGACTTCGCCAAGCTCGCCGACCGGGTCCGCGCCGACCTGGGGGACACCCTCGCCGACCTCCTCGGCGGGGTGGCCCGCGCGCTCGTGCTGTGGCGCAAGGTGTCCAAGAAGGTCAAGGGCACCACGTCCCTCGCGGTGCTGCCGTCCCTCAACGACGTGCAGGGACAGCTCGGCGACCTGGTCTGCGACGGGTTCGTCACCCGCACGGGCGTGTCCCGCGTCGACGACCTGCACCGCTACCTGCGGGGCGTGGAGTACCGGCTGACCAAGCTGCCGGAGAACCCGCGCCGGGACCAGGTGAACATGGCCAAGGTCGAGCAGATGCGCCAGGCCGTGCGGAAGGTGGTCGGCGCGCTCCCGGCCGGGCGGTCGGCCGACGCGGACGTGGTCGAGCTGCGCTGGATGCTGGAGGAGTACCGGATCAGCCTGTTCGCGCAGGAGCTCCGGACCGCCTACCCGGTGTCGGACAAGCGGATCATGAAGGCCGTGGAGGCGGTCAGGGCGGGCCGTTCCTGACGCTTCGAGGCACCTCACTGGAAACAATCCTTCCAGTAGACGGTAGGATGCGCCCGAATCGACGAAACGAGGTTGCTCGGTGGACCAGCGGCGGCGTCTCCTCTTCGTGGGCACCTACACGCCCGACTCCGACCCGCCCGGCCGGGGTGAGGGCATCCACAGGGTCTGGTTCGACCCCGCCACCGGGGAGATGACCGACGGCGGGGTCGCCGCCCGCACCCCCGGCCCCTCCTTCCTGGCGCTCAACACCGCGGCCGAGGGCGCCGAGGGGTACGCGGTGTACGCGGTCAACGAGCGTGCCGAGGGTACGCTCACCGCCTTCCGGGTGTCGGGGGACGCCACGCTCACCGAACTGGGCTCCGTGCCGTCCGGCGGCGGCTCCCCGTGCCACGTGCGCTCCACGCGTTCGGCGATCGCGGTGAGCAACTACGCCGACGGCGTCGTGACCTTCCACGACCTGGCCCGGGACGGCTCCCTGGGGGAGCGCGCCGCGCGGTTCGAGCACACCGGCGGTGGCCCGGTCACCGATCGCCAGGACGGCCCGCACGCGCACAGCGCCACCGCCCTGGCCCGGCTGGAGCAGCACGAGCTCGTCACCACCTGGCTGGTGGCCGACCTCGGTACCGACGAACTGCGCGTCCACCGGTCGGGGATGGCGGTGCCGACGCCGCTCGACCACGGTCGACGCCGGTTCCACTCTGGCCAGGGCACGCCCTCCGCGGTCGCGCTGCCGCCGGGGACAGGCCCCCGCCACGCCGTCGTGTACCAGGCGGACGAGTTCGTGGCCCACCTGTACGTCACCGGTGAGCTGGACTCGCGCGTGCACGTCGTGCGGTGGGACCACGCCACGGACACCGGTGAGCACCTGGGCTCCGTTCCCGCCACCGCGCACGAGGCGGTCGGGACCAACTTCCCCGCCGAGATCGCCGTCCATGGCGACCGCGTGTATGTGGCCAACCGGGGCGCGGACGTGCTGTCCACCTTCGCCGTCCGCGACGCCGGGGCCCGCCTGGAGCACCTGGCCGACACACCCGTCGGCGCGTGGCCGCGCCACTTCGCCGTGGTGCGCGGCCACCACGGCGACCCCGACCACATCGTCGTCGCCGCGCAGAACGGGGATTGCCTGTTGTCCCTGCGGATCGACCCCCGCACCGGTGTGCCCGAGGACACCGGTCACCGTCTGGCTGTGCCCGACCCGGTCTGCGTGCTCCCGGTGCCACTCCGCCGGATCCAGCGGAGCGAGTAGGTCCCGTTCACGCGTAGTCCTCGGGGCGGAAGGGGACTGTCTCCTCATCGGCGCGAGCCTCGATGACCGCGCCGTCCGCGATGTCCTCCGGCTCGTCGAGGCACTCCCAGGGCGGTTCTTGTGGGGTCGGTCGTTCGGTCAGGGCCTTCCCTTGCTCGCATGCCCGTGGCCCGGGGCCGTTCCGCCCCGGGCCACAGCCATGTGTCACATGCTTTACCGACGCGGTCGGGGCACCGACCAACCGCTGGGCTGGACCCTCTCGATCCGCGCCACGAGGTCCCGGACGCCGTCACCGCAGACCAGGATCATCCTGCCGGTGTGCGCGGCCCAGTACTGGCCGGTCCACCGACCGTGCCAGACGGTCCAGCCGCGCCGCCGGTAGGCGGCCTGGAGGCGGTGGACCTCCCGAGCCGCCGAGACCCCGGGGTTCTCCGGTGGCGCGGTCAGCGCGGTCACCGTTCCCGCCTCGGCAACGGGACCACGGGGGCCAGCGGTTCGGGGACGTCCCAGCGCAGTTCGAAGAACATGCCCGGCCCCAGGATCGACCGGAAGCGCCCCCAGCGCGAGGCGAGCGCGTTGACCAGGACGAGGCCCCGGCCGCCCTCGGCCATGGCGTCGGGGGAGATGATTCGCAGGGTCGGGGGACGCCCGTTCGTGTCGCGGACCTCCACCCGCAGCCAGCCGTGGAAGAAGAAGGCGCGGACGTGGAAGCCGCCGCGCTCGCCCCGGCGGGCGGGGGAGTGCTGGACGCTGTTCGTGGCGAGCTCGGAGAGGAGGAGGCGTGCGGTGTCGGCGACCTCCTCGGGGGCGTCCGCCAAGGCGATCCGCCGGTCGAGCCAGTAGCGGGCCTCGCGGACGCCTTCGGGCCGCCCGGCGAACCGGAAGGAGCACCGCCGCAGGGGCAGTCGACGACGCGGTTCGGGGGTGAATTCGGTACGTTTGGACATGAGTCCGCACCTGCCTACTCAGGTTGTGGGCCAAGGCCCTGGTTCGGTGTTCGCGCACCGGTCAGGGCCGTTTCCGTGAAGGTCGGAGCCGGTCCGTGCCTTTCCTCGGCCACGGTGGCACGTAGGGCGGCGGATCTCCCGTGGTGGCCATCAGAAGCATTTTCTTGTGGGTTTCCGTAACGCAGCGTTGTCATGTGTGGTCGGATGTAGGCATGGGTGACGCGCAGAAGACCGCCCACAAGGCGGCATTGGTGCAATTCGGTCAGGAGCTCCAGCGGCTGAGGAAGGCAGCGGACCTTTCCCAGCGTGAACTCGCGAAGAGAACCCTGATCTCACACCAGATGCTCGGGGCCATCGAGCGAGCGGAGCGCGCGCCCCGTAAGACTTTCGCCGAGTGCGCCGACAAGGAACTCGGCGCGAAGGGGGCACTCGCGCGTCTGCGTCCGGGTGCCAAGGAGAGCTACCCCACCTGGTTCCGGCACTACGTGGACATGGAGGCCGAGGCGAGAGCTATCCGCGACTTCCAGGTTGATGCTGTCCCCGGGCTGTTCCAGACCAAGGACTACGCCCGCGCGGTGCTCGGGGCGGGCTGGCCTCCGAACCACCACGAGAAGACGGAACGCCTGCTGACGGCTCGTATGGCGCGTCAGGATCTGCTGAAGCGCGATCCTGCGCCCTTGCTGTGGGTGGTCATCGACGAGGGTGTGCTGAGGCGACCCGTTGGCTCCCGGCACATCATGATGGCCCAGCTCGATCACCTCGTGGAGCTCGGTGGAAGGTCGCATATCCGGCTTCAGGTGCTGCCCTTCGCGCGGGGTGCGCACCCCGCGATGGACGGTTCGTTCAAGGTTCTCGACATGAGCAACGGCGAACATATGGTTTACGCCGAAATCCCCGGTAGCGGCCGTGTCCTCACAGATGCTGAGGAAGTGGAATTGTGCTCACAGCGGTTCGGGGCGCTACAGTCACTGTCACTCGCTCCGGATGAGTCCCTTGACTTCATCTCCCGATACAAGGAGGCGCACAGCCGTGGGATCGACCCCTTCTCACTGGCGTAAGTCCAGCTACAGCGGCAACCAGGGGGGTGACTGTGTCGAGTTCGCGGAGACCGCCCGGTCGGTGCACGTCCGGGACACGCAGAACCGCCCCCTCGGGTATCTGTCCTTCCCCAGGGCCGACTGGACCGCCCTGCTGACCTCCCTCCGCAGGGATGGCCTTGACCAGTAGCCGCTGAATTCACCCCCTGGTACAAGGAGGCGGCAGTCATGGGATCGTTCCTCTCACACTGGCGCAAGTCGTCGTACAGCTCGAACACCGGAGCCTGTGTCGAGGTCGCGGACGCGAGTTCCGGGGTCCACGTCCGCGATACCCAGAACCGCCCCCTCGGGTATCTGTCCTTCCCCCGGGCCGACTGGACCGCCCTGCTGACCTCCCTCCGTACGGACTCCGCCTCCCGCGCGGAGTGACGCGCGTCTCAGTCGGAGTCCCACAACACCGGGGCGTGCCCTTCTGTGTGTCCCGGTCTACCTCGGCGTAATGGACATAACGGACAATGGTGCCTGTCCACCCCCGACATCTCCCCGAGGAATCCCCGTATGTCCACCCCGACGACCACCCGCGTTCGCTACAAGGGCCTCACCGCCCGCGACCTGTCGCTCATCGCCGTCTTCGCCGCCCTCATCGCGGCCCTGAGCGTCTCCGTGGCGATCCCCATCCCCTTCTCCCCCGTGCCGATCACCCTCCAGACCCTCGGCATCATGCTCGCCCCCAGCCTCCTGGGCTGGAAGCGCGGCACCCTCGCGGTCGCCGCCTTCCTCGCCCTCGGCCTCGCCGGGCTCCCCCTCTTCGCGGGCGGTCGCGGCGGCCTGGCCGTCCTGGCCGGTCCCTCCGCGGGCTTCATCGTCAGCTGGATCTTCGCCGCGCTGGTGATCGGCGTGCTCACCGACCTCATGGTCCGCGGCGGTAGGTACTCCTTCTGGAAGGGCCTGGGGATCAACGTGGTCGGCGGCATCCTCGTCATCTACGCGATCGGCGTGCCGTGGATGGCCGTCGCCCTCGGCGACGGCGTCCTCGCCGCCGGGTACTCCATGCTCGCCTTCCTGCCCGGTGACGCGGCCAAGGCCGTGGTCACCGCCCTCATCGCGGCCACCGTGTACCGCGCCTACCCGATCCCGCCCGCCGGACGCCCGGTCCTCGAAGAGGCCGCCTGATGCTCCGACTGGAGGGGGTGTCCCACTCCTACGACGGCCGCGCCGTGCTGCGCGACGTCACCCTCGATCTCGCCGAGCACCGCATCGGCGTGATCGGGGCCAACGGGTCCGGCAAGTCCACGCTGGCCCGGACCCTCAACGGCCTCGTCGTCCCGGACACGGGCACGGTGTCGCTGGGGGAGTGGGACACCCGGCGGCACGCCAAACGGATCCGCCGCAGGGTCGGGTTCGTCTTCTCCGACGCGGCGAACCAGATCATCATGCCGACGGTCGTCGAGGACGTGGAGATCGGGCTGCGCTCCCTGCGGCTGGGCGCAGAGGAGACCGCCCGCCGGGTCGACCGGATCCTGGAGCGGTTCGGCCTGGACGGGCACCGCGACCACCCCGGACACCTGCTCTCGGGGGGCCAGAAGCAGCTCCTGGCCCTGGCGTCGGTCCTGGTCACCGAACCCGACGTGCTGGTCTGCGACGAGCCCACCACCCTGCTCGACCTGCGCAACACCCGCATGGTGCACCGCACGCTGGAGGGCCTCGACCAGCAGGTCGTCCTCTTCACCCACGACCTGGACCTGCTCGCCGACTTCGACCGCGTCCTGGTCGTCGACGACGGCCGCGTGGTCTTCGACGGAGACCCCGGCACGGCGGTGTCCTTCTACACCGACCGCATGGTCGAGGGGGCCGATCGGTGATCGGCCTCTACGTGCCGGGGACGGGACCGCTGCACCGGGTCCCGGCCGGACCCAAACTGCTGGCCCTGGTGGTCGTCGGCGTCGCCCTGATCGTCGCCTCCCACCACTGGCTGGCGGTGGGCGTCCTGGCCGCCGCCCTCGTCCTGTACCCGGCGGTCGGCCTTCCCCCGCGCCACGCCTTCGGCGCACTGCGCGCCCTGTCGCCGTTCCTACTGGTCATCGGGGTGTTCCAGACCCTGTTCGGGGACTGGCAGACGGCCCTGCGGCTCTGCGCGCAGCTCGCCGCGCTCGTGCTGCTGGCCAACGCCGTCACGCTGACCACGCGGGTGCACGCCATGCTCGAACTCTTCGAGCGCATGGCCCGGCCGCTGGCCCGCGTGGGGGTCAACCCCGACCGCGTCGCCCTGGTCCTGGCCCTGACCGTCCGCTCCGTGCCGATGGTCCAGGTGGCCTGGCGGTCCGCCCGCGAGGGCTACCAGGCCCGGGGCCTGTCCGGGCGCCCGTACCTGCTCGTGGTGCCGGTGATCGTCCAGCTGCTGCGGATGGCGGACGCGACCGGTGAGGCGCTCGTGGCCCGCGGTATCGACGAGGAGACGCGCCGCTCACGGTAAGAAACATCCGGAACGGGTCCGTCACCGGCCATTTCGATTGAATATCGGCTGGATCGGATTCCGGTCCGTGGGTTGATAATGGGCAAAACAGCCCAATCCACCCCGCTTACGGACCGGTGATAGCGTGCCGCGGCGTCCTCCAGCCGACTCACGCACCTGGCCGCGCGTGCTCGCGGCGGTCACGGTGGCTGTGGCCATGGCCCTCGCCCTGCCGGGGGCGGGCACGGCCGTGCGCGGGATCCCCGAACCGGCGGGCGTCGCGGCCGGTGACGCTCTCCCAGCCGTGGTCGCACCCGCGCCGCAGGACGGCGCACCCCTCGCGGGCGGCTCCGTGCTGACACCGGAGCAGAGGGACGAACTCGCCGCACGGGTCGCGTCGATCATCGAGGACCACGGTGTGCGCTGCGGCATCGCCGTGCATGACCTGCGCACGGGCACCACGTTCAGCCACGCGCCGCAGGACCCCTTCCACACGGCCAGCGCGGTCAAGCTGACCATCCTCACCCTGCTGCTCCTGCGCGCCGACGAGGAGGGGCGCGAGCTGACCGCCTCCGAGCGCGCGCGGGTCGAGCGGATGATCCGCCACAGCGACAACACGGTCACCGACGGCCTCTACCTGCGCGCCGGCTTCACCGAGGGGTTCGAGCGGGGCGCCCGGAGGCTCGGTCTCACCGGCACCGAACCGCACCCGCGCGGGAGGTGGGGAGCCACGCGCACCACCGCCTCCGACCAGATCCGCCTGTTGCGCGCCCTGTACACCGACGAGGGCCCGCTGTCGGAGGAGGACCGCGCCTACGTGCGCGCGCTGATGGAGTCGGTCGCCCCCGAACAGGCGTGGGGGGTCAGCGCCGCGGCCGGACCCGTGGACACCGTGGGCCTCAAGAACGGCTGGGTCCCGCGCCAGAGCAACGGCGGCCTGTGGAACATCAACAGCGTCGGCTACGTGGTCGGACCCGACCGGGAGTACCTGATCGCCGTGCTCTCCGACGACCACCCCGACTACGTCTCGGGCGTCGGCCTGGTCGAGGAGCTGGTCTCCGTCGTGATCGGGGAGATCGAGGCCCCGGGCGGCCCCGTGGGACCCGGGGGCCGGGAGACGGCCATCGGGTGACCGTCTCCCTGACCGTTCCGGGCGCCCTCAGTCGAGTGGACCGCCCGCGACATAGATGACCTGCCCGGACACGAAGCCCGCGCCCTCACCGGTGAGGAAGGCGATCGTGTTGGCGACGTCCTCCGGCACCCCCACGCGCCGCACCGGGATCTCGGCCGCCTTGAACTCCTTCATGGCCGCGTAGTCGACGCCGATCCGCTCGGCCGTGGCCCGGGTCATGTCCGTCTCGATGAACCCCGGCGCCACCGCGTTGCACGTGACGCCGAACTTGCCCAGCTCGATGGCGAGGGTCTTGGTGAACCCCTGCAGGCCCGCCTTGGCCGCGGAGTAGTTGGCCTGTCCGCGGTTGCCCTGTGCGGAGGAGCTGGACAGGTTGACGATCCGGCCCCACCCCTGCTCGGTCATGTGCGCCTGGGCGGCCCGGCTCATGAGGAACGCGCCCCGCAGGTGCACGTTCATCACGGTGTCCCAGTCCTCCACCGACATCTTGAACAGCAGGTTGTCGCGCAGGACCCCCGCGTTGTTCACCAGGATCTGCGGCGGCCCCAGCCGCTCGGCGACCGTGTCGACGGCGGACGCCACCTGCTCGGCGTCGGAGACGTCGCAGCCGACCGCGAGCGCCCGACCGCCCTCGGCCGTGATCCGGTCCACGACCTCCTGGGCGTCGGTCTCCTTCAGGTCCAGCACGGCCACGGCCCGGCCCTCTCGCGCCAGCCGCTCGGCGGTGGCGGCGCCGATCCCTCGGGCGGCGCCGGTCACGATGGCCACACGGGGTGTTGGGGACATGGTGTTACCTCCAAGGTTCACGGGTGGGCGCGGGGGAATCCTACCGCCATGCCTACCGGTCGGTAGGTCGTCGGGGCGGCGAATACGGAAGTTCTCCACGGGCTCGTGACGTGCGCCGTCATTCTCCTTCGCGATGGGTGTCCCGGTTTCCCTGCACATTGTCATCCCTTGGCCTACGATTGCCTCCAAGGCCAGGGTGCACGTGCATTCGAACCGTGCAGCGGCACGCGCTGAGGGGGTCGTCGCGCCGATCCCCATCGCGGACCTCCCGTCGATATCCGAAAGCGTGCGACCGGAGGAGCGGGTTCGTGGCACAGGCGCCGGGGAGGAGTGGAAGGCATGGAATGTGCGGAGGCGGTGGCGGAACCGGCCGGCGGCTGGTGGTTCAGAGTCCTGAAGCACGGTTCCAGCCGCTGGAACACGCCCGTGTGCGGTGACCGCCACGACGCCGTCACGTGGGCCTTCGAGCCCAGGCCGGACGCCGTGGGCGCCGCACGGGAGATATCCGAGGCCCTTCTCCGTGAATGGGAGATGGGGTACTTGTCCGACGATGTCTCGGTCGTCGTTTCCGAATTGGTCACCAATGCGGTCCGCCACGGCGCACCGCTGTCGGCGGCCAGGAGGGGAGGGGGCGGTATTCAGCTCTCCCTCATGCGCAGCGGCCGCGAATTCATCTGCGCGGTTCGCGACGGCGGAGAACGGTGGCCGCGGAGAAGGCAGCCGGACCTGACCCTCGAAGGCGGGCGAGGGCTTGCACTCGTGAGTGCTTTCGCGCGAGAGTGGGGAGTGATTCCGACACCCCCCAGCGGAAAGTTCGTTTGGGCGCAATTCGTGTGAGGCGCCCCGGGGCCCGGCGGACGGCCGCCCCACCGCCGTCCGTGCCCGCGACCGGTCGAAGGGGCCGCTGGGGCGGTCCGGTGACCGGATGTGGCTCCGTGCGTACGGACGCATTGGCTATATCGTGTACGTGTAGTGTCCTGACCGCGCGGCAAAGGTGTCCGATCGGTCAGGATACCCTTGTTCGGGGAATGAGTCAGAGAGGCGGCGAAGGTGGATATCGCTCGATTGCGCAAGGGGAGTGGCCCCACCGTGCGTCGCATGCTCCTCGGGCACGAGCTTCGGCAGTACCGCGAACAGCGCGGTATCACCCGCGAGGACGCGGGCAACCGGATTCGCGCGTCCGCGTCCAAGATCAGCCGGATGGAACTGGGCCGCGTCGGTTTCAAGCTCCGGGATATCGAGGACCTCCTCAAGATGTACGGGGTCACCGACCGTAAGGTCGTCAGACAATTCCTCGAAGTGGCCCGCGAATCCAACAAGCCGGGCTGGTGGAAGGAGTACGGCGACTCCCTGCACAAGTGGTTCGTCCGCTACGTGGGTTTCGAGGAGGCCGCCGACCACATCCGGATCTACGAGTCCCAGTTCGTGCCCGGTCTGCTCCAGACCGAGGAGTACGCGCGCGAGATCATCTCCGGTGGCGTCGAGACCGACATGGTCACCGAGCAGCGGATCGAGGCCAGACTGCGCAGACAGCAGCGGCTGGACCGCGACAAGGACATGCGCATGTGGGTCATCCTCGACGAGGCGGCCGTCCGCCGACCCATCGGCGGCAAGACGCGCGGTCGGGAGATCATGCGCGGGCAGATCCGGCGGCTGATCGAGTTCTGCCGGGACTACGACAACATCACCCTCCAGATCGTCCCCTTCGTGGTGGGTGCGCACGCCGCCGAGGCGGGATCGTTCACCCTGCTCCGCTACTCCGACTTCGAGCTCGCGGACCTGCTCTACCTGGAACAGCTGACCGACGGTGAGATCGTCGACCGCCGCAGCGTGGTGGAGGCCTACACCAAGGCGATGACCAGGCTGAGCGTCGCCGCGGCCACGCCGGACGAGACGCTGGAGATGCTCAAGGAGATGCTGGCGGACCTGGAGAGGGACTGAGGTCACGTGCCCGAGCGGCGCGGTACTCGTGTGCCCGGGTACGCGTGTGCCCGGATCCGGCACGGGTCGCGCGACTCGGCGGTCTCGGTCGCCGCCCACGCCGCGCGTTCGGTGATTCCGCGGTCGCGCGCCGACCCGTCGGTCCCGGGGGCTCCGTCACGGCGGCGGAGCCCCCAGGTGTCGCGGCCCCCGACCAGGGTGAGAGAGTCCCGGTGCGGCCGCTCGGGTGGACGGCCGTCCGAGGGGAAGCTCGGACCGCGCCGTCGGGTCGTTCGGACGTCAGCTCAGCAGGTTGTCGAAGTCACCGTCCTTGGCGCCCAGGATGAGGCAGTCGATCTCCTCCTGGGTGTAGACCAGCGCGGGGCCGGAGGGGAAGCGCGAGTTGCGCACGGCGATCGAGCCGTCGCCCAGTCGCGCCATCTCCACGCAGGCGCCCTGGGAGTTGCTGCGCTTCGCCTTCTGCCAGGCCACACCGGTGAGCTCGGTCGCGGTGATGCCGTTGTGTGCGGTCATGTGCTCTGCTGCTCCTTTGTCGTTCGAGGGGAAGTGCCGTGCCGATGCACTGACATATGCACGTGCATCAGCACTGTCGCGATTCATAAGACTAGCGTGACCGGGGCCACTTGTCCCAGGCTTTCGCGCGATGTAAGCGCCATGTAATCGGCCGCCTTCCGCGGAGCGTCGAAGGGCCGGACAAACGCGTTGACAAGGCGACAGAACACGCGGGACGAGGGGCCTTCCCGGAGCCCGGAGGACCCCCGCCAGACACGGGTGAGCCCCACCGGCCGGGTGGCCGGTGGGGCTCGGGGAGGGGAGGGAGATGGTCCTGTTCGGTCAGCCGCAGTCCAGGGCCGTGGTCAGCGCGGCGAGGTTGCCCCGCATGATCGACGGGTAGTCGTCGCCGGGCGACCGGTCGGTCACGCCCTCGAGCGGGTCGAGGACCGCCACCTCGGCGCCGGTCTCCGCGGCGATGGTCTCCGCGGTCGCGGGGGGCATCAGCGGCTCGGTGAACACCGTCGTGATGCCGCGCTCGGAGACGATGTCCGTGATCGCCGCGATCTGCGTGGGGGAGGGCTCGGTGTCGGGGTCGACGCCGCTGACGCCGATCTGCTCCAGGCCGTGGGCCTCGGTGAGGTAGGCGAAGGCCGTGTGCCCGACGACCACCTCGCGGTGCGCGCACTCGGCGAGGCCCGCGTCGTACTCCTGGCCGATCGTCTCCAGTTCCGCGGTGACGGCCTCGGCGTTGTCCTCGTAGGTCTGGGCGCCGTCCGGGTCGAGCTCGGCCATCCGGTCCGCGAGGGCGTGGGCGGCCTCCGCCATCAGGTCGACGTCGAGCCAGAAGTGGGGGTCGAGGTCGCCGTGGTCGTGCCCGTCGCCCTCCTCGTGCCCCTCCTCCTCGGCGTGGGCCTCCTCGTCGCCCTCCTCCTCGTGGGCGTGCTCGTCCTCGTGCCCCTCCTCCTCGGAGTGCCCCTCCTCCTCGGAGTGCCCCTCCTCCTCGGAGTGCCCCTCCTCGTGGGCGTGCTCCTCCTCGTGGGCGTGCTCCTCCTCGCCCTCGTGGTCGTGCCCTCCGTCGTCCCCGACGGGGTGGAGCTCGACCACGTCGGCGACGTCGAGCGCGGCGTCCGCGGCCTCCTGCCCGACGGCCTCGTCCACGGCGGGCTGGAGGCCCGAGACGTAGAAGGCGATGTCCGCCTCGCTGACCTCGCCGATCTGGCGGCCGGTCAGTTCGAGGTCGTGGGGTTCGGCGCCGGGCTCGGTGAGCTGGGTGACGGCGACGCGGTCGCCGCCGATCCGCCCGGCGAGCCACTCCAGGGGGTAGACGCCGGTGACGAGGCTCAGCTCGGCGTCCTCCGTGCTGTCGGCCCCGCCCTCGCCGCCGCCGCACGCGGTGACCATCATGAGTGTCGCGGCGCCGAGGGCGGCGGCCCGCACGGTTGTCCCAGTTCGCATGGGTCCATCATGGGGACAATGAAAACGGTTGTCAATTTGTCTTCTTGGTGAGGAAGGTCCCGATCCCCGCCCGGGGCGGCGCACGCGTCCCTCAGTCCGCCTCGGCGAACCGCTCCACGTCCTCGGTGCGGCCCGCGACCACGATCACGTCCCCCTTGCTCAGCACGGTCTCCCGGCTGGCGTAGGTGAAGGCCGCGCCCCGGTGCTTGACCGACACCACCGTGATCCCGTACTTCTGGCGGACCCTGGTCTCGGCCAGCGGCCTGCCGATGAGCTCCTTGGGCGCCTTCGTCTTGCCGAGGGAGAACCCCTCCTCCAACTCGACGTAGTCCAGCATCCGCCCCGACACCAGGTGCGCGACCCGCTCACCCATGTCGTGCTCGGGCAGGACCACGTGGTGCGCTCCCACCTGTTCGAGGATGCGGCCGTGGCGGCGGCTGACCGCCTTGGCCCAGATGTCGGGAACGCCGAGGTCGACCAGCTGCGACGTGGCGAGGATGCTCTCCTCCAGGTGCGAGCCGATCGCGACGACCGCGTGGGTGAACTGCGCGGCGCCGATCTGCCGGAGCGCCTCGTCGTCGGTGGCGTCCGCGATGACGGTGTGCGTCAGGGCGTCGGCGAACATCTGCACCAGGCGCGGGCTGGAGTCCATCCCCAGCACCTCCCAGCCGTGATTGACCAGCTCCAGGGCCATGGAGCTGCCGAACCGGCCCAGCCCGATGACCAGGATGCGCCTGTCGGATTCCTTCTTGGTGTACGGCACGGGGCCTTCCTCCGGTGACTACGTGTACGGGTGTTCAACCGATCATCGTCCGGCCCTCGGCCAGGTCGTACCGGCGCTTGCGCTCCCGGAAGGCGATGGCGGTGACGAACGTGACCGGACCGATGCGTCCCGCGATCATCAGCACGACCAGCAGCAGTTGCGCCCACGGCGGCAGCTCGGGCGTGATCCCCATCGACAGGCCGACCACGCCCACGGCCGAGACCACCTCGAACAGGGTCTCCATGAAGGTGAACGCCGTGGTGTGCAGGAAGAACACGGTCGTCACCGCCACCACCGTCATGGACAGGAAGGTCAGGCTCAGGGCCTGCCGGATGATGTCCGAGGGGAGACGGCGGCCGTAGACGTGGACGCGGTCGTGTGCGCGCACCTCCGACCACAGGACGAGGAAGAGCACCGCCAGCGTGGCGACCTTGATGCCGCCCGCCGTTCCGGCGCTGCCGTTGCCCACGAACATCATCATGATGGTGAGCAGGAGCGTGGAGTCGTTCATCGCCCCGGTGTCGGTGACGTTGAAGCCGCCGCTGCGGGGCATGACGCCGTGGAAGAACCCGTCGGTGATCCGCGCCCACCAGTGCAGCCCGCCCAGGGTGTCGGGGTTGCCCCACTCCATCGCGATCACGAGGACACCCGTGACCGCGAACAGGACGGCGCTCGTGACGATGGTCAGCCGGGTGTGCAGACTCCAGTGCTTCGGGACGCGCCAGTGGCGGCGGAGTTCCAGGAGCACGGGGAAGCCGATGCCGCCGAGGATGACGGCGACGGCCACGGTGCCGAGGATGACGGCGTCCCCGGAGAAGCGCGTGAGGCTGTCGTCGTACAGCGACAGGCCCGCGTTGTTGAACGCCGACACCGAGTGGAAGAAGGCCGAGTAGGCGGCCTCGCCGAAACCCATGCCGTGGCGCAGCCACATCGCGGGCATGATGACCGCGAACGTCCCGGCCTCGATCACCAGGCAGACCAGCGCCACGCGGCTGACGATCCCACGGACGTCCCCGACCGCGAGCGCGCGGTTCTCCGCCTGCACGTTCAGCTGCATGCGCAGGCTGAACCGTTGCACGAGGGCGGAACCGAGCAGTGAGGCCAGGGTCATGATCCCGATGCCGCCGACCTGGATCAGAGCGGTGAGCACGAGTTGGCCGAAGACGGACAGGTCGCCGCCGATCGAGATGACCGAGAGGCCGCAGACGGCGAGTGCGGTGGTCGAGGTGAACACCGCCGCGACGAAGTCCAGCCCCTCACCGTCGGTCGAGGCCGCGGGCGTCATCAGCAGCCCGGCGCCCAGGAGGTCGGCGGCCACGAACATGAGCAGGAAGGCGCGGGCGGGCTTGCCCCACGCGCTGCGCGGCCGGTACGGCGAGCGCTGGTCGGACGCTTCGCGCCGGGCGATCAGCGGGATCCGGTGCAGGAGGCGGACCAAGAGCCGCCGGGTCACGCTGGCCGTCTGCGCGGCGCTCGCGCGCGCCCCATCGGGAACCCACCCCATGATCCCGTTTCCACCCGAGTTTCCACGTACGCCTTGTCCGGACCTGAACGATTCTGCCATCAGGTTCGGACCGAACGCGTCACCGAACGCGGGTCGTCGTCGGTGCTCAGGCGTGTCTGGCGCCCTCGTGGTCGGCGTGGCCGGGCGGTTCCAGCTGCAGGGTCGAGTGCTCCACGTCGAAGTGTCCGGTCAGGCAGGTGTGGAGTTCGTCGAGCATCCGCCCGCTGTCCCGGAGCCGTTCCTCGTCCACCACCACGTGCGCCGACATCACGGGTACGCCGGAGGTGATGGTCCACGCGTGCAGGTCGTGGACGTCGACGACGGCGGGGTGGCCGAGCAGGTGTTCGCGGACCTCGCCGAGGTCCATCCCGCGAGGGGTGGCCTCCAGCAGGATGTGCACGGCCTCCTTGAGCAGCGACCACGCGCGGGGCACGATGATGGCGGCGATGGCGAGGGAGATGAGCGTGTCGATGCGGCTCCACCCGGTCAGCCAGAGCACGACGCCGCCCACGATGACGCCGACCGAGGCCAGGGCGTCGCTCATCACCTCCACGTAGGCGCCCCGGACGTTGAGGCTCTCCTCGGCCCCCGAGCGCAGGACGAGCAGCGCGACGATGTTGGCGACCAGGCCGACACCGGCCACGAGCACGACCCCCGGTCCGGACACCTCGGCCGGTGACCGCAGCCGGTCGACCGCCTCGATCACGATGAAGCCGCACAGGGCGAAGAGCGCGAGCGCGTTGACGGCGGCGGCGAGGATCTCGGCGCGCTGGAAGCCGAAGGTCCGCTTGGTGGTGGCGGGCCGGGTCGCGATCCACACGGCGGCCAGGGCCAGGGCCACCCCGAAGGAGTCGGTGGCGGTGTGTCCGGCGTCGGCGAGGAGGGCGAGGCTGCCGCTGACGAGGGCGCCGCCCACCTGGATGACGGCGACGGTGAGCATGAGTCCCAGGGCGAGGGCCAACCGCCTGCTGTTGGCCGCCCCGGCGGTCATCGTGCCGTGCCCGTGCCCGTGTCCGGCACCCATCGCGTACCCCTCTCGTGTGCGGACGTGTCGGCGGGTTCGCTCCGGCGCCGACGAATGATTCAGTCACCACTGTTTATACAGCCGAAGCTGTCTATACAGCAACCTATGTACAATGATTTTCATGTTGACCTCCGAGCAGCGCCTGTCCGCCATCCACCGCCTGGGGCGCGCCCTGTCCGACCCCACCCGCTGCCGCCTGCTGTTGGCCCTCCTGGACGGCCCGAACTACCCGGCGGGCCTCGCCGACCAGCTCGGGCTCACCCGCCAGAACGTCTCCAACCACCTGGCGTGCCTGCGCGACTGCGGCCTGGTCCGCACCCAGGCCCGAGGGCGCCAGGTCAGCTACGAGCTGGTCGACGCCTCCCTCGCCCACGCCCTGGACGACCTGCTCCGTGTCGTGTGGGGGACGACGCAGCCGCACGTCCCGGTCGACGAGCGCTCCTCCGTGGCCTGAGCCGCGCGTCCGACGCACGCGTTCCCGTGCGCCTGACTTTCGTCGGGTGCCGACCCTGACGTAAGACTGACGTCTCCCTGAGAGATCCCTGAAGTGGGTCGGGAAAGCACGGGTCCCGATATAACGCGACGTATGGTGAGTGGTGCGCCCGACGGCCGCGGACGCCCGACCACCGGGCCCGCCCTCGGAAGACCACCACGACCCCCGCGACACCCGACGACCGGCCCGACCGGCCGGTGTCACCGGTGTGCGCTCGCGCGGCCAGGCGGGGCGATCAGACCACCACACGGCAGCGAACTAGGAGCGACAACCCCTCATGTCCAGATCGGCGACAACGATCCGTGCCGCGGGTCGACCCCCCACGGGGACCCCGGCCCACGGAACGGAAGGGACGCACACGTGAACCGCCTGTCGAACGTCTCCCTCGGGAACCGGGCGCTCATCCTCCTCATCACCCTCGCGGTCATGGTCTTCGGCGCGCTCGCCGCGATGAGCGCCAAGCGTGAGCTCTTCCCCGAGTTCTCACTGCCGATGGTCATGGTCACCGCGACCTACGAGGGGGCCACGCCCCAGGTCGTGCAGGGCCAGGTCACCGAAACCCTGGAGCAGGCCGTCCAGGGCGTCGAGGGGATCACCGCCGTCACGTCCACCAGCGGCACCGGCACCGCGACGATCCAGGCCGAGTTCGACTACGGGATCGAACAGGCCGAGCTGGTCCGCGAGGTCCAGGTCGCGATCGACCAGTTCGAGAGCCTCCTGCCCGAGGGCGTGGACACCAGCGTCTCGTCCATGAGCTCCAGCATGCTGCCCGCCCAGGTCCTCGCGGTCAGCAGCGACGCCCTGGAACAGCGGGACATGGCCTCCACCGTGGAGACCGTCCTCATCCCGGAGATCGAGTCGGTCTCCGGCGTGCGCACCGCCGTCCTGGTCGGCGTCGAGCAGGAGCGGGTCGAGGTCACCCCGGACGAGGACGAGCTGGAGTCGGCCGGTCTCACCGCGCGGGACGTCGCCCAGGCGCTGGAGGGCAGCGGTCTGCTCCAGGCGGGCGGCACGATCGACGAGGACGACCGCACGCTCAGCGTCACCACCGGTGAGCAGCGCACCAGCCTCGAGCAGATCGAGGACGTGTGGATCCGGCCCGCCCAGAGCGGAGCGGCGATGCCCGGCGCCCCGGCCCCCGCCGAGCCGGTCCAGCTCTCCGAGGTCGCCGACGTGGAGCTGGTGCCGCGGGAGTCCAGTGAGATCTCCCGCGTGAACGGCGAACCGGCCGTGATGCTCATGGTCATGCCCACCCCCGACGGCAACACCGTCGACATCTCGGCGGGTGTGGAGTCGGTCCTGGACGACCAGGCCGACCTGCTCGGGGACGACATCCACATCACGCCCGTCTTCGACCAGGCGCCGTTCATCAACGAGTCGATCGAGGACATGTTCGACGCGGGCCTGATGGGTCTGGCGGCCGCCGTCGTCGTGATCCTGGTCTTCCTGCTGTCGATCCGCTCCACGCTCGTGGTCGCGGTGTCGATCCCGGTGTCGATCCTGGTCACCTTCCTGGGCATGCAGGTGTTCGGCTTCACCCTGAACATGTTCACCCTGGCGGCCCTGACCATCGCGATCGGCCGGGTGGTCGACGACTCGATCGTGGTCCTGGAGAACATCCGCCGCCACATGGGCTACGGCAAGGAGCGCATGGCGGCGGTCAAGGACGGCGTCCGCGAGGTCGCCACCGCGGTGGCCTCCTCCTCGTTCGCCACCATCGCCGTGTTCCTGCCGATGGCCTTCGTCGGCGGCGAGGTCGGCGAGATCTTCACGCCGTTCGCCGTGACCAGCTCGCTCGCGCTCGGCGCCTCGCTGCTCGTCGCGCTGACCCTCACCCCGGTCCTGTGCTACTGGTTCATGCGGCCCAGGGAGGTCGGCGACCGCACACAGGAGGAGATCGAGCGCCAGGAGAGCCGGGCCGAGCTGCGTACGCCGCTCCAGCGGGTGTACGTCCCGATCATCCGCTGGATCACCACCAGGCGGAAGAGCGCCACCGCCGTCGTCCTGGTGGCCGCCTCGATCATCTTCGGCGGCACGGTGTACATGGCGACCACCATGGAGACCGACTGGCTCGGCGAGGCGGAGCAGAACACCTACATGGCGGTGCAGGACCTGGAGCCCGGCACCTCCCTGGAGACCGCCGACACCGAGGCCGCCAAGGTCGAGGAGCTGCTCGACGGCATGGCCTGGGTGGACGACTACCAGGTCAGCGTCGGCGGTAACGGCAACCCGATGATGGCCGCCGGCGCCGACCAGATCAGCTACACCATCACCGCCGACCCCGACAGCGACCAGCTGCGCAACCGCGAGGTGCTGCGGGACGAGTTCGCCGCCCTCGACACCGAGTACGAGCCCCGGCTCGACGCCTCGGGCGGCATGGGCGGCTCGGCCCTGGAGGTCCGGGTCACGGCCGAGGACCAGGAAACCCTGGCCGAGGCGGCGGGCATGGTCGAGGAGGCCCTGCGCGACATCGACGGCGCCGACGACGTGGTCAACGGCGTGTCCGCCTCCCAGGCGGCGCTGGAGGTGCACGTCGACGCCGAGGAGGCCGCCGAACTGGGCCTGAGCGAGGCCATGGTCGGCCAGGCCGTCGCCGCGGCCTTCAACGGTCAGCGCGCGGGCACCGCGACCGTCGACGACGTCCGGCACGACGTGGTCGTGATGGTCGACGAGGCGCCGGAGACCCGTGGGGAGCTGGAGGACCTGACCCTCACCACGCCCACCGGGCAGGAGGTGAGCCTGGACCGCGTCGCCGACGTGGAGGAGGTCGTGCAGCCCCCGGAGCTGACCCGGATCGACGGCGTCACCAGCACCACCGTGTCGGCCAGCCCGACCGCCTCCGACCTGGGCGCGGTGAGCGCCGAGATCGGTCAGGCCCTGGACGAGCTGGACCTGCCCTCGGGCGCCACCGCGGCGCTGGCCGGGGTCAGCGAGGACCAGACGGAGGGCCTCCTCCAGCTGTTGATGGCGCTGCTCGCGGCGATCGTCATCTGCTACCTGATCATGGTGGCGACGTTCAAGAGCCTGATCCAGCCGCTCCTGCTGCTGGTGTCGGTGCCCTTCGCGGCGACCGGTTCGCTGGGCCTGCTCGTGCTGACCGGCACCCCGCTCGGCGCGGCGGCCATGATCGGCATGCTCATGCTCATCGGCGTGGTGATCACCAACGCCATCGTGCTCATGGACCTGATCAACCAGAACAGGGCCAACGGCATGCCGCTGGGCGAGGCGATCGTCGAGGGCACCCGGCACCGCCTGCGGCCGATCCTCATGACGGCGGCGGGCACCATCGCGGCGCTCGTGCCGCTGGCCACCGGTCTCACCGGCGGTGGGGCGTTCGTCTCCGGCCCGGTCGCGATCGTGGTGATCGGCGGTCTGGTCTCGTCCACCCTGCTGACGCTGATCCTGGTCCCCGTGCTCTACCAGCTGGTCGAGGCGGGCAAGGAGCGGCGCGCGCGCAAGCGGGCGGCCCGCCGCGCCAGGCGTGCGGCCAAGCGGGGCGGCGACCGCGTCGTCCGGTCCGTACCGGAGATGAACGGGGCCGCCGGGCCCAACGGAACCAGTGGATCGGACGAGCCCACGGGTGAACCCGTCGGGCGCTGACGACGCCGATCCCTCCGGACGACCGGCAGCCATGCACGGGTGGGCGGTCCGCACACGGTGCGGGGCGCCCGCCCGCCGTCGCCGGGCCCCGCCGGGCGGGCCAGGCTGGTGTTTCACGCGGTCACCGGGGCGTTGATTTGTGCTCTCCGGGCACTCCAGGCAGTCTGCGTCTCATGGACGAATCGAACAAGAGCCTTGACGACCTGGTCCGCGACGAGCTGGGCGAGGAACCGTCCCAGGAGGCCAAGGACTACGCCCGACGACTGTACGAGCGCTTCCGCCTGCCCGCGACCTCCGACACCGGCGGCGCGGACGCGCCCACGACGGAGTGACGGCGACGCACGGATCAGGCGCGGCGGCGTACCGTCGAGACCGTCGGGACTCTCGTCCCGTCCTCAGAGCGGATCGCCGTCGCGCTCCCACACCAACTCGAACCAGACCCTGCGCCCCATGCCGTCGCCGCGGGGCTCGGTGCCCCACGCGCTGGAGAGCGCCTCGACCAGATCCAGGCCCCGACCGTGTTCCTCGGTGTCGTAGGGGTCCCGGTGCTGGGGGCGCGGCGACTCGGCGAGGTTGCCCAGGTCGCGCACCTCGACCCGGGCCCAGCCGGGTGCCTGGTGGACGCAGACCTCGAACTTGCCCGTCGCGCGGCCGGACGCGCTGTGGGTGATGGCGTTGGTGGCGAGCTCGCTGGTGAGCAGGGTCGCCGTGGTCAGCTCCGGGCAGGCCGAGAGCTGGCGCTCGACGAACCGGCGCGCGTAGGCGATCTGGCTCGGCAGGCCCGGGAACCGGCGTCTGACCGGTCGCGTCGCGGTGGAGGTACTGGTCGGGGTGGGCTCTTCCATGGTTTTCGCCGGACGTTGGGACGGACGGGACGTGGGGGGCGAGGTCGGAAACGGGTCCGGCGGTGGGGGAACGGCCCCTGGATCGAGGGCGTGTCGGATGACCAGGGGACCCTGGGCTGCTGTGATATCACACATGGTGGGTTTCACTTCCCGAGGGCGTGTGCGCGGCGGGCGGGGCAAGGTGCGCCGGGCCCTCGTGGCGTCCATGCCCGACGAAGCGGGTCACGGCGCGGAATGGACACACGGATCGGTGCCCCCTGGGTCAGGGAGGGAAGTGGTCTGGTGCCACGGGGCGCGCGGTGTGTGGGGATCGGCGAGTGGAGCGGGGGAAGCCGTGCGGCTCCCCGCTGGGAGGGGGTGGGGCCTAGGGGTGGCCCGTGATGGATGATCATGTTTGGTAAGGGATGTGCCCCACGACACTGGAGGGCGTATTCGCGCTCAGCATACGCTCTGTACCTCCCCCGAAACCCGGTCGGCCTGGCCTGGACAGGATATCCAGCTCTGACCTGGAATAAAGGGGGTTCCGGCCAGGTCGTGACAAGGATCTCGGGCGAGCGGCGGCGGCGTTCCGTGACTGATGGGACGCGCGGGGTTGAGTAACGATTCGATGAAGCTCGTCTGAATTCTGGTGCTTCGCGCGATCTTGCGCCCTGTATGTCCGAAGCGACAGGGTATGTCGCATGGCCTCCCGTCGCCCTCCATCGCCCTCGAACGAGAACCCGCGGCTCCAGCCCTCTTCGCCACCCTCCACCGCGCAGGGGCCGCTTCACGCGGACGTGGGTCTCCCCCAACGGACGCCTGCGGCGCGGTACCCCCACCCGTCCCCTCTGCCTCCTGGTCTGGGGGTCGAGATCGATCGTGCCGTGCGCTTCTCCGACGAGGGCCACGTCCTGGTGGGCGGATGTCCTCCGCGCGCCCTCCGCCTCACGACCGACCAGGTCAGCGCGCTGATCCGCTGGTGGAGCGGAGCTTCGCCCGTCGGCCGCGTCGAACGGCTCCTCGCCCGGCGCCTGGTCGACGCCGGGCTCGCCCATCCGCGGCCCGAGCGTGACGCCGTCCCCGCCGAGCGGGGCACGGTGGACGTGGCCGTCGTCGGCCAGGCCGGGTCCGCGGCCCTGGCCCGTACCCTGGACCACCTCGCCGCCGACCACCCCGCGCTGCGCCCCGTCGTGGTGGGCGCCACCGGCGCGTGCGCGTGGGTCGCGCGGGCCCGTGGCGCCCGGCTCGTCCCGGGTCCGCCCGGGGGAGCGGCCGCCCGGGCCGTCGCGCTCGACGCGTGCTCCGCGCCGCTCCTGGCCTTGCTGGAGGCGGGCGCGCGCCCCGGCCCCGGTTGGCTGGAGGCGGCGCTGGGCCACTTCGCCGACCCCGGTGTGGCGGCCGTCCTGCCGCGCGTGCTGACCGCGCGGCCGAACGCCCCCACGTACGGGGAGATGACGATCGCCGCCGTCGCCGCCGTCCGGGCCGGAGCCGACCGCGGGGCCGACCCGGCCCCGGTCCTGCCGTGGGGCCGCGGAACCGGTGGACGGGGGCTGCCGGGTACGGCCAACGAGCACACCGAGGCCGACCCCCTCAGCCCGGTGAACACCCTGGTCCTGCGGCGGGCGGCCGTCGAGCGCCTCGACCCCGGGTTGGGCGCGGGGGCCGAACTCGACGCGCTCTGGCGGCTGGCGGAACGCGGGTGGTCGGTGCGCTACGAGCCCAGGTCGCGGGTGTGGAACCCCCCGATCACGGACCTGGGCGGGTACCTGCGCGCGTGCTTCGCGCGCGGCGCGGCGGCCGGGCCGCTCGCGCGGAGTCGGCGCGAGCGCGTGGCCGGACCGGACCTCCCCTGGCCGAGCTCGGTCGCTCTCGGCCTGGCCGCGGCCGGACATCCGGCGCTGGCCGCGGGCGCGGTCGCGCTGGGGACGGCGGACACGGCCCGGAGACTGTCCCGGACGTCGCCGGGAACGCTGCCCGAGGCGCTGCGGCTGACCGGGCGGGACCTGGCGTACACCGCCAGGGTGGGCGGCCGCTGGGTCCGGGGGACGTGGTGGCCGGTGCTGGCGGCCGTGGCGGTCGGGGCGGGAGCGGTCGCGCGTCGGCGGTCGGGGACCGGGGAACGGTCGACGCCGGGGGGCCGCCGGGCGGTGTCCCCATCCTCCTCGGTCGGCGTCCGATGCGGAGCACTCCGAGCCGCGAGCCGGTTCGGGCGCGCGCGGTGGATCGCGGCGGCCGCGGGTGCGGCGCTGACGCTGCCGCACCTGGGGGCCTGGCACCGGGGTCGGGGTGTGGCGATGGTGGGCCCGGTGGGCTGGACCGTCCTGGGGATGGCCGGGGACGCCGCGCGTTCCCTGGGCACCTGGTGGGGGGTGGCGAGCTCGGGTTCGCCGGCGCCCCTGACGCCGGGCGCGCGGCCGACGGCGGTGCGGGCGGCACGGTCCTCGGTCCGTCCTCGGGGAGGGGCTCCGGACGTGCGGGAGAGGCCGCTCTCGCTCGTTAGCAGCCGTTAACATTGACTACTCTCAGTGACGATATTCGGTCGCGGTATAAGTACAATTGGTGACTCTCTCTGGAGGGGGAGCGGTGCTCGCGGCGTGCGCCGGGTGGGGCCGGTGACGTGCATGTTTCGAGTATTTTTCGTGGTTTTTTCGTCATTGCACCGTTTTGTGAAGTTTGGCCGATATGGAGGGTCGGCGTCGACCGCTCCATGGTGTACGAGGAAGTTTTCGCAGGTCAGTGTGGTGCATGGTGGCGTAGTGCCGTGTGTCTCTTACTGTGAGTACAAGCCTTGACAATTCGGTTGGTGATTGACCCTCATGAGGGCACCGTTGTCTTTTCTTGATGGAGCGGTGACCTCCGAGTGTCTAGCGGTCCCGCAGACTCTTGACATTCCGGTCACGGACCGTGAATCGGAAGGAAGCGTGTTTCGTCGGTCACTGGGTGTTACCCCGCCCGTGGTCCCGGGATCGCGAACGCTCAGCGGTGGGACCCACCCGAGCGGCGCGCCCCCGGTGCCGCGGACACCCCCGGTGACCAACGGCGGAACTGGTGACGAGCGCCGGGCTCGGTGCGAGGTTCGGAGATAGTTTTGGGCAAGTTCCTGGCCAGGCGGCTGCTGAACTACGTCGTGTTGATCTTTCTCGCGACGAGTTTCGCCTACCTCCTGGCGGCCGCCAACCTGTATCCGCGCGGGTACTTCGAGCAGATGCAGCCACCGCCCTCCCCGGAGGCGGTCAACGTCCAACTCGACGCGCTCAACCTCAACGACCAGACACCCATCGCCCAGCGCTACGTCACCTGGATGAGCGGTGTCGTCGTCGGAGACTTCGGCCAGACCATCCAGGGCGGTGACGTCACCGAGGAGATGTGGATGAAGGCCGGGGTCACCCTGCGCCTGATCACCGTCGCCACCATCCTCGGCAGCGCCATCGGCATCGCCGTGGGCGCCTACGCCGCCGTCCGGCAGTACCGCAGATTCGACAAGGTGTCGACGGCCGCCGCGTTCTTCGTGCTGTCGGTGCCCACCGTCGTGATCGCGCTCGCCGTCCAGGTCGGGGCCAACGGCATCAACGACCTCCTCGGGTTCCAGCTGCTGCGCTACTCCGGTGAGTACTCGGCGGGCTTCCAGGGCAACGGATGGGAGCTGCTGCTCAACCGGATCCACCACGCGATCCTGCCCACGTTCGTGCTGGCGGTCGCGCTGTTCGCCGCCTTCGCCCGGTACCAGCGGAACATGATGCTGGACGTGCTCGGCTCCGACTTCGTCCGCACGGCGATGGCCAAGGGGCTCACCCGCAGAGCGGCCCTGTTCAAGCACGCCCTGCGCACCGCGCTCATCCCCACCATCACCTACTTCACGTTCACCTTCGGCGCCCTGGTGTCCGGTGCGACCTTCACCGAGAAGATCTACGGCTGGCACGGCATGGGCGCCTGGCTGATCGACTCCATCTTCAGCCAGGACGTCCACGTCGTGGCGGCCGTCTCCTGGTTCATGGCGATCACGATCATGGCGGCGTCCTTCCTCTCGGACATCCTCTACGCCTGGCTCGACCCGAGGGTGCGGGTCTGACCGTGACACCGACCCCGCACCCGCCCATCAGCCACGTACCACCCCGCACCCACGCGGCATCCCTGCTGGAGACCACGCCATGAGCACGACCCACGTGAGCAAGGAGCCCCTGGAGGCACCGACCGTGCCCCCGGCTCCCAACCGGCTCAAGGACCTGGGCCGCCAACTCCTCGGGACCCGGCGCGTCATCGTCGGCCTCGTCCTGCTCGCGCTCCTCGCGCTGTTCGCCTTCGTCGGCCCGCTGCTCAGCGGTTGGGAGGTCGGTGAGCGCGACTTCACCGACATGCTCGGCGCGCCGTCCCCCGAGCACTGGATGGGGACCAACGAGACGGGCCAGGACATCTTCACCCGGACCACGGCGGGTCTGCGCAAGTCCCTGCTGATCGGTCTGCTCGTCGCCGTGATCACGACGGGGTTCGCCGCACTGGTCGGCTCCTTCGCGGGCTACTTCGGCGGTCTCGTCGACAAGGGACTGATGTGGGTCGCCGACCTGGCCCTGGTCCTGCCCAACTTCGTCATCCTCGCCATCCTGTCCACCCACTTCGCCGGAAACGGCGGCTGGTTCGTCCTGGTCATCCTCCTGGCCGTGTTCAGCTGGATGGTCACCTCCAAGATGGTCCGGGGCATGACCATCTCGCTGCGCGAACGCGAGTACATCCACGCCGCCCGCTTCATGGGCGTTCCCCCGCACCGGATCATCCTGCGCCACATCCTGCCGAACATGTCCTCCCTGCTCATCGCGGACGCCACCATCATGGTCAGCGCCGCGATCATCGGGGAGACCGCGCTCAGCTACTTCGGCCTGGGCGTCCAGGCGCCCGACGTCAGCCTCGGCGTCGTGATCGCCGCCGGTTCGCGGTTCGCCACCACCGCCTGGTGGATGTTCGCGTTCCCCGCGATGCTGCTGGTCGTGATGGTGCTGGCCGTGAACATGATCGGGGACGGGCTGCGCGACGCCCTCGACCCGTCGTCCAAGTCGCGCCGGTCCTAGGGGGAGACACACATGAGCACCGACACCGTGACGACCACCGACGCCACGAGCGCCGAGCGCGGCGACGACGCCCCCGTCCTGGAGGTCACCGACCTCACCGTCACCTTCCCCGGCCTGAACAACAACCCCGACGTGTACGCCGTCCGCGGCGTCAGCTACGCGGTGCGCCGAGGCGAGGTGCTGGGCATCGTCGGCGAGTCCGGCTCCGGCAAGTCCGTGTCCTCCATGGCGGCGATGGGGCTGCTGCCCGACCACGCGAGGATCACCGGGTCGGTCCGCCTGCACGGTGAGGAGATCCTGGGTCTGGACGACCGTGTCATGGCGCGCAAGCGCGGCCGGGTCATCTCCATGGTCTTCCAGGACCCGCTGTCCGGCCTCACGCCCGTGTACACGGTCGGCGACCAGCTCGCCGAGGCCGTGCTGGTCCACGCCCCGAAGACGTCCAAGGACAGGGCGAGGGCGCGGGCGGTCGAACTCCTCGAACTGGTCGGCATCCCCAACCCCGAGCAGCGGTACCGCTCGTTCCCGCACGAGTTCTCCGGCGGTATGCGCCAGCGCGTCATGATCGCGATGGCGATGGCCAACGACCCCGACGTCATCATCTGCGACGAGCCCACGACGGCCCTGGACGTCACCATCCAGGCGCAGATCCTGGAACTGCTGCGCACCGCCCAGCGGGAGACCGGCGCGGCGATCGTGATGATCACCCACGACCTCGGCGTGGTCGCCGGGTTCGTCGACCGCGTCCTGGTCATGTACGCGGGTCGACCCGTCGAGATGGGCACCGTCGACGAGATCTACTACGGCAGCCGGATGCCGTACACCATGGGCCTGCTGGGCGCCGTGCCGCGGATGGACCTCGACCGGCAGGGCGCGCTCGTCCCCATCAAGGGGACCCCGCCCTCGCTGTCGGACCTGCCGCCGGGCTGCCCCTTCGCGCCCCGGTGCCCGATCGCCCAGCCCGAGTGCGAGCTCGCCGAGCCCGACCTCCTGCCGATCGGCGATCAGCCCTCCGCGGAGGTCATCCGAGCCGTCCACGAGGGCACACCCGCCCCCGACTCCGAAGGTGTCCACGACACCGGGGTGCAGCGGTCGGCGTGCGTGCGTTCGGGCGAGATCGCCGCGAACGAGTGGACGGCCCGGGACATCTACCCGGTGCCGGAGATCCCCGACACCCCCGTCTCCTCCGTGCGCCGGGACGACCGGGCCGAGATGCTGCGGGTCGACGGCCTGACCAAGCACCACCCGCTCACCAAGGGCACCGTGTTCCGGCGTCGTGTGGGCACCGTCTACGCCGTGGACGGGATCGACTTCGACATCCGCGAGGGTGAGACCCTCGCCCTGGTCGGCGAGTCGGGCTGTGGCAAGTCCTCCACTCTCATGGAGATCATGGGGCTGGAGCGGCCCCAGGGCGGCACGATCGAGGTCATGGGTCAGAACACGGCCGGACTGAGCCGGTCCGCCCGGTTCGCCCTGCGGCGGGACATGCAGATCGTGTTCCAGGACCCGATGAGCTCGCTCGACCCGCGCATGCCGGTCTTCGACATCATCGCCGAACCGCTGCGCACGCACGGAGGGTCCCCCTCCGAGGTCACTCGGCGGGTGTACGAACTCATCGACCTGGTCGGCCTCAACACCGAGCACGCCACGCGCTTCCCCGCCGAGTTCTCCGGCGGCCAGCGCCAGCGCATCGGCATCGCCCGTGCCCTGGCCCTGGAACCCAAGCTGCTGGTCCTGGACGAGCCGGTCTCCGCCCTGGACGTGTCCATCCAGGCGGGCGTGGTGAACCTCCTGGAGGAGCTCCAGGCCCGGCTCGGTCTCGCCTACCTGTTCGTGGCGCACGACCTGTCCGTGGTGCGGCACATCGCCGACCGCGTCGCCGTCATGTACCTGGGCCGAATCGTGGAGATCGGCGACACGCACTCGATCTACACCCAGCCCTCGCACCCCTACACCCAGGCGTTGCTGTCCGCCATCCCCATCCCCGACCCGGAGAAGGAACGGGCACGCACGCACATCGTCTTGGACGGAGACCTGCCCAGCCCCGCCAACCCCCCTTCGGGTTGCAGGTTCCGGACCAGGTGCCAGAAGTTCATCACGCTCTCCGATCACGAACAGGAGCAGTGCATGACGGTCGAGCCGCAGATCCTGCCCACCAACGGTGGCGACCAGGGTGCTGCCTGCCACTTCGCCGAGGGGCGGCAGGTCGTCTGACGACGGTCCGACACGGCACGGCCAGCGCCACCCCGCGCGCTGGCTCTATCACCCCTGAGAGGAAGATCCCCATGCGAATCGGGAAGGCGCGTTACCTCGCCCCCGTCGCCGTCCTGGTGATGGTCGCCAGCGCGTGCGGCGGAGGCGGTGGCGACGAGAACGACACCGAGCAGGCCCAGGAGGAGCTGGCGGCGCTACCCGCCCAGGACCTCAACCCCGCCCCCAGAGAGGACCTGGAGGACGGCGGCGACTTCGTCTGGGCCATCAGCGGATACTACGAGCAGCACAACATGGCGCACACCCAGGGCAACCTGGCCGACGTGCGCCGCATCTCCGCCGCCGTTCTGCCGAACGCGTTCCGCTGGGACGCCGAGGGTCTGCCCGAGCCGATCACCGAGTACGTCCAGGACGCCCAGGTCAGCGAGGACGGCCTCGAGGTCACCTACGAGCTGAACCCGGACGCGGTGTGGTCCGACGGCGAGCCGATCACCTCGGCCGACTACGAGGCCCAGTACCTCACCTGGTCGGGCGAGCGCGATGGCGAGTTCGAGATCGGCTCCACCACGGGGTACGACCTGGTGGAGGAGTTCGTCGAGGGCGACGACGAGTACTCGTTCACCCTGGTCTTCGCCGAGCCCTACGCGGAGTGGCCGTCCTTGTTCTCCCCGCTGTACCCGGCGGAGTACATGGAGGACGAGGAGCTCTTCGAGGAGGGCTACTTCAACGACTACCCGGTCACCGCGGGCCCGTTCGGCGACGTGGAGTTCGACGCCACCACCGAGCGCATCACCGTGAACCGGAACGAGGACTGGTGGGGCGAGCCCGCCAAGCTGGACCGGATCATCTTCGACTCCATGGCGATCGACGGCATGGCGACCGCCTTCGACAACGGTGAGATCGACGGCTTCTATCTGGGCTACGACGCCGCGGGCTTCAACCTGCTGCGCGACCGCGAGGGCAACGGCGCCTACTTCACCCGCGCCGTCAACCACGGCCACCGCTTCGTCTCGGTCAACGCCGGCAGCCCGGAACTGGAGGACGTGCGCGTCCGCCAAGCCCTGGCCCTGGGCATCAACACCGACACGCTCGCCGAGGCCGCGCTCGGCCCGATCGAGTGGCCGATCACCGGCCAGGTCAACCGCCTGCTCCGTTCGACCCAGTACGGCTTCGAGGACAACAGCGGTGAGCTCGGTGGCTACGACCCCGACCGCGCCCGCGAGCTGCTCGACGAGGCCGGGTGGGCCCTGGAGGAGGGCGCTGAGTTCCGCACCAACGAGGACGGCGACACCCTCACGCTGACCTGGGTGGCCTCCGACGACTTCACCCTGGCGCAGAACGAGGCCGACATCGGCCGCGAGATGCTCGCCGAGATCGGCGTCGAGGTCGACGTCCAGCAGGTGCCGGGCAACGCCCTGTTCCCCGAGTACATCGTTCCCGGCAACTACGAGCTGGCCACCTTCGTGCTCGTCGGCTCCAACCCCTACGCCGGTGACGCCTCGGGCAACTACGGCGGCCCGGTGAGCGGCGAGGGCGAGGACGCGGACTGGGGCAACAACCTCAGCTTCCACTCCACCCCGGAGATCAACGACATGTTCGACGAGCTCCAGGCCGCGACCGACCCGGACCGCTACGCCGAGATCGCCAACGAGCTCGACGCCGCCATCTGGGAGGAGGTCCTGACCATCCCCATGTTCGAGCGCCCCGGGCTCTACGTGCTGGACGAGACCCTGCACAACTGGGGCGAGTTCGGTTTGGCCTCCGGCTACGTCTACGAGGACATCGGCTGGGCCGCCGAGTAGGCACGTGACCGCCGAGACACGGTGAGCACCCGGGCGTCGGCCCCCGAGAGGGGGTCGGCGCCCGTCGCCGTGGGGTCACCGGACGCGTGGTCAGCGCGCTGGGCGGTGGCCGGAGGGAGGTGCCGACCTCGTGCTCCGATCCCCGAGGGGGGCTCGGGTTGGGACTCTCAGCTCGGCTGTGACAGTCTCTTCACGTCCGAGAGACCCCCCGGTTCCGTTCGTTGGAAAGCCCTCGATGAGACTTCACCCCTTCGCCGCCGCGTGCGCGGCGGCGCTGATGTGCGCCGTACTCACCTCGTGTACGAGCGGTGAGGAACCCGCCCAGGACGCCGCCGAACCCCCCGTCGGCGCGGCCGCCGAGCCGGAGGCCGACGCGTCCTCGTCGGGATCGTCCGAGACCGACGGGGCGGACGAGTCGAGTGCGCCGGGGGAGGCCGAGGAGGCGGCGCTGATGCGCACCCCCGTGGGGTGGGCCGCCCAACCGCTGACCACGGGCGGAGACGGGCTTCCGGGCGTCAGCGGAGGCGCGGACGGGGAGACGGTCACGGCCTCCGACACCGACGAACTCGCCGACCTCCTCACGGCCGAGGAACCCCTGACCATCGAGGTGACCGGGGAGATCGACCTCGACGGCACGATGGCGGTGGGCTCCGACAAGACACTCGTGGGCGTCGACGGAGGCGCCGCGCTCACCGGAGGGCGACTCGTCGTCGACGGGTCCACCAACGTCGTCCTGTCCAACCTGGAGATGACCGTCGACGGGACCGCCCTCACCGTTCGGGGCGGCGCACGGCATGTGTGGGTGGACAACTCCACCTTCGAGGGCGGCGACGGGGACGCGCTGGTCTCGGTCACCGGGGGAGCCGATCTCGTCACACTGTCCTGGAACCGCTTCCGCGACGCCGAGGCCGCGGTGGACATCGGGGGCGAGGACGACGAGGCGGGGGCGCTCCGCGTCACGCTGCACCACAACTTCTTCGACGGGACCTCCGACCGGAACCCGCGCGCCCGCAACGCCGAACACGTGCACGTGTTCAACAACTACTTCCGTGACAACGGTGAGTACGGGGTGACCTCGCTCCTCGACGCCAACGTCCTGGTGGAGGGCAACTACTTCGAGGGGACGACCCTGTCGGCGTCAAGTGCGGGAGAGGAGCCCGGAAACCTGGTCACCAGGGGCAACCTGCTCGTCGATTCCGAACAGCCCGAGCTGCGCGGTGAGGTGCCGGACCCGCCCTACGCGTACGAGCCGGACGACACCGTCACCGTCCCCGACCTGGTCATCGAGGGCGCGGGTGCCAGCTGACGGGGTCGAACGCGTGCGCCGTGGGTGTTCCGGCCTGGCGCCGGTGCGGAGTGTCAGCCGAACGAGTGGAACTCGTGGGTCTCGCCGATCCCGTCCCGTGACCGCAGGACGAGTCTTCGCGGGTATCCGAGCTCGTCGATCCACAGTCTGAACTCCGTACCCGCCACCGAGGTGAGCGTGTTGTCGCCCGTCGTGGTGTCGTAGCCGCCCCGCAGGGAGGTGAAGGTGCCGGTGTACAGGTATGTGCTGTGGGCGACCGTCTCCTCCGCGCCGCTCAGCTCCACCCGCTCACGCCCGACGAACGTGAGGTCGGTCGAGGTGGACAACACCTCGCGCAGGTGAGCGGTGGCGAACGCGTTGGAACACAGGTAGCGGTCGGCCTCGTCGGGCGGGTCCAAGACGACCAGACCGGGCACCCCGACGTCAGCGGTCATCACCAGCTGGCCGGCGCTCATCTGGTAGCGGTCGACCCTCGCGCCGTCGGGGGTGCGGAAGACGTGTTCGAACTTCGGGTTCTTCCCCGTGTCGTAGACCACCTGCCCTTCGCCCAGGGTGGACTCGACCACGTCGCTGTCGAGGACCGAGTCGGAGTCGGGGCTCCCCGCGTCGTCCGCCTCCGGGGTACCCCCGTCACCGGACGTCGCGGCGCCCGCGCCGTCCGGTTCCTGAGCCCCGGTGCCCTCCTCCCCGGCCGATGCGGTCCCGTCGGCCCCGGTGGTGCTCCCGCCACTCGACCCCGTGGATCTCGCGGCGTCGGATTCCGTCGTCCCCTCGCCGCCCGACCGTCCCGACGTCTCGATCTCGTACACGGAGAAGGTGATGCGGAACATGGACGCGCTCTCCACGAGCTCTGTGGACACACCGATGAAGGTACCGGCGTCCTCGGGGTCCACACCCTCGACGGACGGCGCCGACGCGACGGTCATGGGTCCCGTGCCGTCGGCGAGGTCCCGGGGGCGGGACCCGTCGCCCACGGCGAGCTTGGTGACCACCCACCCGGTCGCGATCACCGCGAGGCAGACCAGGACCACGGCCAGGGACACCCACCAGTTCGGGCGCGCACCGGCCAGGGGCGGTTCCTGCTCCGGGACGTCCTCGACTGGTGAGGTGTCCGGTATCGACATCGACACGGGCTCGGCCTCGTTTCTGCGGTTCGGTGAACGGCCGGTGCGGCCGCGGGGGGTTACTGCGGACCGTCGTCGCCTGACGCCGGGGTCGTGTGTACGTGGTGTCCGATGTGGTGACCCGTTGTTCTGTTCGATGGTGGCACGGATGGGGAGACCCCCTGCTGCCACGAAACGGTACGTTCCGTGACCGGGACGTGCTCTGGGTAGGCGTCCGAGAACACCGAAGATACGGGTCGGGCCGCGCTCCCGCGGCGTTTCCGTGCACGTCCGTGCCCCTGGTCCACTCCTGGTCCACCTCCGGTCCGGCACGGGTCCGGTCGTCACCCCCGGTGGTCGATCGCTCTCGGTGTCAGGGTTCTGGCCGATTGTGGCCGCGTGTCGGTTCGGGCTTTCGGCCAGCCGTCCTGGGGATTCGTGTCCGACCGCGTCCCCTGCCCCGTGCGCTCCGGCCGCCACCGGACGCACGAGACGGACGATCACCAGTTCGTGCGCGGGCTCCATGGACGCACCCTCCCTCGCGTCGTGCGCACGCCGCACGGATTGACCCTCACTCGAACAGGGGCGGTGACCTTCGGCCGTACCGCCGGATGGTTCGCTGAACGTGACGTCGCTGCTCCTCCGTGCAACGCCAACCACGCGCGGTGAGTTCACCCGCGATCCGGGAGAGCAGGCCGTCCGGACATCGACGCAGGTCGTGGGCGCGGACCGAGAGCACCCGCCAGCCCTGGTCGCGCATCACCGCGTACCGCCACTCGTCCCGGAGCAGGGCGGGCCGGTCGGAGTGGTGCTCGGCGCTGTCGTACTCCAGCGCCACCCGGTACTCGGGCCATCCCAGGTCGGCGCGGAACGTCCCCTCGATGGTCGGCACCGGGCACTGCGGTGTGGCGGCGGGCAGCCGGGCCAGGTCCAGGAGGACCCGGAGGAAGGTCTCCGCCGGGGACTGGCTGCGCTCGGAGCACAGCCGGAGCGCCGACAGCAGACGGTCACGCTGTACCCGGGGTCTGGGACGGTGCGCGGCCCCGCGCAGCTCGGTTCGGCCGACCAGACCTCTCGTGAGGAAGGCGTCCAGTCGCGCCGTGGCCACGAACAGCGAGGGGGCACGGGCCGCGACGTCGCAGGCGGTGCGGACCGGCGTGGTGACCTGGACGCCGTCCACCAGGTCGCGGTCCGAGGCCGGGAGCGGCTCCCGGTGGGGGATGACGGCCTGGCGCCCGACGCCCGCGACGCCCCGGGGTACGGCCACGTGCAGGCGGGACCTGGTGACCCGGGCGCCGCTCGGAAGGAGGTCGACCCCCCAGACGTAGGCGGCCGTGACGTCGCAGGCCACCGCGTCGGCGGAGATCAGCGCCAGAACGGAACGGAGGGTGCGCAGCAGGAGGGAACGGTCGGGGAGCGGTTCATCACGTTGCGTCATACCTCCAGGTTCGAGGGCGGGGCCGTTGGGGACAAGACCCCATCCGAACCTGTGGACAACCGGACCTCAGAGCATGCGCCCCGGACCCGCGGCCAGGTGGATGTGGTCGACGTGGTCCTGGGTGTTGTTCCCCGTGTCCTGGTGGAACCGCCTGACCTGCTCCCACGGTCCCACCGGGTCCCGCGAGGCGTTCCAGATGTGGTGGTCGTAGATGAGTCCCTTGACCCCCAGGGTCCGCGCGTTCTGGATGACCCAGTTGATCACCGTGATCGCCGTGGCGTGCATCTCGGGTGTGGGCGTCGAGCCGAGCCCGGACATCATGTAGTCGACCGCCATCCCCTGGCCGTGGTCGCTGCCGGGCTCGTTGCGCCTGCCCCCCGCCGTCAGGTAGAAACCGCCGAACTCCTCCTGCAGTGTCTCGTGTACGGCGCACATGGTCGGATGCAGCTGACCCAACGAGGGACAGTCCACGATGGCTCCTCCGGAGTAGGCGATGGTGGGGTCGAACCTGAACTGGCCCTCCTGGTCGACGAGGTGGACGTCGATCAGCGCCCGGGCCTCGTCGATGCTCCCGGGGGAGTTCCCGCCGCACGAGACCCCTCCATCGTCCCGGGAGCACTCGTACGGCGGCTCGACGATCGCGATGGCCGCGGCGTTGCCCACGGTCGTCTCGGCCTCCTCCTCCGAGCCGTCGCACACCACGTCGTTCCACGCCCTGGAGCCGTCCTCCGCCAACTCCCGTTGGCACAGGGCGCCGCGCACCTCCACCCGGATGATGTTGCCGCTGCGCCCCATGGAGTTGTCGCTGGCGCGGATGTCGGTGAGCACGGCCCCGTTGGCGCGCGCGTACTCGTCGGCGCGTGCCTCGGCGATCTCCTCGTCGAACCACGGCATCGGGTACTCGCCCGCCAGCAGGTCCTCGGCCGCGCTGTCCTGGAGCGCGCTGGCGGCCGCGAGCGCCGCCGCGTCCGCCGCGGTCTGGGTCTGGGAGCGGGAGTCGTTGGCGGCGCCGACCCGCACGAACAGCACGGTCAGGGCGAGCAGGGCCAGTGTGAGGCCGAAGATGAGCAGGATGTTGGCCTGACCGCGGTCGTCGCGGCCCTGGAGATGGCGGGGGCGTCGCGCGGGAGGCGCCGCGTTCGGGGAGGTCCGTCGCAGTCGCATGACTGATTTCCGTGGGGGAGGGGTCCCGCACCGCGGGCGCGGGGAGACCGGGGCGGTTCGGTCGCGGAGACGCCCCGGGGGTGGGCGGTCCTCCCGCGTAGCTTATCCACCCCTGTCCGTGATCGGTAGGGTCTGTGGACAGCCCGGGAAACGCCCGTGCGGGCCTGGGAGCTGTGCGCGTGCACGACCGCCCGCCCCGAGCGGCGACGCGGGGCGCACGGGCGGCTTCAGGGGTGGCTGATCAGCGCAGACGGCGGTTGATGGCCTCCACCACGTGCACGTCGGCCACGGTGACGGTGAGGTCCCCACCGCCCTGGGGTCCCACGGTCACCGACCGGACGAACGGCCCGTGGCACCAGCGGCGCGCGGTCCGCTGCGGAATCGACCGTGCCCCCACGCGTCCCAGCGCACCCGGCGGCCCCATCAGCAGCCTGAGCTGCCAGACGGCCCGGAGCACCGACGTCGCACCGTACTCGGCACGGTCCAACAGCGGCAGACTCCCGACGAGCCTGCCCCCGGACGAGGTCGCCGTCTCGTGCAGGGGGAACCGCTGGCCCGCGTCACTGCCGCGCACGACCTCCACCGCGCACTCCATGCCTTCGGGCGGAGCCGTGTCCAGGCGGACGTCGAAGTGCAGCCGGTCCCGGTGGCGGCCCACCGGGTGAACCCGGACCTCGTCCACGCCCAGGGTCGGCGCGGCGGGCGACGTGCGCAGCCCCAACCGGTCGTTGACCGTGTAGTACGGCCGGACCCGAGAGCCGTACCCGCGACGGGCCGCCACGTGGTGCGCGGGGTACTGGATGATCCTCTGGTAGCCCGCCACCCCCGTCAGGTGACGCCCCACCGTGTGCTCGGAGCCGTCCGACAGCACCAGGCGCAGCTCCCACTTCTCCGCATCGCCGTGCCGCCCGCGGACCACCGTCTCCGGGTCGATGACACCGGTGAAGTGCCCGTCGGCCGCCACCGGGGCCGAGAACTCCCGCAGGACCCTGGGAGCCGCCCGGTCGCGCACCGCGAGGCGGGCCCGGGCGTCGGCTCCCCGGCGTCCGACGACCCTCCCCTGCACGGTGATCAGGCCGTCGGCGACCTCCACGTGCTCGACCTCGGCGTGCCGCGCCGCCCGTCGCACGTGGAGGACGAGCCGCCCCTTCGGCGATCGGTCGGGGAGCACCAGGCACAGGCGGTCCACGTCACCGGCGGAGAGCGGGTACCCGTCCTGACGGATCTCCAGATCGAGGATCGGCGCCTCCCGACCGCCGTCCACGCGCAGCACGTCCCAGGTGCGCGTCGACAGGTGGTCCGCGTCGGCGTCCACCACGACGTTCCCGTCCTCGTCGGGGGCCAGCGTCACGCGTTCGCCGGGCCGCTCCAACACGAGCTGCTCCGGCGGGTGCGTGAAGGACAGCACCGCCCGCCCGTCCGCCGCGGACGCCCGCACGCGGCACGCGGCGGGGGGCTCGGGCCGGGACGCGGGAACCAGCGACGCGGTGGGCAGCCGCTCCCCGGACAGGTGGGCGAACAGGCGCTCGTGCTCGCGCACCACGTTGGCCGGATCGAACCGGACCGAGTCGGCCAGCGCGGCGCGGGACATCCGGTCGCGCAGCCCGTCGTCGGCCATGAGCTCCGCCAGGCCCTGCGCGATGCCCTGGACGGACCGGTTCGGCACCAGGATCCCGTCCTCACCGTGGCGGATGATGGCCGCGGGGCCGTGCGGACAGTCGGTGCTCACGACCGGGAGCCCCGACCGCATCGCCTCCACGATCGTCATCCCGAACGGCTCCTCGCTGGAGGTCACGGCGGCGAACGCCCCCTGTGCCCACGCCTCCTCGACCCTCGGGTGCGGTCCCATCAGCCACACACGGTCCTGCAGGCTCAGAGAACCCACGAGTCGGGCCAGGGTGTCGCGCAGACCGCCGCGCCCGTAGATGCGCAGCGTCCAGCCGGGAAACTCGTCGCACACCATGGAGAAGGCCTGCACCAGCAGGTCGTGGCGTTTGCTGGGGGCCAGTCGGCCCGCGGCGACGATCGTGCGCGAGTCGTGGCCGTCGGCGGTGAAGTGCGGGGCGGGCACGGCGTTGGGGATGGACAGGATCTCGACCCCGGGAAGCGGCATGCGGACGGCGTAGGTGCGCGCGTCGGCCTCGGTGACGGTCACGAACGCGTCCAGGTTCGGGTACTCCAGCTCCATGACCCGGCGCAGCGGGAGCGAGTGCTGTTCGTAGGTCAGGTGCTCCTGGCCCACCTTCACGACGTGGGAGGGGGCCGCGCGGGCGATCGCGACGTTGAGGCCGGGTCGGGTGCCCACCACGACGTCGGCGTCGGTGGTGGCGAGGAACTCCTCGAGCCGGTCGTCGGTGAGCCGGCTGTGGGCGGCTCCGCGGGTGTCCTCCGGGGGGAACAGCAGCGGTGGCAGCCCGGCCCTCTCCGATCCTTCGTACAGCGGACGCCCGCCGACCCCCGTGGCGCCGGAGTGCTGGCGCACGTCGACGAGGGGCCGCAGACGGACCTGGGCGGGGACGGGCAGGGCGGGTTCGGCGCGGTGCCGGAACACCGAGACGATCTCGACCTCGTGCCGCGCGGACAGCGCCGCCGCCTGGTTGGCGACCGTGCGGACGGTGCCGCCGATGCCGTACATGTCGTTGATCAGATAGGCGATCTTCACCGCTTCCCCCGAGGTGTCCGTGTCCCCACCGTGCTCCGCCGTCCCGGTTTCGGACGCTTCCGTGGACGCGTGAACAGAACCCGACCGCGGTCGACGGGCGGGTGAAGGATCAGGTTATGGGGGTATTTGTGGCGAAATAAGTGATTTCGGGAGACGTGCCGAAAGGTTTGCCGCGCACTGTGGGCCCTTTGCGACCCTTTCACGCCACGCTCACCGAGGAGGACGTGGGTGGCACGGGGACACGAGGCGGGACGCGCGTCAGTACGAGCCGGTGCCCTGCCAGTAGCTCCACGCGTTACAGGGGGTCTCGTGGGTCTGGTCGATGTGGTCGATGCCCCACGCGATCTGCGCGGACGCGCTCTGGGCGAACTCCGGCGGCATCGCGCCGTGCTGGCCGGCGAGGAACCCGGGGATGCCGACGGCACCGCTGTCGGGGTGGACGAGCGTGTGGTCCCACCCCGAGACGTTGGACCACAGGTTGTCCAGGCAGTCCCACTCCTGGCCGGCCCAACCCCGACTCTCGGCCTGGCTCAGCCCGATCGCCTGGTTGTCGATGGCGTTGGAGGAGTCGCCGGTCCACTCGTACTGGCTCGGCTCCTCCGGACGTTGGTTCTCCACCCAGGTCTCGTCACCGCAGTCGGGCCCCTCGACGAGGCACACCATCTGCCGGACGGTCCCGTTGAAGGTCCGGCTCAGCTCCAACTGGTAGACGGCGAGCATGATCGCCGCGACGAGGAGCGTGACCGCCGCGACCTCCACGAAGGCGGCTCCCCGATCGGCGCCGGGTCCGTGCGGCGGGCGCGCCGCGTGGAGGAGGGCACGCAGACGGCTCCGCACACGCGGTGGGCCGCTGCGGTCGCCGGAGCGCCTGGGCGGTCCGGTGGGGGTGGGCCGCCGGGTGTCCCCGAGCGCGGGGCCGTGGGGGGTGGGCAACGCCGTCTCCAGTCGTCGGGTGGGAGCCGTGGGGAAGGGGTTTCAGGAGATGGGGACGTCCTCGATCGGATCGAAGTTCGGGATCTCCACCGTCACGCTGTCGAGGTCGGCGGGAACGGAGAAGAGCGACCAGTAGGCGACCTGTTCGCCTGGGTTCAACGCTGCGATGAATTCATTGTTCCTTTCTCCCGAGCAGAGGCAGGACCCGGTGCCGTCCATGACTGGGTGATATCTCGTGCCTTCTCCCGGGTCTACGGTGCTAACACCGGAAAAACCCTGACCATCGTACAGGTATGCCCCGTCTCGGAGCCATGCGAGTCCTTCCTGCCCATTTCCGATGTTCTCGATGCTCCAGGTTACTGAAAGGAAGGATCCAGAGTCATCGCGCTCTGCCCAGTGGACCTCGGCTATCAGGTTGGCTGACACTGGCGCACTGCTCTGGCCGGTTCCAAGGGACTCGAGGTCCCCGGTGATTGGCATCGGAGTTGCGGCACTGATGCCTGTTGACATTGAGAAGGCAACTATGGTTGCCAGTGAGAAGGTCCCAAGGTGGCGATGGCCCATATTTGTTGTGACCTCCTTTACTTTTCGAATGTGACCGTAACTCGACGGTTTCTTTCGCGCCCTTCCTCGGTGTCATTGTCCGCGATGGGGTCAGCGGAACCATGGCCCGCCACCTCGAATTCAACTCCACCTCTCGTCACCAGGTCTACGAGTTGGCCCTCCACGGCCTCTGCGCGCTCCTGCGAAAGTGGAACATTGACGGAGTTATTGCCGGTGTTGTCCGCGTATCCGTCGATGCTGACAACTGTGGAACTCGCGTCATCGATCTCGAGCGCTACCTGTTCGAGGATATCAAGGGCGTCGGCGTTGAGGTCGGCGCTTCCACTTCCGAAGAGGACATCCGAGGCCAGGATGATGCTGACTTCCTCGTTGTTCTCAGTGCGGGCTGTGTTGTCTTCCAGGCTGTCCGAGATCATGGTCAGAGGGATGATCTCCGGATCTGCGAGGCCAGAGTTCTCCACCGATTCAGTGGAATCGGTCACAGGGACATCGAGCATCGGTGGTGTGAGGGGGGTTGTAACGGTCATGGCCTGGACGTCGGGGGGTGGTTCGGGGAAGATCACCCACATGTCCGCAGTGCCGCCCGCTGGGATGTTCTCCTCCAGAGACGAGCAGAAACATGAGCCGTTGACCTGGTTCATGCTCAGATGCCTGGTCTGGTTCGTTGGATCGAGCAGAGTAATTCTGTTCGCCGTGTAAGGGTTGTTGAAGTCGCTCAAACCATCCTGTAGGAAGTAGCTGGAGGTGGAATTGTTGGTGACACCGAGTCGGAGGCGCAGTAGGCTGCTGCCAACTCTTTCGAGGGCGTAGATGTCGATCTGGTAGTCAGCGCCGATGGCAGTGGAGGACGTTGTGCTGCTGGCGATGATCTCGACTTCGTTCCCGTTTTGGGATTCTGAGGGGCTGGTGTCGGTGTTGCCGGATTGTCTGGAGGTCTCACCGCCTGGCGAGTTAGCGGATTCCGGGCTGACAACGCAGCCAGTGGTGAGAAGTAGAACGACGACTGCTGTGGAACCGGCGAGTCCGGGCCTCCGCTTTGTCGCTCCCAGTGGAGGGGTATTTCTTACTTTCAATTTTCTGGTTTTCTGAGAGTGAGATGCCCTGATTCTGTCAGCTGCCTCATTCCGTCGAGGGAACCCTGGGGCTAGCCAGCCTCGGCTGGGCCTCGGAGAACTCCGTCGATCGCTCCTCGAATCCCTCCGCTGATGCTCTCGGCGAGTCCCAACTGGTAGACCGCGAACGCGATCGCCGCGACGAGGATGATGATGGCGGCGTACTCGACCATTCCGCCACCCCTGTCGTCCCTCCGGGGGGATGGGGAGACGCGGGCACTGAGGACTACCCAGAGCTTCGTCAGACTGCTCATGGAGGTGGCTCCTAGGGGGAGAGGGTCTTGTCACCACGTCGGCGTGGTCTCTTGCTTGTCGGGGAACGACGGCTCACACGGGGCCACCGGGGTTCGAGCGTGGGGGTGCTCACTCACCCGGTCCCACTATCCGGCACGTGACCGGGCACGGGCGCGCCCCCTGGCCGGATGTGGCCACGCAGGTTCATGATTCCCCCGGCCAGCCACGGGCACACACCGTCCACAGGCCGGGTGCGGCCTGGTGGTGCGTCGCTGCGCGCGTCGGGCCTCGATCACGGTCCTGCCGTCCGGGGTGACGACGAGTGCTCGGCGAGTGACCATGATCGCACGCGGTCTCTCCGAACGCCATGGGCGGGGGTCGGCAACCGCCCCGTTCATCCGCGTCGGCTCGGCCACCCGCACCGACCCGACCGTCCGCGCGCTCCCCTCCGGTCAGGCCAGGTCCACGCCGGGCCCCGCCAGGTCGAACATGTCCGCCAGCGCCTCGTACGACCGCAGTCGCGCCTTCTGGTCGTAGATCATCGTCGACACCATCAGCTCGTCCACCCCGGTGTCGGCGAGGAACCGCTCCAGTCCCGCGCGCACGGTCTCCGGTGACCCCACGAACGAGTAGCGCAGTGTCCCGTCGACGCGTTCCTTCTCCCCCGGCCGCCAGAGCGTGTCCAGGCTCTCCACGGGTGGTCGGAGCAGGCCGCGGTCACCTCGCACGATGCCGAGGAACTGCTGCTGCATCGAGGTGAACAGGCGTCGGGCCTCCGCGTCGGTGTCGGCGACGACCACGTTCACCCCGGCCATCGCGTACGGCTCACTCGCCTGTTCGGAGGGGCGGAAGTCCGCCCGGTAGGCCGTGAGCGCGTCGTACAGGGCGTCCGGCGCGAAGTGCGACGCGAAGGCGTACGGCAGGCCGAGCTGCGCGGCGAGCTGGGCGCCGAAGAGGCTGGAGCCCAGGATCCACAGGGGCACGCGCAACCCTTCGCCCGGGACCGCGCGGACGGGCTGGCCCGGCTCGGCCGGTTCGAAGTAGGCGCGCAGCTCCTGGACGTCGTCGGGGAAGGTCGACGAGGCGGTCCGGTCGCGGCGCAGCGCGCGCATGGTGCGGGGGTCGGTTCCCGGCGCCCGACCGAGACCGAGGTCGATCCGCCCGGGGTACAGCGACTCCAGCGTTCCGAACTGCTCGGCGATCACCAACGGGGAGTGGTTGGGGAGCATGACCCCGCCCGCGCCGACGCGGATCGTGGACGTGCCCTCGGCGATGAACCCGAGCGCGACCGAGGTGGCCGCGCTCGCGATGGCGCGCATGTTGTGGTGCTCGGACAGCCAGAAGCGCGTGTAACCCCAGGTCTCCAGGTGTTGGGCGAGTTCGCGGGCGGAGCGCAGCGAGTCCCCGGGGTTGGCGCCCTCGATGATCGTGGCGTGGTCGAGCACGGACAGCGCGACTCTGGACATGGTGGCCCTACTTCCCCCGGCGAACGAGCGGTTCCTGCGGTGCGCACCCGTGAGGGGACCACATGGTCCGGTCTCGACGGGCGTGCACGTTCGATGTTCGACGAACATCGAAGTTACACTCTTTCCCGGCCGCGTTCCACATCCCGTCCGGCCGTCGCCGGGCCAGCACGAGGAGGTGTGCCCTGGCCCCCGGGGAGCACACGCATCCCGCCGTCGAGGACGTGGAGCTGGAGGGCGGGTTCCCCGGGCTGCCGGCGTGCGTCCTCGCGTGTCGGGGCGCGCGGAGCGGCGATGACCGAACGCCGTGAGGGGCGTTGAGCGCGTCCCGGCCCCGTTGTGGACCGAGTCCCGTCAGGTGAGTCGGTTTGGGGTTTCGTGCGGTGATCGGAACTTCTGTCCGTCAATGGCATTCATGCAGGGTGAGTGGCCGAGATTGGCCAACTTTGTCCATGTTCTGTGGTCGAATCGTCTCCCATGGTAGTTTCTTGGGGATTTGGGCGTTCGTCAGAGCAGGAGGCGACGGTCACACCGCTCCGACGGCCCCGTCGCGGCCGCCGTGACACGTGAACAACCTCCATCCCCGAAGGACGTGAACGTGAGCCGATCCCTCCTGCCCCGGCGGGCCGCGCGGACCCACGGCGGCTCCGTCGGTCAGACGCTCAGCCACACCTTCGGCCTCCACCGGGGACCGCGGGTGCGCGGACTCACGCACATCAGTCATCGGGGCGTGTTCGCGACTCCGTTCGCCCGCTGCTGGACCTGATCGACGCGCGCCCGGGCGCGCGTCGTGGCCCGGGACCTCCCCCGACCCCTGGATGAGACCATGTCGCAGGTCCTGCTCTACGTGACACCCGCGACGGTGGCCCTCGCCACCGCCGCCGGAGCCCTCCTCGCCGTTCTGTGCGCGTGGTGGCGGTCGCGCCGCCCCGGCGTGGCCCGGGTGTGTCTCCGGGGCGTCCTGGCCGCCGCGACCCTCGTCTACGTGCTGGTCCTGGCCATGCCGATCGGCGTCTGGGACGGGCTCGCGGGGCCGACGTCGGACGAGAGGTGGGAGCCCTGGAGCGTGCTCCGGGAGTCCTGGGCGGGGGCGCCGCACGCGCCCTGGGCGGTCCAGGCCGGTGAGGGGCGGAGCATCACCCTGACCACGGGGGAGCACGCCTTCTACACGAGGGAGGCGCCCACCCCCGAGGACATCCGCGCGGTGGGCGGCGGTCGTGGCGAGGTCGCGCCCATGCGCGGGACCGGGCTCCGCCTGGAGGACCTGGACTACTTCGCCTACCCCGGGGGCTGGGGCGCCGTGGTCGTCCTCGGGGTCGGCGGCGAGGGCGTCGAACCGGAGGCGGCCACGGAGGTCGCCGATCAGGCGCGTCCCCTGCCGGGGCAGGTGGCCGTCCTGGCGGTGGACACAGCGGACGAGCCCGAGCGGCGCGGTCTGGCGGACCTGTGGGACGACGTACGGCTCGACCTCCAGACCCCGGGTGAGGTCACCGAGGCCACCATCCTCGACACCCTGCTGTACGTCCCGGTGGGAACCGTGGCCTTCCTGGCGTTCTCGTCGTGGGCGCCCCGGTATCTCTACGGCCCGGTCCTGTCGGTCGGGATCGAGCTGCTGCGACCGGTTCTGTCGGTCGAACGGATCCCCGACGCCGGGGACCTGCTGGCGCACCTCCTCGGCTCCGCCCTGGGCGTGGGGCTGGCGGCCGCCGCGCTCCTGCTGTTCCGTCGCGGTGGCGGCTCCGTGGCGATCCGACGTCCGCGCACCTGAGGCGTGACCGCGCGGCGGCTCCCTCACGGTGTGTCGCAGTCGACCCGTCGCCGGTCCGGGTGCGCCGGATCGTCGGACTCCTCCTCGCAGACGCGCCGCCCGTCGGGCTCCCACCGTCGTCGCCCGCCGACCGTCGACCCCGAGCGCACGTGCTCCTCGGACCGGATCAGGCCGTTGGGATGCCAGGTGTACCGCGGACCCTCCACCGCACCGTCGACGTAGCACGTCAGGGCGACGACCAGGCCGGAGGTGTCGGTCGCGAACGCCTCGCCGGTGAACGGGACGCCCGCGACGAGCACGCCGTCCGGTCCCTGTTCCAGTTCTTCGCGGGACACCCTGGTCCGGCCGCTGGGGGAGTGGACGGAGAACGCGTCCCGGATCAGGGAGCCGTCGTCGTCCCACTCCCGGCTGGTGGCCAGGTGCCCCTCAGGGGTGCGGACCTCCTCCAGCGAGACGCGACCGTTCGCGTGCCACTCACGCCACAGGTTGACCACCCCGCGCTCCTGGTCGCACTCGCCCTGGGCGCGCGGTGTGCCGTCCGGGTACCACTCCAGCCACGGCCCGTGCTCGCGACCGTCGCGATAGGTGACCAGTTCCTCCAGTCGGCCGTCCGCACCGATGCAGATCGACTCGCCGGTGAAGGGCACGCCCTCGTGCGTGATGGTTCCGTGCTCGTCCACACCCGTCCGGTCCGACGTGACTCTCTTCACTCACGCTCCTCTCGTGGTGCGGTCGGGGCCGGGGACTGGACGCTCCGGGGCGCGGCGCGCGGTCCCGTCAGGGGAGGGACGCAGCGGTTCCGCGTCCGTTCGCCATTATGCGGAGAAGGCGCCGGGTGCGGGGTCGATTCGCCGAAAACCGGGGGAGCCGCCGTCCCTCCGTGAGGCCCGACACAGCCGACGCCCGCTCCCCGGACCACGAACCGCCCTCACCGCGTCCGGAGTCCCGTGGCGGCGCGCTTTCGGTACCCGGTGCCGATGCTCGACGTTATGTTCACTCTGTGCTCACCACGCGGTCACGGCGTATAGGCTGCCCCGGGCGTTCACCGTGACCCTGTCACCCCGCCTGCGATCGCCGCCTCCTCGCGAGGTCCCGGACCGACGCGCCTGTCCGTTCCCCACGGCGGCGCCGGACTCCCACCTCCTCGCGCGGTACGTGAAACCATGAGAGGTAGAGATGTCCCCTGACACCATTGGCCTCGCACTCCTCCTGCTGGGGGTGTTGCTGCTGGTCTCGAAGCTCGTCCGGGTCAAGTGGAAGCTGACGCAGAGGCTGTATCTGCCCGGGTCGATCATCGGCGGCGGGATCGCTCTGCTCCTTGGTCCGGATGTCTTCGGGCGACTCATGGCGCTGCTCGCCGACCGCGGCGTGGCGGTCGGTCTCACCGGGCGCGCGGCCGAGGGCGGGCTGTTCGGCGTCGACGTGATGGCGGTGTGGTCGTCCCTGCCCGGACTGCTGATCTCCGTGGTCTTCGCCGGGCTCTTCCTGGGCAAACGCATGCCCCGCCTGCGTGACGCCGCCAGCCTCGCCGGGCCCAACCTCGCCTTCGGCGTCACCGTCGCCAGCGGCCAGTACGTCATCGGCATCGCGCTCGCCCTGCTGGTCCTCGTGCCCTTCCTCGACGTTCCCGCGGTCGCCGGAGCACTCATCGAGATCGGCTTCATCGGCGGACACGGCACCGCGGCCGGGCTCGGGAACACCTTCGCGGAGGTCGGCTGGGCCGAGGGACAGGACCTCGCCCTGGGCATGGCGACCGTCGGACTCCTGTCCGGCATCATCGTCGGCGTCATCCTCATCAACTGGGGAGCCCGGCGCGGCAAGACGACCGTGATCAGCTCGCAGACCAAGGGGACCAGCAACGAGCAGGCGGGTCTGGTCGAGCGGGACAAGCGCACCTCAGGGTCGATCATGACGATCCACCCGTCCTCCATGGACCCCCTCACCCTGCACTTCGGCCTCATCGCCCTCGCCGTACTCATCGGCCAACTACTCCTCATGGGCCTCCAAGCCCTGGAGCAGGTCCTGTGGGCGGACCAGATCGAGATCATGGCCTACGTGCCGCTCTTCCCGATGGCGATGATCGGCGGCATCGTGCTCCAGCTGTTCATCGACCGGTTCGACCGCAACGGCATCGTCGACCACCACACGATCGAGCGGATCCAGGGGCTGTCCCTGGACCTCCTCGTCATCGCGGCCATGGCCACACTCTCGCTGAGCGCGATCGCCGAGAACTTCCTCGCGTTCGCCCTGCTCACGATCGCCGGTCTGCTGTGGTGCCTGTTCGCCTTCCTGGTGCTGGCCCCGCGGATGATGCCCACCCACTGGTTCGAGCGGGGCATCGGCGAATTCGGCCAGTCCCTCGGCGTCACCGCGACCGGTCTCGTGCTCATGCGCGTGGTGGACCCGGAGATGCGCACCCCCGCCTACCCGGCGTTCGGTTACAAGCAGCTGATCTTCGAGCCGTTCTTCGGCGGCGGTCTGATCACCGCGGCGGCGATCCCGTTGATCGTCAGTCCCCAGGTGGGCGCGTTGGGCATGCTCGCCTTCATGGGCGTCGTCATGCTGGTCAGCCTCTACGTCGGCCTCGTCGTTCTCCGCAGGCGTCACCGCAAGGCCGCGCGGAGCCCGGAGGAGGCCGCCGAGGCGGTCTCCTAGCCCACGGCCCCGGCACCAGGGGTGCGGCACCCCTGGGGGGATGCCGCACCCCTCCCGTTCACTGACTCGGAACGTGTGCCGTCCGGGCGTAGGTGAGGCGACGCAGCAGCACCTCGGCGGGACCGCGCCTGCCCGCCCGGTGCAGGGCCCACGCCAGGACCACGGTTCCGAGCCACGTGCCGACGGCCACCACCGCCGCTCCCGTGTAGTTCAGCGTCGCGCCCAGGCCCAGGCCGTAGGGGGCGAACACCAGCGTGAACGCCACCGACTGGAGCAGGTAGCAGGTGAGCGAGCGCTCGCCGACGGCGGCCACGGCGGACACGACCGGGCCGCGACGCTCACCGATCCGCCACGCGACCAGGGCGATCACGGACGCCCATCCCAGCCCGCCCGCCCAACCGGCGGTGTCATGGGCCGCGGCGAGCATCACCGTGGTGAACGGAGACGGAGCCGGTGCCAGCTGGGCGGTCACCAGGGCGTCCGGTAGCCCGACGGCCACCGCGATCCCGAGACCGACCACGGCCGTGCGCGCCAGCAGGCCGAGGTGCGCGCCCGGCTCCTCCAGCACACGGTGCCGCGCCGCCCACATGCCGACCAGGATCATCGGCAGGGTGACCAGCAGCATCGTGAGCGGCGTGTAGAGCAGCCACTCCTGGATCCGTTCACCGGCGGCGATCCAGAACGATTCCTGGGTCAGGGACGGGGGAGCGATCGACGCCCCTTCTCCGCCCGACGACACCAGCAGGGCCACCACCGTCGTGACGGCGGTCGTGAGGACGGCGATCGACCCCGCCGTCCAGAGGAGGACCGAGTCCCTCACCCGGAGCATTCCGACGAAGAGCAGCGCGGTCAGTCCGTAGGTGCCGACGATGTCCACGGGCAGGAACAGGACGGCGTGCGCGAAACCGATCGCCAGCATCACCCAGCCGCGTCGGCGCAGCAGGACCCGTGCCCGGACCCACCCGCCGCCGCTGCCCTGGACCCGGGCCAGGATCTGCGTCATGCCGTACCCGAACACGAACGCGAAGAGGGGGATCGCGCGTCCGTTCACCGCCACGCCCTGCACGAACGCCACCGCCTGGTCGGCGGCCGAGCGCACCAGGTCGGTTCCGGTCAGGAAGAACTGGGCGTTCGCCAACGCGATGAACAGCAGCATGAAACCCCGGGCGAGGTCGGGGGCGAGCACGCGGGGTGGGGAGGGGGGGCGTCCGGACATCCGGAGGGGTGCGGTTCATGGTGTCGTCCTTCCGCTCGAACCGTTCCCGGGGAACGCTACGGAGCGGGACGACGGCGTCCCATCCGGCTGGGCAGCCGCTTTCGGGTGGGGCTGGCCCTACCCGCTCCTCGTCCGGTAGGCTGCCCGCCGTGTCACGTGCCGCCGACCAGAGAGCAGTGGGCCGGTCGGACGGTATGGAGGCACCTTGAGTTCTGGGGAGCCAGCCGTGAGCAGAGCACACAGCGCGTACAGCGTCTGAGGTCCGTCCCGGCGGCGTAGGCCATCGCCACGCCCATGACGTCGACCCTCGCGACCTCCCCGAACCGTCACCGGCATGCCCGGATCCCTGTCACGTCCACCCGGACCCGCCCGGCTCAGCCGCACGGGTGCTCCGGCCCTGGACGGCCCTGCCCCGCGACCCGTGCGCCCGGGGTGCCGAGGGCGTCTTCGGGGATGGTCGCCGCACCGCACCACCATCGTCGAAGGAGATCCGTATGTCACAGAACCCCCAGGTCCGATCCGAACCCCGCGTCAGCGACGTCAACGTCCCCGTCATCGAGGAGTTCCGCGCCAACGGCGGCCGCGTCGGCGGCATGTTCGAGGGCGGCGACCTGCTGCTCCTCACCTCGGTCGGAGCCCGGTCCGGCCGGGAGCACACCACCCCGTTGGGCTTCGTGCGCGTCGGGGACCGCCTGTACGTCGTCGCCTCGGCGGCCGGCGCCGACCGCCATCCCGACTGGTACCACAACGTGCTCGCCCACCCGATGGTGCGGGTGGAACTGGGCACCGAGGAGTTCGGTGTCGTCGCCGTGCCCCTGGAGGGGGAGGAACGGGACCGGGCGTTCGCCGAGATCGTCGCCCGGGTTCCCGGCTACGGGGACTACCAGGCCCGGACGGACCGCGTGATCCCGGTCGTGGCCCTGGAGCGCCCGTTCGCCGAGGGGGAGGTGGCCACCCTCGCGGACAAGCTCGTCGAGGTGCACACCTGGCTGCGCTCCCAGCTCGCCCACGTGAGGGCCGAGGCCGAGGCGTACCTGGCCGACCGTGAGAACGGCGGGTCGGCGCCGCTGGGGCTCAGCCTCCAACTGCGTCAGCACTGCCTGGCCTTCTGCGAGTCCCTGCGCTTCCACCACGACGGCGAGGAGACGATGTTCCCCCACCTGGAGAGGAGCGACCCCCGGCTGAAGGAGGCCCTGGAGCGCCTGCGCGCCGAACACCGCACGGTCGAACGGCTCCGAGGGGAGCTGGAGGCGCTGCTCGGGGACCTGTCCGCGGCCGATCCCGTGCGGTTCCGCGCCGAGCTGGACCGGATGTCCGAGGAACTGGAGACGCATCTGGACTACGAGGAGACCGAACTCTTCCCGACCCTGGCGGCCATCCCGTTCCCGCCGACGGCCCCCGCCCGGTGATCACGGAGGACCGGTTCCGGTGACCGCGTCCCCCGCGCGACCGTCGCGCGGGGGACGCGGTCACCCGCCGAGGATCGCGCCGAGGTTGACCTCGGTGCCCAGGAACATGGAGCCCACGACGAGGATCAACAGGCCCGGCAACAGCGTCACCGCGGTCACCATCGTCACCCTCGGGTTCATCCGCTGGGCCTTGCGCCGCATGTACTGGGCGTCGGCCCGGCGCATGTCCTGGCTGATGTCCACCAGGGTGTCGCTGAGCGGGGCGCCCAGTTCCTCCGCCTGCTGGATCGCGGTCACGAACTTGCTCAGCGACTCGTTGCGGTTACGTCTGCGCAGGGCCTCGAACGCCTCCCGGCGCGAGGTCCCCAGCTCCATCTGCTGGAGCGCCAGTGAGAACTCGTCGGACAGTACGCCGGGCATCGACTCGGCCACCCGCGCCACCGCGGCACGGAAGGACATACCCGCGCTCACCGTCACCGCGAGCACGTCCAGGAAGTCCGGCAACTGGGACTGCACCCGGTCCGAGCGCTCCTGCCCCTCCAGGTACAGGTTGAGGTCGGTCAGCCCGGCGAACGCCAACACGATCAGTGCCATGAGGGCGTTGCCCGACAGCAGCATCAGCACGCCGACCCCGCCGTACAGCGCCACCTCGCCGATCTTGCGCCGCACGTAGCGTTCCACCGTGAGCCCCTCGGGACGGCCCGCGGTGTCGATCCGTTCGTTGATCGACGCGCGTCGCCGCTCGCCCAGCGAGGCCAGCACCGACCGGGAGAACGGCCGCCCGATCGCCTCGGTGATCCGGTGCAGCACGAACGTCCGGTCCGGCCGGGCGCGCGGTACCAGCGCGGTGGGGTCGTCCACCCGGACCCGGGTCTGGGACAGCGTGAGGTACGCGCCGTAGCAGGCCGTCAGCACCACGAGCGTCGACGCCAGCGCCGCGGCGAAGGGCACCAGGGAGTACACGCCACTCATCGGACAGCCCCTCTACAGGTCGAATTTGGTGATCCGGGCGACCAGGAGGAAGCCCACGGTGTACAGAGCGGCCACCACCAGCAGCACCGCCACCCCCGAGGGGGAGGTGGTCATCGTCCGCAGGATCCCGGGTTCGATGGCGTTGATCATGAACAGGGCGCCCACCGACATGAACCCCAGAGCCCAGACGGTGCTCGTCGTCTCGCTGAGAATGGTCCGCACCTCGCGCCGTGTCTCCTTGCGGTTCTCCAGCGTGCTGGAGATGTTGCGCAGCGCCGTGACCAGCGAGCCACCGGAGCGGGAGGCGACGACCAGCGTCGACAGCAGCACACCCAGCTCCCGTGACGGCATCCGCTCGCGCAGCTCGGAGACCGCCTCCTCGAAGCTCGCGCCCACCTTCATCGACTCGGCCATGCGGCCCAACTCCTCACCCGCGGGGCCGTCCAGCTCCTCGGCGGCCATCGACACCGCCGTCGGCAGCGCCAGCCCCGCCGAGGTGGCGTTGCCCAGCACCCGCGCCACGTCGGGCAGCTGCGCGGTGAACTCCTCGCGCCGCTTGGCCTCGGCCCGGTTCAGGTAGGAGAAGAACAGGAACGCCACACCGCCCGCCGCGAGCAGTCCGAGAACGGGGGCCAGCACCTGCCAGACCACGATCACGGCGAGCAGCGAACCGCCCACGAGGGCGACCACGAAGGTCGACAGCCGCACCTGCGCGCCGGAGCGGTTGATCCGCCGGTACAGCCGGGCGCCCCACTGCGTGCGGTGGATCGCCAGGTCCAACCGCGCCGACAGCGTCGACGCCTCGTACTCGGCCTGGGCCAGCGCGCTGCGCTCGGCGATCAGCCGCCGCGTCTCGGCGCTGGCCACGAACTCCCACAGCGCCCACAGCGCCAGCGCGAGCACGATGGCCAACCCACCGAGGATGGCCAGGAACTGCCAGGTCACCGGGGCTCCCTTCGGAGTGGACGGGACGCGTGTGCCCGGGCGGGCAGCGCGGGGCGGCTCACCGCTCGCCCCTGGGGCGGTCGTCGGGCACCACGCCGAACGCGGCCGGGACGCTCTCGCCCACCTGGTAGATCCGCCCGGCGACGTGCCGGGGCAGCGGCAGGTGCCGGAACTCGCCCTCGACCGCCCGGTTGGCGGCCATCGGCAGCGCCTCGAACTTCATGACGGTGTCCAACCGGAACTCCTCGCGCCTTCGGGAGGAGACCACGGACACCTCGTTGACCCGGCGCGATCCGTCCGGCCACCGGCCCAGGTGCACGATGGCGTCCACGGCGTTGTTGATCTGGTCGCGGATCGCGTCGTAGGGGACCAGGCCCTCACCCAGGGTCGCCAGGGTCTGGAGGCGGTGGATCGCGTCGTGAGCGGAGTTGGCGTGCACGGTGACCAGCGACCCGTCGTGGCCGGTGTTCATCGCCTGGAGCATGTCGATGGTCTCCGCGCCGCGCACCTCGCCCACGATGATCCGGTCCGGCCGCATCCGCAGCGCGTTGCGGACCAGGTCGCGGATGCTGATCTCGCCCCGGCCCTCGATGTTGGCCGGACGCGACTCCAGGCGTACGACGTGGTCCTGCATGAGCTGGAGCTCGGCCGAGTCCTCGATGGTGACGATGCGCTCGCTGGTCGGCACGAACGCCGACATGGCGTTGAGGAAGGTGGTCTTGCCGCTGCCGGTGCCCCCCGACACCACGATGTTGAATCGGGCCCGGACCATCGCGGACAGCAGGATGCCGGTGGCCGAGTCCAGGCTCCCCATGCGGACCAGCTCGTCGATGGGGTAGGGCTTGGGGAACCGGCGGATGGTCAGGATGGGCCCGGACAGGGACAGCGGCGGGATGATGACGTTCACCCGCTCGCCGGTGGGCAGGCGGGCGTCCACCATCGGAGAGGACTCGTCCACCCTCCGGTTGACCAGGGAGACGATCCGGTCGATGGTCTGGTACAGCTGCTCCTCGCCGTTGAACGCGGCGTCGACCCGCTGCATCCGACCCGCGCGCTCGATGAACACGTTGTCCGGGCCGTTGACCATGATCTCGGTGACGGTCTCGTCGGCCAGCAGCGGTTCGAGCACACCCAGCCCGAGCGCCTCGTCGACCACCCGCCGGATGAGCAGCGACCGCTCGCGGTCGGACAGCACCGGCCCCTCGCGGGAGAGGATGTGCCCGACGACCTTCTCCAGCCGCACGCGGCGCTGCGCCAGGGTCAGGCGGGTGAGGTCCTCGAGGTTGATCTCCTCGAGCAGGCGCCGCCGCCAGTGCGTCACGCTCCCGCGGTCGCCGCGCCCTTCATTGGCGCGGTCCTCCTCGAGCCGGTCCTTCAGACCCACGGCTCTCCACTCCTTCCCTGGGGGTTCCGTGCGGCGGGGCGGCCGCGTGCCGGGCACCAGTCAGACATTGGGCATGTCCACGCGGCGGGTGAGCGTCAGGTCGAAGCCCACGGACGAGAACACGATCGGGACCGGGTGCGAGACCTCCACGTAGTAGCCGTCGCTGTCGTTGGTGCCGCTGGTGATCGTCGCGTCGTCCAGCCACGTCGGCAGCGCCGCGCGGGCCGCCCGCTCGGCCCCGGCCAACTGTTCGGCGCCGGCCACGCGTGCCCCGGCACGGGCCGCCGACTCCAGTCGCTCGACCGCGACGAAGGCCAGGAAGACCTCGATCGCCATGACGCAGACCAGGAGCAGGATCGGGAACATGGCGGCGAACTCCAGGAGCGGTCCGCCCCGGTCGGAGTCGCGGCGGGGCCGGTCTCCCAGAACGAGGCGCCGTGCCCGCGCGGACGACGGGCCGGTGGCCGTCCCCGCGATCCGCGCGGGTGGGGGGCGCCGTGCCCGCGCGGACGCCCGGATCACGGTGTCACCCCCATGGGCTCGACCTCGGTCACGACCCGGGACTCGGCGGTGACGTCCCAGGGGCCGTCCGTCCCCGGCAGGAACACCGGCATCGCCATGGTGACCTGGGCGTACCGGGCGCCGTCCCGCTCGACGATGGCCACGGTGAGCACGTCCTCCCCGTTCCACGGGGACTGGACCCGCCGCCGGGCCTCCGCGTCGATGCGTTCGAGGTCGTCGGGGGTCACCGCCGCCTGACGGGCGGCCTCGGCCGCGCCGTGCGAGGCGTACATGGAGGTGATCCCGAGCAGCAGTACCTGCCACACCAGGGCCAGGGCCAGCATGAGGAACGGCACGACGGCGGCGAACTCCACGATGACGCCGCCGTGATCGTCACGGCGCGCGCGACCGTCCACGCCGCGACGCGGGCGCGCACCGCTCTCCGCCCTCCGTCGAACACACGCACTCTGGCGTGGGCGCGCACCGGCTTGCGTTCGGCCGTTGCTCCTGTGTTCGTCCGCACCGTGGCGCGGGTGCGCACCGGCCTCCGCCCGACGCCGTCCCCGGCGGCACCACGCGCGGTGCCGCCGGGGACGGTCGGCTTGTCCTCGACGTCGACCCCCCTGACCACCCGGGCCGACCGCTACGTCACCCACGGAACCCACCGGATCCTCCGGGCACCCCGGAGCCGGGACGGTAGCCGTTCCCCGACACCCCCGGCGGCGCCGGGTGGCCCCCGGACGGGGACCGCGCGGTGTCGGGTGTCGTGGCGTTGAGGAAGCCGGACACGTCGCGTGTGGAGGGGGAACCGTCCCTGGAGGGGCGCACGGGACGCACGGGGGCGCCTACTCCGCCGGGCTGGACGGGAACCCCGCCCTTCCCGCCGCCTGTGCCCCCGTCAGGCGCGTTGAGCAGGTTCAGCTCTCCGGCCAGGCGCGCGAACGCCCTGCGCAGCGCCTCGTCGGTGACCTTGGTCGGGTCGCCGTTGTTCTCGCCCGGCTCCAACGCGCGGTAGTTGGCCGGGACGGGGGTGCGCAGGACCCGTGTGCCCATGAGCTGCCTCAGGAAGTCCGGCTGCACCTCGTTCCTGCGGCTGTGCCGGGTGACCAGGGAGAACACGGAGTCCTGGGTGCGGATCTGCAGGCGATCCCACATCGCCATCAGTCGCTGGGCGCCGCGCATCGCCGGGACGTCCGGGGTGACGGCGACCACGGCGGTGTCGGCCAGCTCCACCGCCATGGCCGTGGCCTCGTTCATGATCGACCCGCAGTCCACGATCACCAGTTCGTAGCGGGAGCGCAGGGCCGACAGGACCCGTCGGGTGGCCCGGGCGTCGACGTCCTCACCGCGCTCTCCGTGCTCGGGGGCGAGCAGCACGTGCGGGCCGCGCGGGTCGACGTACAGGGTCTCCGACAGCATGCCCGGGGTGATGTCGTCTCCGGCGTCGACCAGGTCGCTGATCGAGCGCCGGTGCCGCAGGTTGAGGAAGGCGGGCAGGTCACCGGTCTGGAGGTCGAGGTCGACCAGGCAGACCACCCGCCCCGCCCCGGCGGACGCCATGGCCAGGTGCACCGCGCAGGTGGTGGTGCCCACCCCGCCCTTGGCTCCGCTGACCGTGACGATGCGGCCGCGCACGCCCGACGCGGGCAGGTCGAGGGAGGCCGACTCCAGATGGCGGCGGAGCGTCCGTGACCACTCGGCGGCCTTGGCCACGCGGGACTCCAGCTCGGCGATGCCGGCGTCCTCCGAGAGCACGCCGCGCGCTCCGGCCTCCATGGCGCCGGTGAACGTGTCGGGGTCCATGGTGGTGGACACGAGCAGGATCGCCAGCTGGGGGTGGCGGTGGGACAGGTCCCGTATCGCGTCGAACACCGGCGCCGGGCCCAGGTCCTGGTGGACCAGGACGACGTCGAGTTCGGGGAACTCGCCGGCCGCGTCCAGCAGGGCGGACGTGGTGGGCCGGGTGGCCACCAGATCGGCGGTGCCCAGTTCCTCGAAGCGCGCGGCCAGGACCATCTCCGCCTCGGAGTTGGGCATCCCGGCCAGGACTCGGAAGCTCAACGTCTACTCCCCCCGCGGCGCGCGCCGCTGGTTCGTCGTGGTGGTGTCGTCCTCCTGCTCCCGGGTGCCGACGATGTCGGCGAAGTCGCCGCTGCAGAACTCGGCCTCGCCCGGTGTGCCTCCGCCGTCGGGGCTGACCAGGGCCAGGCGCAGCTTGGTCGAGAAGTCCTCGGCGTAGGCGAGTTGGAGCGCGTCCTGAGGTTCCAGCCGGAAGGTCACCGGGACGACCCCGGCGACGCCGCCGGCCGCGTTCTCCTGTGTGCGCAGCTCGCCGATGTCGAGGACCTCGACCTCGGTGATGACGCGCACCGCGCACGCCTCGCCGTGGTCACGCGCCTCGAACGTGCCGTAGATGTCCACGATGGAGCCGCGCTGGACCTTGCCCGCCACGCCCGTCTCGGCGTCGACCATGATGGCGATCTCCCGTTCGCCCGTGGTCAGGGTCGGCTGGGGCATGACCATGCCGCGCTGGAGGAAGACGCCCGCCTCCATGAACGAGGCCGCGACCAGCTGCTGGTCGGAGGGGGTCTCGATCTCGCCGAGGTCGGTGATGAAGACCTCCGGATCGAAGTAGACGCTGGGCACCTGGACGCGCTCGACGGAGTCCTCGCCGATCGGCTGGTAGGCGCCCACGTCCTCCGCCAGTCGCAGTACGGTCGCGGTGTCGCCCAGCCGCTCCTGTTGGGAGGTGAGGTAGGTGAACACGGAGGCGAACACGGCGACGGCACCGATCGCCGCCACGATCATGAGGAGGACGCCTCGTCGCTGACGGGGGTTCATAGGAGTCGTTCCGTTTCCTGTGTGGTCGTGGGCGGTCCGCGCGTGCGGGGGAGGGCGCTAGCGGGAGTAGGTGCTCGGGGTGTCGGGTTGGGGCGCCTGGTCCTCGAACGGGGGCTCACCGGTGGGTCGGTTCCCCGGTGGCGGGGGGTGGTGCGTGGGCGGGGCCGAGGGTCTGGGGGACGTCTGGGGTGAGGGGGCACGGAGCGCGGTGGCGGAGCAGAACGGGCAGCGCTCCGCGGCCATGGGTTCGCCGCACCACGAGCAGGCGCTGGCGCGGATCGCGCTGGCCGCGTAGGCGAGGGCCTGGGGGTGGGCGCTCAACGCGACGAACTCGACGTACTTGCCGGTGCCCCAGTAGGTGGGGCCGAGCGGTTGGGCGGGCAGGGACCGGGTGGCCACCGGCTGGATGGCCGGGGGGAGGTGGTCGTCGAAGACTCCGGTGATCCCGGGGTCGGGGGTGGAGCACAGCAGCTGGACCGGTGGGACGGGCCGGAAGGGGAGACCGCTCGCGACGTCGGCGGGGCGTAGGCGTCCCACCCGGGGGGTGGGCGCGCAGTAGGCGAGGAAGGACACCGACGGGGCGAAGGACCCCACATGTTGCCGTAAGGACGTGGGGATGGTGGACAGGCCGGAGACGGTGCGCAGCCACGCTCCGGCCAGCACGTGCCGGGGCAGCTCCGCACAGAGCGCGGCGACCATCCCCGGGGGGAGGTAGGGGGCGAGATAGGCGAGCTGGTCGGCGATCAGGGACAGGGCCAGGGGGGAGAGATCGACGGTGATCCCGGCGACGTGGTCGGTGCGCAGGGACGCACGGGCGAAGTTGACCGCCCGTTCGGCGTCCGCGGCCTGCCAGGCGGGTAGGAGGGCGACGACCTTGCGGCCCGCCGCGACCTCCTCGCGGGCGAAGGCGACGAACGCCGCACTGCGCTCGCCGATACCGTCGCCGTGCATCGGGAACCGTCGTGCCCGGACCTCGCCCACGTGGCCCGTGCTCGGGATGTCCGCCAACAGGGCGACGGTCGTGGTCGACCGAGGTAGGGCATGGGACACTGAGCAAGCTCCATCGGTTCTGCGCATGTGGGTCCTTCGGGACGGGAGCGGCGTCCCGCGCCGAAGGTGCCACTCGGTCGCATCGTAACGAATGTGTGGGTGGGCGGGGGAGACCTCGCGTTCGCTCCGTGGGACACGGGGTGGAGGCGGGTCCGGGGACGGGAGGGCGAGCGTCGCGGGAGCGCCGGTCGGCGGATGGCGCTCCGTCGCTGGCCGAGGTGGATCGCGTCGTGGCTGATGGGGTCGGGTACCGCCGGACGCGCCACACGCGGGGTGACCGCATGTGGTCAAAGCGTAGACAAAAAGGGTGGATGCCCGCTAGCCGTTCACGGGGTGGACCCGCGTGGGGCGGGATCCTGGCGGTGTGGATGTCGGAGTGCTTTCACCTTCGAGGATGCCGCACACCGATGGCCGTCTCAACGGCCTCTCGCGATCTGTGGACAACTCCGCTCCCGGTCCGCCCACCGTGGATGTGTCCGCGGCACACGCCCTACCCCTGCGGCTGGAGTTCGCCCCTGTGCTCGGACAGGATGGCCGCGTGCGTGGGCGCGGCCTCGGCGTGGAGCCGGCGGCCCTTCTCCGTGGGGGTCACGGACACCGCGCGCCGGTCGTCGGTGCACATCGCCCGGGTGACCAGGCCGCGCTTCTCCAGTCGGGCGACGGTTCGCGAGAGCGCGCTCTGGCTCAGGTGGATGTTCGCCTGGAGTTCGTGGACGAACTGCTTGCCGCACGGGGACTTGACGAGGAGATCGAGTGTCTCGAACTCGCTGATCCCCAGGTCGTGCTGCTGGCTGAGGGCCCGTTCCAGCGCGCACGAGATGTCGTGGTAGCGGGTCATCAGCTGCCGCCACCGCTCACACAGCTCGCCGTCCGGTGTCAGGGGCATGGTCGGGATCCTAACACGCGGTGACGCTTCATGCAATGACATCTAATGCGTAGACATTAGATGCGTGTGCATGTAATGTCTCGGCACATGACCTCTCCACAGACCCACAGCACCTCCCGAACCACGCGGGACGACGAACGGTGGTCGCCCCGGCTGTGGGCGCTGCTCATCGTCCTGTCGCTCGCCCTCTTCCTCGACGGCCTCGACGTGTCGATGGTCGCCGTGGCCCTGCCCTCCATCGGGGCCGAACTCGACCTGTCCACCGCCACCCTCCAGTGGGTGATCAGCGGCTACGTCCTCGGCTTCGGAGGCTTCCTCCTGCTCGGCGGTCGCACGGCCGACCTCCTCGGCCGTCGCAGGGTGTTCCTCGTCGCCCTGGGCGTCTTCGCCCTCGCCTCCGTCGTCGGCGGCCTGGTGGACAGCGGCGCCCTGCTCGTCGCCAGCCGTTTCGTCAAGGGCATCGCGGCCGCCTTCACCGCTCCCACCGGGCTGTCCATCCTCACCACGACCTTCGCCGAGGGCCGCCAGCGCAACCGCGCCCTGTCGGTCTACACCGTCTTCGGCGCGAGCGGCTTCTCCTCCGGTCTGCTGTTCGGCGGACTGCTCATGTCCCTCGGCTGGCGCTGGACCTTCTTCTTCGGGGCTCCCTTCGCTCTGCTGGCCCTGGTCGCCGGGTTCGCCCTCATCCCCAAGGACCGTCCCGACGCCCGCGGCGGCTACGACCTCGTGGGCGCGGCCACCCTCACCGCGACCATGCTGCTGCTCGTGTACACCGTGGTCACCGCGCCCGAGACCGGATGGGGCCACCCGATCACCCTGGCGTCGTTCGTCGGCGTCGCGGCACTGCTGTCCCTGTTCGTGTGGGTCGAGCGCCGGGTCCGCTTCCCCCTGGTCCGCCTCGGCATCCTGCGCAGCGGCACGCTCGTCCGCGCCAACGTCGGCGCCGTGGCGCTGATGGGCTCCTTCATCAGCTTCCAGTTCCTGCTGACGCTCTTCCTCCAGCAGGCCCTGCAGCAGAGCCCACTCCAGATGGCGCTGTCGCTGCTCCCCGCCGGGTTGCTCGTCGCGTTCAGCGCACCGTTCGCCGACCGCCTCATCGACCGCTTCGGCACGCCCACGCTCATCGTCGGGGGCCTGGTCGCCCTGTCCGCCGGATACCTGCTGTTCCTACGGGTGGAGGCCGAGTTCTCCTACCTGCCGATGCTCCTGCCGACCGCGCTGCTGCTCGGCGTCGGCTTCGCGCTCGCCTTCCCCGCGATCAACGTGCAGGCCACCGCGGGCGTCGCGGACGACGAGCAGGGGCTGGCGGCCGGTCTCGTGCAGACCTCGGCCCAGGTGGGCGGTGCGCTCGTCCTCGCCGTCACGACCGCCACCATCGCGGTGGACCACGCGACCGGTGAGGGTGCCGGCGGCGGGGCCGCCCAGATGCTCGAACAGTTCCAGCCCGGCCTGATCTTCGTCACCTCGGTGGCCCTGGTCGGGGTGCTGATCGCCCTGTCCCCGCTGCTCGGGCGGCGTACCCGGGTCCAGGAGTCGTCCCCCTCGTCGGCTGTGGTGGAGGCCGAGGAGCCGGAGCCGCAGACGGCGGGCGTCTGAGGTCGGGGGTTCGTGGTCGAGGTCAGCGGGAACGAATCAGACGGGATTCGCGTCATATCGTGAGAAGCCCCCTTGCCGGAGGAGACGAGCGATGCGCAAGGAAAACCGTGCCGCGGCCGGAGCGGCCGCCTGGCAGGTCATCCAGAACACCGACAGCCGTATCTCCGTGTGGCGGCGCGCCGGTGCGGTGCCGAGGATGGTCGGGGCCCGGCTCAGCGGTCGGTACCCGGAACTGAGCGGAGCCAAGCTGGCGGGGATGCTGGCCCTGTTCCTGTACATCATCTCCCCGATCGACTTCCTGCCCGAACTGATGATCCCGGTGCTGGGGGTCGCAGACGACGTCGGTGTCGCGGTGTGGCTCACCACGATGCTGCTCGGCGAGAGCGAACGCTTCGTCCGCTGGGAGCGGGACAGCCAGGCCCAACAGGCCTTCCACCGCGCCAACCCGCAGGCGGCCCCGAGTCACTGAACCGACCGGCCACCGCGTGCCCGAGGGGACTCCCCCTCGGGCACGTTCGCTTTCGGGGGTTCGCCCTCGACCCGGTCACCGAGCCCCGGAGCAGCGCCGTCCCGTCGCTCGGGGGTGTTTCGTGCCCCACCGCTCTCCGACTCGGGCACACTGTCGTGAGGCGGTACCGCACCGAATCCCCCCTCGGTCACGGCTCCGCTCCCCGACGCCGCACCGCGAGAGGAGACGCACCACGTGTCCCCCGTCCTCCAACCGCGTGTCATGGCGGTCGCCGCGGTCGCCCTCGCCGTCCCCTGCGCCGTGTACCTCCTGCCACCCGTGTGGGCCGTGCTGTGGGTACCGGCCGTCCTCCTGGCCGTCGCGGTCCTGGCGCGTCCCCCGGCGGGCGCGGACGTGCTCGGCACGGGTGGCGCGGAGGGGACCGGGCCCGAAGGACGGATGTCCCCGGGTGCGGACGATGGGCGGACGCCGGGGGCCCGGGTGCGGACGGTCGCTCTGCCCAGTGCCGTCGAGGACCACCGGCTCGACTTCTCCGCGCTGGTGCACTGGCGCTGGGACGGCCACGTGGACCTGCGGTTGCGCAACCCGACCGGCCCGGCCGTGCACGCCGTGGTGACCAGGGCGGCCGAACTCGCCCGGGACGTCGACCCCGTCGACCACGGCCTGGCCGAGGCCGAACTGGGGGCGCTGCTCGCCGTCGAGCGGGCGGTCACCGGCTCCGGAATCGTCGTGTGGGCGGAGGACGTGCGCCTGCGCCCAACGGACGAGGACGCCGAGCGCCTGGGTCGGATGGCCGCCCTGCGCAAGGACCGCACGTTGCGGGAGGCCATCCGCGAGGCCGAGGAGGACCTCACCGCGCTGCTGCCCCCACCCCCGTCGACGCCGCCGACGGGCCGCGTCGCACCCGATCCGACCGACGACGCGGCCTACTACGAGGAGCTCGCGCCCTTCGACGGCCCCGACGACTCCCCGCCGCCCGGGCCGGGCGGCGACGTCGACGGCGAGGGGTACGAGAGCTACTGGTGGCCGGCCGAGGAACGCACCGGCTCCCACGCCGTCGAACAGGACGTCCAGGTGGCCATCCTCCGCGGTCTCATCGACTCCGCGCGGGACGAGGACGAGCGCGCGGTCTTCGCGCGGGACCAGGTACGTGTCCTCGAACGGGGCGGGTTCACGCAGGTCGCGAGCCGACTGCGCGGCCTGTTCCCCGAGGTCGCGGAGGCCGACGGCGACCCGCACGACCCCCCGTACCCGGGGTAGCGCGGTCCGCCGCCCCTCAGTCCAGTGCCGCGTCCACCCGCTCGCCCAGGTCCGTGCTGAGCATCCGCGAGTACGTCCCCGTCATGTGGTGGGAGTCCCGGTAGACGACCACGTTCCCGACCACGGCCGGGCACGTGCCCCGCGCACAGAAACGGTCGCTGAGATCGATGAGCGCGGCGTCGCCGTCGATCATCCGGACGGCCGTCTCCTGGGGATCGGGGAGCCGCAGCGCCTCATCCTCGGACTGGTCGCAACGGGACAGGTCGTCCGTGTTGGCCGACAGGCACTCGAGGACGTCCTCCCGCGTCCGGGGGGTGTCGCGGATCATGACCACGTCGATCCCCGCCTCGCCCACCCGGTCCCACAACCGGCTCATGCCCTCGGCCATCAGCGCCTCCGCGTCCCTTCCGGACACGTCCTCGGCGGGGTCGGCCATGGCGGACGAACTGGTGAACACCAGGTCGGGACGCAGGTCGAGCAGCTCCTCGACGACGGCGCGGTTCCAGGTCCGGCACTCCTCGTACGGACCCGAATCCCCCTGGGCGGTCATCGTGTCCGTGAACGCGCACGCGGACTTGGTGAGGACGACGAGCCGCCAGTCACGCTCCAGCGCCAGTTCCTCCAGGGCCGGGATCCACTGGGCGCTGTGCGAGTCGCCCACGACCGCGACCGTCCGCTCCGCGTCCTCGACGCCGTACACACACGAGGTGTCCGGTGAGGTCGCCTCCTGGGAGGCCTGACAACCGTCGTCGTAGACCGCGGGCAGGTCCTCGGCGGCGTCCAGCGGCGCCGGATACATCAGTTCTCCTGACGAGGGCGCCGACTGGCCGATCGCGGCCGGACCCGTGTGCACGTCGGGGTCGAAGGACACCGACCCGGAGCGCTCCACCCGCACCAGACCCACCGCGGCCACGGCGCTCACCGCCAGCAGGCCCGCCAGGGCGACGGTGAGCGCCCCGCGCCCGTCCGGTACCAGGCCGCGCTCGCGTACCGGGTCCTCCACCCAGACCTTCGTCCCCCACGCCAGCAGCAGGGACAGCGCGGCCACGAGCACGACGTCGAGCACGCCCAACCGCTCGCGCCCGGTCACCGCCAGGGTGAGGATGATCAGCGGCCAGTGCCACAGGTACAGCGAGTAGGAGATGTCGCCGACGAACCTGGCCGGCGCCGTCCCCAGCACCGCCGACGCGGCGGGCGGACCGGGGGAGTCCTCGGCGGCGATCACGGCCACCGCGCCGAGGACGGGCAGGGCCGCGGCCCACCCGGGGAAGACCGTGCCCTCGTCGTAGAGCACGGCGGCCGCCGCGATCGCGACCAGGCCCAGCCAGCCCAGCGGAAGCCGAAGCCGGACGGGCAGGCTCCCCCTGGCCAGGGCGACCGCGAGCAGCCCACCCGCCGCCAGTTCCCAGGCCCGGGTCGTGGGCAGGAAGTAGGCCGCCGCGGTGCCCTCGAGGGCCAGCAGGACCGACGTCGCCAGGGACAGGACGAACAGTGCGCCGAGAATCGCGACCAGCAGCCCCGTGGAGGCGCGCAGACGCCGCCGGGCCAGCGCCCACACCAGGAACAGCAGCGGCCAGACGACGTAGAACTGCTCCTCCACCGACAGCGACCAGAAGTGCTGCACCGGGCTGGGCGGCGCCTCGGCGGCCAGGTAGTCCACGGCCTGGTCGGCCAGGTAGAGGTTCTCGACGTAGGCGGCGGAGGCCACCAGCTGCCACGCGGTGTCGGCGAGCCGGGTGACCGGGAGGAGCACGAGCGCGGCGGCGCCCGTGGCCACCAGCACCACGGTCGAGGCGGGCAGGAGCCGTCGCACGCGCCGCACGTAGAAGCGGCGCAGCGCCACCCGGCCGTGCTCCGTGGCCTCGCGGAGCAGGAGCGAGGTGATGAGGAAGCCGGAGATCACGAAGAACACGTCGACGCCGACGTAGCCGCCCGGGAGCAGCCGCGGGTCCAGGTGGTAGACGAGGACCAGGAGCACGGCCACGGCGCGCAGCCCCTGCACCTCGGGGCGGAAGCGGCGGTCGCCCCGGGACACGGGGGGCGGGTGTTCGGCTCCGTCTCCCGGTCGGGGGGTCGTTGGTGGCGTCGCACGCCACACGAGATTCGGGCGCATTCCGTTATGTTGCCGTTGCCCGGTGGGTGGACAAAGCCGACAGGTGGGGCGTTGGCTCAACCTCAGTCCGGAGTTCACCGAATGGTCTCCCAGGGGCCGCGTTCCCTTCCCCGAGTGCGTCCGTGGGCGTCCGTCCGGGGCGTTCCTTCCGTGGTCGCCCCGATCCCCGGTGGTCAGTCGTGCCCTTCGTGGATCGCTCGCAGGAGCCTGCGGGTCTCCCTCGTCGTCTCCCGCAGTTCCTGGAACAGCGCGTTCGGCACCGCCCCCGACCGGACGTCGTGCTCCGCCAGTTCCACCAGCTCCACGGCCTCCTGGGCCGTGCGCAGGGCCGCCAGCCGATCGCGGTGGAAGAGCGTCTCGGCTAGGAGGAGCAGCGTCTCCGCCAGGAGTTTCACCGCCCGCAGTTGCCCGGAACGGTGGTGCGGTCCCCGGTACCCCTCGACCGCGACTCTCGCCAGCTCCTCCGCCTCGTTGAGCCGTCCCGCCTTCTGGAGTGACTCCGCCGCCAGTCGGTGGGCGCGGGCGTGCCACCACGTGTCCCCAGGGCGAGGAACCCCTTGGCGGCCCTCAGCATCTCCTCCTTGCCGAGTCGCCGGTCGTGGGCCATCCTCACCTGGCCCAGGACCAGGCACGTGCGCCAGCGCCCCCAGTCGTCGCCGATCCGAGTGAACTCCCGCTCCGCCTCCAGGACGAACCAGGCGTGGAGCGCGAACCCCCGCAGGCGGAGGACCTCGCCGATCTGGAGCTGGACCCTGGCCCACTGCTCGGGGACGTTCTGGGACCCCACGAGGAGGTCCTGCGCGTTGTCGAGCAGGTCGAAGGCGCGCACGTGGTGTCCCTGGAACCGGTAGACCTCGGCCAGGTTGCACAGCGCCCGGACCTGCCACCAGCGGTCCTCGTGGTCGGTGAAGATCCGCACGGCCGTCTCGATCTCGGCGCGGCCGTCGTCGAGATCGCCGCGCCGGTACAGGTTGGCCCCCGCCGCGCGGTGTGCCCGCGCGAGCCACCGGTCGTCGACGTCCTCCAGGTGGTCCAGGACGTACAGCGCGGTCAGGGCGCGTTCGTGTCCTGTGTCGTGGTCGCCCTGGCCGCTGGCGACCTCGGCGCGGTCGAGTTGGGAGATCGCGTAGGCGAGGGGGTCGCCCATCTCGAGGGCGAGCTCGGCCGCCTCCTGGGTCGCCTCCCGCATGGCTTCCCACCGGGTGTGTCCGGCCTGGCAGAGGACGGAGAAGGCACGGCGCAACCGCCATCCGTACCCGATCGCGCGCTGATGCCGACGGTGCCGCGCCCCGGTGTACCGGGACCCCTCGCCGCTCGGCCGCGTCCACCGGAAGCAGGTCTCGAAGCTCCGGTGTTCCGTGTCCAGCCAGGTCATGGGGTCGGTCTTCTCAGGAAGGCCGGACTGTTCCGGCTTCCACAAAGGCTCCGAGGGGAGGTCGGGGCGGTACAGGTCGCCGCCGAAACTCCACTGACGCGGCGCGGCACGGCGGGCGGCCTCGGTCGCGAGCCGGTCGAACGCGCGCAGGAGCCGTTCCACCGCGCGTTCGAGTTCCTCCCGTGAACCAGTCCGGGAGCTCCTCCTCCGGGACGCCGAGCCTGTGCGGACCGTTCAGCAGCAGGGTCTCGCGGACGTGGTCGTGCAGTTGGTACCGGTCGAATCCGCCCGCCTCGTACAGGTGGGTGACCAGGTGGCGCTGGCTCATCTCCAACAGGACCGGTGTGGCCTCGTCCTCGGAGACCCTCAGCAGGGCGGCGGCCGACCACGCGGTGAAGGTGGTCAGCCCGGCGCCCGCCAGGCGGTTGAGCAGGAGCCGTTCGCGCGGTGCGCAGCGTCGCAGGCTGGAGGCGAGGGAGGCGGCGATGGCCTTCGGCCCGGGCATCTCCACCCGGAGGGCGGGATCCTCCATGTGGCGGAGGACGGCGGCGGCGCTCAGACCGCGTTCCTGCGTGATCTGGCTGGCGACCAGGCAGAGGGCCTGGGGAATCCGTGGCAGGCGGCCGCGAGACCGGGCAGCGCGGCACGGTCGTCCTCGGACAGGGAACGGGGGAGGTGTTCACGCGTCGGTTGAGCAGTTCCAGGCCCTCGTCGTGCGACAGGGTGTCCAGTCGGCGGCGGAGCACGGGATGCGGGGCGTCGGGGAAACCGTCGCGGCTGGTGATGAGGACCGCGCAGCCGCGCCCGCTCTGCAGCAGCGGCTCGACCTGGGCGTAGTCCCTGGCGTTGTCGAGGACGATGAGGAGTCGGCGCTCCTCGGTCTCGGTCTTCCACAGGACGTTCAGTTCGTCCAGGGAGGTGCCCCCGGGCACACGGACACCGATCGTGGTGAGCATCTGTGTGAGGACGTCCTGGGGGCGGCGCGGTTCGCGCTGCACCGAGGCGATGGTGTCGGGGTCGCGGTATCCGTCGTCCGTGGATCCGCGCCGCGACCAACCGGATCCGCCGCGGCGCAGGGAGCGGCTGAGGCGTTGCACGAGGGCGAACCCGCCCCGCGGGGGCGGTCCGGACTGCGCGGAGCCCTCGTGCTCGGTGCCTCCGTACAGCTCGAACTCCAGTCGGCCGTCGGGGAAGCGGTCGGAGACCTCGGCGACGATCTGGGCGGTCAGTTGGCTCTTGCCGGTGCCGCCCTCACCGGTGATCGCCACGGTCAGGGGGCCGCGGTGCGTGTGCCGGGGGCGGCGGAGGAGACGGCGCCCGCCCCCGCGTGCGTCGACCCGTCGGGCTCCTCCCGGCCGACCGGGGCGATCGGATGGGGCCGGAACGGGTACCGTCTGCCGTTGAGCCACCGTCCGAGCGGGGTCGAGCGCACCAGCAGGTGATAACTCACCAGCAGCACCAGGCACGTCGCGAGGAGCACCACCCCCAGCTTGACCAGGACGGGCCAGGGCTGGTCGGCGACCAGGATCTCCCCGAGAATCAGCAGCGGCATGTGCATCAGATAGGCCCAGTACGAGGCGTCCGCGACATAGCGCACGGTCGGCCGTTCCCGGGTCAGGTGCCGCACGCACACGCCGAGGAGGCCGTAGGTCCAGGTCCATCCCGCCACCGCGATGAGCGCGGCCTCGACCGGCAGTGGAAGCGCCCACCCGTCCATGGCGAGGAGCGCCGCGGCCGTGGTGGCCACCGCCACCACCAGGTACGGGACCCAGTGACCGGACAGGCGCGGCAGAGCTGCCCCGCTGGAGTGCAGTGCCCAGCCCACCGCGAAGGCGCCCAGGTAGGGGACCAGCGAGCTCGCCTCGGGCACGATCGTCATCGGGGCATCGATGCCCCCGCCGGTGAGGTCCCCCTGGATCACGAGCCCCGCCAGATAGGGGAGTGCGGCCAGCAGCACTCCGCCCGGTGAGGACAGCACATCGCCCGCGCGTGCGACCACGCGCCGCACCCGCTCCGGGCCGAACAACCGGTGTGCGACGGCCCGGACGACCAGGGCGTTGACCACGATCTGCGTCAACGTCCAGAGGAACCACAGCTGAGCCGGGGTGAAGAGCATCAGAAGACTCTGTCCACCCGTCGCGGCGTCCGGTGCCTCCGGCGCCGGTGCACCGCGCCACGCGGTGTTGGCGATGGCCAACAGGGCCAGAGAACCCACGGACACCGGCCAGAAGACGACCGCCGGCAGCAGGATCCGTGTCACACGGTCCTTGAGGTAGCGCCACGGGCCGCGGCGCCCGAGCACCATGGCGCCGAAATATCCGGCCAGCGCCATGAACAGCACCATCCGGAACAGGTGGATCACGAAGATCGGCACGGCCACGGCGAAGGTGGGGGTGGGGTCGGTGACCACCCACGGCATTCCGGGGAGGAACGGCAACAGCGCGTGCAACACGATGCCGAGCAGGAGCGCCCCGCCTCGCAGGGCGTCGAGTCCGTGGAGGCGGACGCTCGTGTCAGCGGTCGAGCTGTCGGGGGCGACGGTGTCCTGACTCATGCCCTCGACGCTAGGGTTCGGCGCCACACGCGGGCATCAACCGACTGGACGGCGTCCATCCACCGATCGGTGGATACCGGTGAGGTGGCTCCCGCTCCAGAGGCGGGCCATAATCGCTCCATGCCTTGGCCCCCAGCCCCGATCGGATTGCTGCTGCTGTCCCATGCGGTGGCCTGGCTGCCGCCAGGGCTGCTCCCACACGAATGGCTGCTGTGGTCGGCGCTCCTGACGCTGCCGTTGATCATGATGAGGCTGGCGCTCCTCCGGTACGGGGAGAGTTCGGTCAGCGGGCTGGTACTGAAGACCGGCATCGTGTTCCACACCGTGCTGCTGCTCCTGGCCACCGCGCTCAATCCATACCTCGCCATCTACGCCTTCGTCGGCTACTTCGACGCCCGGCGCTGGTTCGACGGTGGGTGGACCGTCGCGGTCGTGGTGGCGACCAGCGTGCTCTCGGCCTTCGGGCAGGCGGGCGGACTCGCCGGGCTGTGGAGCGGGCCCTGGGTCGTGCTGGTGTTGACGCTGGTCAACCTGGTCATCTCCCAGACGATTCTGCGGCTGGAGCAGGCACGGGAGACAGAGGTGGGAAGGCGGGAACGGGTGGCTGAGGAACTCGCGGCCGCCCATCGCGGCAATCTCCGACTCCACCGGCAACTCTTGGACCAGGCCAGGGAAACCGGTGTGTCGCTGGAGCGGGCCCGGCTGTCCCGGGAGATCCACGACACGGTCGCCCAGGGGCTGGTGGCGGTGATCAGGCAGCTTCAGGCCATCCCCGACACGGAGCTCGGGGGAGTCGCCCGGCAGCGGCTCGAACTGGCGGAGGCCAGCGCGCACACCTGTCTCGACGAGGCCCGCCGGGCGGTGGTCGCCCTCGCGCCGCGCCAGCTCCAGAGCCAGGGGCTCTCCGACGCGGTGCGGGAGGAGCTGGAGCTCTGGTCGAAGCGGACGGGACTGAAGTCCGAGCTGGTGGTGGACGGCTCACCGGGCCCTGCGGCCGAGCACGACCACGTGGTGCTGCGGGTGGTGCAGGAGTCGCTGTCCAACGTGGCCAGGCATGCCGGAGACTGCCAGGTCACGGTGTCCCTGAGCTGGCCGCCGGAGATGGTCATGGTCGACGTGTACGACGACGGCGTGGGATTCGACCACGACCGCCTGGTGAAGGCACCGGACAGCCAGCGGCACGGGCTGGCGGGGATGGCGGCGAGGGTGGCCGAGGTAGCCGGACAGTGGTCGGTGGAGTCGCGCTTGGGAGAGGGGTGCACGGTCAGCGCGGTGGTGCCCCGATGAACCCCGACCCGATCACGCTGCTGGTGGTCGACGACCATCCGGTGGTCCGCGACGGCCTCATCGGGCTCCTGGACGCCCAGCCCGGCCTGGCGGTGGTGGGGGAGGCCGGGGACGGCGTGGAGGCGATCGCCATGGCCGAACACACCAAACCCGACGTGGTGGTGATGGACCTGCGGATGCCCGGCGGGTCCGGTGTGGACGCGATCCGGGAACTGCGTCGGCGGCACCCCCAGGGCTGCCGGATCCTGGTGCTCACGACCTACGACACCGACCGCGACATTCGGGAGGCGATGCGAGCCGGAGCCGATGGCTACCTGCTGAAGGACGCGGCTCGGGAAGAACTGGTCCGGGCGGTCCACGAGGTCGCCCAGGGCCGTCCGGTGCTGACGGCCGCCGCCCTGGCGGCGCTCAGCGGCCCGGTGTCGGAGGAGACCGGGTCGGTGCTCAGCCCCCGGGAGACCGAGGTGCTCCGGCTGGTGGCCACGGGCATGACCAATCGGGCCATCGCGAGCCGTCTGCGGATCGGCGAGGCGACGGTGAAGACTCACCTGCTGCACATTTACGACAAGCTCGGGGCCGTCGACCGGGCCTCGGCGGTGCACGCCGCGTCGCGTGGCGGTCTGATCTGACCCGGGGCCGACCGGTCCGGAGACGCCGGGACGGTTCCTCCGATGCACCCCCGGCAACGCGAAAGGCCCTGACCAGCGAACGTTTTCGCTGGTCAGGGCCTTGTCGGCTCTGGGGTGAGTGACGGGACTTGAACTGCGGTCGATAAGTGTTCTGACCTGCGAAAACACGAGAATCCGCAGGTTGTGGGGGAGGTGGTCCCTTGGTTGTGCCGCGTTGCCCCGCGTTCCGCTGGGAGGTGTGCACCCTCCGGGTGCACGTTCCCGGCCGATGTGGTGCACCCGCAGGGGTGCACCAGGGCACTACCGCTGCCATCGGATTGGAAGTTCGCTGGTTACGTAAAGCTACGTGTCGCTACGTACCATTTCGTGTCACCCCATCCGATCCGTAGTGCCGTCTGGGGCCGTGTGGTGCCGCTGGGTGTCGTGTCAGTCCATAACTGTGGAGCACGAAACGGGGTGGGCGGCGTCCGATGGCACCTCGCGGGGTTCTTGCCGGTCGTGGGTCGGCGGTGGTGCCCTGTCCTGGATACGGCCGCAGTACCGCGATCGGCCACCCTTTTTGAGGCGGCCTTCGCCTTCACTGCTGTTACGCCTCCGGTCGCTGAGGTGTTGCTGGGCTCTGTGACCCCCGACAGTGAGAACGTCCTGCCTCACGCTGTTCACCGGACTATGGCTGCCGCTGTACCTATCTTCTCATTCCTTCTTGAGGGGTGGCGTTGACGTCCGGCTCGTGTTCGAAGAGGTGGTCGACGGTTCCCCAGAACAGGGGTAGACACGGGTGGGGAGGGCTCTCTCCCGGTTGAGCCGGTCACCGTGGAAGGGATCTCCTCGTGGAACTCGGCAGCCTGGATGAGCGGGCACGCGGGAGCGAGGGAGCCTTTCACAGGGCCGATCCGGCAGTCGAAGCTCGTCCGGTTGGGCTGGGCTCCAAAAGGGGCTGTCGGGGTTCCAGCCATCGTCCAGAACGATGTCGATGTAAGACTTGTGCTTGGTTCTTTGTCGCGGCGAACTGCTCTGCCCGGAAAACAGCAGGTTCGGCCACTCTGTGCGGGTGGCCGAGCCTCCGCCGTACAACTACTGCTGGTGGGGATACTGGTCCCAGGAGCCGTTCTGAGGCGGTTGCTGCTTGTAGGTCTGCTGCGGGTACTGCTGGGACGGGTAGTGTCCCTGACCCACCTGCTGGTGCGGGGGGTGGGCCGCGTACTGCTGCGTGTACTCCTGGTTGGCAGCCCGCTGGTGGACCGAAAAGAACCACTGGGACATGGGCCGGTGCAGCAGAATCACCCCGGTGATGGACAGCGGGAGCAGGAACAACGCCCAGAAGGGACTGGTTCCGCTGATCAACATCATCGACTGTAGGACGATCTGGATGATGAGGACGACTTTGGCCATGGTTCGCGCCCAGGAACGGCCACGGGTGATCGGGACGGCGGTCACGGCCAGGAGCACGCCGATGAGGGTATGGGGCAGCGAGTAACCGAACGCGTACCCGGGTTCGACGTCGAACATGGGCGCGGTGGCCATGTTGATGACGAGCACGGCCAACGAGATGGCGGCGGAGATCCAGAGCACAACGGCCAGGCCCCGCACCGGCCCAGGGGCGGGGAAGCGCTCGGGATAGGTGGTCGGGCTGGGCTGTGGGGGCTGGAGTTGCATGGAGACCTTTTCAGTGGAGAGGGAGGGCGGGCCGGAGAACGGCTCGGGAGGAGCCCCGCCAGGGTCGGCTCGTGCCGTTGCCCCTCAGGACGGAACCGTCGAAGCGACACCAGAGCGTAGTTTAGTGGCCGCCCGGATACACCTCGTGTTGGATTGCCCTGGCCGCATGTGGCCGTTGCCAACGTCGTATGAAAAGTGGCTCTGACCGACTGCTGGTGATCTCTGCGTTCTGTGGAGAGGGGGGAGGTTCTGGTGCGTGCCGGGATCACCTCCCGTCACTCGGTCCGGGGCAGGGGCTCTGGGCGACCTATACCTTGCGTGTCGGTGAGCTCGGAGCCCACTCGTCGTCCAGGATCGAGTGGACGATGGAGTCGCGCCAGGCGTCCCGGGTCCACAGGTGCCGACGGATCCGTCCTTCCTCCACCATTCCGGCCCTGAGCATGACGCGCTCGGAGGCATGGTTCTCCGGTGACCGCGCACCCCAGATCCGTTTGAGCCCCAGATCCTCGAAGCCGAACCGGAGCAAAAGTCCGACGAGCTCGTCGCCCAGCCCCTGCCCCCACATGTCGGGCCGGAGGGCGAACCCGATCTGCGCGCTGTGGGGGCGCTCGTCCACCCCCAGGCGGGCGCTGCCGACCAGACGGTCCTGGCGCGCGACAGCGAGCATGTACACGCTCCTGTCCTCCCGCTCGGCGTCGGCGACCGCGGCCTCGATGATGGCGGCGCACTGCTCCTTCGTGCGCGGTGTGAACGACAGGTGCCGGACGGCCTCCGGGTCGCCGTAGACCCGGAGCAGGTCGTCGACGTCGGCAGGGCGCAGTTCGCGGAGGGTGAGCCTGTCACTGGAGAGTTCGACGGGGCGCAT